>JBDHIO010000042.1:0-26032 GCA_039587355.1 Gemmatimonadota bacterium | reverse complement strand
CGTACTCCAGCGGCGTGCGCTCGCGCGAGACGGACCGCCCAGCGGCCTCACTACCCGTCACGGCCCGTATGCATCCTTACGAATCGTAAACATCACTACGCTCCGGGGTGGTGGCGTGTCTATCGAGGGAATCCACTGGATGGGGGGCCGAGGCAACGGAGTGTCATCGGGAGCGGCCTCGCGCCGCGCGGCCGCTCCCGGATAGCTTGGCTCCCACCATGAAACCGGCCCGATCTCATTACGTCCCGCGCACATCTGCCGGCCGCCTCGCGGTCTGTGCCTTCCTGGCGCTCTTCGCGTTCACGCAGCCGCCGCTCGTGTTCTGGCTGGCAAACCGCGTGGAGCCGTGGGTCGGTGGAGTACCGTTCCTCTACGCCTACCTCTTCATTCTTTACGTGGCCCTGATCACAGTCCTGTTGTGGGCGAAGAGGAAGGACCTGTGACGGGCCGCGCCGTTCAACGGAGGGGACGCTTCTGATGGAGGCCTGGGTCGTCGCAACCGGCCTGATCTTCCTCTACCTGCTCGCGACCATCGTAATCGGGGTCGTGGCGAATCGGCGGATGTCCGGAGATCTCGAGGACTTCCTGCTGTACGGCCGGAAGGCCAAATTCGTCGTCCTCTATCTGACCGTCTGCGCGACCTATCACTCCGCATTCGCGTTCCTCGGATCGGGCGGCTTCTTCTACACGCACGGCATCGGATTCTGGGCGGCGGGCGCGTGGACGGTGCTGGTCGGGGCGATCACCTACGTCCTCGGATCCCGGATCTGGGCGCTCGGAAAGAACTTCGGATACATCACGCCGGCGGACATGCTGGCGGACTTCTACGAGTCCGACGCGGTGAGGATCGTGACGGCGATCGTGTCCGTGCTCTTCACGATCCTCTACATCCAGGTCCAGGCGCAGGGTCTCGGGTACATCCTGTCCGTGGCTTCGGGCGACCGGATCTCGTTCGAGCTCGGCACCCTGATCCTGCTCGTCGTGGCGGCAGCGTATCTGATCGCCGGAGGTCTGCGAGCCGTCTACTGGACAGACGTCGTGCAGGGCGCGTGGATGTACATCGCCGTGTGGGTGGGCGCGCTGGTGCTCGCGGAGGAGCTCTTCGGGGGCCCGATCCAGCTGTGGCAACGCGTCGCGGCCGAAAGGCCGGATCTGCTCACCCTCCCCGGCCCGGAGGGCTTCTTCACCCCCGGCATGTGGTTCGGCATGGTGATCGTGCTGTCGTTCGGCATCGTCTTCCAGCCGCACCTCATCATCCGCTACTACACGGCCGCCTCGGGGAAGACCATCAAGTGGCTGGGCGCGACGACGCCGATCTATCTAATGACGCTCTTCATTCCGGCCGCGCTCGTCGGACTCGGCGGGGCGCTCGTGATGCCGGACATCGCGGTGCCGGACCGGATCTTCCCGGAGATGCTGTTCGCCTACGCACCGGCGTGGCTCACCGGGATCATCCTCGCCGGAGCTACGGCCGCCGCGATGTCGACGCTCGACTCGATCCTGCACTCGAACATGACGGTGCTCACGCGCGACGTGTATCAGCGGTACATGGTGACGGATCGCGAGGAAGGGCACTACATCTTCGTGGGCCGCCTCATCGTCGTCGCGCTTCTCGCAATCGGGTACGTCCTTTCCGTCGGGACGTTCGAGTTCCTCGTCGTACTCGTGACTCTGTCGGGAGCCGGGGCGCTCCAGCTCATGCCGGCCATGCTGGGAGTGTGCTTCCCGTCGCGACGCCTGACGACGAAGGCGGGCGTGCTCGCCGGGATCGCCGCGGGTCTGCTCACGCTCTACATCACGCTCGTCATCGTCTCGCACCCGCTGGGGCTTCACGGCGGGGTTTGGGGGTTGCTGGCAAACTTCGTCGTGGCCGGCGCGGTAAGCCGATTCACGTCGCCACCGAGCGAGGAAACCGTCGACCGGATTCACGGAGCGGTAGAACGGTTCGTATATGAGGGGGATCCTGCGTGAGTTTGGCGATCGTCGGCATCGATACCGGTGGGACCTTCACCGATGTCGTGCTGGTCGAGGGAGACTCGATCCGTATTCACAAGGTGCCCTCGACGCCGGATGACCCCAGCCGCGCGGTGATCCAGGGACTGCGAGAGGTCCTGGGCGACGCGGCCCTGGCAACCACGCGGGTGATCCACGGATCGACCGTGGCCACGAACGCCCTCCTCGAGCGGAAAGGTGCCCGCGTGGCGCTGGTGACGACGGCGGGGTTCGAGGACGTGATCGAGATCGGGCGACAGGCGCGGGCCGAGATCTACGACCTCGCCGTGACGAAGCCCGAGCCTCTCGTCCCGCCGGAGCGACGGATCGGCGTAACCGAACGGCTCGACGAGCGGGGACAGGTCGTCACGCCGCTGCACGAGATCGAGCTCGCGGGTGCGGTCGCGAACGTACTTGCCGAAAGGCCGGACGCCGTGGCGATCTGCTTCCTTCACTCGTACGCGAATCCCGAGCACGAACGGATGTTCGCCGATGCGCTGCGGGACGCCGATGAGCTGCGGGACGCCGACGTTTTCGTGTCCGCGTCCTGCGACGTCCTTCCCGAGTTCCGCGAGTACGAACGGACGAGCACGACGGCCGTCAACGCGTTCGTCGGACCGGTCATGTCGAAGTACCTCGGTAAGCTCGGCCAGACCCTGGATCCGGACCGCGTCAAGATCATGGCGTCGAACGGCGGTGTCGTTTCGCTGGATGCCGCGAGCCGGCTCGCGGTACAGACGATCCTGTCCGGGCCGGCGGGCGGGGCGGTCGGCGGGTTCGAGATCGCCCGGCTGGCCGGCCACGATCATGCGATCACGTTCGACATGGGCGGGACGTCGACGGATGTGAGCCTCTGCGCGGGCGAGCTGACGCGCACGTCCGAGGCCGAGATCGGCGGGCTGCCAATCCGCGTTCCCGTCATCGACATCCACACCGTCGGGGCGGGCGGCGGGTCGATCGCATACCGGGATCCGGGCGGGTCGCTGCGCGTCGGGCCCGAGAGCTCTGGGGCCGACCCGGGTCCGATCTGCTACGGGCGGGGTGGCGAGCGGGTGACCGTAACGGACGCCAACCTGTTTCTCGGTCGCCTGTCCGCGCGGCATTTCCTCGGGGGCACGCGGACACTGGAGGAAGCCGGGGTCGAGCATGCCATAACGGAGCTCGCTGCCGGGCTCGGCCTCGAGGCCGTCGAGTTGGCGGAGGGCGTCGTGCGCGTCGCGAACGCGACGATGGAGCGGGCCATCCGCGTCATCTCGCTCGAGCGCGGCTTCGATCCGCGGGACTTCTCGCTCGTTTGCTTCGGCGGCGCCGGGGGGCTGCACGCCGTGGATCTGGCGCGCGCTCTCGGGATCCCGAGAGTGATGGTCCCTGCGGGGGCCGGGACGCTTTCGGCCCTCGGGATGCTGATGGCGGACCCGATTCGCGACTTTTCGCGATCGGTCCTGCGCCCGGTCGCGGAGTTCGAGCCGGGGGCCCTCGAGGCCGAGTTCGAGTCGCTCGAGCAGCTCGGGCGCGGCGAGCTCGTGGCGGAGGGGTTCGAGGAGTCGACGCTCCGCTTCGAGCGTCTGGCCGACCTTCGCTACGCAGGACAGGGGTTCGAACTGGCGGTCGATGCGTCTTCGGAGGAAATGCGCAGCAGTGCTGCGCATTTCGGCCGCGAGATGGTGTCCGCGTTCCATGCACGGCACGAGCAGCGCTATGGTTACGCGGATCCGGGGCGGTCGGTCGACGTCGTGACGATCCGGATCCGAGCGATCGCGCTCACCGAGAAGCCCGAGCTGGAGACCCGGGCCGTCGGGGATCCGGACGCGAGTGCGGCCGTGATCGGTCGCCATGAGGTCGTGTACGGCGGCGAGCGCCACGACGGCGTACTGATCGATCGCGACCGTCTGGGAGCAGGCCACGAGTTCGCCGGACCGGCCGTCATCGTGGAGTACAGCACGACGACGTTTCTGCCCCCCGGGGCCGCGTGCCACATCGATGAGCTCGGCAACCTGGTGATCACGCCTTGAGCGGAGGCAGGGCCCGGTCGATCGTCTCCCCGGACGACCAGGGCGTGACCCCGGTCGAGTTGTTCTTCGACCTCGTGTTCGTTTTCTCGGCCGCCCAGATCGTCGTCGTTCTGCACGACCGGCTCACCTGGCCCGGCGTGGGCCACAGCGTGCTGATCTTCTGGCTCGTCTGGTGGGTCTGGAACCGTTACACCTGGGCCCTCAACGCCGCGGATACGACCCACCCGGGTATCAGGCTCGCCACACTCGTCGCGACCTCGCTGGCCTTCGTCATGGCGGTCACGGTCCCCGGTGCCTATGTCGGGGACGTCCTGTGGTTCGCAGCGGCGTACACCGTCCTGCGCCTCTTCGGCGTCGTTCTGCACGTCAGGGTGGGGACGGCGCTCGACCCCACGTTCGATCGCGTTCTTGCGACACACGTCATCCTTTCCGTCGTCAGTCTCGCGGGGATTCTCGTGGGCGCCGCGATCGGCGGATCGGTTCTCTACGGGCTCTGGGGACTGGCGATCTTCTTGGACCTCGCCGGGACGCTGCCCAGGACCGGCGACGGGCGTTGGCCGCTGCACAGGAAGCACTTCGTCGAGCGCTACGGGCGGTTCGTAATGTTCGCGATCGGTGAGTCCCTCCTCGCCGCCGCCGCCACCCTCGCCGGCGTGGGCCCGTCGGCCGCGTTGATGGGGGCGGGTGCGCTGGCCGTCGCGATGAGCTGTGCGTTGTGGTGGAGCCATTTCGGGAACGCGAAACCCCTGCTGGATACCCGGTTCGGTGAGCAGACGGGCGGGCGGAGACGTGCTCTCGCCCGGGACGCCTACACGCTCCTGCATTTCCCGTTGGTGCTGGGTGTCATCTCGATCGCCGCGGCGGTCGAAGAAACCCTCCTCAGACCCACGATCCCGCTCGGTGAGGCCTATCGCGTCGCGCTTGGAAGCGGCGTGATCCTGTTCGTCTGGATCATGGGGATGGCCCTGTGGCGTGCGACCGGGCGACCGCCGGTTGCGAGATTCGTGCTCGGCGTCGTGACCGGAGCCACCGTCATCCTGGTTGCAGGTGTGTCGCCGTTGATCACGCTGGGGCTGGCGTTCACTGGAATCGCACTGCTTTCGGTGATGGAGCAGCGATCGATGACCCTAGAACGGAACACGCTGGAGCAGGCACATGTCGGCTAGTTCACCTTCGTCCCTCGTCTCGCCCGAAGACCAGAGCGTCACGTTCGTCGAGCTGTTCTTCGATCTCGTATTCGTGTTCTCGGTTACGCAGGCGGTCGGGTTCCTCCACCATCACCTCGATTGGAGCGGGGCCGGTCAGACCATCGTGCTGTTCTGGCTCGTCTGGTGGGCGTGGACACAGTTCACGTGGGCCCTCAATGCCGCGGACACGACCCACCCGAAGATCGAGCTCGCCACGCTGCTCGCCACCGCGGTGGCGTTCTTCATGGCCGTATCGGTACCCGGAGCGTTCGGCGATCGGGCGCTGTGGTTCGCGCTGCCGTACGTGCTCGTCCGGGTGATCGGTCTCTGGGTCTACATCCGCGTGACCTGGCTGGCAGGCCCGTCGCAGCACGCCGCGGTCCGTACGTTTGCTTTGATGTCCGTGGGCGGTCTGGCCGCTGTTCTGGCCGGCGCGATCGCCGGCGGATCGACGCAGATCTGGCTCTGGGGTCTGGCGATTCTTCTGGACGTGATCGCCGCGCTGGTGGGCGGCGAGTCGGACGACTGGGACCTGCGCCCCGAACACTTCGTCGAACGTCACGGCCTGTTCGTGATCATCGCGCTCGGCGAGTCGCTCATCGTCGCCGGGATCGGGCTGACGGGTGCGGAGATCACACCGACGTTGCTCGTGGTCGGCGCGCTGACGGTCGCCACGGCGTGTGCGCTCTGGTGGAGCTACTTCGCGTGCGCGAAGCCGTCGCTGGACGCGGAGATGGAGAAGGTCCGCGGCCGGCACCAGGCGCGTCTGGGCCGCGATGCGTTCAGCCTGTTCCACTTCCCGCTGATCCTAGGAGTGATCGGCTTCGCGGCCGGAGCCGAGGAGATCGTGCAGCACCCGATCGACCCGCTGGACCTGCCCGACCGGCTCGCGCTGGGGCTCGGGGTCGCGTTGTTCACCGGGTCCATGGCGCTCGCGCTGTGGCGCGCGACGGGTCGGGCTCACCCCATCCGGCTCGGGATGAGCGTCGTCACCGCCTTCGCGATCGTGCTCGCGTCCGGCGTGGCGCCAATGGTCACCATGGGGATCGCGTTCGTCGGTGTGGCGATCCTCGCCGGCGCGGAGCACCGCGCCCACCTGCCGGGAGATGGCGCGCGCGACACGGGGATCGACCTGTGACGGGGGCCGAGTCGAGCTGGGATCCGATCACGCTCGAGGTCTTCCGCAACCTGTTCTACTCGGTCGCGGAGGAGATGGGCGTCACCCTCTGCCGGACGTCGTTCTCCCCAAACATCAAGGAGAGACGCGACTACTCGTGCGCGATCTTCGACGGCGATGGACGCATGGTCGCCCAAGGTGAGCACATGCCGGTACACCTGGGGTCGATGCCCACGTCGGTGGAGGCCGCGATCGACGCGGTCGACTTGAGGCCCGGGGACGTGGTCATGGTGAACGACCCCTTCCGGGGAGGCACCCACCTCCCGGACATCACGCTGGTCGAGGGGGTCTTCCTCGAGGACGACGTGGTTCGGGCGGAGGCCGGGCAGGACGTGAAGCCGACATTCTTCGTGGCGAACCGCGCGCACCACTCGGACGTCGGCGGGATGACGCCGGGGTCCATGCCGCTCGCGACCGAGATCTTCCAGGAGGGGATCCGGATCCCGCCTGTGCTCCTAGTGCGGGGCGGCGAGCTGCAGCGCGACATCCTCGACCTGGTGCTCGCCAACGTGCGTACGCCGGTCGAGCGCGAGGGCGACCTGACCGCACAGATCGCGTCCAACCGGACCGGCGCGCGGCGGCTTCTCGGCCTGGTCGAGCGCTACGGGGCCGACGTCGTTTCGGAGTACATGGGACACCTGCAGGGCTACGCGGAACGGATGACGCGCGAGGCCATCCGGCGTATCCCCGACGGGGAGTACCGATTCGAGGATGCGATGGACGACGACGGTCAGGGGAACGGGCCGCTCCCGATCGTCGTCGCGCTCACGGTGGACGGAGACGACGCCACGATCGACTTCACCGGAACGTGCGCGCAGGCGGCCGGATCGGTGAACGCGAACGACGCGATCACGCTGTCCGCCACGATGTACTGCTTCCGTGTGATCGTCCCCTTCGCCGTGCCGTCGAACTGGGGGACGATCCAGCCGCTGACAGTGATCGCCCCTGAGCGTTCACTGGTCAACGCGAAGGCCCCGGCCGCGATGGCGGGCGGCAACGTGGAAACCTCGCAGCGCATCGTCGACGTCGTCCTCGGCGCTCTCTCGCGGGCGATGCCCGGCGGCATCCCGGCCGCGAGCTACGGAACGATGAGCAACCTGACGATCGGAGGGACCGATCCACGTACAGGTGAACCGTTCGCGTACTACGAGACGATTGCCGGTGGGATGGGAGCGCGGCCCTGGGCGGACGGACTGGACGCCACCCACTGCCACATGACGAACAGCCTGAACACGCCGATCGAGGCGCTCGAGCACGCCTATCCGTATCGGGTCCGCCGCTACGCGGTGCGTCGCGGGACCGGCGGGAAGGGCACGACGCGGGGGGGCGACGGGATCGAGCGCGAGCTCGAGATGCTGGGGGACGCCACCGTGACGATCCTGAGCGACCGCCGGGTGGGCAGGCCCTATGGCCTCGAGGGTGGTGAGCCGGGGGCGACGGGACGCAACTCGGTGGAGACGCGTGAGGGCGAGACGCTCAAGCTTGCCGGAAAGGACAGCGTCCGGGTCCGCGGCGGCAGCGTCGTCTGCATCCACACTCCCGGCGGTGGGGGGTACGGACCCGCCGAGGAGTAGAACCCGGCAGCGGACCCGTCCGGCGGCCGCTCGCGCAGGCTCCACCGCATAGCGCACCCGCGCGCGGTTGCCTACGCTCCGGGCTCGACGCGACGAAGCGGCCGGGGTCGAGCACGCCGCCGGTCGCCGTACCCAGCCCAGGAGGTCCCTATGCTCACGGAGTTGATCCGGCATCGGGTCATCCGGTGCGTACTCGCCCTCGCGGTGATCGCCCCGGCGACGCTCTCGGCACAGGCCGAGCGCAGATTCCCCGATCCGTTCCCGTCGACATACCAGCCGTTCCCGTCTCAGACGACGGCCATCACGAACGCCACGATCCTCACCGGCGACGGACAGCGAATCGACGGCGGGACCGTCGTGATGCAAAACGGCGTCATCACCGCGGTGGGCGCGAACGTCTCGCCACCGGCGGGCGCCGATGTGATCGACGCGTCGGGCAAGTGGGTGACGCCCGGCATCATCGACACGCACTCGCACCTCGGAAACTACCCGTCTCCGGGGATCGAGTCGCAGGCCGACGGCAACGAGTTGACCGCGCCGAATACCGCAGAGGTATGGGCCGAGCACGGCGTATGGCCGCAGGACCCCGGGTTCGGGCACGCGCTCGCCGGAGGGATCACGTCGCTTCAGATCCTGCCGGGATCGGGCAATCTGTTCGGCGGCCGCGGCGTCTCGCTGAAGAACGTGCCGTCTCGATCCGTGCAGGGCATGAAGTTCCCGAACGCCCCGCACGCCCTGAAGATGGCGTGCGGCGAGAATCCCAAGCGGGTCTACGGCCAAAAGGACGAGTTCCCTGCGTCCGCGATGGGGAACGGTGCCGGTTACCGGATGGGCTGGATCGCCGCGACCGAGTATCTGAGAGAGTGGCAGGCCTGGTGGGACGCGGGGTCGCCGGCCGCGGACATGCCCGACCGCGACCTCCAGCTCGAGACGCTGGCCGCGGTGCTCGTGGGCGAGGTCCGCATCCACAACCACTGCTACCGGGGCGATGAGATGGTCAACATGATCAACATCGCCAACGAGTTCGGATACTCGATCGCCTCGTTCCACCACGCCGTCGAGGGCTACAAGGTCCGCGACTACCTGGCGGAGAACGACATCTGCGCGTCGATGTGGGGGTCGGGGAACTTCGGGTTCAAACTCGAGGCCTACGACGGCATCGAGGAGAACGTGGCGCTCGTCCACGAGGCGGGGGCGTGCGCGATCGTCCACTCCGACTCCCCGGTGGAGATCCAGCGGTTGAACCAGCACGCCGCCGTCGCGATGCGGGCCGCTGCCGAGGAAGGAATCATGATTCCGCGCGAAGAGGCGATCCGGTGGGTCACCTCGAACCCGGCGAAGGCGATGGGCGTGGACGACCGCACGGGCTCGATCGCGACCGGGAAGATGGCGGACGTCGTGATCTGGACCGGCGATCCGTTCAGCGTCTACTCGCACGCCGAGAACGTCTTCATCGACGGCGCGCTCATGTACGATCGCAGCCAGCCCGACCCGATCATATACGGGGACTTCATGCTCGGCATGCCCGCGGGGACGGGACGATGAGACGCGGAACGGCAGTAGCCTTCGGGCTCGCGTTGTCGTTCGCGGCCAGCGGCCAGGTCGCCGGCCAGGCCGTGGCGATCACGAACGCCGAGATCCACACGGTCTCGGGCGAGGTGATCTCGGGCGGCACGATCATCATGAACGGCGGGCGCATCTCGGCGATCGGGACCTCGGTGCCGATTCCCGGCGGCGCGCGCACCATCGACGGGACCGGGAAGATTGTCACTCCCGGGTTCATCGACCCCGCCTCGGGCATCGGGCTGAGCGAGATTCCGCTCGGGGCCCCCGGGGCGTCCGATGCATCGACGAGCGAAGCCGACCTCGGCGCATCGTTCAACCCCGTCTGGGCGGTCAACCCGGACGCGACGCGGATCCCCATCACGCGTCTTCGGGGGGTCACATCGTCCGTCGTCCAACCCGGCGGAGGGAATCTCTTCACCGGACAGGGCGCTGTCGTGGCACTCGACGGCGAGTCGGTCTTCGACATGATCAGAGACGAGTCCGTCGCGATCTACACGGCGATGGGCGAGGCCGGATCGGGTCGGGCGGGCGGATCGCGGGCTGCGAACTACCGGCGTCTGCACGACGCGTTGTGGGACGCTCGCGCGAAGATCCGATCGGACGCTCGCGACGGTGACGACGACGAGGACGCACCGGAAGACCCGCTCGCGGAGGGCGGACGATCCAGCCTCAACACGCGTGATCTCGAGGCCCTCGGCGGCGTGATCCAGGCCCGGGTTCCGCTGGTGGTGAGCGCGAATCGTGCGAGCGACCTGCGTCTCGCTCTGCGCCTCAAGGACGAGTTCGACATCCGGATGGTGATCGCGGGCGGCGCGGAGGCCTGGATGGTCGCCGACGAACTGGCCGAGAATGGCGTCGCGGTGATCGTGAACTCCACGGCGAACCTTCCGACCATGGACGGTCTCGGTGCGTCGCTGCAGACGGCGGGGGTCCTCGACGCCGCGGGTGTAGAGGTGCTGCTACCCGGGGGCCGCGCGATGACGCACAACGCCGGGCTGGCGGTGGCGAACGGGCTGGATCACGCCGCGGCGTTGCGGGCCGTCACGCTCGGACCCGCGACGGTGTTCGGCGTCGCAGGCGAGATGGGCAGTCTCGAACAGGGGAAAGTGGCGGACGTCGTGGTATGGTCCGGTGACCCATTCGAGCTCTCGACGTCGGCGGAGCACGTGTTCATCGGTGGCCGCGAGATGCCCGACGACAGCCGGCAGGAGCGGCTGTTCGAGCGGTATCGCGATCTCGGCCGGTACCGGACGATCCGGAGGTAGCATGGCGTCCGGGCGGTTGTGGGGCGGCGGCGGCCTGCTGGCCGTCGCCGCATTCATGTTCCTCGGGTTCATGACGTCGGGGGCCTCGTTCGGAACGGCCGCCACCATCGCGGCGTTCCTCATCTCGGTCGTCCTGCCCGGCGTTACCGGGGGCGTGCTGCTCCGATCGCACTTCACCGGCGGGCGCTCGCTAACGGCCCGTCAGGAGGCGCTTCGTCTCGAGACGATCGAGGCGGAGCTCATCCGGCTGGCGGGACGGCACGACGGACGGCTCACGATCGTCGAGGCGGCGGGCGAGCTCGGAGTGCCGGCGGCCGAGGCGAAGGGGGTCCTCGACGAACTGATGGCGCGTGAGATCGCGGACATCGAGGTGACCGAGTCGGGCGTCCTCGTGTACGCCTTCCACGATGTGGAGCACCTGGAGGACAAGTCGTCGGCCCGCCCGCTGCTCGACGCGCGGCCCGACCGCGGCTTCGACCTCGAGGAGCCGCGCGGCGAGACCGACTCGTGAACGGGCTCGAGACCCGCTGGCCCTGCCCGGTGTGTCTGGGCGTGAAGCTCGAAAAGCTCGCCGTTGGCGACGAACTGGTTCTCGATGACTGCCCGCGCTGCGGTGGCATGTGGTTCGAGGTCGGCGAGATCCAGAAGCTGCGTGGCGCGCGGCCGCACGCTCTGTGGGACCGGGTCGACGCGGGCGCCGACGCGCACCGCGCCCGGTGCCACTCGTGCCGCTCGTTCGTGGAGCGCGATGCCGATAGATGCCCGATCTGCGACGCGAAGAACCGTCTCGATTGCCCGCGCTGCGCGGAGACGATGAAGCGGATCGCTCACGATGAGCTCGTGGTCGACGTCTGTCGCCGCTGCGACGGCGTCTGGTTCGATCGCCACGAGCTGGATGCGATATGGACGCTGGAGCGGGATCGGCTGGTCGCCAAGTACCGCGAGCAGGGAAAGGTCGCGAAGGTGGCTCGCGACGGGTCCGAGGTCCTTCTCGAGACGCTCGTGTGGGCGCCCGACCTCGTCGTCTACGGTGCGATCGCGGCCGGCAAGGTGGCTTCGGCGGCCCTGGAAGCCGCCCCCGGGATCCTCGAGGTTCTGGGAGAGGCGGCCGCGAGCGTGTTCGAGACGCTGGTCGAGATCATCGCCGGGGTCTTCGGCTGACGGCGTCAGGCAGGGCGCGTTCCGCGGACCACGACGAACTCGCCCGGGATGTCGTACCCCTCACCCACGCGGTAGCCGGCGATCAACTCGAGATAGTCGGCGTGGGCCTCCGCCTTGAGGTCGTCATCGAAGCGTGAGTACGCCATGGCGACTGGCCCTCCTGCGAACGCCGCGGCCAGCGCCTCCTCCTCGGACTCGTAGAGCAATCGCGTCGAAATGCGCTCGGTGCCCACGTCCGTGAACCCCGCCGCACCGAACGAGCGTGCGAGGGTCTCGCCGGTACCGAGCTGAAAGAACATCGGGCAAACGTCCGTGTTCACGCGCGCATCGACCACGGGGAAGATCCCGGCCCACCCGCAGTTCGCGCGGGCACCCCAGACCGCGGCGACCGCCCTCCCCCCCGGGCGCAGCACCCGTCGCATCTCGGACAGCGCGATCCCCGGCTCGGGAACGTACATGAGCCCGAGGGCGCAGATCGCAGCGTCGAAGGCGCCGTCGTCGAAGTCGATCGATTCGGCTTCCATGCGCACGAAGGAGGCGTTGGGAATCCCGGCTGCCTCTGCCCTGCGAGTGGACGTATCCACCATCACCCGGGAGATGTCCGTCCCGATGAGCTCGCCGCCCGGCGCGACCGCCCTCGCAGCCGGGAACGAGACGAGACCGGTTCCGCAAGCGATGTCGAGCACGCGCTCCCCCGCACTCAGGTCCGCCATCTCCAGAGCGAGCGCCTGGGCGGGCTCGAGCTGCCGGCTCCACGAGCGCTCGTAGTCACCCGCCGCGCGGTCCCACCCGTACCGCTGTACCCGTCGCTGCAATCGGGCATCCATGACGTCAGGTCCGGTCCGGGTTGATGCGGAGATCCCGCCGCATGTTCATCGGCTGGCTCCAGACGACCAGGTAAGGGCAGTGCTTCTCGGCCAGCTCGAATACCCGTCTGACCTCTTCCTCCGGAGCGTCGCTCTCGACGGCCACGATGTACCGGACCTCCGTGTACGCGGGCGTCACGTCCGAGAGCCCCAGCTCGCCGTGGGCGTCGTAGTCGGCCTCGATCTCGACCTCGAGCGAGTCGATGGGGAGATCGTTCTCGGCCGCCCACCGCTGGTAGGCCATCGCGATGCAGGAGCCCAATGCGGCCCGCCCGTGTACACCGGGGTTCGCGCCGCGGTCGTTACCGCCCCAGCGCTCGGGAAGATCGAGGGTCAGCTTCCACTCGCCCTCCGACACCTCGCAGGTCGTGCCATCGGTAACACGGACACGGGTCCGCGCCGTTCCGATCGCCTTCGCGGGGCTACGCTTCACGGTGTTTACCATCCTCCGATATGTGGACTTCAATCTGTCCACCGCCGGGTCGGGGATCCTGGCACCTGATGTGATCTTGTTCGTGCGAGACATTGACCCTCCTGTCATCTTCATCCCGGATGACCGGGATCCGGCGTTGAACGGCTCACCCCGGAATCAATTGCGAAGGGACGCGCCGAATGAAGTCGTTCTACCGCATGCTGGGACTACTGACGGCGACGCTGGCGTTGTCGGCCGGGGGCCTTTCCGCGCAGAGCCGTACGCATGCCCCTGCAATCCTGTCGGATCGCCCCGGAATCGGAAACGGCGCGTACGCGATGACGCCGGGTGAGGCTCAGTTCGAGGTCGGGCTGGCCTTCAACGATCTGGGGACGGGAGACCAGCTGCACCTCGGCCAGGGGCTGTTCCGTATCGGCGTGCCCGGGGTGGAACTGCGATTCCTCGCGAACTCGCTGGTCTTCGAGACGAGTGCAGAAGGCGAGACGGGTTGGCAGGACGTCGGAGCGGGGGCCAAGGTCCCTCTCCTGGAAACGTCGTCGACCCGTTTGTCCGGGCTCGCCACGATCGTCCTGCCCATCGGTGGCCGTGCCTTTTCCGCCGATCAGGTCGTGGTCGACGGGGGGCTCCTGCTCGATGCGAGTCTCACCGACGCATTCGGCGTGTCAGGGAACGCCGGATACGCACGTGGCCTCGACGACGGCGGAGACCTCTTCACGGTGACCGTGACGTCCGGTCTGGCGATCCCGGGCGATGCGGGGGTCGGCGTCTTCGCCGGGCTCGCGGGATTCTTCTCGCAGGGGTCCGACCAGGTCTTCCTCGAGGGCGGGGCCACGCTGCTCCTCGGAACCGAGACTCAGCTCGACCTGAACGCGGGCCTCGCCCTCGAAGGGGACGGCAGTTTTATCGGTCTCGGTCTCGCTCATCGGGTGTCACGATGACGGCGTACCCTCCGCTCGTCAGTTCGGCGTTGAACGTCTCCACATCGCGCAGCCACGTGTCGTAGCCGACCCGAACCTCCCCCCACTCCCGAGTGTACCGATCGAGCCAGTCCGCCTGTGCGTCCGTGGGGGGCGCCGTGGCACGGCCGACATCGCGCATTACGGACGACAGCCCCGACAGCATCGGGATCCGTGTCCTCTCGGCGTCGTCGTCGCGAGGACCGACGAGCAGAGTCCGCAGGGAATCGGCCGTTTCAATCAGCTCCGTCGCGGAAGCCACGAGCTCGGCCGGGACCTCGTCGAGTGCCTCGAGGCGCCCCTTCCATTCCTCGAGCTGTTCGTTCACGCCGTCGAACTCCCGGACTGCCGCAGCGGCCTCCACGCCGACCTCGGCGCCACTCGTCAGAGCAGCGAACCGGGCGCGCGCCGCCGCCACGCCGTCGGGTCCGTGCCGCTGATCGAGCACGATGTTGAAGTCGATCGACGCCGCGGCTCCTCCCGCCGTGAGGCGCGCCGTGTACGTCCCGGGCAGGGCCCTGGGCCCTGCGGCGCCGAACCGGTATCCGTCCTCGGTGTCATCGAAGCGTTCGTGCCGCAGATCCCAGGCGATGCGGTGCATCCCGGGGTCGGTGTCGATCTCCAGCACCCGAACGGTGTCCCCGGCGGCGTCGAGGATCGTGAGCCCCGACCCGGAGTCATCCTCTTCGTTCGCGTCGTCGTCCGCTCCATCCGGAAGCATGTAGGTCAGAACCGCTCCGTACGGCGGGTTCTCTCCCACGAACACACCGTCCGCAAGGTCAAACCGGAACCGTCGAATCGCGGCCTCGAACCGCACGGCCGGACGCGCGGTAAACAGGTGGACGCCCCCGCCCGCCAGCGCGGCAGGGAGCTCCTGCAACGGGGCCACATCGTCCATGATCCAGATGCCCCGGCCGTGGGTTCCGATCACGAGATCGTTGTCCCGCGGGTGGATCAGGAGGTCCCTGACCGGCACCGGCGGCAGGTCGTTGCGCAGCGATGCCCACACCCGCTCGCCTCCCGCCGGCTCATGCGAGAACCAGATCCCGGTCTCGGTACCGACGTAGAGCATGCCCGGCACGCGCGGGTCCTCTCTCACCACGTGCACGTACCCCGGGGTCGGCAGCCCTTCGCCGAGGTTCGTCCAGGACTCCCCGTAGTCGTCTGTCATGTACACGTGCGGGGACATGTCGTCCTCGCGGTGCCGATCGAAGCTCGCGTAGGCCGTCCCGCGCGCATGTTTCGACGCCTCGAGCCGCGAGACCCACGCGCCATCCGGCAGACCCGGGATCCTCGACGAGAGCTCGCTCCACGAGCCGCCGCCGTCGCGGGTCAGCTGGACGTTACCGTCGTCCGTCCCCACCCAGATGACACCCGATTCCAGGGGTGATTCGGAGATCGTGTAGATCGTCGCGTGGTACTCCGCCGTCGTGTTGTCGGGCGTGAGGCCGCCCGAGAGCCCGAGCCTGTCGGGATCCGCGCGAGAAAGGTCCGGGCTGATGACTTCCCACGTCTGACCGGCGTTCCCGCTCCGGAACAGCACGTTGCCGCCCGCGTAAACGACGTCAGGGTCGTTCGGAGACAGGTAGACCGGCGCGTTCCAGTTGAACCGGTACTCGTGAACGCCCGCCGGCAGACCGCCCGTCGGCACGGGGTGCGGGGAGATCGAACGGGCCTCGCCCGTCGACAGATCCACCCGGAAGAAGCTCCCGCCCTGAGTATTCGCGAAGATCAGGTCCGGGTTCCGCGGATCGAACTGAACGTAGGTTCCGTCTCCCGGGCCGATGATCTCGTGCCAGTAGTTGAGCAGCGGGCCGGTCACGTTTCGCGTGCTGCTCGGCCCGCACCACGCGTCGTTGTCCTGGAGCCCGCCGCAGACCGTATACGGGGACCGCATGTCCGCGGCGATCTGGTAGAACTGGGCCAGGGGGACGGTGTTCCAGAACTGCCACGTTTCGCCGCCGTCCGGCGAGGCGTGGAAGCCGCCATCGTTTCCGTTGATCAGGCGGTCGGGGTTCTCGGGATCGATCCAGAGGGCGTGATGATCGCCGTGCATGTTAGAGGCGATCCGGCGCCAGCTACGTCCGCCATCGATCGATTTGCTCAACCCTCCCGCGAGCGCGTAGAGGGTGTTCTCGTCGCTCGGATCGACGCGGATGTCATGGTAGTAGAAGGGCCGTCCGCCGATCTGTCCCGAGCTGCTGACCACGCTCCACGAGTCGCCGCGGTCCTCGGACATCCAGAGGACCCCGTCCTCCTCCGATTCGATGATCGCGTAGACGACTCCGGGTTTCGATTCGGCCACCGCGATCCCCATGCGACCCAGCTCGCCCCGGGGCAGCCCCTCCGCGACGTCCGGGTCATTGAGACGTTCCCAGGAATCCCCCCCATCCATCGAGCGATAGAGCCCGCTACCCGGCCCCCCGCTGCGGAAAGTCCAGGGTCGACGCCTGAAGTCCCACATCGCGGCGTAGAGTACTCGGGGGTTCGACGGGTCCATGGCCAGATCCGCCACGCCGGTGTTCTCGTCGATGTAGAGGACGCGCTCCCACGAAACGCCGCCGTCCGTCGACCGGAAGACGCCGCGCTCCTCGTTCGGACCCCAGAGATGCCCCATCGCTCCGACGTAGACGACGTCGGGGTCCTGCGGGTGGATCCGGATCCGCGACACCCGTTCCGTATCCCCCAGGCCTACGTGCGTCCACGAACTCCCCGCATCCGTCGATCGATATACGCCGTCGCCGATCGACGTGGAGTTGCGCGGATTCCCTTCCCCGGACCCCAGATAGAGGACGTTGGCGTCGGAAGGCGCGAGGGCGAGAGCACCCACCGAATTCGTGCCGCCCGATTCGAAGATCGACTCCCAGGTGATCCCTCCATCCGCCGTCTTCCACGCCCCACCCGTCGCGGTTCCGAAATACACGGTCAACGGATCACCCGGGATCGCCGCGATGTCCGTGGTCCTGCCGCCCATCTCGGCCGGGCCGATCGAGCGCCAGGAGAGACCTTCGATCGCGGCCTCCACGTCGGCCGCCGACTGGGCCGTCAGATCGCCGGCCGGGATCATCGTCCCGAGAAGGAGCGAAAGGGTAATCGCCATGCATCTCATTCGTGATTCCTCACGGAGTGGGTGTCGTATTGCCGTCGAGAGAGTCCGCGACGCCGGCGGAGTCGATTCCGCCCGGGGGCGCGAGCCACAGCGAGTCGTTGTCGGGAAGGAAGGATGCAGGCGGTCGCGACCGTGCGACGACGAAGGCCGTGAGGGCGATCGCGCCGAGCACGACGACGAGGATCGCCGTCACCGCGCGTGGCGCCTGAGGCCGGCCTGATCGCCTCGGCGGCCTCCGAACGGGGGCGCCCGGAAGCGGCTTCCCCGAGGGGCCGGACGGTCGCGGGGTCGCGGGTTCGGCCGGGGGTCCCGGCGGGAGCAGCGCCCCGAGCGCACTCCATCCATCGGGCACCCCTGCGGGATCCAGAGCCGATCCAAGCCAGATCACCCCGTCCAGCTCCGGCCCGGCGGCGTCCAGCACCTCGCGCGGAGCGTGGATTAGAACGGTTCCGCCGCGGGCCATCGCCGACGCGCAGAGCTGTCGAAATGCCGGGGACGCCGCGATCGCGGCGCCGTCCGCGGGTGCGCCGCCGGCCGGAACGAAGATGAACCCGCGAGCCCGCCCGTGGGCCGCGGCCCGGGCCAGCGAGACCTTTCCCGCGAGGATCTCCGTGAGCCCCGCACCGCCCTCCACCCCGATCTCGTGATCGAGCGACCCCGTGGGATCTAGAGTCAGGAGAAGGGTATGACCGTCGCGCGCTCGTCCGATCGTGCCGGCTACGTCGCCGGCCAGGGCCGCCGCCTGGTCGGCGTCGATGGTCGGCACGAGTCCTACGAGGCGGCCGCCAGGCGGGATCGCTGCGGCGATCGTCTCGAGTTGGTGTTCGTACGTCTCTTCCATGGTGTCCGCCGGCGGCTGCCGATTCACTCGCCCACCGTCTTCGCGACGATGCGGCTAGAAGCGCGGGGTCAGGGTCAGCCTGAAGCTCCGCGACGCGCCGGGGCTACGCTCCTGCACATCCACGTAGCTGTTCTGGAACAGGTTCTCGACCTTCGCCTGTACTCCCCAGCCGAGCACCTCGTGACCGAACCGGAGGTCCACGACAGTCACGTCCGTTCGCTCGTCGAGCGGGAACGCGAGCACCTCGGCAACACGCGTGCGGAAGCGAACATCCAGTGCGAGGCGGTCGCTCCAGCCGGAGACGGTCGTCGTCAGGTTGTGTCGCGATCGGTACGGGAGCGCGAGTCCGGTCCGCTTGTCCTCGCTGTCGAGATAGACGTACGTCACGCCGAGGCCCAGATCCCGCGGCAACACGGCCACGCGCACTCCCGCGTCGACCCCGCGCACGGTGGCCTCGGACACGTTCTGAAACTGGAACACGAAGGGCAGGCCCGGGGCATTGCCTGGTTCGATCAGGTCGCGGTACTCGCTCCAGAAGACGCCCGCATCGAACCAGACCCGCTCGCCGACCCGTGCCGTCCCCCCGATCTCGCCGGCCCAGGCGGTCTCGCCCTTCAGGCCGAAGTTCGGGACCACCGTGAACCCGAACACCGTCGTCGCGGTGAACTGCTCGGAGATGCTCGGGGCACGGTACCCGCGGCTGATCGAACCCCGGAGACTGAGTCGGTCGCCGGGCTGGTAGACGAGGCCGACCTTGGGGCTGAGCGTGAGATCCCGGGAAGCCTGCGTCGCCTTGTGGTAGTCCAGCCGGAGCCCGACGGAAGCCCGGAATCGATCCGACAGCACGATCTCGTCCTGCGCGAACGCGGCCAGATCGGTCACGCGCGGATCTTCATCTCCGAGGAAGTTCGAAGAGACGGGCGTATAGGCCACCTCTCCGCCGATCGTGACCGCGTGATCGAGGCTCGGGTAGATCGACATCTGCGTGTCGAGCCCGTACCGGGTCGATCGGTGGAAGTCCTCGTTGTCGTGGAAATGGTTCTGGACCCGCGCGTGGTACAGGCTCGGCCGAACCTGCAGCCGCAGATCGGGCGACACGATCGGGTTCGCGGTAATCCCGAGCGAGAAGTTGTCCTCGCGCACCCAGTCACCCAGCTCGAGCGGATCGACCTCGAGGGGGCGATCCGGCGAGAGCCAGGTGAAGAACTCCTCTTCGTCCTTCCGGGTGAAGTTCGCGAAGATCTCCCACGGGTTCGCGGATTCGGCCGGGAAGACGGTCTTCACGCGGGCGCTCCAGCGGTCGACGCGACCGTTCTGTCGGAACCCGTCCGTTCCCTCGCGCCCGAAGAAGAGGGCGGTCCCCACGCCGCCGAACTGATTCGAGTGCTGGACCTTCAGGCCGGACATCGCGAGCGACTCGTCCGTGAACCTCAGATCGGACGGAGTATCGAACAACCCGTAATACGCCTGGAGAATCGTCTCGGGCGTCGATGTCGGGCGCTTCGTGATGACGTTGACCACGCCCCCCAGCGCGTTACTGCCGAACAACGTGGAGTGCGGCCCCTTCACGATCTCGACCCGCTCGACGTCCAGCAGCGGGAGAGCGTCGAAGTTGATCGATGCGCCGACGCCCGAAAGCGCGCGGTGCCCATCCTGCAGCATTAGCACACGGCTACCGACACCACGGGCCAGCCCCGTCGCCCCGCGTATGTCCATCTGGCCCGAGTTGAAGATCACCCCCTGCGCGAACGGGAGCGCCTCGGACAGATCCACGACGTTGCGCTGCACGATCTCGTTTGACGAAAGGACCGCGACACTCACCGGCGCGTCGCCGGGCCGCGCCTCGTTGCGGTTCGCCGTGACGACGAGACCTGGCACGTCGAACACGAATCGCTGCAGCGTGACCTCGACGTCCGTGGCCCGACCCGCCGCAACGTCGACCTCGCGGGTGAAGTCCATGAAGGCGGCGTGGACGAGAACCAGCGTGTATGTGCCCGCCGACAGCGGAGAGATCTCGAAGCGGCCCTGTTCGCCGGACTGTCCGCGAAGTCCCGTTCCGCGCAGCAGAACACTCACTCCGGGGACCGGCGTGCCGGTGTCGCCATCGATGACGACGCCACGGATGGCACCGCTCTGGGCCGCAGCCTCCCGCGCACTCCACGGGCCGGCCAGTAGCAGAACAGCCCCAAAGAAGACCAGCGCGACGCACGGCGGTCTCCTCCGGGGGGCGTGACGGGCGGTCATTCGGCTCCTACTGCTTCTGCCACACCGAGATGCTGGCGGCAACCGGAGGGGCGGTGACCGTGACGGTAAGCGTGTTGCCGACGAGGGCATAGGTTCCCGTCGCTTGCTGTCCGGGCAGCGACTGCTCCCAGCTCCCGTTGGAGCGGATCGTGTACGTGCCGGCGCCCACGATGTTGTTGAAGCCACCCATCCCGTCCGGAACGGTCATATCGAGTGCGAGGTCGCCCGTGGCCTCGGTCGCCGAGCTGCCCGTCTGACCCATCGTGAAGGTGCCCGTCGCGACCGGCGGCGTGAGCGTGACCCCGCCCTGCGTCAGGGAAGCGAGGTCCCACGTGCCGGTGAGGTTCGGCGGTGCAGCCGCAGGGGGCGGAGGACTGGTGGGGTTCGACTCGCTGCAGCCCGTCGCGAACAGCGCAGCGACGAACGGGATCACGAGTCCGCGAAGACTTCTCTTCATGCTTCCTCCATGCGTGTTGTGCGCTGCCGCAGGGGTCAGTTGTCGTTCCCCACGGAACCCATCATTTCGTCCCGGCGCGCGCGGAATTCGTTCCCCTCACGCCAGTTCGGCCAGCTCGATTCCTGAGCCAATCGGTACCCAACTTCGAACAGTAGACGCAAATCGTCCACCGCGCCCGTGAGATCCCAATCTTCGTCGAACTCATCGGACGGCTTGTGGTATCGGTTCGCGGTGTAATCCTCGCGCATCCTGCGCCCGTATTCCTCCCCGCCATCGACGTGATCGATGCCCGAATCCGTGTAGAGCGCGGGGACGCCCTGAACGGCGAGGTTAAAATGATCTGATCGATAGAAGAACCCCTTCTCGGGCTCGGGGTCGGGATTCACGGCGCGATCGTGCGCGGCCGCGGCCTCGATCACGTAGTCGTCCAGCTCCGAGTTCCCCAGACCGATCACCGTGATGTCACGCATCGGTCCCACCGTGTTGAGCCCGTCCATGTTGATCGCGGCGACCGTGCGGTCCAGCCGATGGGTCGGATTGTGGCCGTAGTACGCCGAGCCGAGAAGTCCCTTCTCCTCCGCCGTAACCGCCAGAAAGACGACCGACCGGGCGGGCGCGGTCTCGAGCGAGGCGAACGCCTCGGCGATCTCGATCAACCCCGCCGTCCCCGTCGCGTTGTCCAGCGCCCCGTTGAAGATCTGGTCGCCCTCGAGCGATTCGTCCTTCCCGAGATGGTCCCAATGCGCCAGGAACGTCACGTACTCATCCGGCCGCTCGGACCCGGGAAGCACGCCGACGACGTTCATCGACACCGACCGTTCGACGCGATTACGGATCTCGAGGCTCGCCGTCGCGTCGAGCGCGACCGGGGTGAACTCGTCCCCGGCCGCGGCGGCGGACATCTCATCGAGATCCAGTCCGGAGGCCTCGAAGAGCGCGCGGGCCGCCTCACCCGTGAGCCAGCCCTCCGCCCCGACGCTCGAGAGGTTCGCGTCTTCCGACACCAGCCCGAACTGTTGCCCGCTCCAGCTGCCGACGACGACGTCCCAGGGGTATCCGGCCGGCCCGGTGTCGTGGATCACGAATGCCGCGGCGGCGCCCTGCCGGGCGGCCTCCTCGTACTTGTACGTCCAGCGACCGTAGTACGTCATGGCCCGACCGTTGAACCGTTCGGCGTCCCCGCGCACGAACCCGGGGTCGTTGACGAGCATGACGACGGTCTTCCCCTCCACGTCGATCCCGTCGTAGTCGTTCCAGCCATACTCGGGAGCGACGACGCCGTATCCGACGAACACGACCTCGGAGTCCTCGACCCGGCTCACGTCGATGACCCGCTTCGTCCAGGCCATGAAGTCGTCCCCATACCGGAACGCAAGCGGCCCGCCCCCACCGCCAATCTCGAGCGTCATGTTCGGATCGGCGGTGATCGAGACGAGCGGCACGTCCTGGGTCCAGGAGCCGTCGACCCCCGGCTCGAGGCCGAGGTCCTCGAACGCACCGGTCAGGTACTCGACCGTGAGGCGTTCGCCCTCGGTGGCGGGCGCCCGTCCCTCGAACCGGTCGGAGCTGAGCGTGCGGGTGTGATCAGCGAGATCCGCGACATCGATGCGCTCGAGCGACCCCAGAGGCGGAACCGTGGTGTCGCCGGCGCCACAGGCGGCCACGATCACTGCCGGCGCCATGATGCCCAGAATCGCCCTCCGCATATGTACCGGGGGCTGCAACTCCATGCCGTGTAACGGATTCACGCCGCACCTTCCCTGTCCAGGCCACGCCGTTGGCGCGCGTTTCGTTTCGGGGCTCACGTTACTTACCTGCTCGCAGGGCGCCACGCCAACTCCGGTCGCAGTCCTCGAATGCGGACCGGGACGGGATGGGGGTCGCAGGGTCGGGAAGAGGGTGTCTCCCGCAATCGGGAGATGATCAACCGCTTGCTGACGAGGTTCGCCGTGAAGGCCCTGTCCATGAACCGCACCCCCGCGCTTCTGTGCGCCATCACCGGACTGCTGATCACGGCCGGCTGCTCGGGATCTCCCGTGACTCCCGTCGATCAGGGGCTCCGAATCACGGGAAACGCCACCGACGGACTCCTCGCGTTCACCCGGCAGTGCGCCGGCTGTCACTCCTCGGGGGATGCACTCGACCTCGCGTACTTCGCGTTCCCCGACACCACGATCGTGCGCAGGGCAGTAGCCCACGTGGACACCGCGACCGCCCACGACATCGTGGCGTACGTGCGGACGGTACGGGCTCTTCCGGGAGCGCGCGACGTCCGCCTGTTCCAGCCCGGCGGGCGCCAGGCCTCGGGCGACACCGACTTCGCGCTGATACTGTTCGGGGCGGACGCGTGGCCGTCCGATCTCACGGCCACGGAGCTTGCCGCCCTCAACCCCCTGGACGTGCCGGTCGCGATCGGGTTCCCCGTCTGGTCCGTCGAATTCAGCAACGTCGACTGGATGCCGAACGCTCCCATCGACTCCGTCCTTCTCGACCACCCGACGCCGCTCGGCCCCGCACGGCCGCACCTCGCCGACTATTACGAGACCCGGCGCGTCGAATCGCTCATCCGTGCCGTGCAGGCGCTGCGAGTCGCCGAACGGGACGTGGCGAGTCCGGCTGCCCCGTGTGTCATGGAGCCCCTCGAACGGTTTCGGCCGTCGGACTGCTTCGAGACACGACGCTGGATCTCGACGCTGGCCGCACAGCACATGCTGCGGACCGGAGAGGCGGGCGCCCTGCACGCGACCCTGCACGACGCGTGGTGGGACGTCGGAGATGCGGCCCGACGATCTCGGCAGACGGGTCAGATCCTCGACAACTCCCTCGAGAACTGGGCGCAGTGGATGTACCTCGGGTGGGCCTTCGAACCCGAGCGACATGCCAGCGTGTACCTGAGTCTCGCGCTGGACGGGCTCGGGATGCCGCGTCACGCGACGTTCCATTCGCTGCGGGCGATGGTCGCGCGCCACCCCGACAGCGTCGCGCCGTTCATGGACGTGCGGAACGCGGCCCGGTTCTCGCCGCCGCACTGGACGTACGACTCGGTGAAGTTCGGATTCGAGCACCTGCTCGATCGCCTGGCCGACGGGGTCACGGTCGGGGAGGCCCAGGTCGATGAGGCCCGGGAGGCGGTGGTCGATGCCTATACGTGGTCGCTGAGGAAAGAGTCGGCGCTGTCGCGGCGAACGGAGCTGCTGACGTTGATGACCGGGGTCCTCCAAAGGCTCGACGCGTTGGATCCCCGCACCCCGGAGTAATCGGGGACGGCATCGCGCGTCCGCGACCCGCACCGGCTCACCGTGCGAAACGCGCCTCGAACTTCGAGGGGACGCTCGTCCACCCCTGGCGGTGGCCTTCGGCGGCTTCGCTGCTCGGGAAGAGATCGTGCTTCAGGACGACCTCGGTGGACTCGCCCAGGTCGTTGAACGTGACCGTGACGACCGTTTCGCCGAAACGGGACTTCGGCGCTACGCCCCGACAGCGATAGCGGGAGCGATCGCCTTCTTTTGCCGCCCTTCCTCGCCTGCGACTTCCGAACGGCGGGCCCTGACGAGCTCGGGGGCGTGGTGATCCCACCAGCCCCGGGCGCGGTCCTGGCTCCACGACGAATCGAACCGCACCCCCTGCAACGCGGCGGCGAGCTCCTCGGCGGTCTGGTAGCGGTCGTCCGGATCCTTCTCCAGCAGCTTCATCACGATCGCATCGAGCTGCGGAGGAATCGGGAGATCCGAGACCGCCGACGGGGGCTCGGGAACCGTCTTCACGTGGTCGATGATCAGATCGATGCTGCTCGAACCCGCGAACAACGGTCGCCCGGTGAGCATCCAGTACGCGACGCCTCCAACGTTGTATAGATCGGAGCGCGCGTCGCTCTTCTGCTGACCGGCCACCGACTCCGGCGCGATGTAGCGCGGAGTCCCGAAGACCATCCCCGTCTTGGTCACGCCCGAATCGCCCAGGTTTCCATCGACTTTCCGCGCCAGACCGAAGTCCAGGACCTTCACGAAGTCCTGGAGCCCGCCACGCTCGGTGATGAAGATGTTCGACGGCTTCACGTCCCGGTGGACGATGCCGCGCTGGTGCGCTTCTCCGAGCGATCCACAGACCTGCCGCAGGAGATACACGACCCGCTCGGCGGGCAGCGGGCCGAACGTCTCCACGATGCGCTGGAGGTCCAGGCCGTCCAGATACTCCATCGCGTAGTAGAACGTGTCGTCGGCGGTGCGACCGAAATCGAAGATGGTGATCGTGTTCGGGTGCGTAAGCGACGCCGAGAGCTGAACCTCGCGTTCGAAGCGAGCGAGGCCGGCGCCCGCGCCTCCCTCCCCGTTCGTCAGGACCTTGATCGCCGTCGGGCGACAGATGAGTGCGTGCTGGGCAACGTAGACCGTCCCCATGCCGCCGGCCCCGAGCTCTTTCTCGATGAGGTAGTTCCCCAGACGCTTCGCCTCGTGGGCTCGTCGCTGGAGGCTATAGAGAGATCGGCTGATCAGCACGGAGACCCCGGCGATCAGAAGCGTGCCCATGAGTCGCCACAGGTGTTCGAACAACGCCGTCCGCCCTCCCACGTCGGCCCAGTACGCGCCGAGAGCGGGAACGAGACCGGGGAGTACCCAATCCGATAACGCGGTGAGAATCACCACGAGACTGGCGAGCCACACCTGCGCCATTCGACACGGGAGGAATGCCGCCGTCGTGAAGAGCAGAAGCGATGTCGCGAGAAACGGCTCTCGTTGGGGATAGAAGGCCGCCATCTGAGGGACGACCAGCGCGGCGTTGAACGCGACGACCAGGAACGCGGTGCCCTGGACTCTGCTCAGGGTTCGCTCCCCGCGGTGGACGATCAGCAAACCGAGCGCGAACGAGAGCGGGTGCACCAGGTGGAGCGGGACGACCCAGGGCTCCATCCCCGGCGAGAGCGGCGCGAGACCGTAAAGCCTGTGGAACACGAACACCACGGCGCTGCCCACGAGGCCGACGATGAAGATCAGCCTCGTGCGCTCCCACATGACAGGGGCCATCTCGTTGTCGAACGAGGAGCCCGTGCTCACGGATTCCCCCCACACGGGGGCCGGGGTGGTGTTCTTTTCTTTCGCCATGTCTCTCAGCGGGATCAAACGGCCGTACCGGTAACGCCGTGAAACCGGTTCGGGTGCCCGGATGAAGCTAGTCCGGCCGCGAAGTGGGAACAG
>JBDHIO010000089.1:0-4974 GCA_039587355.1 Gemmatimonadota bacterium | reverse complement strand
CAGGTAGACGTAGGCGTCGAACGCCACGCTGATCACGTCGATCGTCACCGGGACACCCTGTGGTGCCTCGAACGCGTAGGCCTGCACGAGCTGGCCGGAGTGCTCGAAGGCGGTCGCGGCGAACCGCCCGGACACCTCGTCGCCGATCGAGAGGGACTGCTCGACGGGAAGAAGCGAGAGAACGGACGGATTCTCTGAAATCTGGGCGGACGCGGCGCCCGTGAGGGTGGAGGCAGGCAGGATGGCGAGGACCAGGGCGGGGACGGTGCGGATCGAGATCGGCAATCTGGGGCGATCACTGGATCGAAAGCTCATTGGTCCTCCTGGGGAATTAACGTGGCGGGCGCATCAAGGAGTGATTCGAGGCTGAAGACCTCCCCATCCTTGATCACGATCCGTGCGCGTCTCAGGTCGCTGATCTCGTCGAGCGGGTTGCCCTCGACGATCAGCATGTCGGCCAGCGCACCCCCGGTCAGCGCCCCGATCTCGCCGTCCATGCTGAGGGCCTCCGCCGCGACGGACGTCGCGGTCCGCAGCGCCTCGGCTTCGGTCAGCCCGCCCCACACGTAGTTCTCGATCTCGGCGATCAACGAAGCGCCGAAGGGGATGATCGGAGAGTCGGTCCCGGCGACGACCTTTCCGCCGCCGCGCACGACCCGCACGATCGTCTCGCCGGCGTCCTTCAGCATCGCCTCCATCCCGGGGTTCCGACCTCGAGCCGCGCCTACAGCACGGGTCTGCGCTGCCAGGGCAGGGGGAAACAGCGTCTGGAATCGAATGTCGTCCACCCACGTCGGATCCTGGGCGGCCACCATCCACCAGCCACCCATGAGCGCCATCGTCGGCGTAATCGTCATCCCGGACGCGTTCAGGAGCTGAATCACGTCGTCGTACGTCCGGTACTTCGCCGTCACCTTGGGTGAGTATCCGCGCCGGCTCGTCCCCGAAATGTGCTCCACGTGATCGGCCCCGTTCGCGACGGAGGGGTAGATCTCGTGGCTCGAGACGGGGATGCCGTTCGCATGCGCGAAGTCGATGATGCGCTTCTGCATCAGATCAGGCAGGCGAACGTAAGTCTTTATGAGGGAATATTTTAACGCCGCCGCACGATCCAGCTCCAGCTCGACCTGTGCGCTTCGATCCAGCGAAGTGGCGTACGAATAATAGATCCGCGTGCCGTCGAAGAGGCGCCCGGTCGCGAACTCTCGCGGTCCGACACGGCGGCCCGACTCCACCGCCTCGCGCCGCTCCCGGATCTGGTAGGCATCGGATGACGGGTCGCGGATCGTCGTGACGCCGTATGCCAGGAACGCGCGTCCCAGCGCCTCACCGAGACCGAACCCGGCGTGCGCGTGCATGTCGACCAGGCCAGGGAGGACGGTGTGCTCGCTAGCGTCGACGACACGGCCGGTGTGGTTCGCATCGTCGTGCTCGACGACCGAGGCGATGCGGTTGCCCTCGACGAGCAGATCCATGTGCTCACCGACGTCGTCCGAGACGCCGTCCCAAACCCGTCGCGCATGCACGGTGTACGACCCATCGCGCTCGGGGCGGTTCCAGGTGAGGTCGACGGGGATTTCCTCGATCGAGCCGTCGTCGAGCGAGACCCGGCGCAGGCCGTCCACCGTCTGATACACGATCGACCGCGAGTCGCCGGTCCACGAGATCGCGTCCGCGTGGTGGTTCGTGAGACGATCGGGCGGCGAGACGGGATCTCCGGCCTGATCGACGTCGACCGACCACAGGATCCCGTCGCTCATGTAGGCCATCTTCGTGCCGTCCGGCGACCAGACGGGACCGTCGAGCGTGCGTGCGCCCATGCCCCGGTGACGGGAGGCGGTCACGCGGCGGGGCTCCCCGCCATCGACGGGCTGCAGGAGGACCTCGTTCTGCCCCTCCCGGAACCGGCTCGAGTAGGGGGTGAGGACCGACACCGCGATCGTCGAGCCGTCCGCTGACCACGAGACCCGGCCCGGCGCGAACAGGTCGTTTCGGAGCCGTCTCGATTCGCCGCCCGCCGTATCGACGACGTGCAGCTCGGTGCCGAGACCCATGACCGTCGTGAAGGCGATCCGTGTTCCATCCGGAGAGAACACGGGGGAAGTCTCGGCGCCGGGCAGGTTCGTCACGCGTCGATCGATCCCCGAGTCCATGTCCCGTACCCAGAGATCCATCGATCCGGCCCGATCCGACGAATACGCGATCCAGCGTCCGTCTCGGGACCAGACGGGCTCGACGTCGAAGAACGGGTCGTTCGTGAGCTGCCTCGGCGTCGGGTCGCCCACGTCCAGCAGCCAGAGGTCGCCGAGCGCGGTGAAGACGACCCGGGATCCGTCCGGCGAGACGCTGGGACCGACGAGGCCGTACGCCTTCTCGGGTCCGCTCGGGTCGAAGTCGCGGTCCGCCCGCTCGTACCCCGGCCGCGTGAACTCGAACGTGGCCGTGAACGCCACGCCCGGTCCGTCCGACCCGTCGATCGACGCCGACTGGATCACGCCGTCGGCGGTATAGAGGAACTCCTCGTTGTCCTTCCACTGCGGGCGGAACGGGAACACGTCGGAGTCGTCGTCCGAGATCAGGCGGGCCTCGCCGGGCATCGCGACCTCGAGGACGTACATGCCGGTCTGGCCACGGCCGACACCCGGAAACGCGATGTGCTGGCCATCGGGACTCCACGATGGCGACGTGGCGCCGGGAGCGGTGCCGAGCTGCGCGCCCACGCCGGCTCCGGCCTCGGGCCGGGTGACGAAGATCCCGCCGCCCCGACCGCCGGAGGCCGCATACGTGAGAGCGTCGCCCTCGGGAGACCAGTCCGGCGTGAACTCGTTGCCGGGGTCGTTCGTGACGCGGGACAAGTCGCCCGAGCCGAGGTCGAGTACCCAGACGTCGTAGCTGCCGCCGCGGTCGGAGGAGAACGCGAGCTGCGTACCATCCGGCGAGTACGTGGGCTCGCGATCGTCGAACGGGCCGTATGTGTGCTGACGCGCATCGGAGCCGTCCGGACGGATCGACCAGAGGTGCCAGTTCCCGTCCCGGTACGACTGGAATGCGATTCGCTCGCCGTCCGGGGACCAGTCGGGCTGACGGGCGTCGTAGAACCGGTCCGTGATGGGCCGGGCCTCGGTGCCCTCGGGTCCGCGGATCCACAGCGTGCCCTGAAGATCGAGCGCGATTAGCCTGCCGTCGGGGGAGAGCGCGGCCGCCATGTTCGTCCCCTCGGAGACGGTAACGCGGACGTCGTTATCTGGCGGTACCTGACCCTGGAGCTGTAAGGGCGTGACCAGAGACAGGGCGAACGTGCCGCGGACGAGCGTTGGAATCAGGGGGCGCATGGGACTCTTCCGGCTGACGGTGACTCGAAGACGCTGGAATATGCGAGTCTGCCGTGAGGGCGACAGTGCTCGCCCTCGGGCTCAGCCCAGCCCGCCGATTCAGATCCAGTCCAGGTCCGCCAGCTCGGGCCGGTCCTGCGCCGACGGGGCCAGAAGCCCGCGCACCACCTCGGCCAGCCTCGGGTCCGCGCCGTCCGGCACCTCGGGGATCTCCGCCCCGCGGGGATCGCGGATCTGCATCGTAAGTGCCGCCAGGGTGGTGCCCCCGAACGGCCTCCGGCCCCAGAGCATCTCGAACAGGATGACCCCGAGCGACCACAGGTCGGTCCGGTAGTCGATCTCCGTTCCGGTGAGCTGCTCGGGTGACATGTAGCTGATCGTCCCGAGCGGCCGGTTGCCAGTGCCGAGCGTGACATCGGACACCTTCGCCAGACCGAAGTCGAGGATCTTCACGGTGTCGGAGGCGTCCCGGATCAAGTTCCCGGGAGTCAGATCCCGGTGGATGACCGCGGCCTGGTGCACCGCCCTCATGCCTGCCGCGGCCTGCCTGAACCAGTCGCGGACCTCGTCCGACTCGAGACCGGCGTCACCGGTCGCCTTCAGCCGCCGACCGAGCGTGATGCCCGGGTAGAACGGCATCACCAGGTAGAGACGTCCGTCCTCGGTCTCCGAGATGTCGATGATCTCGGAGACGTTCGGATGCGACACCTGCGACGTCACCTTCGCCTCGGCGATGAAGCGTGCCCTGACCTCGGCGCTAGCTGCCGCGAAGGCGGGGAGGAATTTCAGCGCCCATACCTCATCCGTTCCGGGTACGACGGCCCGGTACACGGTCCCCATACCCCCACGCCCGAGGATCGTGTCGATCCGATAGCGATCGACGAAGGTTCCGTAGAGCGGATCCACTTCGGGGATGAGGTCCCGCGGGTCGGTGACCCCGTCCTCGCCGGAAAACAGCGACTTGCCGAGACCCTCGAAGAAGCCCCCCGCGGCGTCGCCGGCTTCCAGAAGGGATAGGAGCTCGTCGGCCATGTCGGGGTCTTCCTCGCGGATCTGGTCGAGCAGGGCCCCCCGGGCAGGCTCCGTCAGCCGAGAGGCCCGGTCGAACAGGATCTCGAAGCGATCGCCGCTCAATACACCGGGCGCGCTCATCGGGTCGATCTCCCTGTCAGACCTTTCGCATCTCCCTGTACAACCAGGCCTGGGCGACGGCCCACCCCCGTTTCACGGTGGCGGGTGAGACGCCGATCGCCTCGGCGGTCTCGGGGATCGTCATGCCGGCGAAAAAGCGGCATTCCACGATCTGCACGTGACGTGGATTCTCCTCGGCCAACCCACCCAGGCAGTCGTCGAGCAGCAGGAGTGCATCGTCTCGAAGTTCCAGCTCGGGCGCGGCCTTTCCGATCAGGGTCTCCAGCTCGTCGAAGTTGATCTGCGTTTGCCCGCCGCCGCGTTTCTGCGCGCCGCGTTTCCGCGCGTGATCGATGAGGATCTGCCGCATGGCCGTCGCCGCCACCGCCATGAAGTGGGCTCGATCGCGCCATTTCGGGGCCTCCTGACCGGCCAGGCGAAGATAGGCTTCGTTGAGCAGGGATCCCGTGTGAACGGACACGGTCCCGTGCCAACGGCGCCGCTGCACGCG
>JBDHIO010000088.1:0-7490 GCA_039587355.1 Gemmatimonadota bacterium | reverse complement strand
GCCGCACGTCCTCGACATGTTCGAGCCCCAGGATCACCCTAACGATTTCCGGTACCCTGGCGCGCCTCCGACGCCGCCTTACGACAACGCGGGGTGGACGCTGGCGATGCAGATGGGCGTCGAGTACGACCGGATTCTCGAAGGGTTCGACGGTCCGTTCGAGAACATCGAGGAGTGGAACGCGACGCCCCCCGCCGGTGACGTGACCGACGCGGCGGGCGCGGCCGGGTTCCTGTTCAGCCACGAGGTGAACGACTCGTTCACGGCGATCAACCGGCTGCAGGCGAGCGGGCACGAGATCTACTGGCTCAGGGAGCCGTTCACGGCGGGCGGTCGGACGAACCCGCCCGGCACCTTCTACGTGAAGGCCCGCGGGAACACGGCGAACCAGCTGCAGGGGATCGCCGGGGATCTCGGGGTCGACTTCATCGGCACGGCCGACGAGCCCGCCGGCGAGGCGCTCGAGCTCCGGCGCACGCGGATCGGGCTCTGGGACCAGTACGGGGGCTCGATGCCGTCGGGCTGGATCCGCTGGATGCTCGAGCAGTTCGAGTACGCGGACTTCGAGGTCGTCTATCCGCCGCGGCTCAACGAGGGCGACCTGAGTGACGACTTCGATGTCCTCATCTTCCCCAATGGCGCGCTCGGCGGTGACTTCGAGGAGATGCTCGCGGGCATGCCGGACTCGACGCGTCAGGAGCTGATGCGGCAGTTCGGACGACGCGGTCCCGACCCGTCGACGGTGCCCGAGGAATACCGTGCCCGGATGGGCCGTGTCTCCGCGGCGGCCACGGGGCCTGCGCTGCAGGAGTTTCTCGCGGACGGCGGGTCGGTCATCGCGATCGGCGGATCGACCCGGTTCGGACGCGGTCTCGGCCTCGCGCTGGATGATCATCTCGAGGGAACGACCCGCGAGGACTACTACGTGCCGGGCTCGATCCTCGAGGTCGCGATCGACGAGGACGCGCTGGTCTCGGCCGGGATGAGCTCACCGCTCATGGTCTCGTTCAACAACAGCCCGGTCTTCAAGGCCGACGGCATGAGCGATTCGGACGCGGACGGCGCGGTTCGACCGCTCGCCTGGTTCGATCAGGCCGAGCCGCTCCGGAGCGGCTGGGCGTGGGGTCAGGAGAAGCTGAACGGTGGTGTCACAATGGCGCAGGCGACGATCGGCGACGGTACCGTCTATCTGTTCGGACCCCTGATCACTCGCCGCGCGCAGGCGCACGCGACGTTCAAGTTCCTCTTCAACGCGATCGCGCTCTCGACCGCGGAGGAGGGCCGGCCCTAGCCGCAGCGGGGTCTTTGAGTGAGAAGCGAGGAAGGGCCCCGGGTGACCGGGGCCCTTCGCGCATCATCGGGGTGTGTTATTGGGCCAGGGACAGCGCCGGCTCCGTGATGGCCTGATAGACCAGTCGACGGGAGAGCGACCGGACGTCGGGGCGCCCCTCACCGAACTGCTGGATCATTCCGACGAACGTCAGATCCTGGACCGGGTCGATCCAGAACCACGTGCCCGCAGCACCGCCCCAGGAATACTCACCCTCCGAGATACCGTCGGCGGCCACCGGGTCGAGAACGACCGCGAAGGTCAGTCCAGAGCCTACCCCGGGGCTCATCTCCGGCGTGTGGCGAGGCAGGTGATTGCGCGTCATGAGCTCGACGGTGGTCGGCGAGAGAATACGAACACCATCGAGCTCGCCGCCGTTCAGCATCATCTGCGAGAATCGCAGGTAGTCGGCAGTGGTCGAGACCAGGCCTCCACCCCCGGAGAGGAAGCGCGGCTCCTCGAGGAACGGGTTCCCCTCCTGGCCGAATCCTTCGCCCGGGACGAGGTCTCGCGTGCCCTCGTCATATCGGTAGACCTGGGCGAGTCGGTGCGCCTTCTCCGGCGGGACCCAAAACCCGGTGTCGACCATGCCGAGGGGCCCGAACAGCCTCTCCTCCAGGAACTCATCGAAAGGCCGACCCGACAGCACCTCGACGAGATAACCCTGAACGTCGTTGGCCACGCTGTAATGCCACATCGACCCGGGCTGCTGACGCAGTGGAATCTCGGCCAGCTTCTCGATCATGTCCCGCAGCGAGCTCTCGCGATCGAGCACGCCGGCCTCGACGTACATCGAGTCCACCTGCGACTGTGAGAAGAGCCCGTATGTGAATCCTGCGGTATGGGTCAGTAGCTCGCGCATCGTCATCGGATGGTCCGCGTCCTCGACGAGGGGCCCATTCGGTCCCTCGCCGGCAGCGACCTTCAGCTCCGCGAACTCCGGGATGTAGCGTGCCACGGGGTCGGACAGCCGGAACCTGCCCTCCTCGTAGAGCATCATGAGCGCCACCCCAGTGATCGGCTTGCTCATCGAGTAGATGCGGAAAACCGCATCCTCCGGCATCGGATCGGAGGCTTCGAGATCGCGCATGCCGAACTGCCGCGAGTGTACGACCCGTCCGCCGCGGGCGAGCATGATGGTCATCCCCGCCAGCTGACCCTGTTCGATCAGTCCGGCCATCGCGTCATCGAGTCGTGCGAGACGCTCGCTGGACAGGCCGACCGCTTCGGGCGAAGCGGCCGACAGGTCAGGGGCCCCGAACGACTCGGGTGCCTGCTGGACGTTGCAAGCGGTCGCGGCCAGTAGACCGATTGCGGCGACCGTCGACACGAGGGCCTGACGAAGCGAACCGCGGGATGTGCTGATCACGTTGGTCTCCTTTGAGTCGTTCATAGAGGAACTTGGCAACGGGCTCGCGACTCCATCAAGACCGCGGAGTCGTGCTCGCCTCGCCCGGCCGCGGCCTCGGGTCGGTCCGGCTCAGTTCCAACGCAGCCCGCGGAGCTGCTCCACATCGAGGTTCCCCCCGCTCAGCACGCAGCAGACCTTTGCCCCGGGCGGCGCATCGATGAGGTGGTGGAGCAGGGCTCCGACTGGTGCTGCTGCGGCCCCCTCGGTGACGAGCTTCGCGCGGCTCATGAGCCACAGGACGGCATCGAAGATCTGCTCGTCCGGGAGGGTGACCACTTCCTCCACGAACCGGCTGACCACCGAGGCGGTGTTGTCCCCGACGCGTTTCACGCGCAGCCCGTCGATGATGGTCTCTACGGTGTCGAGGGTCACCATCTCGCCGGTCTCGACGGTGCGCTTCATGGCCGGCGCTCCCGACGACTCCACGCCGAAGACCCGGATCCCCGGCTTGAGGGCCCGTAAAGACATCGAGTTGCCGGAGATCAATCCGCCACCCCCGATCGGGATGACGGCTATTTCGACCTCCGGCCAATCGTCCAGGACCTCGAGACCGAGCGTCCCCTGGCCGGCTATGAGCAGCGGGTCGTCGAACGGGTGGATGTAGGTGTACCCGCGCTCCTCGACGAGCTCGAGTGCCCGCTCGTTCGCTTCGTCCCAGATGGAGCCGTGCAGCACGACCTTCGCTCCGTAGCCTTCGGTTGCGGCGATCTTCGACTTCGTCGCGTTCTCCGCCATCAGTACGGTTGCGTCGATGCCGTAGATCTGCGCTGCGATCGCGACCCCCTGGGCATGATTGCCCGCCGAGGAGCAAATGATGCCGCGTGCCCGCTCCTCCTCCGACAGGTTGGCGATCACGTTCAACGGGCCGCGCACCTTGTAGGAGCCGCCCTTCTGGAAGATCTCCGCCTTCAGCCGGACATCGAAGCCCGACGCCTCGCTCAGCGATCGCGAGGTCAGGAGAGGCGTGTGATGGATGTGAGGGGCGACGTTGGCACGGGCCCGGGTGAAGTCTGCCGTCCCGAGAGTCAGCCCGGGGATGGGAATGTGCGGCATCAATCCTCCTCGAGGTGGCGGTCGAGCCCCTGAACCCCTGCCTGTCGGCATAGCCGGGCGAGGTTCCTCGCATATGGGGACGTCTCGTTCCGGGTCGTCCAGTGGTGCTCCACGATCGTTGCCTGGGCCTCGAGCGAGAACTCCTCCAGGCCCGATGCGGCCACTATCCCCTCGGGCCCGCCGTAGTCGTACGGGTCGTAGAGAGGACGCAGCCCTATCCTCATCATCCACCACCCGAACAACGTGTACAGGGTCTGCTCGAGAATCCCGCGAAGCAGCTGCAGTCGACCCGTCTGATGCTGCCAGCAGTGCGCGAGCTCGTGAATCATCACGTGCATCGCGGGGTCGGTCGCCCGCGTGGGAGGCGGGCCGGGCCAGTGAATCGTGTTCCAGGTGACGAACGCGCGGCCCGTTGTGCGAGCGACCGCGCTGTCCACGCAACGGATCCGGTCGAGGTCCAGTGCATCGCCCCAGAAGGCGCGGGCGGCGACGGCGACTTCTGGCGCGAGCGACTCGTGAGGCATTCGCGGAACATGGTCGCCCGCGCCCGCCGCCGGCAACGCGTCTGCTTGCCGCTCGCGGCGCACGCCGGGCAGATTCGGGGATGCGTATCTCCGTCGTCATGAGCACCTACAACGAGCCACGCTGGCTCGAGCTGTCCCTGTGGGGATACGCCGCGCAGACGCACCGTGACTTCGAGATCGTGATCGCGGATGACGGCTCGACCGGCGAGACCGGGGACGTCATCGACCGGATGCGCGATGAGGCCGATCTGGACATCCGGCACGTGTGGCACGAGGACAGGGGCTTCCGGAAGTGCCGCATCCTGAACCTCGCGACGGTCGAGGCCTCGTCGGACTACCTCGTCTTCTCGGACGGCGACTGCATGCCACGATCCGATTTTCTCGCGACACATGCGCGGCTGGCGCGGCCGCGGCGGTTCGTGTCCGGCGGTCGGAGCAATCTTCCGAGGGCTGTCGGCGCGCGTCTGACGCCTGATGACGTGAAGCGAGGGGTCGTGTTCGATCCCGACTGGTGGGTTCGATCCGTCGGCACCCGGCCGCGTCCGCTTCTCAAGCTCGCGCCGGGGTCGTTCAGCGGTGTCTGGCTCGATCGGATGACGACCACCCGTCCGACGTGGAACGGGCACAACGCCTCCGGGTGGAAGACGGATCTGCTCGCCGTGAACGGGGAACTTGGCGAGCGGCTGAGAAACCTCGGTGTCCGGCCGATCCAGGCCCGTCACCGTGCCGTTACCGTCCACCTCGACCACGACCGCGGATACGTGGATCCCGACGTGATCCGGTCGAATCTCGAGATTCGGAAACGCACCACCGGGGTGCCGCGCTGGCTGTCGCGTCTGGACTGGATCAGGCGCGGTCCGGTCGAGACCCCCTGCGGGATCAAACAGCTCGCGGACGAGCATCTTGTAAACGCGCCTCGTAGCGTGTGAGCCACAGGCCTGGCCCGACTCAAGACAGGAGACTCCCTACGGACACCGAGGTTCAGTTCGAGATCGAGCGACATCCCGACCCGGATGCCCTGGATGCTTTCGTGGCGAGACAGGCGGATTGGACGGCGTTTCACCTGTCCCCGTGGCGGCGGGTGATCGAGCGGGCGTTCGGTCACCCCTGCGAGGTCCTCGAGGCGAAGCTCGACGGCGAGACGGTCGGGGTACTGCCGCTCGTGACGGTGAAGAGCAGGCTGTTCGGGCACTTCCTGGTGTCCATGCCGTTCGGCTCCTACGGGGGGGCGCTCGGTTCGGCCGATGCCGTCGTCGCGCTCGCCGATCATGCCGCCGGTCTCGCGGAGTCCCGTTCGGCGGACCTCCTCGAAATGCGCGGTCGCCGACTCGTGGAGGCCGGGCTCGACGTCTCGACGCGGAAGATCACGGTCCTTCTCGATCTTCCGGACGACGCGGAGGTGCTCTGGAACGGGCTCAAGGCGAAGTTACGGAGCCAGGTGCGCCGGCCGCGTAAGGAAGGGTACGAGGTCCGGTTCGGTGCGTCGGAGATCGGACCGTTCTGGGAGGTGTTCGCCCGGCATATGCGGGACCTCGGCACGCCTGCGCTCTCACGAAGGTTCTTCGAGATCCTCGCCGAGGAGCTCGGCGACGCGGTGACGTTCGCGTGCGTCTACGATGGTGACCTTCCGATCGCGGGAGGTTGTACGATCGAGTGGGGCGACGAAGTCGAGATCACGTGGGCGTCGTCACTGCGGAGCTATAGCCGGACGGCGCCGAACATGCTGCTCTACTGGTCGTTCATCGAGCGTGCGATCGATTCCGGCAAGCGGGTCTTCAACTTCGGACGCTGCACGCCGGACGGAGGCACGCACCGGTTCAAGAAGCAGTGGGGCGGGCGCGATGAGCAGCTCTACTGGCTGCAAAGGCAGGGCAAGCGTGCGAAAACGCCGTCCCCCGACGACGATGGATTCGGACTGGCGATCCGTGTCTGGCAGAAGCTGCCGCTCGCGGTGACGAACGTCCTGGGACCGCGCATCGTCAAGAACATCCCGTAGGACGTCGAGTGAGAACCGTACCTCCCGCCCGTTCCAGAATCACGCCCTCCGCCCTGGTCGCGGGCGTGGGCGGGATCCTCGGCGGATCGGGGCGGGCCGACCTGCTCTCCGCCCTGGTCGAGAGGTATGGATCGTCCGGCGGATTCCTCACCGACAGCGGAACTTCGGCACTGCAGCTCGCGCTCTCCGCGGCGCAGGGGCGCGGCCTCGGGCCGGTGGCCCTGCCGGCGTACTGCTGCTACGACCTCATCACGGCCGCCGTCGGGGCCGACGTGCCCGTCATTCTGTACGACCTGGACCCCGAGAGCCTGGAGCCGGATGCCGAGTCGCTCGAACGCGCGTTCGAGGCGGGCGCCCGCACGCTCGTGACGGCCCACCTGTACGGCGTCCCCGCGTCCGCCGACCGACTCCGAAAGGAGTGTCGTCGTCGTGGAGTCCTCCTAATCGAGGATGCGGCTCAGGAGGCCGGGTCCAGGATCGGGGGTACGCGAGCCGGGTCGTTCGGGGCCCTCACGGTCCTGTCGTTCGGGCGCGGGAAGGGGCTCACGGGAGGATCCGGCGGCGCAGTGCTGTGCGACGAGGAGGGGCTCGATGTCCTCGAGTCGATCGACTCGCCATCCGGAGGCGCGGGGGGGATCGGTGATGTGCTGGACGCAGCGGCGTTGTGGGTACTCGGGCGGCCGTCGCTGTTCTGGCTGCCGAAGTCGATTCCGGGGCTGCACATCGGCGAGACACGCTACAAGACGCCCGGCGCTCCCTCCGCCATGTCCGCGGCCGCGGCCGCGATCGCGAACGCGAACCTCGCGGGTCTCGATGAGGAATGCCGCATCCGGCGATCGAACGCGGAGCGCCTCCTCGCGGTGATTCCCCCCGGCGGCGATCTCATGCCCGTTCGTCCGACACGTGCGGATCTGGAGCCCGGGTGGCTGAGGTTGCCGGTCGTATCGCGCGTCGCGGGGGTGTCGGACGAGTCGTCGAAGCTGGGCATCGCGACGGGGTACCCGAAGCCGCTGAACGAGGTCGAGGCCGGTCGACGATTGCTCGTGCGGCCCGATGACACGTTCCCGGGCGCCGCACGTCTGTCCCGCGAGTTGCTGACGCTTCCGACCCACGGGTGGTTGAGCGAGCGAGATCTCCGGGCGCTCGAAGCGTGGGTCGAGAGGGCCCGTGGCTGAT
>JBDHIO010000087.1:0-5136 GCA_039587355.1 Gemmatimonadota bacterium | reverse complement strand
GACACCGCGTTCCCCAATGCTGGATGGTTCGAGGGCTGGGAGGGCGCCGAGGTCGTCGACGCTCACACGATTCGCTTCGCGGTCCGGCCCCGCGCGGGTCTCATGGGCGGGTGGACGCGTCTCCCGATCATGCCCCGTCACATGATGGAGGACACGCCCGCGGCGGAGCTGGCGACGCACCCGTTCGGCACCGAACCGGTCGGGAACGGGCCGTTCCGTTTCGCGGGTCGGGACGCGGCGGGCAACGTCACGTTCGAGGCGAACGACGAGTTCCCCGTGGACCTCGGAGGTCGCCCGTACGCCGACCGGCTGGTCTATCGCAGCATCCCCGAGTCGGCGACGCAGCTCGCCGAGCTTCGGTCCGGCGGCGTCCAGTACGTCCGGCTGCTCGCGCCCACCCAGGTCGCGCGCGCGGACGAATACGAAGGTGCCGACGTCTTGGAGATCCCGAGCCCCGCGTACGGTTTCATCGGCTGGAACGGACGCGAACCCCTCTTCCAGGATCCCGAGCTGAGACGCGCGCTGACCATGGGCCTGGACCGGGAGGAGTTGATCGCGGCGGCGCGAAACGGGCTCGGGCACGTCGCCAACGGGCCGCTGGGCCCCTGGCACCCGGCTCACGATCCGGCGCTCGCGCCGCACCCGTTCTCACCCGACTCGGCGTCGGCGATCCTCGCGGCCCTCGGCTGGTTCGACAGCGACGGCGACGGCATCCGCGACCGGAACGGCGAACCGCTGTCCTTCGAGTTGCTCGCGCCCGCCCGCGACATGTATCGCGACATCGCCACGATCGTTCAGGCGCACCTCGCCCGGATCGGTGCTCGCGTGGAGATCGACGTGCAGGAGCAATCCGCCTTCATCGACGCGATCACCAGCCCCGAGCGCCGTTTCGATGCGTTCGTGCTCGAGTGGACGCCGGATCTGGAGGTCGACGATCGACAGCTGTTCTCGTGTGACGCGGTCGGCCAGGCCTTCCAGTTCGCCAGCTACTGCAGTCGCGAAATGGAGCCCGTGCTCCAGGCGATCCCGAACGCCGCGAGCCCCGAGGAGTCGACCGCTCTGCTTCGGCAGTACGTAGCGCTGCTCCACCGCGATCAGCCGTTCACGTTTCTATACTTCGCGGTCGACGCGGCGGCGCGTCGCAACGAGCTGATGAACGTCGAGCTCGACATTCGTGGCGACCTGCGGGGCGTTCACGACTGGTGGCTGCACCCCGAAGCCCGCGGGCCGGCGACCGACGCCGGCGAGACCCGCTAGAACACCTCCAGGGAGAAGGCTCTGGCCCGCTACCTGCTTCGCCGGCTCCTGGGCGCGATCCCTCTCCTCTGGGGGATCGTCACCCTGCTCTTCGTCCTTCTCCATCTGGCGCCCGGCGACCCGACGGCCGCCTACTTCAACCCCAACGTCAGCCCTGAAGTCATCGACCAGATGCGTCGGAACTTCGGTCTCGACCAGCCGCTGCTCGAACAGTACGTGCGATGGCTCACGAGCTTCCTGACGGGCGACTTCGGTTTCAGCTTCTCGCGGCTGCGTCCGGTCGCGGACGTTCTCGGCGAGGCGCTTCCGAATACGCTGTGGCTGGGCGGGACGTCGCTGATCGTCACGTTCGTGGTCGGGTGCGCCGTCGGGATCGTGCAGGCGGTGAGGCGAACCACCGGGGCGGACCACGTCCTGACGTTTCTCGCACTCTTCCTCTACTCGGTTCCGACGTTCTGGCTCGGGGTCGTTCTGATCATGTGGGCCTCCTCCGGCGCGCCATTATCCGGCGCCCTCCCGATCTCGGGCATGCAGAGCCTCGACTACGAGAGCCTCGGTGCGGTCGGGAGGATCGGCGACCGTGCCGCACACCTCGTGCTGCCGACGATCACTCTGGGCCTGGGCTCGGCCGCGGCCATCGCACGATACATGCGCGCCGCGATGCTCGAGACCCTGGATCAGGACTACATCCGGACCGCGCGGGCGAAGGGGTTGAGCGAGCGACGTGTCATTCTCGGTCACGCGGTGCGCAATGCGCTCCTCCCGATCATCAGCCTGCTCGGCCTCTTCCTGCCCGCGCTGTTCGGCGGCGCGGTCGTGGTCGAGTACATCTTCTCCTGGCCGGGCATGGGCCGCGTGATGTATGACGCGATTCTCGCGCGAGACTACCCGCTCGTGATGGCCGCGAGCTTTCTCTTCGCCGCCCTGGTGATCGCGGCGAATCTCGTCGCCGATCTGCTGTACGCGGCGGCCGACCCGCGGATCCGATACCGATGAGCGCGCTCGACCTCCTGCTTCCCGGCGCCCGCTCCATCCGATCACGGCCCTCGGCGTCTCTCGCCCTCGCCGCCGGCTGGCTCGCGCTGTGGCTCATCGCGGTGCTTCGACGGGACCGGATCGTGGAAACGCTCGGCTCGACGAGTGTCCAGCACTGGGTAGCCCTCGTCACGCTGTTCGGGTCGCTGGCCGCGGCCGTCCGCGCCGGAAGACATCTCGGGGCACCGGCCCGCACCCGTGTGGCGGCGAACCAGTGGGCGGATGCGTGGCTCACCTTCCGGCGACACCGTCCGGCCATGCTCGGCCTGGGACTCGTCGCCGGCCTCGCGGCGATCGCGCTGCTCACGCCGTACCTGGCCCCCTACGACCCGGCTGCGCAGGGCGCCGACATCATCGCCACGCGTTTCCAGCCTCCCTCGTGGGACCACCCGATGGGCACCGATCGATTCGGGCGCGATGTCCTCAGCCGCGTGCTGTACGGTGGGCGAGTGAGCCTCGCGATCGGCTTCATCGCGATCGCGATCGCGATCACGCTCGGGTCGCTGATCGGCGCGGTCGCGGGGTACGCACGCGGCTGGATCGATACCGTCTCGATGCGAACCGTCGATCTCCTGCTGAGCTTTCCGAGACTGGTCCTGCTGATCACGATCGTGGCACTGGTGCAGCCGTCCGTGCTCGTGATCACTCTGGTGCTCGGTCTGACCGGCTGGATGGGCACCTCGCGGCTGGTGCGGGGCGAGGTGCTGTCCATGCGCGAGCGCGAGTTCGTACTCGCCGCGAGAGCGCTCGGTTTTGGAGCGCCCCGGATTCTGTTTCGGCATATCCTTCCCAACGTCGCGAGCCCGATCATCGTCGCGGCGACCCTCGGCATCGGGAACACGATTCTAGTGGAAGCGTCGCTCAGCTTTCTCGGCCTCGGGGTCCCGCCGCCCGCACCGAGCTGGGGTCTCATGGTGGCCGCCGGGAAAGACGTCGTTCTGGACGCTCCGTGGATCGCCCTGTTTCCCGGACTCGCGATCGTCCTCACGGTGATGAGCTTCAATCTCGTGGGCGATGGGCTGCGTGACGCACTCGATCCCCGCTCGCGCGCGGGTCTGACACCGTGAGCGTTCCGCTCCTGAGCGTGCGGGACCTGAAGGTCCACTTCGAGCCCGGAGACGGTCCCGTCTCGCGGGCGGTCGACGGCGTGTCGTTCGACGTGAGCCCCGGGGAGACCCTGGCGATCGTCGGCGAGTCGGGGTGCGGCAAGTCCCTGACCGCCCTGTCCATCGCCCGACTCGTCGAGGAGCCGCCGGCCAGAACCCTGGCCGGTTCCAGCGTTCGCCTCAAGGGCGAAGAGCTGATCGGCGCATCACCTCCCCGACTCCGGGAGGTCCGTGGTGCGGATGTCGGGTTCGTGTTTCAGGAGCCGATGACGTCGCTGAACCCCGTGCACCGGGTGGGAGCGCAGGTAGAGGAGGTCATAAGGGCCCATGATGGCGTGTCGCGCGAAACCGCGGCCGCCCGGGTCCTGGATCTGTTCGAGCGGGTCGGGCTGCCCGAGCCCGCGCGCACGGCCCGCGCCTACCCGCACGAACTTTCCGGTGGGATGCGTCAGCGAGCACTCATCTCGATGGCGATCGCCTGCGGCCCCTCGCTCCTCATCGCGGACGAGCCGACCACCGCGCTGGACGTGACCGTCCAGACCCAGATCCTGGATCTGCTCGACGATCTTCGGCGGGAGTGCGGCATGGGCCTCGTCATCATCTCGCACGACCTCGCGGTCGTCGGACGAATCGCCGATCGGGTGGCCGTGATGTATGGCGGACGCCTCGTCGAGGAGGGCCCCGTCTTCCAGGTCCTGACGGCCCCGCGTCACCCGTATACGGAGGCGCTCCTGAAGGCGGTGCCGACGATCGAGGACGCGGACAGGCCTCTCGCGGTCATCCCGGGCCGGGTGCCGGCACCGGGGTCCTGGCCGGCCGGGTGCAGGTTCCATCCGCGCTGCGCGTTCGCGTGGGACCGCTGCGCCGCCCACGAGCCGCCGCTGCGGGACGGAACGAGATGCTGGCTCGCCGAGGAGCCGGGGCGGCGTTCCCCCGCCCACGCGGAGAGCGGCGAATGACCGCGTCCACGACCCCGCGGACGCTGGCGGCCGAGAACGTCGGGCGGCGATTCGGCGGAAAGGCCGGGACGGTCGCCCTGGATGGCGTATCGGTGGAGGTCCGCGTCGGAGAGACGCTCGCCCTGGTCGGCGAGTCCGGCAGCGGAAAGAGCACGCTCGGCCGACTCCTCGCAGGGCTGGATCGCCCGGATGCCGGGCGCGTGCTCTGGGGGGACCGCGATGTCCTCGGGATGTCGCGTCGGGAGCGCCTGGCATTTCGACGCTGCGTTCAGATCGTGTTCCAGGACCCGTATGCGTCGTTGAATCCGCGGATGACCGTGGCGTCCACGCTGGCCGAGGTCCTGACCGTGCACGGCCTCGCCGGGCGGCAGGACGTTCCTCGGCGGGTCGAGATGCTGCTCGCGCGCGTCGGCCTCGAGCGGGAATCCGCAAAGCGATACCCCCATGAGTTCTCCGGCGGTCAGAGACAGCGCATCGGAATCGCCCGCGCCCTCGCCGTCGAGCCCTCGATAATCATCGCCGATGAGCCGGTGTCCGCTCTCGACGTGTCGGTTCAGGCGAAGATCCTCGCGCTGCTCGAGGAGCTGAAGAGCGACCTCGGGCTCGGGTATCTCTTTATCTCTCACGACCTCGCGGTGGTTCGGCGCGTGGCCGACCGGGTCGCGGTGATGCACCGGGGCCGCATCATCGAGGAGGGTCTCGCGGCCACCGTCTACGGTGCCCCCGCAGAGGCCCACACCCGCGAGCTTCTCGCCGCCGTACCGGCGCTGCCGAAATCG
>JBDHIO010000041.1:0-23608 GCA_039587355.1 Gemmatimonadota bacterium | reverse complement strand
ATCAAAGCGTTCATCGAGGCCGTCAGGGGTTCGGCCGTGAAGGAGGCGCCTTGAAGACAGCACTTCGTTGGGTGAAGCGGACGATCCTCGCGTTGGTCGCGCTCGCGTTGGTCGCGCTCGGGGCGATCTACCTGCTCTCGTTGCGCGTGATGAACCCCACGTACGACCGGGTTGCGCATGCCGTGAGCGTGCCGACCGATCCGGCATCGATCGAGGAGGGCCGACGGCTCGCCGCGACCCGCGGGTGCTTCGGGTGCCACGGAGAGGACTTCGCGGGCGAGGTGATGTTCGACCCCGGCTTCCCGATGAACGTCCTCATGGCGCGTCTGACGGCGCCCGATCTGACGAGTCTCGCGGCCGAGCGCACCGACGCCGAGCTCGAGCGTGGCATCCGCGGCGGGGTGAAGCCCGACGGGCGCTCGGTGATGGTGATGCCCTCCGAGATGTTCCAGGGGATGTCGGACGAGGAACTCGGGTTGATCATCGCTGCAATTCGTTCCGCTCCCTCGGGAACGGGTCTGGAGTCGGCGGCCTACTTTGGCCCTATGGCCCGGTTCTTCCTCGTGATGGGTGACTTCTGGACGGCGGCCTCGCGGGTGGATCACGAGAGGCGCCCACCCGCGACGACGCCCACCGATCCCGTCGAGTTCGGTCGGTACCTGGCCACCGGGGCGTGTAGCGAGTGTCACGGAGAGGATCTGCTCGGGCAGCCGGGAGACCCCGGCATGGCCGCCCGTCCCGCGCTGTCGAAGGTGATGGCGTACACGAGCGAGCAGTTCGGCACGCTCATGCGCGAAGGCCTCCCGCTGGACGGGCGGGACCTGGATGTCATGGATGAGGTCGCCATCGGCCGTTTCGCGCACTTCACCGACGAGGAACTGCAGGTTTTGTACGGGTACCTGTCCGACGCAGCGACCTGGGAGGGAGCGGACCAGTGACCTGGTTCGGAGAGTTCGGCGGGCAGTTCGTCCCGGAGACGCTGATCCCCGCGCTCGAGGAACTCGAGAATGCGTGGGCCGAGGTGCGGGAGGATGGGACGTTCGCGGCCGACCTGCGCTCTCTGCTGACCGACTACGTCGGCAGGCCGACGCCGGTGTACCTCGCCCGTCGACTCGGCGCGGAGTTCGGCGGCGTCCGCGTGTGGCTGAAGCGGGAGGATCTGAACCACACGGGTGCGCACAAGATCAACAACACGATCGGTCAGGCGCTGCTTGCGAAGCGCATGGGAAAGCGCCGGATCATTGCGGAGACGGGCGCGGGGCAGCACGGAGTCGCAACGGCGACGGCCTGTGCGCTGCTCGACTTCGAGTGTGCCGTCTACATGGGCGAGGAGGACATGCGCCGTCAGGCGCTCAACGTCGAGCGCATGGAGCTCCTCGGGGCGGAGGTGATCCCCGTCGGAAGCGGCAGCCGCACCCTGAAGGACGCGACGAACGAAGCGATCCGGGACTGGGTCACGAACGTCGACACGACGCACTACATCATCGGTTCGGTCGTCGGCCCCGCGCCATATCCCGCTCTCGTGCGCGAGTTTCAGCGTGTGATCGGCGATGAGACGCGGCAGCAGCTCGCCGAGCGAGATGTGTCACCTTCCGCGGTGTATGCGTGCGTCGGGGGTGGCTCGAACGCGATCGGGATGTTCGCCGCCTTCGTCGAGGCGAACGATGCGCTCGAGGACGGGTCTCCGGCACGGGTCGAAATGGTCGGGATCGAGGCGGCGGGGCACGGAATCGAGACAGGCGAGCATTCCGCGTCCCTATCGGCCGGGAGACCGGGGGTCCTGCATGGGAACTACAGCTATCTCCTGCAGGATGAGGGCGGGCAGGTGACTCCGGCCCACTCCGTCTCCGCCGGGCTCGACTATCCCGGGGTGGGTCCGGAGCATTCCTGGCTCAAGGACACGGGGCGCGTCCGATACGAGTCCGTGACTGACGACGAGGCCATCGCCGCCTTCCAGTTGCTCTGTCGCGTGGAGGGCATCCTGCCCGCGCTCGAGAGCTCACACGCGATCGCGGGTCTGGCCCGCGATGCCGAGCGCTGGGTCGACCGGGATGTCGTCGTCTGCCTTAGCGGACGGGGAGACAAGGACGTCAGCGAGGCGGCGCGGGTGATCGCCGGCTCGAGAGATTGATGGAGGTCTGATGGCGTTCATCGACTACGTGGATGGAGACGACGTCCCCCGGGAGGACCGCGTCGCCGACGATGACAACATCATCCGGATCCACGGGGTGCACAGCCGCACGATCAGGCTCCATCACGACCTGTATCGCGAGCTCATGTATGCACACGGACCACTGAGCCGGATCCAGCGCGAGATGATCGCTGTGCACGTGTCTGCCCTGAATCGGTGTCGCTACTGAATCGTGCATCACGGAGAGGGTCTCCGTCGGTTGCTGACAGCGAAGAGAATCCCGCAGGACGAGCAGGACCGAACGATCGCCGCGCTGGAGTCCGATCTCGCGGACGCGGGTTTGTCGCCGGAGGATGTCGCAATGCTCCGTTACGCGGGGCGGCTTACGTCGACGCCGGGGGACGTGTCCGCCCGCGACGTCGAGGAACTGCGCGATCACGGATTCGACGACCGGGCCATCCACGACATCTGCGCGGTGACTGCCTACTACGCTTTCGTGAACCGTATCGCCGATGGGCTCGGTGTCGAGCTGGAGGATCGGTGGTGACCGCCCGGATAGACCACATCATCTGGACCACGCCCGACCTGGCTATGGGAGTCGAGCGCATGGAGGATCTCCTCGGCACCCCGCTCACGCCTGGCGGCGTGCACCCGCGCTGGGGGACGCGGAACTGCGTCGCCTCGCTCGGGCCGAGCACGTATCTGGAGGTCATAGGTCCCGATCCAGAGACGGACGGGCCGGCGCCGGACCTCTGGGGGATCGGGGAATCCGTCGAGCCCCGACTCGCCCGATTCTGCGCATCGGGAGTGGATCTTCCCCCTCTCGTCCGACGGGCCGCTTCAGCCGGCGTCCCGCTGGGCGAGGTCGCCGGCGGGAGTCGGGCGAACCCGGACGGAGCGGTCCTTCGCTGGACGGGCACCGACCCCGAGACCATGATCTCGGGGGGACTGGTTCCGTTCTTCATCGATTGGGGGGACACTCCGCATCCCGCCGTCACCTCGGCACCGGCCGGAGCGCTGATCGACCTGACCGCCCGGCATCCCGATGCCGCGGGGCTGCGGGTTGCGTTCGATGCGCTGGGCCTCGACGGAATCGAAGTGGAGGCCGGCCGGCGACCCGAGCTGATCGCCCGTGTCGAGACGGCCCGGGGCGTGGTAGAGATTCGCTGACGACAACCACGGAGACGCACGATGTGCAGGAATATCAAGCCGCTGTTCAACTTCGACCCGCCCGCGACGGATGAGGAGATTCGGGCTTCGTCGCTCCAGTACGTCCGAAAGATCAGCGGGTTCACGAAACCATCGAAAGTGAACGAGGACGCGTTCAACGCCGCGATCGACGAAGTGGCTGCCGCGACTCGAACCCTCGTCGACGCGCTGGCGACGAAGGCTCCGGCCAGGAACCGCGAGGTCGAGGCGGCCCGGCGCCGAGAGGCCGCGAAGAAGCGCTTCGGGACCGCGGGGGTCTCCGCGTGAAGCGCTCGCCCGCGCGGCGTCGGTGACCGTGAGCTCACGTATCGAGGCCGCGTTCGACGGAGGAACCGCGTTCATCCCCTTTCTGTCGAGCGGGTATCCGCACCCGGACAGGACGCCGCACCTTCTCACCACGCTGGCCGAAGCGGGCGCGGACATCATCGAGCTGGGGGTGCCGTTTTCGGACCCGCTGGCGGACGGACCGACGATTCAGGCGGCGAGCTGGCAGGCGCTCGGGCACGGGGTGAGCCTGGACAGCACGCTCGAACAGTTGTCGGGTCTTTCGGCCGATCTGCCGCCCGTCGTGATTTTCTCGTACCTGAACCCCGTCCTCCAGATGGGGATCGAGACCTTTCTCGAACGGGCGGACGCCGCGGGTGCCGCCGGTCTCCTGATAACCGACCTGCCGGTCGGCTCGCACCCTGAGATGGAACGGCGATTGGCCACCGGGTCCCTCGATTTGATCCCGCTCGCCGCTCCCACGACGACACCGGAACGGCTCGAGACGATCGTTGGCCACGCTTCGGGGTTTCTCTACTACATCTCGCGCCTCGGCGTGACGGGTGCGCGCGCGGCCCTCGACGACGCCCTCCATTCGAAGGTCGAGGAGCTTCGGAGAAGGGTGCGCATGCCGGTCGCCGTAGGTTTCGGGATCAGTACGCCCGAGCAGGCGCGTGACGTATCGGAGATCGCCGATGGCGTCGTCGTCGGGTCGGCTCTGATCGCCGCGCTGAGCGAATCGGAGGATGCGTTCGAGGACCTGGCTCACAGGATCGGCGCCGCCGTTCACGGAGGATAGAGATGCGCACAGTTCGCTCGCCGGTCCGCTTCGCTTTCCTCCCGCTGCTGCTCGCGCTCACCTCCCCTGTCGAGGGACGTGCGCAGGATCGGTTCGGAGCGGTCGTCGGCATCTCCGGCGACGAGGTCGTCGTGCTCAAACCCGCTTTCGGACGCGGGCCTGCCACCGTCTACGTGTTCGGTCCGGCGGGGGCCGGCTGGGAGTTGACCGCCGAGCTGTGGTCGGAGGGAACGGCACAGCGCGGCGAGAACTTCGCGGCGTCTCTCGTCTCCGGCGACGGGGCGATTCTCGTCGGTAGCGGCGACCCGGAGGTGAAGACGGGAGCGTACGTCTTCGCACGCGGAGACGGGGAATGGGTCGAACGGCCGGCCGTGCAACTCGAGACCGACGGGGACGCCTGGGGCGGCGGAGCAATCAGCATGCAGCGGATCATGGCGATCCTGCAGCCGCCACAGCGCGTCATAGCCGCGGACGGAGATGCGGCGTTCGTCTCGGTCGCCGGGGCCGGGACGACGGTTCGAGTCTTCGCGCGCGCGGATGATGGGACCTGGACCGCAGCCGGGGAGATCAGCCCGACCGCGGTCGCGTCCGCGGATCGGTTCGGAGCGGCGATGGCGATCCGCGGCGACCTCGCGGCGATCGGGGCGCCCCGTCACGAGGGTGCAGGCGCCGTCTTTCTGTTCGAGCGGATGACCGGGGGGGGCTGGGTGTCCGCGGGCCGCCTCGTGAGCGCCGAGCTCGGGGCCGGAGCGGGGCTGGGGACGACCGTCGCCTTCACGCCCGGTGGCCAGATCGTGGCCGGGGCGCCCCTCGCCAACCGGTCTGCCGGCGCGGTGGCGACGTTCCGGCGGAACGGTGCGGGCGGGTGGTCCGCGAACGTTGTCGAGGGCGCAGGCGCCGAACCGGGCGGCCGCTTCGGGGCCGCCGTTGCCGCATCGGAGTCGGAGCTGTGGATCGGCGAGCCCGGCTTCGAAGAGGGGCGCGGGCGGGTCCACCGCTTCTCGCGCGAGGCGCCGGGGTCGGCCTGGACGTTTGTCGAGCATCTGACCGACGGAGCGCTTGCGCCGGGCTCCCTGATGGGCTCGTCCATCGCGGTGGGTGCGGGGCACGCCGTCGTCGGTGTCTCCGGCGCCAACGGAGGAAGCGGTGTCGCGGGCATCTTCTCGCGCGATGGCGAGGGGTGGGGTACTCCGGTCTGGGTCGACGCCGGGGACGATCTTGTCGCGGTGACGGGGGGCGAGGTCCGCTGCGAGGCGGAAGACGCGAGCGGGTTCGCGTGCCGCGACGTGGACCTCCAGTCCTTCCTCCCGCTTTCGTCCATCGGCGGCGGGCCCGGCGAGAGGGTCAGCGATGCCTGGGGCTGGACCGACGCACAGACCGGACGCGAGTACGCACTCGTCGGTCGGACGGGAGGCGCCGTGTTCATCGACGTGACGGACCCTGCGAGTCCGGTGTACCTCGGCGTCCTTCCGGCGAACCCGAGCGGTGCCCGCGATCTGAAGGTCTATCGTGATCACCTGTTCTTCACGGGAGACGGAGCGGGCGACCACGGGCTGATGGTGTTCGATCTGACGCGGCTTCGCGATGTGACCACGTCGCCGATGACGTTCGAGCCGGACACCCGCTGGGACGGCATCGGGAGCGCGCACAACCTGATTATCGACACCGATGCGGGAACCGCGTTCACCGTGAGCACCAGCGGCAGCGGCCAGACGTGTGGTGGCGGCCTTGTCATGATCGACATTCGTGAGCCGTTGACGCCCGAGTTCGCCGGGTGCTTCACCGATACCGAGGGTCTGATCTTTCCCGGCCGGACCCACGACGCCCAGTGCCTTGTCTACACCGGGCCGGATCAGGACTACACCGGCCGCGAGCTCTGCTTCGCCTCGAACGAGACGGCGCTCCGCATCGTCGACGTCACCGACAAAGAGAACCCCGAGCCCATCTCGGCGGCGGCCTACCCCGGCGTCGCGTACATCCACCAGGGGTGGCTGACCGAGGACCAGCGATACTTTTATCTGGATGACGAGCTGGACGAGCTGGTCGGTACCACGGATCGGACGAAGACACTCATCTGGGACGTATCAGATCTCGATGACCCGGTCGTCGTGGGAGAGTATCTCGGCCCGAACGGCTCGACCGACCACAATCTCTACATCGTCGGCGACCGCATGTACCAGGCGAACTATCAGGCCGGGCTGCGCGTCGTGGACATCAGCGATCCCGAGAACCCGCGGGAAGTCGGCTACTTCGATACGACGCCGTACGGCGCGGATCCGCCCGGTTTCGTGGGTGCGTGGACGGCGTTCCCGTTCTTCGACAGCGGAACCGTGCTCGTGACGAGCATGCACGAGGGCGTGTTCCTCCTTAGACCCAGACGCCAGGAGCTGGTGCCGTGACGATCCCGAGTTCGAGGTTGGCCGGATGAGCCGCAAGCGGACGTACTCCGGGAACGAGATCGACATCTTGTTCGACGCCCGCCGGTGCATTCATGCGGAGAGGTGCGTGCACGGCCTGCGCTCCGTGTTCGATCGGGACAGACGCCCCTGGGTCGATCCGGATGGGGCCAGCGCCGACGAGGTGATGGCGGTCGTTGGGCGCTGCCCGACCGGCGCGCTCGCCGCGATCCGGCACGATGGAGCCGACGAGGAACGCCCCGACGCTCGGGTCTCGGTGACGATCAGCCCTGACGGACCCGCCTACGTGAGGGGTGACCTGCGCGTCGGCGTACCCGGCGAAGTCGACCCCCGGACGGAGGCGCGTATCGCCCTCTGCCGATGTGGTCATTCCGCCCACAAGCCGTTCTGCGACAACGCGCACGTCGACGCCGGCTTCGAGGGGGAGACGCTGCGGGAGATGCCGGAGCGTGCGGTGGCGGAAGCGTCCGAACCGGCCGGCGCCACCGTCGAGGTGCGGGAGAACGGGCCGGTCATCCTCCGGGGCTCGGTGCGGTTCGAGGCCGCCGACGGTACCGTCGGCTGGATCACGAACCCGGCGCTTTGCCGTTGCGGCCGGTCGCAGAACAAGCCGTTCTGCGATGGGTCCCACAAGGACGGCCAGTTCATCGCCCCCGGAGCCGGCTGACGCGCATGACGAGCGATATCGCAGTCGGCGGAGATCGGGCCCCTGATCTGATCCCGTTTCTCCCCTTCCTTTACGCCGCGTGGTCGGACGGGCGGCTGGAAGAGCGCGAGGCGCGGCTCATCCGCGTCCATGCCGGCTACGCAGGGATCGATGCCGCGGTCTTCGGTGACTGGCTGGATGCATCGCGCCCCCCCGATCCCGCCGACGTTCTCGGACTCCTGTCCGAAGTCCGCCGCCTTGCCTCCGCCTGTTCCGTGCCCGACCGGTCCTCGCTGGCACGGTTGGGAATTCAGCTCGCGGAGGCCGCTGGGCTCGACGTCCCGGCGCCGGCACGGGAGGCCCTGAACGGGCTCGAATCGGCCCTCGAGGTGGACGGCCGCGAAGTGGCGGTCGACCTGCTTCCCGCCGAACGGCCAGTGGCCAGGCTGCCCGAGATCCCGGCCGCGTTCGACGTCGAGGGAATGCGGCACTGGCTGGACGGAGATCGACCCGATGTGCGCGCGCGCGTACGGGCACTTCTCGAACGCGAGGCGTTCCGGGTCCCGATCGGCCTGACGACAGAAGAACATCGAGCGACCGTACTCGACCGCTGCCGCCTGCTCGCCGAGGAGGGGCTGGGCGGACTCGCCGTGCCCGAGGCCTTCGGCGGCGGGGGCGACCCGGCGGGGTTCGTAGCAGCGTTCGAGACCCTCGCCCTGGGCGACCTGAGCACGGTCACGAAGTTCGGCGTGCAGTTCGGCCTGTTCGGCGGAAGCGTCCTGCAGCTCGGGACGGAGCGCCACCACGAGGCGTATCTGGGGAAGATCTCGGAACTCTCGCTGCCCGGCTGTTTCGCGATGACCGAGACGGGTCACGGATCGAACGTGGCGGACATCCGGACGACGGCGATCTTCGATTCCGAGACCGACCAGTTCATCATCCACACGCCGGGGGTCCGGGCCCGGAAGGACTACATCGGCAACGCGGCCCTCCATGGACAGATGGCGACGGTCTTCGCGCAGCTCGAAACGGCGGGGGAGCGACACGGCGTCCACGCGTTCCTGGTGCCGATCCGCGATAGGAAAGGCCAGCCCGTCGCCGGCGTCGAGATCGAGGACTGCGGCGAGAAGCTGGGTCTGAACGGCATCGACAACGGGCGGATCTCGTTCGACCACGTGCGGATTCCGCGGGAGAACCTGCTCGACCGCTTCGCCTCGGTCGCGCGAGACGGGTCCTATTCGAGCCCGATCGCGAGCCAGGGGAAACGCTTCTTTACGATGGTGGGGACGCTCGTCGGCGGACGGGTCGCGGTGGGGAGCGCCGCGCTCAGCGCCGCGAAGGTCGCCCTCGCGACCGCGGTGCGATACGGAGCGAGACGCCGGCAGTTCGGTTCACCGGGCGAGCCGGAAACGGTGTTGCTCGACTATCCGGTCCACCAGCGCCGGTTGTTGCCCCGGCTCGCCCGCACCTACGCGTTCCATTTCGCGATGCACGACCTTCAGCGCCGCTACGCGGACGGGAGCGAGGACCGCCGGACCGTCGAGGCGGACGCCGCCGGGTTGAAAGCGCTCGCGACGTGGCATGCCACCGATACGATTCAGGCCGCGCGGGAGACGTGCGGGGGGCAGGGGTATCTGTCCGAGAACCGGTTCGGCGACCTGAAGGCCGACAGCGACGTCTTCACGACGTTCGAGGGCGACAACACGGTTCTGCTGCAACTCGTGGCGAAGGACCTCCTCACGGGGTTCCGGCGCGAGTTCGGCGATGTGACCGGGGTCGCGCGCCTCCTCATCGAGCGGGCCCGCCTCGCCGTCGCCGAACGCAATCCGATCATCACGCGCCGTTCCGGGGAGGATCACCTGAGGGACGCGGATTTCCAGCGGGCGATCCTGGACGCGCGGGCGGAGGACCTGCTGGTCTCGCTCGCCAGGCGGGTGAAGTCGCGGGTGGATGGCGGGATGGATGGGTTCGAGGCGCTCGTCGATTGTCAGGTCCACGCGGTGAATGCCGCCCGCGCGCGAGTCGAGAGCGAGGTGCTGGCGACCGTAATCGAGACCGAACGCAGGGCCCCGAGTTCTTCGCTGTCCGAGATGATCGAGCGGCTGCGCAGCCTCTACGCGCTCCGGACCATCGAGTCGGCCCGCGGCTGGTATCTCGAGCAGGGCTACCTCGACCCGGCGAAGAGCAAGGCCATCCGCGACCTCGTGATCGACCTCTGCGCCGAGCTGCGTCCGCATGCCGTCCCGCTGGTCGATTCCTTCGCGGTTCCCGACGCCTGTCTCGGCCGCATCGCGAGGTAGGGTCCACGGGCACCTTGAGTCCTACCTGAGCCTGTGATACCGTAAGCCACTGCGGACAGGGCATTTGGGCGGGGTGATGAGGGGTGTGGAGATGAGCGACCTGGCTGGAGACGGCCCCGGACGCACCGGGGGTTCCGCGTTTTCTCTCGTGCGATTCGAGCGCGAGATTTTTCCTTTCCTGCAATGCACGCAGTGGATTCCGTCCGAGGGTGCCGGCGAGCGCGACCGCGTGGCGGGCGCGTACGACATCGTCTTCCCCCGCGGCATGCTCGAGGGGATCCGACGAGAGGCGAAGAAGCACCCCGAGGGTGACTGCGTCGGCGTCTTCTACGGCGTCGGGTGCGAATGTCCGTGGACCCGGCGACTGTGGGTTCGAGTGGACTCCACGGTCATCGAGAACCCCCCGGCCCGCAAAGGGCTGCTCAGGCGTCGTCCGGCGACGGTCGATGGGCGGGCGGTCGGAGAACGACTGGCCGCGTTGATGGATCGGCCGCAGGAGAGTCGCGGCACGCCGCTCGGCTGGTTCAGGACACGCCAGACGGACGCGCTGGTCATGTTCGCCTCGGAGTCTGAGACCTTCACCACTCGCTTCCGGGAGCCGTGGCAGTTTTCGGCGCTCCTCCCGGCTCCGGGCACCGACGGCGGGTACGGGATCTTCGGCCGCGACGAGGACGGCCGTGTTCGTGACGCGCTTGCCCGCCCGTTCTACGAGCACGAAGAGACGAAGAACGGTCGCGATCGAAAGCCGGTCCTTCCGATGAACTACCACCTGGTCGAGCGAGCGACCGAATTGCCCGGCTCGACCGGAGCCTGGCGGGAAGTGCAGCGCCGGAAGGCCCCCGCGCTCGTGACCGCCGCATGCATGGTCTTCGGAGTCGCCGGGGGGCTCGCACTGAGCTACGAGTTGTCGCGAGCGAGCCAGCCGGGGGGCTTTCTCATGGACAATCCCATGGTGTTCGCGTCGCCGGCGGGTGATCCGGCATCGGGGGACTCGGGGGCCAGTCTGCAGGGTCTCGTCGCGGTCCTCGAGGGGCAGGTCGCCGTGTTCAACGAGTTGATCGACCGGCCCGCCGAGGCGTCGACCTACTGCCAGGATCTGCAGGCGGCGCGCAACGGTGTACACGGCGCGTTTCTGACGTTGATCCGCCGCAGGGATGAGCTGTCGGCCGACACGGCGTCCGAGGAGATCGAACGCGCGATCCAGGAAAAGGGACGCGTGGACTCGCGGTTCGAACGGGCAGAGTGCCCGTCCGACTAGCCGTGCGTCGGGGGTGCCTCAGCCGCCTCGCGTAGTCCTCGAACGAGATCCTCGTCGGGCTCCACCATCACCGTCTTCACGCGATCCGGGATCACCGTCCCCGGCGGCGATTTCCGCGCCTTCCGGACGTATTTCCGACGGGTCCAGGCGACCGCCACGGACCCGCTGTGACGCGCCCCGCTGCCGACCGCGGCCGCGACCGCGGCTTCGAGAAGGTCCCGCTGCGGGGGATTGTCCTCCTTGCGGCCCCAGCGGAGGATCACGTGCGCGCCGGACACCTGAGACGCGTGCAGCCAGATGTCGTCCGGGGCCGAATGCCGGAAGGTCAACTCGTCGTTGTCGCGCGCCCCGCGCCCGACCCTGATCTCGAGCCCCCCCGAGCTGAGCAGGCGCGTGTAGGGAAGGCGCTCCTCCGCATCACCCCGTCCCTTGCCGCGCCCCCGCGCCGAGGGAGGCTTCTCGCCCGCGAACCTCCACAGGTCTTCGCTCGGTCCGTCGCGCTCCAGTCGAACCAGGGCGTCCCGGAATCCCGCCAGCCGCGTGGTCGCGCTCGCGATCTCGGCCGGTAGCCGTTCGAGCGCTCGCTCGCGACGGCGTCCCTCTTCGAAGAACCGCTCAGCGTTCGCGACCGCGTCGAGCTTCGGGTCGAGCGCGATCTCGCGTTGCGAGCCGTCGAAGGCCTGAAGCACCACGCTGGCATCGCCCCTGCTAACGGCGTCTTTCCGGGCGAGCAGGATCTGTCCCAGTTCGCGGGCGGCCTCGGGCGGCCCCGCCGCGGCGAGCTGGCGCTCGAGCGCCGCCACCCGTTTCGCCTCGCGGTCCACCCGGCGTTGGAGGCGCGTGGCGAGGAGCTCCGCGTCGCCTTTCCCCGTCGAAGTCGGGGCGGCCGTGCCGGCCAGCGCCGCCTCGACACCTCCCGCGGTGTCGCAGGCGATCTCCATCGCTTCGAACACCGAGCCGGCAGGCCTGGCGTCATCCTGCCCGAGCGAGAGCGGGTACGGCTGGAGGCCCCAACGGCGTTCGGTCAGCCAGACGGGCGCAGACGAGTCCCGCGTCATCGCCGATTCGTGGATCTCCAGATACCGATCGAGCGAACGCGCGCCCTCCTCGAACGCCCATTCGTAGTTGATCGCGCTCGTCCACCCCCAGGTCCGGAGGATCTCGCCGCGGAGGTCAGCCGGATCCGCACCGAGGGGCAGGGCGGCCTCTTCCACCCATGTCCGCCATTCGTCCGAGCCGGGAGGCGCATCGATCGCCCGCCGCGTCGAGGCCGCGGGGATGTAGGGCTCACCGGGTCCGACCCGGCGCCCCGCCACCTCTCGTGTCCACATCGCGTAGCGCACTCGCCACCCGTCGCCATCTCGACCGGGAACGAGGCTGACCACGTTCCACCGGTTCGTGTGCAGCTCGATCGCGATGCCCACCGACACGGTCCCGTCGGGCTCGGCGAGCCATAGCACGATCGTGCGCTCGTCCGCGGGAGCTTCGACGCGATGCAGCGTCACTCGCCCGAATCGGCTGATCCTCACGCTCTCCTCGGAGCCCAGCCCGTCCTCGTCGAGCGCAAGGAGAAACCCCGCGTCCCGATTCAAGAGCGCGAGAAGCGCGGAGCCGTCCCGGAAGTTCACTGAAACCGCGCTGCGTTCGCGGTCCATGGCCAGGGAGGCGATTTCCACGCCCTCCCAGCGCCGGCCGATCTCGTCGGCGAGCGACCGGGTGAGCAGCGGGTCGAAGCGAACGGACATGCGGTGTAACTTCCCCCTGCTTCCTCTTTGCATGACGGACATTCACACGGCGGACGCAGATGACGAGCGACCACTCGATGGGCAGTATCGCCGGCCGACGGCGCGGCCGCGACTGATGGGAGATCGATTCGACCAGCTGCACCCGATCGTGCGGGCCGCGGCGAAGGGCGAGTTGCCCGATTGGGTGGTCATGTCCCGCCAGCGGTTCGCCCATGCCGAGCGCGTCGCTCGCCTGATGCGGAAGTGGGCGAAGGCGCGCGGTCTCAGGAAGTCTGATCGGGCGCGGTGGAGCGCGGCCGGCTATCTGCACGACGGCCTGAAGGGCGTGCGACCATCGACCCTGCGAAAACGCTACGACGTGCCCCGCGATTGCCCGGACCCCGTGCTGCACGGCCCCGCCTGCGCCGCCAGGCTGGAGAAGGATGGCGTGAAGGACCGCGCGCTTCTACGAGCGATCTCTCACCATACGACGGGTCACGCGAAGCTCGACGTGCTCGGGTGCTCACTGTACATGGCTGACTACCTCGACCCGGGACGGGGGTCTCGACGGCTCCGCAGGCAGCGGCTGCGGGCGCGACTCCCCGAGGAGCACGACGACGTCCTGCTCGAGATCGCGGCGGCGAAGATGCAGACGCTACTCGACCGACGGTTGCGGATTCCGAAAGTCACGGTAGAGTTCTGGACGAAGTTGACCGAAGGGTCGTAGCGCGTTGCGGTTCATTGCGATACGGCGTCCGCAGGGGCGGACACGGGTGGGGTGGACGACGGGAGGAACCAGGTGGCACGCAGCACTGCGGGCGGGAAGAAGCGGGGCGGAAGGTCGGGGCCGGCGAAGCGTCGTCGCCCGAGGAAGCGCGGAGTCGTCGCGATCACGTTCGACCGACTCAAATCAGTCATCACCACGGTTACTCTCCTCGCGACCGGTGCCCTCGTCGGGTCCTGGTGGATCGCGTGGCGCGAGGCCGAAGTCCTCCAGACGCCGAACGTCGAGGCGGCTACGCTTCAGATCGGGAATCGCCTCAAGGTCGAGGTCCTGAACGGATCGGGAGAAAAGGGGGCCGCCGGGCAGGTCGGGGACCTCCTGCTGTCTCTGAACTACGACGTCGTCACGGTCGACAACGCGGAGCACTTCGATTACGAGACCAGCGTGTTGATGGATCGGTCGGGAATCGGCCAGCCGGTGGCCGATCTCGGCGACCGACTCGGCGCGGATTCGATCGTCATCGCGCCGGACCCGGACCTGTTGCTCGATGCGACCCTCATCCTCGGCAAGGACTGGCGTCGGCTCGTCACCGACCGCTAGCCAGCTAGCCCGCCACGGGCTCCTCGCGCGCGAGACGCAGCTGGCCGCACGCCGCGGCGATGTCGCGTCCTCGCGGTACGCGCACCGCGCTTGGTACCCCCCGCTCGCTGAGCCGTTGAGCGAACGCCTCGATCCGTCCGCCCGATGACGGCCGCCATTCAGGCTTCGCGGGAATCGGGTTGAACGGGATCAGGTTCACGAAGCACATGAGCCCGTGCGTCTGATCCGCGAGCGCGGAGGCGAGTTCCGGGTCGTCGTTGACCCCGTCGATCATCGTGTACTCGAGGCTGATTCGGCGGTTCTTCCGAGTCTGGTATTTCCTCAACGCGTCGAACAGATCCGGCAACGGGTACCGCTTCTCGACAGGCATCAGCTCGAGCCGCAACTCGTGCGTCGGCGCGTGGAGCGAGACCGCGAGCTCGAACTGCTCGGGCCGTCGCGCGAGCTCGTTGATCCCCGGGACAAGACCCACCGTGGAGACCGTGATCCGTCGGGCGCCGAGGCCGAAGCTCCCGTGCAGGACGGTGAGCGACCGGATGACGGCATCGAGGTTCGCGAGGGGCTCGCCCATCCCCATGTACACCACGTTCGTGACCGGCCGCCCCATCTCTTCGAGCGCGATCCTGTTCGAGTCGCGGTACTGCGCGACGATCTCTGCCGCGCGGAGCTGCCGCCGGAACCCGAAGTACCCGGTCGCACAGAATCGGCAGGCGAGGGCGCACCCGACCTGCGATGAGATGCAGAGCGTCAGGCGCTGGCGCGTCGGAATCAGCACCGATTCGACTCGTTCGCCGTCGTCGAGTGCCCAGAGATGCTTGATCGTCCCGTCTTTCGACCGGTCGACGTAGGCCGGCTCGAGGGGCGTGAGCGACAGTCTCGCGGCGAGTTCGCGCCGGAGATCGTTGGGGAGGTTCGTCATCTCCTCGAAGTCTCGAGCGCCGTGCTCGAAGACCCACTCCTCGATCTGCCGCCGTCGGAATGCCGGCTGGCCGCAGGCTTCGAGGATGCGGTCGATGACCTCCGTCCTCTCCTCCGGGGTCGCGCCGAGCAGCTCGACGCGATCCGGCCGCGCTTCGGTGGCGTTCGAGTCGGTTGTCATTCGTCTATACAGGCTTCCTGCCCGACCTGAGCCGGGCCGTTTGACGAGGGCACGGCGAGCTTGCTGGGCTCGCGCGACGAAACGTATTTTCGCCGCCGTCTCACGCTCCGGCGAGGCCCCCTGCCCGGGACGGTGGTCACCGTCCTTCCAGGTCGCGTTCGTACGAACCCTCTGCTCGCCGAGCACACCGGACTCATCGCGCGGAATCGACCGCGAGTGGAAGAAGATACGGGATGACTGGACCAGGATCGCTAGAGACTCGCTATCGGGATGCGGGTTGCGGAGAAATAGACGCGACGTGGTCGGACCGCGAGACCGTCGTGGCCGGCTGGGTGCACCGACGACGCGACCTCGGAGGTCTGTACTTCGTCGACATTCGGGACCGAACGGGCCTACTGCAGCTCTCATTCGGGGACTGGTCCGATGCCGGGACGCTAGAGCTTCTCGAAGACCTCAATCCGGAGGACGTGATTCAGGCGCGTGGCCTGATCGGGCGCCGGCCGGCGGAGGCGATCAACCGCGACATGGCGACCGGCGAGGTCGAGCTCCGCGTCGCCCACCTCGAGAGGCTGTCGGTCTCGGATCCGCTGCCCATCCTCGTCTACCAGCCGCCCGAGGAGGAGCTGCCCTCCGAGGAGCTCAGGCTCCAGCACCGCGTGCTCGACCTGCGCCGGCCCGAGATGCAGCGGAACCTGCGTCTGCGTCACACGGTCACCGACGCCACGCGGGCGGCGCTGACAGAGCTGGGGTTTGTGGAAGTCGAAACCCCTCTGCTCACGCGGCAGACGCCCGAAGGTGCGCGCGACTACGTCGTGCCGAGCCGGGTTCACCACGGTCAGTTCTTCGCGCTGCCCCAGTCTCCTCAGTTGTACAAGCAGCTGCTCGTGACCGCGGGGTGCGATCGCTACTTCCAGATCGCGAAGTGTCTGCGCGACGAGGATCTTCGGGCCGATCGCCAGCCCGAGTTCACTCAGATCGACATCGAGATGGCGTTCGTGGAGGAGGAAGACGTCTTTCGCGTCCTCGAGCACATGTTCGGCCGGATCTGGGAGGCCGGGATGGGCGAGGAGCTCAAGGCGCCGTTCGAACGACTCCCGCACGCCCAGGCGATGGAGCGCTTCGGTACGGATAAGCCCGACCTGAGGATCCGCTGGGAGATCGTCGATCTCACCGACACGATGACCGGGATCGGGTTCGGGATCTTCGACGGCGCAGCCTCGGCGGGCGGCCGGATCCGGGGATTCGTCGCGAAGGGAGGTACGTCTCTCTCTCGTTCACGCGTGGATCACTACAACGAGCGAGCCCGTGACGCCGGAGCGAAGGGCGCTCTCTGGATGAAACGCACCGACAACGGATGGTCGGGCCCCCCCGCGAAGTTCGTGGACGAGGAGGTCGGCGCCCAGCTCGAGGCACGAGCCGGCATCGAGCCCGGGGACGCGCTCTTCCTGGTGGCGGGACCGGATCACGAATCGAGTCCGGCGCTCGACCTGCTGCGGCGGGAGATCGCGGCCGAGCTGGATGCCGTGCACGTGGGCGAGCACCGCTGGTTGTGGATCACCGAGTTTCCGCTGTTCGAGAAGGACCACGAGACGGGAGCGGTGTATCCCGCGCAGCACGCGTTCACGATGCCCGCCGATCCGGATGTCGACCGCATTCGTGAGGATCCGATGTCGGTGACGGCCCGCGCCTACGACGTCGTGTACAACGGGATGGAGTTCGGGAGCGGCAGCCTCCGGTGTCATTATCCGGACGTGCAGCGCGCGATTCTGGCGGCGACGGGGCTGTCCGCGGACGAGATCGAAGCCAGGTTCGGATTCCTGCTGGAGGCCTTCCGCTACGGTGTACCGCCGCACGGGGGCGTCGCCATCGGGCTCGATCGACTCGTCGCCGTAATGGTGGGCACGTCGTCGATTCGCGACGTGATCGCGTTTCCGAAGACCGCCGCGGCGAGAGGGCTCATGGAGGGCTCGCCATCCACGGTGTCCGCGGAGGAGCTTGCAGAGCTTGGAATCAGGTTCGACCCTCAGGGGTAGCAGAATTCCGGGCACCCGGGAGGAATGCGTATCAGCGACATTCAGGAGACACCGCGGGAGACCGACGCCGGCGTGGCGACCGAGCGGCGGATCTCGATCGAAGGAGCCGACGAGCAACTGCTCGCGGGTGTCAACGACTCGAACCTGACGACCCTCGCGAAACAGTGCGACGTGCGGGTCGTGCTGCGACACGAGGAGTTGATCCTCTCCGGTCCCCCGTCCGCGGTGGATCGGGCGTCTCCCGCCGCGCATCGCATGGTCCGTTTTGCCCGGATGCGTCGTGATTTCGACGCCGTGGATGTGAAGCGTTTCATCGAGGATGGCCCCGCCGGCATGGAACGACTCGATGACACTGAACGCCAGCCCGAGGTGGCGCTCGCCGGGGCCAAGCGGGCGATCCGGGCGAAATCTCCGGGGCAGGAGCAGTATCTCGCGGCGATTCGAGACAACGACATCGTCGTCGGGATCGGACCCGCCGGGACGGGGAAGACCTACGTGGCCGTCGCCACCGCGGTCGAGGCGCTGAACCGGAAGCGCGTCCGCCGGATCATCCTGACGCGTCCGGCCGTCGAGGCGGGGGAGGCGCTCGGCTTTCTGCCCGGCGATATCCACGAGAAAGTCGATCCGTACCTGCGGCCGCTTTACGACGCCCTCGAGGACATGATGGCGCCCGAGCGGATCCGTCGGGCGATCGAGGACCGGGTGATCGAGGTCGCGCCGCTCGCCTACATGCGTGGTCGAACGCTCTCGGATGCCTTCCTCATTCTCGATGAGGCGCAGAACGCCACGACGGCCCAGATGAAGATGTTCCTGACGCGGCTGGGTCTGAACTCCAAGACGGTCATCACGGGCGACAAGACGCAGATCGACCTGCCGCGCCCCGAGGACTCGGGATTGATCGAGATCGAGACGATCCTCCGCGGCATCGAGGGGATCGACTTCGTCTACCTGGACGAAGCCGACGTCGTCCGCCATCGCCTGGTGAAGGACATCATCAAGGCGTACAGCGATTCGGACGGAGACAACGGCTCTCCGGGAGGCGCCGTCTGAACCCCTGGGTGCAGGCCCGCGACTTCCTGCGGCCGGTCGACCGCTCGCCCGCCGACTGGCGGGACGCGTGGATCCATCACGGCTTTCGTGCCGCCATCGTGCTCGTTGTCGCGCTGTCGGTGCCCTTCCTCTTTCCGCGGACTTCGCTGCCCGAGTTCGAGGCACTCGCCGCCGGTCAGGTGGCCGATCGGGATGTCATCGCGGAGATCCCGTTCAGCGTGAACAAGACCGAGGCCGAGATCGAGGCGGAGCAGCAGGAGGCCCTGCGAGCCCTGCCCACGATTCTCGCCCGGTATCCGGAGCGGGCCGACGAGTCGATCCGGCAGGCGCAGACACTGTTCGCCCGCCTCGATTCCACCGTCTCGGCCCTGGAGACGGAAGCGGCGATCTCGGACGTCGATCCGACGGAACAGCGGACGGAGGTGCTGAGCGGTCTGAACGATTTCGCTCAGCAGAATCAGATCCCCTTCCTGACGACCGAGCAGCTCGAGCTCCTCGCCGACGCGACGCAGAGGAGCAGAATCCGATCAGCCCTGGAGACCGCTCTGGGCGGTCCCCTCAAGCGTGGCGTCATCCGGGGTGGCACGCTGGCCCAGGCGGCGACCCGCCGTCTCGTGCTGCGCGAAGGCGGGAGGGACCAGCTCCTCCTCGCCGACACGATCCCGACCATGGAGGAGTTCCTCTACGACGCCAACGCGGCGGCGATGGGCGACTTGCCGTCCGAGGCGCTCCAGATCTTCAGCGCCTTCCTCGTCCAGTTTGCCGAGCCCACGCTCGCGCCCGACTCGGAGGCGATCCTCCAGATGCGCGAGCAGACACAGAGCGCCGTGAACGTCGCCGCCGATTACGTGCAGGAGGGCGAGCGGTTCATCACGCAGCACGAGATGGTGACCGAGCAGGACATGCGACGGCTCGAGGCTTACCAGGACGAACTCGTGGCGCAGGGGATCGCGACGGCGGGGACCGGATTCTGGCGCGGCCTCGGTCTCACGATGCTAGCGGCAAGCGTGCTCGGGATCCTCGTTTTCACGACGTATTCGTTCCGACGCGAGATCTACGAGGACCTGCGCAGCTTCTCGGTTCTCGTATTCCTCGTGTTCTTCGTGCTCGCTGTCTCGGGGGTCATCGCGTTTGTCGAATGGCCGCCGGCGCTCATCCCGGTCGCCTTCGCCGCTCTCCTCGTGGCCGGGCTCTTCGACGCATTTCTGGCGGTCGTCGTGGTCTGTGCGATCGCCGGCATCCTGCTGGGTCAGGTGAGCTTCGAGGGCCTCCCGGTTCCCATGCTGACGGCGGCGGGCGGCGTCACTGCGGCCTTCGCCGTCCGGGAAGTCCGCCGGCGTTCGCAGAGCTGGGTGCTTATCGCGCTCATCACGTCGGCCTACGTGGTGACGGGGCTCTGCCTCGCGCTGATCGGTCGGTACACCTGGCCCGAGATGTTCCTGGCCAGCGTCATCGGGTTCTCCAACGCAACCGTCTGCACGGCCCTCGCGATGGGCGCCGTGCTGCCCGGTCTCGAGATCTTCACGCGGCGCACCACCGAGCAGACGCTCCTCGAGCTGGCCGACATGAACCGGCCTCTGCTCCGGCGTCTCGCCCGCGAAGCCCCCGGCACGTACTCGCACTCGATCAACATGGCGAATCTCGTCGAGGCAGCTTGCGCCGCCATCGGCGCCGATTCGGTGCTCGCGCGGGTGGGTGTGTACTACCACGACATCGGCAAGCTCATGCGGCCGCAGTACTTCATCGAGAACCAGCCGAAGGGATTGAATCCTCACGACCGTCTCCAGCCGTCGCAGAGCGCCGAGATTCTCAGGGCGCACGTGCGGGACGGACTCGTGCTCGCTGAGGAGGCGAAGCTCCCCCGGGTAGTGAAGGACTTCATCCGCGAGCATCACGGAACCCAGCGGATCGAGTTCTTCTTCGCCAAGGCGGAGAGGGAAGAGCCCGGACACGCGACGGACCCGAACGATTTCTGCTATCCGGGTCCCAAGCCCCAGTCGAAAGAGACCGCGGTGGCGATGCTGGCCGACGCGGTCGAGGCGGCCTCGCGGACGCTCGCCGAGCCGAGTCCCGAGAAGATCCGGACGCTGATCCAGAAGCTCACCGACGCACGGATCGCGGCGGGCGAGTTCGACGAATGCGGCCTGACGTTCCGCGATCTCGACCGCGTGAAGCGGGAGTTCGCGAGGGTCCTCACCGGGCTCTATCACCATAGAATCGACTACCCCGAGCCGGCGAGTGTGCCACCCACGCCGGCGCCGCGGGAACTCGAGCTGACCGGCCCCATGGAGCTCGATGCAGACGCCGTGCGCGAGCTGGAGCAGCTCCGGACGGAGTCCGACGCGGAGTCGTCGTCCCCCGAAGCCCGCGCGCTGACGTCGATCGAGGAGCCGTCCCTCCGGTCCGAGGAACAGATCGCGATCGATCTGACCGAGATCGCGGATCAGGACGTATAACGGGGGTGAACACCCCGACCCTCCACATCAACGACGATCGCCCGACCCCCGCGCCGGCCATGCCGGTGACGCGCGTGGAGCGCGCGGTCCGGGCGGCCCTCGCGACCGGCCGATCGAACGGCAGCCCGGCAGACGAGGCAGAGGTGTCGGTCACCTTCGTGGGCGCTGCCCGGATGCGCGATCTCAACCGCGAGTACCACGCGGTCGATGCTCCGACGGACGTGCTCGCGTTCGACCTCGGTGGACCGTCCTTGCTGGGGGACGTTTATGTCTGCGTGGACGTCGCCGTCGAGGCGGCGGCGGAGCACGACGTGAACGTCGAGGACGAGCTCGTGCGGCTCGCGATTCACGGCACGCTACATCTGCTGGGGCACGATCACTCGGAAGGGGCCGAGCGGGTGGATGACCCGATGTTCCACCTGCAGGAGCGTCTGCTCGATCGATCCCGCTGACCCCGGCGAGCGTTCGCTGGCGTGACGTGTCGGCACCCGTAGTTTAGCCCCCGTAGTCGCTGCGACCTCGCGTCGGGCGATCCACATCCGCCACCACTCCAGGGTCCGGGGCATGTCCGAGAGCACCGACCGCCTCCAGAAGAACCTCGAGGAGCTTCAGCGCCTGCTGGGGCCCGGTGACATGGATGTGCTGCTCGGCTGGGTCGAGGACCTGCACCCGAGCGATCTCGCGGACGTCGTCGAACACCTCGACAACGAGCCGGCACGCCTGCGTCTGCTGGAGCTCCTGCCCGCCGAGCTCGCCTCCGAAGTGCTCGCCGAGATGGAAGAGGACGAGGATGCGGCCGAGCTTCTGGCGCAGATGGAGCCGGAGCGGATCGCCGAAGTGGTCGAGGAGCTTTCGGACGATGACGCCGCCGACCTGATCGGCGAGCTCGAACCCGACGAGCAGGAGCGGGTTCTCGACGCGGTCGAGGACACCGAAGAGGCCCAGATCCGCGAGCTCCTCGAGTACCCGGAGGAGTCGGCCGGCGGAATCATGACCCGCGAGCTCGTCTCCGTCCGGTACGACGGGACGGCGGGCGAGGCGATCGGTCAGCTCCGCGACGCGGCCGAGCGGGTCGACTTCTACACGATCTTCGTCGTCGATCCCGACCAGCGACTGCGCGGGGTCGTGAGCCTCAAGACTCTCGCCCTCTCGCCGCCAACCCGGCCGCTGGCCGACATGATCGAGGAATCGCCGCCGGTCGTGCCCGTGGACATGGACCAGGAGGAAGTCGGCCGGACCCTGTCGAGGTACAACCTCGCGTCGATAGGCGTGGTCGACGGTGAAGGGCGTCTGGTCGGACGGATCACGTTCGATGACGTCATCGACATCGTCGAAGCCGAGACGACGGAAGATATCCTGCGGTTTGCCGCGGTGTCGGAGGAAGAGCAGCTGCGCGGCAGCATCCAGGGGGCGATCCGGAGTCGCCTGCCGTGGCTGAGCGTGAACTTCGTCACCCTGTCGATGGCCGCGATCGTGGTCTGGCTCTACCGCGAGACGATCGAGCAGGCGGCCGTACTCGCCGCGATCATGCCGGTCATCGCGGGTCTGGGCGGCAACGCGGGGACGCAGGCGCTCGCGGTCACGATTCGCCGGATCGCGTTGGCCGACGAGACGACGGCCGAGCGCTGGTCTGCGGTGTGGAAGGAGCTCGTCGTCGGTGTCGTGAACGGGCTCGCGATCGGGCTCATGGTCGCGGCGGTCGCGCTGCTGCTGCCGGAGGGCTCTCCCGTGCTCGGGGCGGTCGTCATGGTGTCGATGTGGCTCAACCTAGCGGTCGCCTCCACGCTCGGAGCCTTCTTCCCGATCGTGCTCGAGCGTCTCGGCGCGGATCCGGCCGTGGCCTCGTCCGTGTTCGTGACGACGTTCACCGATCTGTTCGGCTTCCTTCTTCTGCTGGGGCTGGCCAGCGCCTACCTGGTGTGAGGAGCCCGTGACGCGCGCCTTCGACGTCGAGGCATTCGCCCGGCGCATCGCCGACGGTGAACCCCGGGCCCTCGCCCGCGCGATCTCGCACGTCGAGAACGAGACCCCCGGGTTCGAGCCGCTGCTCGACGCGCTCCACCCGCGACTCGGGAGGGGCCGGCGCATCGGGATCACAGGTCCTCCCGGAGCGGGCAAATCCACGCTCACCGCCGAACTCGCGCGCGGGTATCTGGAGCGCGGCCTGACCGTCGGGATCATCGCGGTAGACCCGACGAGCCCGTTCACGGGCGGCGCGCTCCTCGGCGACCGGATTCGGATGACGGACCTGGCGACGCTGGAGGGGATCTTCATCCGGTCGATGGCGAGCCGTGGCTCGCTCGGTGGCCTGGCTACCTCCACTCGGGAGGCGGCCGACCTGATGGACGCGGCGGGGTACGACCGGATCATTCTCGAGACTCTCGGCGTCGGTCAGTCGGAGCTGGACATCGCGGCGTCCGCCGACACCACGGCCGTCGTGCTCGTCCCCGAGTCGGGCGATGGCATCCAGGCGATGAAGGCGGGTCTCATGGAGGTCGCCGATCTCTTCGTCATCAATAAGGCGGACCGTCCGGGCGCGGATCGGCTGGAGAAGGAGATCCGCGTGATGATGGCGATTCGTGAGGGGAACGCGCTCAAGGACATCGTTAGCCACCACGGAGCGAAGATCGATCGCCCGCCCGAGATTGAGGTGGAGGGGTTCGCCACCCCCGTCCTCCAGACCAGCGCGAACAGCGGAGAGGGCGTGGCCGAGTTGTCCGAGGCCCTCGACGAGCACTTCGCCTGGCTCGAGCGCTTTGGTGAACTGGCGACGAGGCGCGCCGACCAGCGCATCCGACGGGCTCACGATGTCCTCGCGCGGCTCGCGAACCGATCGTCGCGGTCCGTATGGCTCGAGCGTCGGCAGGAGGTGGCCGACCGCCTCGCGGAGAACTCGGT
>JBDHIO010000086.1:0-5283 GCA_039587355.1 Gemmatimonadota bacterium | reverse complement strand
ATCTCGGCCGACCAGATGTTCGCCACGATCATCGGCGATCTCGTTCGGTTCGACCTGGAGGCACTCGCCGGACACGCCATGGCCATCGGCGTCCTGTCCTGGCTCACGTGCGGCTATCTCGTCGGCGTCTCGTCGGGCACGCGCCTGGATGGGGTTCGCAGTCTCCATCCGGCCCGTCCGAACTTCGGGATCGCCGAGGTGGCGACTGCCCTGGGTCTGGTGGATCTCCTCTTCTTCGGATTCGTCGCCGTGCAGTTCCGGTATCTCTTCGGCGGGAGTGCGTGGGTCGAGGTGACTCCCGGGCTGACCTACGCCGCGTACGCGCGCGCCGGGTTCTTCCAGCTTGTCGCCGCCGTCGCGCTCGCGATCCCCTGGCTCCTCTTGACCCACTCGCTGCTGGACGATCGGGGCCACAAGGCGCGCACGGTCTTTGTCGGGTTTGCCGGCGTCCACCTCCTCCTGCTCTTCGCCACGGTCGCGTCTGCGGTGCAGCGAATGCTGGTCTATCAGAGCGCCTACGGCCTGACCGAGGAGCGGATCGTCGTCACGGCCATCCTCATCTGGCTGACGGCGGTCCTCGTCTGGTTCGGAACGACGGTCTTCAGCCGCCGCCGCGACCGCTTCGCCTTCGGTGCGCTGGCGTCGGCGTTCGTCCTGGTCGGTTCGTTGCAGATCATCGACCCCGCCGGGTTGGCCGCGCGTCACAATCTCGATCGGATCGAGGAACTCGGAGGCGTGGACGCCGAACACCTGGGTTCGCTCGGAGCCGACGCCGTGTCCCTCGTGGTCGCCCGGCTCGGCGAGCTTTCGGACGAGGGTCAGTGCGTGGTGGCGCGCCGGCTGCTCCGCTCCTGGGGCCCGGATCGGCCGGGAGAATGGAAGAGCTTCAACTGGTCGGAGAGCCGTGCACGACGGGTGGTGGGCGAAGATCTGAGCACGCTTCGTAGCCTGGCGGCAGCCGGGGAGTGTGGCGAGCCGTGATGATTCGCGTACTGCCATGAGCGAACAAATCGACAGTTACGAGGGCCCGCGCGGTCACGGCGCGCTCGTGCGGCTGCTGTATCCGGCGCCCGCCGAGCGCCGTGCGGGTTCCATCATCAAATGGTGGGAGAAGCGCCGCCTCTCCTACAACCTGATCGTCGGTGCATCCGGCCTCGCGACCCTTGGCGTGCATACGCTCGTTCATGGGGTTCCGCCGGACACGGCGGGAGCGGTCCTCGCCGTGGGGATCTTCGCAAACGTCGCCTTCACCCTCGGTTCCATCGTCGAGATCACGGTCAACAACCTCTGGGGCAGGAAGGTGCTGTCCGTCGGCCCCGTGTTGTTCCGACAGGGAGTGCTGTTCTCCGTCGGGCTCACGTTGGTGCTGCCAATGATCGTCCTCACGATCGGTGCGATCGCCAGGACTCTGGGCTGGATCTTCGCGGGGTAGCCCGGACGTCGCGGGGGGCTCCACGAACAGACGAGCAAGGGGCTGCTTGATCGGCTGCCACTCGACGGACCGACACCGCGTACCTAAGGTTCCCTGACCCCTTCGACGGCCCGCCCCAGGAGTCAGGATGCGAATCCTCGTTGCGAACCTGTTGTTTTCGTTGCTCGCCCTACCTGTATCGGCTCAGGTCGGGTCCGAGACTACGGCCTATCCGGTGCTCAACCATGGCCGCCTCGCCGGCCATGTGACGGTCGCGCGGAGTAGCGCCGAGACCGTGGTCCGGGTGGAGTTCCGCGATCGGAATCGCGGGCAGTGGTACGAGATGCGATACCGCGCCTCTGGAGAGGGCTGGCCTGCGTCGATCGAGAGATACCCGATCGACAACGAGACCGGTGAGACCGGAGAGCGGATGGCCTGGTTCGAGGCCGGGGCCGACTCCGTGCGCTGGAGCATTGGAGAGGACTCGCGTGCCGTTCGGGCCGAGCCCGATCTTTTCTACGAGCCGCAGGGAGCCGGACCGTTTCATGACGCGCTTGTCGCGCGCTTCCTCCTCGACAGACCGGACCGGCGCGCGACCACGGTGACAGGGGAAGAGCGGCGGGTCGAGATTGCGGCCGAGGCCATGGTCACCGCCGGTCGTGGCCCCGAACGCGTGCGGTTCGCAACGGTGGGTACCGACGACGACATCGCCCCCGGCGGTGTCTGGATCGATGAGAACGGCGAGCTGTTCGCAAGTTCTGCCGGCTGGTTCATCACCGTCAGGCCGGGCGCCGAGCACACGCTCCCCACGCTGCGCGCGATCGAGTCCGCATATCGGAACGCGGCGGCCGCCCGAGTGGCCGACGAGGTGATGCCGGATATGGACGGGCCGCTGGTCGTGTCCAACGGGAACGTCTTCGACGCCGAACGCGGGGTCGTTATGCCCGGCACGACCGTGGTGATCGAAGGCGATCGGATCGTCGCCGTCGGACCCGCCGACTCCATCGACACGCCTCGCGGCGCCACCGTGATCGACGCCACCGGACGCAGCGTCATCCCCGGCATGTGGGAGATGCACGGTCATCACAATCACACGAGCCAGATCTCGGGCAGCCTCCGGAAGCTCGCTGCCGGAATCACGACCGTCCGCGATCTCGCCGCCGACGTCGATGCCGCGGTGTCACAGCGCGACCGCGCAGATGCCGGGACGATCGTCTCGCCCCGGCTGGTGCTCGCCGGGTTCATCGAGGGCCCGGGCGCGTGGGCCGGTCCGACGTCGGCGATCGCCGGGACCGTGGACGAGGCGCTCGAATGGATCGCCCGCTACGACTCGCTCGGGTACGTCCAGATCAAGCTGTACAACCTGATCCACCCCGACCTCCTGCCGGCGATCGGCGAGGATGCGCGACGTCGCGGCATGCTGCTCAGCGGCCATATCCCGCGCGGGATGAGCGTGGAGGCAGCGGTCGATCTCGGCTACGATGAGATCCAGCATGCGGCCTTTCTATTCTCCACCCACTTCCAGGACTCGCTCTACGTTCCCGAGATGCGTCCGTACTCGGGGGTGGCCTCGATCGTCGCACCCGACTACGACGTCGATGGGGAGGAGATGACGGCGCTTCTCGAGTTCCTCGCCGAGCGGGGGACCGTGATCGACGGCACGTTCACGATCTGGGAGGGAGCTCGAACCCTGGTCGACGACCCGCAACCACAGTCGGCGAGCTACAAACGGCTTCTGACCCGTCTCTACGAGGCCGGTGTGCCGCTCGTCGCCGGCACCGACAACGGAAACGGCATCCCGTATCACCAGGAGCTCGCCCTGTACGAGGATGCCGGGATCCCGTCGCCGAAGGTGCTTCAGATCGCAACCATCGATGCCGCCCGCTTCATGCGGCAGGACGCCGACTACGGAAGCATCGCCGTCGGCAAGGTGGCGGATCTCGCGATCATCGACGGAAACCCTGCCGAGCGAATCCTCGATCTCTGGTTCGTCGAGGACGTCATTCGCGCGGGTGTCCCGTATCGGACCGAGGACCTCCGCCGCGTCAGCGGGTGGGAGGCCCCCGAATGGTGGCGCGACCATGTCCTCGAGACCGGCGGGCGCTGACCTCTCGTGCGAAGATTCTTCAGTGAGCTGAAGCGGCGGAAGGTCTACCAGGTCGGGGTCGTGTACCTGATCGTGGTCGTCGGCGGGCTGGAACTCGCCGACGCGCTCGTTCCATCGACACGGTTGCCTGATTGGACCGACGAGTTCCTGCTGGTCATCGCCATCGTCGGGTTCGCCGTCGTACTCGTCTTCGCCTGGGTGTTCGATCTCGGTCCCGGCGGGGTCCAGCGGACGCCCGATGCCGACTCGTCCGCGGTGGCCGAGTCGGAACCCTCTGATGCGCCCGCCGACGTCCCGGCCCCGGCGTCCGAACCCGAATCGGAATCCCCGTCTGCCCGGCCCGATCTCGACCCGAAGACCGTGGCGGTGCTGCCGTTTGCCAACCTGAGCGATGCGGCCGACGCGGCGCCCTTCGCCGCCGGGCTTCATGATGACCTTTTGACGGAGCTGTCGCGCGCCTCCGCACTCACCGTGATCTCTCGCACGTCGGTCCAGGGGTATCGCGAGACGACGAAGTCGATGACCGAAATCGGTCGCGAGCTGGGCGCTGGAACCATCATCGAGGGCGGGGTGCAACGCGCCGGTGACAGGGTCCGGCTGAACATTCAGCTGATCGATGCGAGATCTGATGCTCACCTGTGGGCCGAGCGGTACGATCGCGAGCTTTCCGCCGAGAACATCTTCGATCTGCAGACCGAGCTGGCCGGACAGATCATGGAACAGCTCCGGACGAACCTGACCGGCGTGGAGTCTTCGCACGAAGCGACTCCGCCCACGGGAGATCTCGAGGCTTACCGCCAGTACTCCATCGGCCGGGCGTTCTTCGTGGAGCGCTCGGAAGAGGCGCTCCAGTCTGCGACCAGAGCGTTCGAGAGAGCGGTGGGCCGTGATCCGGAGTACGCGCTCGCATGGGCGGGGCTGAGCATGGCCCTCACGATGACCCACGAGTACGGGCATGGTGACTCCGACGACACCCTGCAGCGTGCCGAGTCCGCGGCGCAGCGTGCGCTCGAGCTCGACCCCGAGCTGGCTGAGGCGCACTCCGCCCACGGACTGTTGTTCTCGGCCCGGCGAAGCGCGCTGGAGGCCCTGGCGGCCCAGACTCGTGCGGCGGCGCTTCGTCCGGGATACGCGGGTGCTCACCAGTGGCGGAGTTGGGCGAGTCTGCTGGCCGGCGACGCCCGAACCGCCCGCGAAGCGGGGACGCGTGCCGTGCAGCTGGATCCGCTCGACCCGGAGGCGAGAGGCGATCTTGCGTGTGCCCACCTCGGGTGCGGCGACGACGAGGCCGCGCTTCGCGAGGCCCGCACCACCCTGGAGACCCACCCCGAGTACGATTGGCCACGCTGGGTCGAGGGGCTGGCGCTGCTCCACCTCGGTCGCGACGACGAGGCGATGGAAACGATGAAGCGGCTGTCCGAACCGTGGGCCGTCGAGTGGCCCGAGACCATGCGCGCGCTCGGGATGATCCGGGCAGGTGATGAGGCCGGCGCGCGTCGGGCTCTGGAAGACGTAATGGGGTCCGGCGGTCCGTTCCACGCCGGTTTGCTCCGCATCGCCCTCGGGGAAGTGAGTGAGGGAATTGATGTGCTTCGGGAAGGGCTGCCCCTGGGATGGGACCAGGCGCTCTACCTGAGGTACTTCCGCGGCTGGCCGATCGCCGATGCAAGGGATCAGTCGGCATGGCCGACCCTCGTCGCCGAGCTGAACCGCGCCTGGGGCGCGGTGCCCGACACGCCCTGACTGCCTGATGGCGAACCCGGTC
>JBDHIO010000117.1:0-2418 GCA_039587355.1 Gemmatimonadota bacterium | reverse complement strand
AAAAAAGACCGTGTCCATCGACGCTTCCCCCCAGATCGCGATTCCAGGGTCGAGTCGGCTGATCACTCCGCGCGCCTCGGGAATGACAGAGGCTACTCCCGGCTCGAGCCGGAGGAGGGCGTATCCGGAATTGGCACCGAAGTGAGCGTTCGGCAGGTAGACGGCGGGCCGCGGCGCGATGGTCGGGCCCCGGTCGGTCACGTCCGCCAGCACGCCGACGATGGTCATCTCCGGAGTCTCTTCGAAGGACCAGCTCACATCGGCGCCGATACGCTTTCCGATGGGGTCCGCGTCCGGGTAGTGAGCCTGGGCCATAGTCTCGTTGATCACCGCGACCCCAGGTGAACCGTAACGGTCGCGTTCGTCGAACCAGCGGCCGGAGAGCAGGCGCATGCCCTGCGCTTCGAGAAATCCGTTGGAGACAGGTCGGATCGACGCTTCCGGCCGATCCTGCGGATCGACTTCGGGTCGATCCAGGAGACGGATCGAGGTGGTGATGTTCCCTCCGGCGAGCGGTACGCCGAATCCCCATCCTGCCGCCGCGACGCCGGGAATCGCCTCGAGCTCACGCTCGACCTCTTCGATGAAGGCGACGATCCCGAGCGAATCGTAGCGGGCGCCCGGTACTGAGAAACGAAATCGTTCGACGCTCTGTGTGTCGAAGCCGAGGTCCACCGCGCGGATTTCACCGAGTGTCCGGAGCAGTAGTCCGGTCCCCAGGAGGAGGACGAGCGAGAGTGCTATCTCGGCGGAGAGCAGAAGCGAACGAGAACGGTCCGAGTCGCGCGCGCCTTCGGTACGATTTCCGTCTCGCGCGGTACGGTCCAGTCGCCTGGTGGCCTGCAGAGCTGGGAGCACTCCGAAGAGCGCGGTGACTGCGAAGGCGAGTGCGATAGCGAATCCGGCGATCGATGCATCGATGGACACCTCGTCCAGGCGAGGCAGCGACGCGGGTGCCATCGACATGAGCACCTCGGTACCCCACCAGGCGATCGCAACACCCACGATCGCGGCGATGGCGGACACCAGCAGGCTTTCGGTCAGCATCTGTCGAACGATTCTCGTACGACTGGCGCCCAGGGTGGCCCGAAGAGCGATCTCGGGTCGCCTGGCTGACGCTCGGACCAGAAGGAGGTTGGCCACATTGGCGCACGCGATCAGCAAGACCATGGCCACCGCTCCGAGGAGCGACAGCAGCGCGGTGCGCACGCTCTCCACCTCGTTGCCCAGAAGCGACTCGATCAGGAAGCCTGTCTCCTCGTGGGATTCGGGGTACTCTTCCGCCAGACGGACGCCGACGGCATCCAGCCTGGCCTGCACGTCTTCGACGGCCGCGTCGGGCGCGATCCGCCCGAGGCCCCGAAGGATCCTGCACCCGTGACCACAGTCTTCCAGTTCATGGCGACGGGGCATCCAGACTTCTGAGCCGCCCGGGAAATCGAAATCTTCCGGCGCCACTCCGACGATCTCCCAACTCTGTCCACTGAGCATGATCGTCTGACCGATCACGTCGCGGTTGCCGCCGAGGTGTCGTTGCCAGAAGTCGTGCGAGACGACTGTGACGTAGGGGGCATCTGGACTGTCGTCGCGGGCCTGCAGGTCACGACCAAGCGCTGGTGACAAACCCATCAACGAAACGAGGCCGTCCGTAACGCGCGCGCCAAGAATAACTTGTGGGTCACCGAAGCCGGTCAGAGTCGGTCGCGTGGCGGCATACCCGGCGACCGTGAATTCCGGCACCTGGTCCTGAATTGTCCGGATATCGGGGTGATCGAGGGTCCCGCCGACGGAACCATCTTCCAGACTACGGGCCTGGAGAACGACGAGCGCCTCGCTGTCTGGGTACGGCAGCGGTTCCAGGAGAACCGTTCGGACCACGCCGAACATCGAGACCGTGGCCGCGATACCGAGCGCGAGCGTCCCCGATGCCAGCGCCGTGAAGCCGGGCCGGCGCGCCAGCGCGCGAAAGCCGAAACGCAGATCCTGTTTCCATGCGTCCATCGTCCACCCCTCCCGTACAAATGAAGCGACCGTGCCCGCCGCCCGGCGGCCATGTTCTCTCATCGCCTGCCCCAGAACATCCCGGGTCGCCTCGAAGCGAAGCTTGATCCTCTCGATCCAACCCTCCGTGTCGCGGAGCCGGTCTGCATACATCTGGGCCATGTCCTCACCGAAGTCCCGCCGCAAATCGGACGGCAGGACCCTCAGGAGTAGCCGGTACCCGGAGTGTCGCGACCGACTCATGCTCTCCGGGTGTCGAGCAGGTCCTGAGCGCCGGCCAGCAGGTCGCTGAGCCGGTGGGCTTCGGCTACCGCGACGGCCTCTCCGAGCGGTGTCACCGCGAAGTAGCGACGGCGTTCGTCGTCCAGCTCCGGGTCAGGGCGGTGCCCCGACTCTTCGATCAGCCCGTCCTGCAGG
>JBDHIO010000116.1:0-2891 GCA_039587355.1 Gemmatimonadota bacterium | reverse complement strand
ACCAGGCACCGGGTCGCAGGGTGGGCACCAGGGCAACTGGGAAGCCGTCGGGGGTTGTGAGACCGGACCGGCGGTGCCGAAGCCCGGTGATCCCACGATCGTGTACGCGAACTGCAAGGGACGCTTCGGTCGCTACAACCAGGTCACCGGCCAGGAGAAGCAGTACTACGTCGGCTTCGCCAACCTCTACGGCGTCAATCCTGCCGTCCTCACGTACCGCTTCCAGCGGACCGTGCCGATCGAGGTCTCACCTCATGACGCGAGCACGGTGTACCACGGCTCGCAGTTCGTCCACAAGACGACGGACGAGGGTGTGACGTGGGAGCAGATCAGTCCTGACCTCACGGCCTTCAGGCCGGCGCGGCAGCAGGTCTCTGGCGGACCGATCACACGGGACATCACCGGCGAGGAGCACTACTCGGTGCTGTACGCCATCGAAGAGTCACCTCTGCAACCCGGGGTCATCTGGACGGGCGCCAACGACGGCCTCGTGCAGGTAACGCGTGATGGCGGGCAGACCTGGAAGAACGTCACGCCTCCGGACATGCCGCCCGAGGGACGGATCCAGACGATCGACCCTTCGCCGCACAACCCTGCGAAGGCGTACTTCGCCGGCTATCGGACGCTGCTGGGTGACCTGACTCCGTTCATCTATCGCACCAATGACTACGGGGAGAGCTGGACGTTGCTGACGCCCGGGAACAACGGCATTCCGGCGCACCACGCGACCCGAGCAATTCGTGAAGACACGGAGCGGGAAGGGCTGTTGTTCGCCGGGACCGAGTTCGGCATGTACGTCTCGTTCAACGACGGGGTGAGCTGGGACAAGTTCCAGTTCAACCTGCCGCGGACGCCCATCACGGACATCAAGGTCCACCAGGGTGACCTCGTCCTTTCCACGATGGGTCGCGCCTTCTGGATCATGGACAACCTCTCGCCACTGCGTCAATGGGCCGACGCGCAGGCAGCCACCGGCGCGTTCTTCTACCAGCCGGAAGACACCTACCGGCTTCGTGGGGGCGGTTTCGGCGGCTTCGGCGGTGGTACTCCCGACCAGCCGCAGTATTCGCGGAATGGAGCAGAGCTGGACTATCACCTGAGCAGCGGCGTCCGGTCGGTGCAGATCGACATCCTCGACGCTGGCGGCGCTCTCGTCCGCTCCTTCGAGAGCACGGGACCGGGCCAGCGGACCCAGCAGGACCAGGCGATGCGAGCGCCTTTCCAGCGCACCACCGGCGCTGCGGCTCCGACTCTCGATGTCGGTCTCAACCGCTTCGTCTGGGATCTGACGGTGCCTGGTCCGGGTGGAGCGGCCCGCGGTGGCCCGATGGTCGTGCCGGGCCGGTACACGGCGCGACTGATCGCCGATGGTACGGCGACCGAGCGCTCCTTCGAAGTCATGATGGATCCGCGAGTTGCGGCAGATGGCGTGACCATCGCCGATCTCCAGGCGCAGTTCGACCTGGGAATCCGGGTTCGGACCGCGATCGAGGATGCCGATGCGACGATCGAGCAGCTGCGAGGTGCGCAGGAGCGTGTGGCGGAGGGTTCGGATGTCGAGCGCGAGCTCAAGACGGTGGAGCGAGCGCTGCTCACCGACCGGACCATCACCAGCTATCCGCAGCCCATGCTGCGGGACCAGATGAACTATCTGGACGGGAACACGCAGCGGGCCGACCAGAAGCCTGCAGCGGACATGTACGAGCGCCTCGACGTGCTCGTCACGGAACTCGAACGGCACAAGCAGCAGTTGCAGCGCCTGATCCGGATGGTGACTGACTGATCAGCATGACATCCACAGCGAGCACGGCCCGTTCGTGCGGGTAGTTCTCTTCGGAGCTACCGGCATGATCGGGTCGGCTACGCTGATCGAATGCCTGGAGCATCCCGACATCGAAGGGGTGCTCGTGGTAGGTCGGCGCAGCTGCGGTGTGCAGGATGAGCGGGTCCGGGAGGTCCTCCATGAGGACTTCCTGGACCTCTCGTCCATTGCAGATCTGTTTCAGGGCCACGACGCACTCCTCTTCTGCCTCGGCGTCTCGGCTGCGGGAATGTCCGAGGAGGAGTACACGCGGATCACGGACGGCTTCACCATGGCTGCGGCCAAGGCTTTTTTCGGAGCGAGCCCCGACGGGACTTTCTGCTACATCTCCGGGGAAGGTGCCGACAGCACGGAGTCATCACGCGTCATGTGGGCTCGGGTGCGGGGACGACTCGAGAACAAGCTGCTCGCGCTTGATCACGGACCCGTCTGGATTTTTCGTCCGGGCTTCGTCCAGCCGACGAAGGGTGTCCGCTCGGCAACGACGTTGTACGACATGATCTATCGAGTGTCCCGCCCGCTCTTCCCACTACTCAACCGGCTCATTCCGGATCGCGTAACTGCCAGCGATCGCCTCGGACTGGCACTGGTGCGTACCGCCCGTTCAGGTGCGCCTGCGAATTATCTGCACAACCGTGAGATCAACGCGCTGGCTGCGGCGGAACGAGTTGAACTCGCCGGGCGCTGACGACCTATTCGTTCCGCAGTGCTTCGGACGGATGGACTCTGCTCGCTCGTAGTGCGGGGATCGCGGTCGCTGCCAGGCTCACCAGCAGGATAACCGCTGTGGACGTTCCCACAGCCAGTGGGTCCATCGCGGAAACGCCGAACAGAAGCGATTGAAGCAGTCGGCCGAGGACTCCCGCCATGAGCAGTCCGACGACCACGCCCAGGACCGCCGGACGAATCGCTTGCCGGATGATGGTGCCGACCACGTAGTCGCTGCCCGCTCCCAGCGCGATGCGGATGCCGATCTCTCGGGTTCGTCGTGACACGGAATAGGACACGACGCCGTAGAGGCCGACCGCCGCCAACACCAGTGCGATCACCGAGAAGACCGTCAGGAGGG
>JBDHIO010000013.1:0-82384 GCA_039587355.1 Gemmatimonadota bacterium | reverse complement strand
CGGGACGCTCGCGTGCGGTCGGAGATTCTCGGCTACGTGAGTCACCTGGAGGCCGACCTCCACGAGTTTCGGCGGGGGGTCGACAGCCACAGGCGAGCGATCGAGCGACTCGGCGTCCGTGGCGAGTCTAGTCTGACCCCGGATGTGTCGCCCGACTCGCCCTACGAAGTTCGCCTGTACCTCGCGATCGTCCGTGACCCCGAGGGGCGTGCGGCTCTGCGCATGCTCCGCTGGGCCTATACCAACCGGATCTGGTACCTGGAGCAGATAGAAGCGGCCACGACCGCGCTGCTCGATGGTCTACCTACCGCCAGATGAACGGCTAGGTCGTGGGGCGCCCGGCGAGGCTCTGGAGGATGGAGTACCAGTGCTCGAGGGCACCGTAGAACTCCCGCACCTCGACCCGTTCGTTCAGGCCGTGAGCGAACTGATCGCTGTCCCTGATGAACACGCCCATGACTCCGTAGGTCGGGATGCCGCCGGCCCGGACCTCTCTTCCGTCGGTTCCGTAGGGAGCCATGTAGGGGAGGACGCGTGCGCCAGGATACCGAGCATGCACCGCACGGGTGACCGCTTCCACCACATCGTCCCGAATCGGCGAGGCCGGACTGGCCATGGGCGCGCCCAGCACGCGGAACGACAGGCCCGGCGTCGCCGCGACGCGCTCGAGCGTGGCCTGGACGTCGGACACCTCCACTCCGGGGAAGATGCGACAGTTCACGGTAGCCGTGGCCGATTGGGGCAGCGCGTTCTCAGCGTGTCCGCCTCGCAGCATCGTGGCGATGCACGTCGTGCGCGTGATGCCCACGATCTCCGGCTGGTGCCACAGAACGTCAGCGGCCTGTGAGTCGTCCGGGTTGGCGGCCAGCCGGGCCAATGCAGCGCCCACCTCGCCCTCCCTCACCTCGGAGATCCCCTCAAGATAACCACGAGTGGCGTCGTTCATCCTGACCGGGAAGCGATACGCTTCGATGTTCTTGAGCGCCGCGGCCAGTTCGTAGATCGCGTTGTCCGTCCGGGGGGTCGAGCTGTGCCCGCCCGGATTCGTGACGGTCAGCTCGAACGTTGCGTAGGTCTTTTCGGAAGTCTGGATCGAGTAGCTGACGGGCTCTCCCGCTTCACTCAGGACTCCCCCGCCTCCATCGGCGTTCAACGCGAACTCGGCGTCGGTCAGCTCCCGGTGCGTCGTCACCATTCTCCGGGCGGAGGTCATCCCGGTCTCTTCGTCGCCGGTGAAAGCGATGATGAGGTCCCTCACGGGCACGAACCCCTCAGCCTTGAACCGAAGGAACGTCGCGGTCAGCATCGCGATCCCGAACTTGTCGTCGTAGCTGCCGCGCCCGAAGAAGTACCCGTCTTCTTCCACGAGCGTGAACGGATCGCGCTCCCAGTCCTCCGGGAGGGCGTCGACCACGTCCATATGTGCGAGGAGAAGGATCGGGCGTTCTCCGGACGACCCGTCTCCGCGGTATCGCACGACCAGCCCGGCGGTCTCTTCTCCTCCTTCGACCTGGAAGGGAAGCACGTGAACGTCTTCCGCCGGGAAGCCACCCTCGCGAAAGCGGTCGGCAAGATAATTGGCAACCGCCGGCACCTGCCCGTGGCCGGCGGCCGTCCGGTAGCCGATGATGGTGCGGTAGATGTCCAGAGCTTCCCGCTGGTACGGCTCCGTGTAGTCGGAGCTCGAGTCCTGGCCGGATAGCGCGACAGGGAACACGAAGAGTGCGATGACGAGTGAGATCCTGCGCATGGTGTCCCCCTTCGAGGGCTCGTGTGGGCGGCGCAACGTACGCGGGGATCCCGGAGGCCGACAAACCGTCCGGTCTATGCAGTCGCGATCGCAGGTCGCCATGTGTATCCACTGGGGCGTGAAACACGGGCAGTCGGCCACCGTAGACGAGGGTATGATGGCGTCCGACCAGAAGCCCCCTTCCGATGCGAACGAGTCCCCGGGACGCAGATCGTCCCGAGAGGCCGCGGCGAAGCTCAGGGCTCTGCGGAAGCAGGTCACGAGAGAGACGCGGACGGAGGCCAGGTCGGCCCGACCACGGCCCGACGCCGGGGAGCCCCATCCCCGACGGTGGACATGGGATACGCTGGCGCTCGTCGCGAAGATCTCGGGGTTCGTCGTTCTTCCGTTCGTCGTCCTGGTCGGCGGAGCCGTCTGGCTGTACCGGGTCCAGGCGATGCCCACCTGGCTCGCCCTCGGACTGTCGGGGATTCTCGCGGCAGGATTGCTGACGGCGTACGGGGCCAGGATCTGCCATCGCTTCACGGGCGAGGCGCGGATCCGTTTCGTGTTCACGAGGCTCGCCCTTCCGCTCATCGTGTTCTACTGCGGATACACGCTGCTGTATCTGTCGAGCGTAAACGCGAAGACGGCGGACGTCAGGGAGTACTACACGACGGTCCATCCGCTACTTCGAGTGGCCCTGAGCACGGCCATCCTCTTTGATCGCGATATCGTGGTCACGGACACTCGCCGCGAGCCGAGCGACTACGCCCGGATGGGGGTGGCCCCTCGGGACAACTCGCTCCACTTCCCCCAATCGAGCGGGTACGTCCACGCCGTCGACCTTCGGACGATCGGGCGCACGCCCTGGAAGAACGTGATGCTAGCGGCGTACTTCAGGGTGATGGGGTTCAGAACGCTCCGGCATGTGGGGACGGCCGACCACCTGCATGTCTCACTCGCGCCGCCGGGAAGTCGGTAGTCAGGCCCGGCCTCGCGCGCTCCGTACGCCCCACCTACGATGTCCGCTGCAAGACCGCAGAACCGGCAGAACCGTTGGAGCAGCCCCTGACCCGAAGGTCTGACTGATATGAAGAAAGTCGAAGGTTGGGGCTGGCGGCTGGCCGGTGAAGCATCGGTGATCACCGCCAGCATCCTTTTGGCGCTGGCCATGGAGGCGTGGTGGAGTGGACTCCAGGACCGCCAGGCGGAGCAGGATGCTTTGCTGTCTCTCCAGCAGGAGTTCGTCACGAGTCTCGACGAGCTCCATCGAGCGCGGGGAGTTCATCAGACGCGCTGTGACGCGACCTCCCGGGTGCGGCTGTCTCTCGGCCCGAGTCCTCGAGCGGAGCCCGCGGATTCCCTGGCGGAGCTTCTACGCCGGATGTCGCTGGTCAGCACCGTGAACGCGCCGGTTGGCGTGTTGAATAGTCTGATCGGGGGAGGGGGACTCGCACTCATCGAGGACGCCGAGCTGCAAGCGGCCCTCGCGGGTTGGCCCGAGAGGATGGCCGACCATCGAGAGTCGGAGGACTTCATCTTCGAGGTCGTCAGGGATCAATGGAGACCCTGGCTCTTCGCGAACGGACTGGTGGCTCCCTCATGGGCGCGAACCGAGGCACCCGTCGATGACGCCTTTGACCCCGCCGGTCTGACTGCCCTTCTCGGTAACCGAGAGTTCCAGAACATGGTTACGGCGTACGACTCTGACTGCAGGTTCGTCCTGGATGACAGCCAGGCCCTCGAGCGAGACGTGCAGGACGTGCTCCTCTTGATCTCCAGAAACCTCGAATAGGTCGCCGCATGTCCAAGACACGAAGTCCCGAGTCCATTCCGGTCATGCTCCGGTTCGTCGGGTTGGCCCCGTGGTCCGTGACGGCAGCGCAAGACCGCTGGAGCGCTCCCGGGCATGTCATCATGAGGTCGATATTCACGGCCCTCGCGGCCGTCGCTCTGGCGGGGTATGGGTGCGTGGAGGGTCAGGCGACGGGCTCGGAGGGGAGCGCGCGTGACGAGGATCTGGCGGCGCTCCCGCAGTGGATCGCGAGCGAAGCCTCGTTCGAGGGTGACATGGGCGCCGCCGCGAACGCCCGCATCCAGGCGCTGCTCGCGGGCCCCGGTCCGGGAACCGAGGCGGAGCGATATCTGGAGGTGGCCTCGGTCGTGGCGTTGGCGGACAACGGACACTCGAACGTGTGGGCTGCACCGGTCTACGACATGGGCATTCTCCCGCTCCGCACTTACTGGTTCAGCGACGGACTGTACGTCGTTCGTGCCCGGACCGAGCACGCGGAGTTGGTCGGCGCGCGGATCGACTCGATCGGTGGGGTCGCGATCGACGACGTTGTGGAGGTCTTCTCGGAGTACCACGGTGGCCACGAGGGGCACCTGAAGTCGTACTTCACGGTGCCCTGGATGATCTCCCCCGTCCTGCTGCACGCTGCGGGGCTGGGGGCCGACCCGGCACGCGCGCGGCTCTCGGTGACGCTTCAATCCGGCACCACTCGTGTCGTCGACCTGGGCGTGGACGTGTCCGGACAGAGCCCGGTACGCACCGCGCCGTGGGTGCGGCTTCTCGATGCGGAGTTGATCGGGGAGAGCGGCGAGTGGTCTTTCGTGCAGCCCGCGGGCGAACGGCTGCTGACACTTCGCGATGCGCGCTCACCTTTCCGCTACGTCTACCTGCCTGATGCCGGCGTAGCGTATCTCCAGCTCCGCTCTAACATCGACCAGAACGGGATTTCCGTCCGCGACTTCGCGGGCGATGTCGAAGAGTACCTGAGGCGGGACCGGCCAGGTGCGATCATCCTGGACAACCGGTTCAACGGGGGCGGCGACCTCACGCGCACTGCGGACCTCGCGCTGAAGCTCCCCGGGCTCGTCCCCGAGAGCGGACGCGTCTACGTCCTGACGTCGAACGCGACGTTCTCGGCCGGGATCTACACGTCGTTCTACCCCAAAGCGGCGGACCCCGTGAGGACAATCGTGGTTGGCGAGCACGTCGGCGACCGGAGCCGCTTCTTCGCCGAATCGGAGGGCGCATTCGTACTCCCCGCGTCCGGTTGGCGCATTAGCCAGTCGCTCGAGTTGCACGACCTGGGTGACGGATGTCCGGATCGTGACCGGTGTCACCTAGGCGGACGCGGGAAACTGGACATCGCTGTCGGGTCCCTTGCGCCCGACCTGGAGGTTGCGTGGACGTTCGAGGACTTCATGGCCGGGCGGGACCCGGTGCTGGAGTACGCCCTGAGGGCCGCCTCGCGCAGTGGCTTGCCGGAGGGCGCGGGAGCGCGATTCTGAATCCCGCCCTTCCGATGATCGGCCGGATGCGCAGTTGTTTGATTGCCGACGGCCAGGTACTGGTCTCGTGCGCTTCGCGCGCCCCGTCTACGATGTCCACGGCAATACCTCAGAACCGTTAGAACTCGTCCGCCTACGAAGGTGTCGAATTTGGCCGGTCAGATCCCGTGGCCTCGAGTGCTCGTTGAAGGCGCGGCCCACGTTGGAGCTGATTATCGAGCGACTCGGATTCGCGTCCTCCGGGGGTACGAGCCCCCCGGACAGCCCGGCCGGGGGCTGAGGGCTCTATGGATCCTGCGGGCCCGATTCGTCCGCGTTCTCATCGTTCTCTTCGTTCTCATCCGCCGCTTCGCCGGCCTCCAGGGCCAGTTCTTCTTCCTTTGCAAGCCTTTTGCGTTCGGCCTTCTCCTCCTTCTTCTTCTTCTTCCTCAGCTCCCGCTGCTTCTTCTCGAAGCCGTAGTTCGTGCGTCGCCCCACTGTCCCTCCGTTTGATTCGACTCGCGGTCTCCCGAGTGGAGCCCGCCCGTTCTCCAAAGGAGTCTACAGCCTCAGCGGCGAAACCACCCGATCGCGATGCGTGGCCGCCGACACTACGATCGCAGCAGAATCGCCTAACAGCCTGCTAGATGTCCTCGGAAATCTCGAGGCCCGTCTTCAGCGTCGGCGACCCCATCGTCCGGAGCACGTCGACGAACCGCGGGTCCAGCGTCCCCTCACGCTGAGTCCAATAGCGTCTGAACCCGGGCTTGGCAGCATAGGCCAGGAAGACCTGGCAGTTCTGGTCCCACACCGCCTGCTGGGTCGATCCCTCCTTCGCATGGAGGTACACGTTCTCGAAGACCTTGGAGAAGCTGTAGAAGACGTGAATCAGCCGGCTTCGCTCCTCGGGTGTGAACTCGTCCCAGTCGTCCGTCGCGGCGCCGCGCTGGAATAGATGGCTGAGCTCGGGGTCAGCCATGACCTGGTAGTTCCACTCCGCGAGCTGTTGAAAGGCGGAGTCCCTCACGCTCGTCGTGAGCGCGCGGCCCTGCTCGCGGAGCTGTCGGGCTACGTAGAGCAGCGTCGCGACGACGGCCACGGCGCCGAGGACTTCTCCGAGTGCCCCTATCGCTTCCCAGTTCATTCTCGACCTCCCGAGAGCAGCCGTGCGTCCAGCTCATCGACCCGAAATCGAACGCTGACCACGTACGGAGGTTCGCCTTCGGTCCAGTGACCGTACGTCGTCGTCACGAACGTACCGTCCCCGAGCAGCTCCAGCCCGGGATATGCCGCATCCCAGGCGTTCGTGTTGTCCATCAGCCTGACCCGATACTCACCGGGCCTCCCCTCCACAACGTCGTCCCACGATCCGACCCAGAGGACCCAGTCGCCCCTCGTGGGGCTCTGGGCGGCCATGTCGCGAAACGTCACCAGAAGTCGCCCATCAGGTGCGTACCGCGCCGTATGCCGATCTCCGGTGAGCGTCTTCGGCAGCTCCCGCGGAGCCGACCAGGTTTCTCCGTCGTCGTCCGAGAACACGACGAACGACTCGTGCCGCCTGGAGTTCTCCCGTAGTAGCAGCGCGAGGCGGCTGCCGTCGGGCGACACGACCAGGCCGGGCTCGCAGAGGTCGGCATCGGGGTGCTCCACCACCGTCGAGGGGTCCGTCCACGTGAGCCCGCCATCCGTCGACCGCGTCACGAGAACCTGGAACGTGCCCCCCTCGCCCGAGCCCGTCAGGAAGCGTCCATCGTCGTGAAAGAAAGCCAGAAGATCTCCGGTCTTCTGCTGGTGAAGCGACGCCATGGCAACAATCCCGCCGAAGTCTCCAATGGGCTCCAACTCCGACCAACTCTCCCCTCCATCGTCCGAGATCGCCCGTCGAATGGGATAGAGTCCCGAAAAGAGAATCAGGCGAGACGCTCCCGACTCCCTATTGATCCGATACAACGTCGGCACTTCCTGCGACGTCGCCCAGCTCTCCGGAACGGGGAGGCGGTCGGTCCAGGTCAGACCGCCGTCGATACTCCGTTTGTAGACGATGGGCCCACTTCCATGACCTTCCGGATAGACCGCGAGGAGGGTCCCATCCGCGAGCAGCTGCGTGGTAGGGTGCCCGAGGTACTGATCCGGATCCCGGTCGACGATGGTCTGACGACTCGACTCCCGAGCCAGATCGATGACCGGAACGTCGAAGACGGCCCGGTGGGCGAGATCGAGGTCAGGATCGGTCGCCACCGCGGCTTCGGCGGCCACACCTGTTTGCCGTCGCAGTTCGGTCCGGTCGGGGTCTTCGCACGCGACGATCGCACCTGCGACGCAGAGAGAGATCAGACCGCCTCTGCAACCGTCGGCGACGTTCGAAACCAGCGTCCGGAATCTCATGGGCTGACCTCAGAAGCACAGTGAACCAGAACGCGGACCCGGCAGGCGTTCATCCTCGCGTCAACGAACGTCACTAATCACGTCGAGGGCAGCTGGCAAGCGCCGCGCATGGCGGACGCAGGGCTGGGGCAGCAGGATCCGAGTCGGCAGCTCGCATCGGGAGACGGGTTAGCTGAGGCTCCGAGTACGCTGACGCGGACGGCGCGAGCAAGCCCCCTAACGGTGCAGGCTAATGGGCGTCTTCGAATACGTATCGGTTTTCACGTCCATCGTGATCGGACTCGGGATCGCGCATCTGCTCAAGGGTGTCGTGAGCATCATTCCGCACCCGGGGCGCTGTCCACCCTACGTCGTAAACCTGATCTGGGTCGCCTTCATGTTCTTCCAGGCGGTCTTCTGGTGGTGGTGGGAGTTCAAGCTGGGGGCGTCTGTCCAGGTCTGGACGTTCGAGCTCTACCTCTTCGTCTTCTTCTACTCGGTCATCATCTACCTGATGCGCGCACTGCTCTTCCCCTCGGACCTCGATGACTATTCAGGGTACGAGGACTTCTTCATATCCCGGAGAGCATGGTTCCTTGGACTGCTCGCCGCGTACTTCGTCATCGACTTCTGGGACACCTGGCTGAAGGGCGCCGAGCACTTCGCGAGTCTGGGCCTCGAGTATCCGATCTCGTCCGCGGTTACATCGCGCTCTGCGCCGTCGGAATGCGGACGACCAATCGTCGATTCCATCTGGCATTCGCCGGAGCCACTACGGAACCATCGGATGAGAGCCGCGCTCATTTGACCGGAGCTATTGGCCTTCGGCTCCTCCTCGCCACGAGAGTGCCGCGACCGGGCCTTCGCCCAGATGCGCCGGCCGATCAGAAGCTCAGGGTCGCCGCCCCTTCCTTGATCAGCTCGTGCATGGCTCCGGAGCCGGTGATGATGACCTCCTCCATGTAGTCCGCCTCAGAGAAGCCCCGGGCTTTGGAGCATGGCGGGCACACCAGGATCTTGCAGCCGCTCGTCATGACCTTCCGGATCATATCGTTCATCGACGGATCGAACGGGTTCAGATGCGCGCCCTGTCCAGCTCCCTTTCGAGCCCAGTCCACTCCTGAACTCACCAGGAAGATCGTCACGTCCAGGCCGGAGCTGACCCCTCCGCTCGCGATACTCCACGCGACGGAGGCCCGTTCATCGTCGAATCCGCGAGAGATCACGATCACCAGCTTCTTCTGCTCTTCCATTGCTGCGCTCTCCGTGTACCGGGTGCTGAGGGTCCCACCCGTCAAGGGTGGCCTTACGACCTGTATACAGATTTGCAGGGTGCCGCTGGCTCATCATCCAGCCCTATGAATGCTCTCCCCCAGTTGATTGGTGGCGTGATGCTCTCCCGCAGAGCCGGTAGCTCGCGTAGGCTGTGAGGACGCGCGCTGCCACATGCTGGAGGTCTTACCGTGGGTGACGATCGACTGCCGGACGACATGCTGCTGAGCGAAGACCAGGTTCGGGACTTCATCGAACGGGCAGCGCTCGTGCAACCCCGCCCGCTCGGCACCTCCGTGGCCGAGCTCCGGGAGGTCGCGGACGAGCTCGACATCGATCCGATGGGCTTCAATCAGGCGCTGGATCAGGTATGAGCTCCTTTGAGTACCTGAGCGTCTTCGTCGCGGTGATCATGGGCCTCGCCGTAACCAGGCTCCTGTCGGCGGTCGGCAGCAGTATCCGCCATCGCGACGGCATCGAGGGGCATTGGGTCCACTCCCTTTGGGCCCTGAACGTTCTGCTCTACGTGGTTTCGATCTGGTGGGCGCTGTTCGCGTGGAACCAGCTTCCCGAGTGGAACTACTTCCTGTTCCTGTTCCTCGTCCTGTACGCAATCGTGCTGTATCTACTGACCGACGTCCTCTATCCCGACCAGATTACCGAGGGCCTCAACCTCAAGTCGCACTTCATACAGCACCGAAGCGCCTTCTTCTGGCTCCTCCTCGCGGCAGTCCTGCTCGACATCCCGGAGACGGTACTGAAGGCGAGGGCTGAACTCAGACCGATACCGGGATCGTATTGGGCATTGCATGTCATCTGGATGGTCATTCCCCCTGTTGGCCTGGCGACGAGCAATCACCGTGTCCACTCGCTGCTTCCGATCCTGTTCTTGCTTTCGACGGTCGGCTTCGTCCTCTGGGGGATCCTCTTCCTGACCGGCTAATCGCGGGCAGACTCCCCTCCACACCTGTTGACGTCGGCGTGTAAGGGCGACGAAGCTCTCCTCGCCCTCCGGGCTCGCGTGGTCCGGGCACTGCTTCTACGATCAACCGCGCGAGCATCCCACCGTATCCATCTCTGTCGGACGGCGTCCCATGAGCGAACCCCTCACCGCGGAACAGGCAGCCGAGGTCACCCGCCTCTACTTCGAGATCTTCAACGCGCATGACCTGGATCGCGCACCCGAGATTCTTACGAGCGACTACATCAACCACTCGCGCATGGGGCCGATCGAGGGACGGGAGGCGTTCCTGGCTCTGATAGCGGACATGTTCCTGGGAATCCCCGACCTCCACTGGACGCTGATCGATCAGCGAACCGACGGCGACCGCATCGTCTTCCACTACGAGGTCACGGGAACCCATCAGGGCGTGGTAATGGGCGTTCCCGGTAGCGGAAACCCGCTGCGCTTCACGGGCATGGAGATGAGCCGCGTCGTCGACGGAAGGCTCGCCGAGACCTGGAACTATGTCGACCTGATGGCGTTGCTGGGTCAGGTCGGCGCGATACGGACGTCTTAGACCGGGAGTTCGGAGTGACGCCTGAAGGGCCGCGCCCCCACGGCTTCGTAGGCCGCTTCCTCGGAAGCTGGCAGTTGGCACTCGGTGAGCTCGTCATCGTCTCGCTCGGGGTGCTGATCGCCCTGTGGGCAGACCAGGCCATGCAGAAGCGGCAGGAAGCCGCCGCGGAGGTCGGCTACCTCGAGCGACTTCGAACGGACCTCCAGGCGGACATCGAGTCGCTGCGATTCAGCAGCGATCAGGCACGAAACCGTCTCGCGATCACCCGACAGGTCGACGCCTGGCTACAGGACCCCGCACGTACGCCCGACCCTGACTCCCTGGTCATGAACGCGCATTTCGCCGGGGTCACGTTCTCCCCCACGATCTCGAAGTTCACGATCGATGAGCTCAAGTCGACCGGAGACCTTCGGCTGCTGAGAAACGAACAGCTCAAGCGGGAGATCGCCGACTACTACAATCAGATCGGGCTACAGGTAGAGCAGTGGATGGTGTGGGGCGATGAAGGCGTCGTCGAGACGTACTTCCGCGAGCTGGCGTTCGTTCTGGACCCTGAGCTCAGGATCCGGGCCGGGACCTTCGACCCCGCGCTCATGCGGCAGTTTCTGACCGGTTCCGGCGCGGAGGCTCCATCGGACTACGCCGAGGTACAGGGCGAGGCGCCCGAGATCGGGGCCACCCGAGCCGACGCCGAGCGGATGCTCGACAGAATGCGGAGCCGGCCGAACTTCGAAGGCTACCTCCGGGACAGCATGTACTGGGCGCATCTGGTAGCGCAGCTGCTGGACGGTCTGGTGCTCTCCGCCGAGGAGTTGGAGGCCAGCATCGCCGCGGAACTCGCGTCGCTCGGGTCGCGGTCTGTTTCGGACCGAGAGTAGACGCGGCGGCTCGTTCCCCTAACCACAGAGGATTCCCATGAATCGTCTTTCCCGCATGGTGTTAGTGTTTGTGGCGCCCCTGCTCTTGTCGGCCGGAGGGGTACGGGCGCAGGACGCCGCCGTCGCGGCGGAGGTCGAAGCCTCGTATCGAGCGGCGCTCGCCGCGTGGGCGGCGGCCGATGTCGACGCGATCACGAGTGGCGGGGGCTCGGCGGCCGGCTTCGGCTTCCGGAGTCTCGCGCCCCGTGGAGTCGATGATCCCGAGGCACCCTACGCGCGGGCGCTGCTCCAGGCGTTCTTCGCTTCCTTCGAGTACTACAATCTCGAGCTGGAGGAGATTCACACGGCGGTCTACGACCATGCGGTCGTCTCCTGGGGGTTCCACACCGAGGACTTCAAGCACCGCGGGCGAGAGCCCGAGCGCTATCGCGTCCGCTTCAGCATGACGCTGCTGCGCGAGGACGATGGCCGGCTTCGCGGGGTGCTGAGCCACCGTGACATCCAGCCGTTCGGCGACGAGGGTCGGTATGTCCCGCGTCACTAGACCGAAAGCGGGCCAATTGGGCCGTCCCGGTCGCTCTACATCGCGTGCGTAAGCAGTATGTTCATCTTCGAGAACCTTTGGTCGCGGGCCGGTATTAGCGCCGCGTATTCCTCCGACTCGAACAGCGAGGTGATCGCGTCGGAGGACTCGAAATCCATGACCGCAAACGATGTCCGACGCACTGCTGGGGCGTCCCTTCGACGACGCGAGCTTCAGCGTCGAAGCCGACGGTGGCCAGGCGAGAGAGGACTTCGTGCGAGCGATGCGAGCGCCGTTCGGGTGAGGGGGCCGATCTCTCGCGCTCCCGTGGTGCCCGCACTCCTTGTCCTGCTGATCGCCCCGATGGACCTGAGTGGACAGGGATCCGGTTCGGAGGCGGTGGAGGCCCGGGTCGTCGAGGCCTTCTGCGATCGACAGGTCGTACTCCTCGGCGAGCTCCCCACCCATGGCGAGGCCCGGGGGTTTCAAGCGAAGGCCGGCATCGTCCGCCGCCTCGTCGAGGAATGCGGTTTCGAGGCGGTCCTGTTCGAGGCACCGATCTACGACTTTCTCGGCTTCCAGCAGGCGGTAGTGCGGGGCGAGGCGACGCCCGAACGACTCGATCGGGCGATCGGCGGCTTCTGGCTGACCCGCGGCCTGAGCGCCTGGCGAAGCTGGCTGTTCGAACAGGCGGTCGACGGTCGGCTGGTTCTCGGCGGGCTGGACGATCAGGTCAGCGCCTCTTCCGACCACGCGCGAGCCACCCTGCCGGACCTGATCGCTCGTGGTGTCACGCCCGATCGGTCATCCGAGTGTCGGGAAGCCATCGAGCGGAACCTGTTCTGGCGCTACGACGACGCACATCCGTTCGACGACGTGGAGATGATGCGGCTGCAGGAGTGTGCCCGCGCCGCGGCGGAGGGGGTGGACCGCGAGGGGTTCGACGCGGCGGAGGTCGCCATGACGGTGAATCTGGCCAGCCTGTACGATCGGCAGCGGGACGGCGGACCCGATCGCGATGAGGCGATGCACCGCAACTTCCGCTGGCACGCCGACCGGCTGCCCGCAGACACCAGGATCATCGTCTGGACGGCGACGGTGCACGCCACTCTCCGACAGGGTGAACGCGACACGAAGCCGCTCGGTGCGCGGCTGTCGGAGACAATGGGCGACCGCCTCGCCGCCATCGGTTTCAGCGCATTCGGGGGGCACTCGTCCATGGCGGGCGGGCCCGTCCGAGACCTGCCCGACGCGCCGCCCGGATCGTTGGAGGCGATCGCAACGAGCGCCGACAATGCACGGGTCTACCTGAGCCGGGAGGCCCTGCGCGAGCTCGGCATCGTGTCCTCCCGGCTGTTCGGCCGGACGACCTCCGCCGACTGGTCTCTGTTCTTCGACGCCGTTGTGGTGATGCATGAGGAGACCGCTCCGATCTTCGACCCTCCAGGAGGTGCCAACTGACCCAGAGGATTCCATGGCTTCGCGTTCTCGTGGAGGGCGCGGTCATCGTCGGCTCGATTCTCCTGGCCTTCGGCATCGAGGCGTGGTGGGCAGGGGTACAGGAGCGCGAGGAGGAGGGGCTGGTCCTTCAGGCTCTTCAGACCGAGTTCGCCGAGAACCTCAGCGACCTCCGATCCGTTCATGAGGTCCATGAACGGTACGCGTCCGAGCTGGGCGAGCTGGTCGGGCTGATGGGAAGCGCGGGTGATGGTGCCACCCTGGTCGTCCCTGACTCGCTACTCCGAGCGCTCGTCTCCTTCCGGACCGCCGACCCCGCCACGGGTACGCTGAACACGCTTCTGGCATCCGGGCGGATCGATCTCATCCGGGACGGGGATCTCCAGAAGGCGCTCGCGGGCTGGCCAGCGTCGCTCGAAGACACGGCCGAAGACGAAGCCCTGGTCCGTGACTTCGTTCACCGCCAGTTGATTGCGGGGCTCCTCGGCGAACTCGACGTCGGACGCCTCCTCAACGCGTGGGGCGGTCTCGGGACCACCGGGCTCGCCACCCGTACCGGAGATCGACTCGACTCTCGGCTCCGTGTTTCCGAAGAGAGCCGGGCATTGGTGGGACAGCGTTTTCATCTGGGGCGACTCGTCGTCATGGACAGCAGGAAGCGTCTCGACGCCGGGGAAGCGATCCTCGCGATGATCGATCAGGCGCTCGAACCGTGATGAACGACCGACGCATCGCCACCGCAGTCGGCGTCTTCTTCATCGCAGCGACCAGTCTCTATATCGGTGGCCAGGCGATCTACGGATCGATCCTCGGTTCGCCTGCCGAGACGGGGCTCACCTCGGCCCAGGAGGCCCGGATCGTCCTCGGCGTCCTGGTAGAGCTGGTCGGAATCCTCGCCATTCCGATGATCTCGGTATTCCTGTACCCGGTGCTACGGCGGGCCAGCACCCCACTCGCGCAGGGCTACGTATCTCTGCGGGTGATCGAGAGTGCTCTGCTAATCGTGGTCGCCGGGTTCACGCTGACACTCGTCGGAGACCGTGGCGGCATCGCGTGGCCCGAGCTGCGCGAGGCCGTCCGGCTGGTGAGCGAGCCGCCGTTTCTGATTTCGGTTGGCGTCGTCTTCCCGCTGAGCGCCCTGATCCTCAACGCGGTGCTCTGGGCTACGCGATTGATACCCAGGGGGATCTCGGCGTGGGGCTTCCTTGGAGGTGTGGCTCTCATCTCGGGGTCGCTGATCACCCTCTTCGACGCTTCGGTCGGCCTGTCGCCGATCGCGATGGAGATCGTCTTCTCAGGACCGATCGCGATTCAGGAGATGGTTCTCGCGGTCTGGCTCATCGTCAGAGGCTTTTCGCCCGAGGCGCTGGCAAACATGAATGCGTCGAGACGCGGCGAAACGGGGGCGGGATGACGGCTTTCGAGACCACTCTTCAAGTCCGCTTCGGACACGTCGACCCTGCGGGGATCGTGTACTTCCCGCGGATCTTCGACTACCTGCACGACGTGTTCGAGGAGGTTTGGGAGGAGCACGTCGGCACCCGCTATTACCACCTCCTGCTCGAGAAGCACGTCGGCTTTCCGCTCGTCCATTCGAATGTGGACTTCGCCCACCCGCTGCGGTTCGGGGACCGCCCCCGGGTGCGCGTCACGTGCTTCAAAGTCGGTCGGAGCTCGCTCGGGCTCCGCTACCGGATCCGCAAGGACGACATCACCTGTGTCGACGCGCGACTCGTCACGGTATGTGTCGACACGGCGACCATGACGGCCCTCGAGATCCCGCAGGAGTTCCGCGACCGGTTCGCCGAGATCTTCGAGGAGTTGCCTTCGGCGGAATGAACGGCCGGCGGAGCGTCAGGCGCCCTCGTTCTCCAGCCCGGCCTCCCAGACAGCGTCGAGCAGGGTCTGGGTGCGCTCCGTCGCGGTCATCCAGCGACGGCGTAGCGTCGGATCAGCGGCGGCCGCCGCCATGTCCTCGAACATCAGCACCGCCCCAGGCTTCGTCGACTCTACGCGCACCGTGTCGGACGATCGTCCTCTCCGGAGCGTGAAGTCCGCCGAACCGTCCGCGTTCTGGTACAGGAAGTCGTCGATGTAGATCACGCCGTCCGTACCGGCGATTCGGACGTCCGAGATCATCACGCCCGAGTCGAAGCCGCACGTCCAGGTCGACGTCGCGCCGCCCGCGAATTGAAGCGCACCGCTCCCGCCGATCACCGCTCCCGTCTCCTCGTCGCGTCGCAGGAAGGCGCTCGCGCCCTCGAGCTCGACGCCGGCGGGCAGGTACTCGTAGGCCGCCCGCATGTTATACCAGCCCGCGTCGCCGATCGCGCCCATCGGCTCGAGGTCGCGGTTGTACCGGATGTTGGACCGGTTTCCGAGGTTGAACTGGAAGACCGAACCGACCGACCAGGTCGTCCCGACCAATTCCTCGCGACGGGTCTGGATGTCGGCGGTTCGAGGATGGTGCGGGAAGTGAGTCCCATCCATGAACGCCACGTCATTCTCAAGACAGGCCTCTACGATCCGGCTAACGGAGTGCGCGCTCGCGAATGGCTTCTCGCCCAGGACGTGCTTCCCATTGGCGGCGGCGGCGAGGCAAATCTCCTCACGCGCGCTCGTCGGCGTGGCGACGTAGATCGCGTCGACCACCTCCGACACCAGCATCTGCGCCCAGGAGTCGAAGGCGTGGGGCACGTCGTGCCGGTCGGCGTATTCTCGAGCCGTCTCCATCCGACGGCTCGACACGGCCGACAGCTCTGCGCCCTCCGACGCCCGGATCACACCGGCCATCGAATTGGCGATGTTACCGGTACCGACGACTCCCCAGCGCAGTCGTGGGGCCGACTGGCCTTCGGCCGGGCTCTCGGACGCCAGGCTCACCGGATCGCACCCGGCCGCGATGGCGCCGGCCGCAGCGATGCTGAGGAACGTGCGTCGGGACAGATCCCTGGTGTGGGCATCGTCGCCGTCGGTCTCGTGCCGCATGAGTCATCTCGGTCTGCAGTGATCATGGTGGAGCCCCTCCAGGAGACTGTCCCGGCGGCCCGGTCCCGACAAGCCGTCCCACCGACGGTCGGGACGAAGGTGTCGCGCGGCGGGCGCTCTTGTGCGTTACGAGCGTCGTCGGCTACGGTGCCATGAACCCCCTGCCCGGCCTGATCGTGGGCCGGCCACCCCGAGGAGGTCACGATGGAAGTGTCGCTCATGGGCCTGTGGCTGCCGATCCTTGTTTCCGCAGTCATCGTCTTCGTCGCCAGCTCCGTGCTCCACATGGTCGTCCGCTGGCACAAGAACGACTACGCCAAGCTTCCGGATGAGGACACGATCGTGGAGGCGCTTCGGAACTCAGGAGCCGGTACCGGCGAGTATCTCTTTCCCTGTGCAGATGATCCGACGGAGATGAAGCCCACCCCCGAGCTCACGGAGAAGTGGAATAGGGGACCGGCCGGAACGATCCGCATCTATCCGGCGGGTCAGATCAACATGGGGAAGAACCTCCTCAACTGGTTCCTCTACTGCATCGTCGTGGGCCTCTTCGCGGGATATGTCGGCGGAATCACGCTGGGAGCCGGGGCCGATTACATGCTCGTGTTCCAGGTCGTGTGCACGGCGGCGTTCATGGCCTACGCCGGCGCGATCTGGCAGGACGTGATCTGGGCGGGCGCACGACCGGCCAACGCGATCCGGTCGATCGTGGACGGCCTGATCTACGCGCTGCTCACGGGTGGCGTGTTCGGCTGGCTCTGGCCCTAGTCCCCGACACAGGGCACGATACGCTCCCACGTTCCTAGACACCGACCGCAACCCACGAGGTGACAATGGGCGTCGCAGATTCAGGCGCGCTTCATCACACCTGCTTCGTCGTTCGAGACGTCGAGGCTGCTGCGAAGTCTCTCTCAGAATCGCTCTCGATCGGCCCCTGGAACGTCTGGACGATCGAGCCCACCGAGTCCACGGTTCGCGGCACGCCGCAGGCGTTCTCGTTTCGGGGACGAGTTGCAGGCTCAGTCCATCCTGACGGACCAGGTTTATCCGGCTGCTTCGCAGCACGTCGATCTTTCCCCGGTTTACCACATCGACATGGAGTTCTTCGCACTGGAACGACAGATGGACCGGACGGTGCCCACGCGGGGCTCTGTGCTGGAGATCCCCCGGTCCCTCAACTTGTCTAACGCGATCCTCCTTCGGACGTCGTGGCTCGGCAGCGCATTGAGCGAGTCGAAGCGTCTTCTCGTGCACTTCGAAGACCTGCAGTCGCTGATCACCACGGGCATCAACTAGCGGAGGCCAGCGCATGAGGGGATCCGTCTTCGTGGGGACCAGTCTGGACGGGTACATGGCCCGTGTAGACGGCACCCTCGACTTCCTGCCCGACGACCCGGAGCCGCATGGCTTCGACGAGTTCCTCGCGTCGGTGGACGCCCTCGTGTGGGGGCGAAAGACCTACGACTTCGTGCAGGGATACGACGGCGACTGGTTCTTCGGAGACAAGCCGGTCTTCGTGCTCAGCTCGCGGGATCTCGGGGAACCGCCGGCCGGCGCCGTCATCGAGCGGTTGTCCGGGGACGCCACGGAGATCGCATCGGCCCTGGAGGAGCGCGGGTTCGAGGATGTCTACGTCGACGGGGGGCAGGTCATCCAGCAGTTCCTGCGAGCGGGTCTGATCCGGCGCCTGGTCGTCACCCGCATCCCCGTGCTGATCGGCTCGGGAATTCCGCTCTTCGGTCTGCTCGACGATGACATCGTTCTAACTCACGTGGCGACGCGGGACTACCCGAGCGGGCTCGTGCAGAGCGAGTACGAGATCGCCGGCTGACCGGGCCCTCTAGCCAGACGGTCGACTCCGGCTCCGAATCCAGTCTGCAAGGTCGAGCTCACTCAGCTCTCCGGCTGCCAGAGCCATGCTCTTCTCGACTACCTCGTCCTGCGGTGCGTCGAAGCTGACGCCGTTGAGTCGGAGAAAGACCACCGCGGCGACGAAGTTCAGCCTCTTGTTTCCGTCACGAAACGGGTGATTCGAGCTGAGTCCGTATGCGTACGCCGCTGCCAGCGCCGGGAGGTCCGATTGCGGCTCGTAGGTCCACTTCTGGCGTGGTCGCGCCAGTGCCGACTCCGGAGCGTTCTCGTCCCGTAGCCCGATCAGGCCTCCGTGCTCCCGTATCTGATCCACGTGGATCGCCTCGACCACGAGGCGGGGCAGCCAGCGGGGCTCCCGCGACGTCACTTCGCGAGTTCTCTAAGCGCCTCGCGGTACTCCTTCTGGACCTGAGCGGCGATTGCTAGCGCTTCTTCCACGCTCGCATCGTAGGGGGTCAGCAAGATGCCGTGCGCCGTCTCGACCGCCATCACCTCGTCTCCCGCCTCCATGTGGAATCGATCGGCCAGATCCTTCGGCAGCGTGGCACCGACGGAACCGCCCATTCGTCGCAGTCGAACATTCCTGACCATTCTCAACGCCTCCTCAAGTAGCATATTGCTGCTACTGTACCGCGAACTCGGCGACAAGCGATTCGCGATTCGCTCGGGTCTGGCCCGGTGAAGGCCTAAGACCTCGATCCGGACCGACCCCGTCCGGGCGGGACACGCGCCATCCAGATCACGTGGCGCGTCCCCTTCCCCGCGTGCGCTCGAACGGTGATCTGCTCCACGTCGAACCCGGCCGCTCGCAGCCGCTTCGTGAACGCGCGGTCGGGCCCCTCGGACCAGATCGCCAGCGCCCCACCCGGTCGGAGCGCCTTCAGCATCCTCGCCAGGCCCGCGTTCGAATAGAGCCACCCGTTCGCATCTCGCGTCAGCCCGTCCGGCCCGTTGTCGACGTCGAGCATGATCGCGTTGAACCCCAGCCGGTCTTTCCTGATGAGCTTCGAAACATCGACCGTCTCGACCCGGGTGCGAGGGTCGTCCATCGGCCGGCCGGCGAACTCGCCCAGAACACCGCGGTTCCATTCCACGACCTCGGGCACGAGCTCGGCGACGATCACCTCCGCGTCGTCGTCCAGCTTCTTGAGGCTCGCCGCCAGCGTGAACCCCATCCCGAGCCCACCAATGAGGACGCGCACGCCGGGCTTCCCGCGGAGAGTCCGGCATGCGATCGAGCCGAGGGCGTCCTCGGAAGCATGCGCCCGCGTCCCCATCAGTTCCGGTCCGCCGACGAACTTGATGTAGTAATCCTCACCTCCCTTGTAGAGGCCAAGCTCGACGGCTTCGCCGGGGATGGGCGCGGTGTGGAGGAGTTGCATGACAGGTCTCTCGAGGAAACGGCGGGCAAACGCGGATGGCGGCGACGACGGAACTCAAGGTAGACCCGGAGGCCGGCCGCGCGCAGCGCCGATCAGGGATACGACCCGAGGTCGCGTGTCCCGCGTAGCCGGAGCACATTGATCGCCATCGGAGTCACTCGACCGAATCCTGGCCGAGCGCTAGAACGGGGCCCGCATGTCCGAGTTCGAGCTTACCACGATCATTCTGTCGTTCATCGTCGGTTTCGGCGTCACCGGCATCCTCACGAGCATCGTGGCGCTGGCGCGCTCGGGGGAGCCGATCCGTCTCGACTGGATGCCGCTGGCGTGGACCCTCGGGATCTTCATCGATCAGGTCCAGTTCTGGTTCGGGGTGATGTTTCTGCAACAGGTCCGGCCGCTGACCGGCGCCTACTTCTGGATGGTGATCCTCGCGGCGTGCCTTCTGTTTCTCGCGGGCGGACTCATCCTCCCCTCGGAGCGTCGCGGCCTCCCGGCGGACCTGCTCGACGACTTCGATCGCTTCGGACGCCGGGCGGTGGCCGCGTACGGCGCGTTCTGTCTCGTCGCGTTCGGGCTCAACCTGTATGCGGGCGTAGTGCCGTTTAGCGGGCCCACCGGGGTCAACCTCGCGCTGGCGGTTTGCTCCGGGGTCACGTACGGCGTTCGGCATCGCCCTCTACAGCGGGCCGCTACGGTGCTGGCGCTCGGACTCATCGTGTTCGCGGTGCTGTTCGTTTCGTCCCGTCCGGGCGCCGTGGATCTGGTGTGAGCCGGCGATCGATGAGCGAGGCGAGATGACCATGGAACGCGCCCCCATGCTGGTGATCATCTGCGGGCCGCCTGCGGTCGGGAAGATGACGGTCGGCCTCGAGTTGAGTGCCAGGACCGGGCTGCGACTGTTCCACAATCATCTGTCAATCGAGGCGGTTCTCCCCGTCTTCGATTTCGGAACTCCGGCCTTCGATCGTCTCGTGGGAGACTTCCGGCATCAGATGTTTCGTGAGGTGGCAGCGAGCGACCTGCCCGGCGTGATCTTCACCGTCATGTGGGCCTTCGACCTGCCGAGCGAGCTCGAGTCCATCGAGGAGGTCAAGGAGATCTTCGACGCTCGAGGCGGGCAGACCGTCTTCGTTGAACTGGAGGCACACCTCGCGACCAGGATCGCCCGCAACGACACGACTCTTCGCCTGGACGCGAAACCCTCGAAGCGCGATGTGGACGCGTCGCGGAAGCGGCTGTTGGCCGCGGAGGAGAAGTACCAGTTGAACTCGAGCGGCGACTTCCCGTTCGAGGCACATCTGAAAATCGACAACACTCACCTGGAGCCGCACGAGGTCGCGGACCAGATCGTGGCCCACTTCGATTTGCCAACCTCGACGGAGGAACCCCGGGCCCGACCAGACACGGAAGAGGATTCATGAGAACTCTCGCCCTCCCCCGCAGCGCTCGCCTCTACCTGCGGGCCATGATCGTCGGGCTCATCGCGTTCCTCTCGCATGGCAGTCTGCCGGCCGCCGCACAGGCATCCGGACAGGCCGTCCTCGTCACGGGGGCCAGCAGCGGCCTCGGCCGGGCAACGGCGGAGACGCTCGCTTCACAGGGCTACTTCGTGTACGCCGGCGCGCGGAAGGCCGAGGACCTGGAAGCGCTCGACGCGATCGAGAACATCCAGGCGGTTCGCCTCGACGTCACGATCCAGAGCGAGATCGATGCGGCGGTCCAGACAGTGATCGACGGCGGACGCGGTCTGTACGCGGTGGTGAACAACGCCGGAGTTGGCCTGATGGCCCCGTTGATCGAACTCGAAGAGGAGGACCTCGAGTTCATCCTCGACGTGAACGTCTACGGTCCCTACCGGATCACGAAGGCGTTCGCGCCGCTTCTGATCGAGTCGAAGGGCCGGGTCGTGAACATCGGGTCGATCGCGGGGGTCCAGACGCGGACCTTCTACGGCCCCTACAGCATGAGCAAACACGCTCTGGAGGCCTACACGGACGCTCTAGCCGTGGAGCTCGCGAAGTTCGATGTGAGCGTGAGCATCATCGACCCCGGCGGATTCAGGTCGGACATCGGCCGGAACATCTTCGAACGGCTCGAGGCTCAGGGCCTGGACACCGAGAACTCGCTCTACCGGGAAGAGTGGGAGCGGAACTGGGCGGCCGGGGGTGGCGAGATCACGGGAGTGCCCGGCCCGGAGATGGTCGTCGCGGTGGTGGAGCACGCGCTGTTCGATGACGACCCTCAACGGCGCTACATGATCGTGGGCGACCCCGGACGGGCGGATGCTACGATGCGCGCTCTCCTGCGGCGGATGCTCGAGCTGAATCAGGATCAGACGTACACCTATGACCGCGAGGGCCTTCTCGAGATCCTCGATCAGGAGATCGCCAGAATGAACGGGGGAGGCCTCTGAAGACGGAGCCTTCGGCGCAACGCTCGAGCGTGCGACCCGAACCACCCCCATGACGATGCGGAACGTAACAACCCTGCGCCGCGTCCTTTCGAAGGCCCTCCCGGACGCGCCCTGACTCAGCCGGGAGAGCCGGATCGGGTCACGTGGACTCGTTCACCGACTCGATCCAGCGGTCGACCTTCCGCTCGAGAATCGCGAGCGGCAGCGCGCCTCCGCCCAGCACGGTGTCGTGGAATGCCCGAATGTCGAACCGATCGCCGAGCGCCTCCTCGGCCTTCCGGCGAAGCTCCTGGATCCTGAGCATCCCGACCTTGTAGCTCGTGGCCTGTCCGGGGGCGACCAGGTAGCGACGGATCTCTGAGCGAGCCGACGTCTCGGTCGCGGACGTGTTGGCGAGCATGTACTCGACGGCCTGCTCCTCCGTCCATCCCTTCGAGTGCACGCCCGTGTCGACCACGAGCCGGACCGCGCGCCAGATCTCGCTTCCGAGCCGGCCGAACTCCGAATAGGGATCCTCGTAAGTGCCGGGCACTTCGGTGGCGAGCCACTCCGTGTAGAGTCCCCAGCCCTCGATGTACGCCCCGAACCCGGCCTGCGTCCGGAACGTCGGCACCTCGGTGAGCTCCTGTGCGATCGAAATCTGCATGTGGTGACCGGGAAGCCCCTCGTGATAGGCGATCACCTCGAGGTCTCGCTTCGGCATCGCCTTCATGTCGGAGAGGTGCGCGTAGTAAATGCCGGGCCGCGAGCCGTCCGGGGTTCCGGGCATGTAGTGCTGCGCCGCGCCGGGCTGCTCCCTGAACGCCTCCACCCGGCGGACCTCGAGACCCGCCTTCGGGAGGATCCCGAAGAAGTTCGAGAGCTCCCCTTCGATCCGGTCGATCGCGGCCTTGGCGTCGTCGATGTACGCCTGGCGACCCTCATCAGTGTCGGGGTAGTAATGGCGCGGGTTGTCCGTGTCCTCCCGCAACGCGGTGATGAACTCCCTCAGGTCGCCCTCGAATCCGACCTGGTCCTTGATCGCGGTCATCTCATCCCGGAGGCGGGCCACTTCGGCGAGCCCGGTCTCGTGGATCTGCTCAGCCGTCAGTTCCGTGGTGGTCCAGTTCGCGAGACGCTCGTTGTAGTAGCTCGCCCCGTCCGGCAGGGCGCCCACGCCCCGGGCCTCGTCCGGCACGTTCGACCGGTCGGCCTGCTGCCACGCGATCAGCTCCTCGTACGCCTCACGGAACGGGCCCGTCAGCGCCGCCCGCGCCGCTTCGGTGAAGTCGGCGGCGCCGGCCTCATCGATCTCGCCGCGCTCCAGGAGCCCCTGGATCTCCATCTTCACGTCGGCCCACACCGGATTGTCCGCGGAACTGTCATCGAGAGGTGCCCCGCTGATGATCTTGCCGGCCTCCTCGATCACGAACGGATACGAGAAGCTCGGTGGGCGAATGCCGCGTTCGGCCGCCATCTGGGACAGCTCGGTCAACTGTCGGATCGCACGTCCGGACTCGCCGATCCGCGTGATGTAGGCCTCCATCGCCTCCGACCCATCCACCGTGTGGAACGTGATCAGCATCGACGGGAACATCGCGTGGACCGCCGAGAACTGATCGAACACGTACCCGTGGAACCGATACGGAAGCGCCGCCTCGGCCTGCTGCAACTGGTATTCCCATACGTCGAACGACGTCCGGGCTTCCTCGGTCAGCAGGTCGTAGTCGAAGCTCTCCTTCATTTCGGCGACGCTGGCCCGCTGCCAATCGAGCTGCTCGTCGAACGCCTCGATCGAGAAGTCGTCGATCTGGTCCGTCGCGCGGCCGAGATAGGTCTGCCGCAGCGGACTGAACGCGAGCTGCTCCTCGAACTTCGCCTCGAACCACTCGTTGATCCGATCGGTCTCGGCCTGGATCGCCGCGGAGTCGGGAGCCGCGGACTCACCCGGACCGCACCCGGAGGCGGCGACGAGTGCAACCAGTCCGAACAGCAGCGAGGGAGCGGTGGAGCGTTTCATGGCGGAGGCTTCCGTGTGTGTGAGGAGCTTCGAGCGCTGTCTGGATACCGATACGGGAGTTAGGGCGTACTCGTTGCGCGCGACATCGGCATGTCAGTCACCTTCCGCGGGAAGTGACTCCGGGACGCCGCCCGTCTCGATCGGCTCGGAACCGATCATCGCCCGCTGCTCGTCGACGTACGCGCGGAACTCCGAGTGGAACTGCCGGCGCGTCACGCTCCAGTACGCGTCGAAGTGCTTCGAGGCGGCGAATACCCGGATCATCGTCAGGTACGATTCGTAGATCCCGTCATCGACGAGCCCTTCGCGGTGGAGCGTGAACACGACCTCGTAGAGCCGGAAGAACGACTGGAAGAACATCGTGCGTCGCGTCTCGTCGAGGTCCTCGTAACCCCTGATTTCAGCGAAGATCTCGGTCAGCTCGGGATTCGCGGCCAGATCCCAGATGGCTTCCCTGGAGGTGAGAAAGAGGTCCTTTGACAGGTTGGCTCGCGCCACTTTGGTGCTCTGGTGGATCTGCTTGGTCAGGTAGAAGAGCGTTGCAACGACGGCGATCGCGCCGAGGATCTCCCCGACCGCGCCGATGGCGTTCCAATCCATGTATCACCTCCCTGGGGCCGGTGGGAGCCTAGTGAATACTCCAGCGCCGGGAAACGCGTCGACCGCGGAGGGGCATCCGATGGCACCGCCCTGCGCGGTTGTGGCGGTCGCGTGGTTTCTGCCCCTTCATCAGATTGATCTCATGCTTACCCAGCGCGCCGTCGATACCCTGGCCAACCTCGTCATCCTCGTCGGGCTTCCGCTGCTGGTGTACTACGGGTACCACCGGTGGCGGCATGGCCGAACGCTGGCCGGCGTACTGCAACGCTCCGGGCTGCAGCGGGGCGAGCCCGGACACCTGAAGTACGCGTTGGCGGGAGTCGCCGTCATCGCGGCCGGGGTCGTGCTCCTGCCACCGGACCTCGAGGCGATCACCCGGGAGGGTTCGGCACAGGCTCGCTTCGCCGGCGCGGGACTCGGCCTCGACGCACTCGGGACCGCAGCCCTATATGCGTTCGTCCAGACTGGCTTCGCCGAGGAGTTTCTGTTTCGCGGCATGATCGCGGGCAGTCTCGGCCGGCGCATGTCGCTGCTCTGGGCCAACGTGATCCAGGCGGCGATCTTCCTCGCGCCACACCTGCTCCTCCTCGCGATCATGCCGGAGCACTGGCCGCTCCTGATCCTGATCTTCGGCGGGGCCCTGTACACGGGATGGCTGAGGATCGCGTCCGGGTCCATCGTAGGGCCGTGGCTGCTTCACGGGAGCGCCAACTTCGCGGTGACGCTGAGCGTTCTCACCCGTACCATGCCTGCGGGCTGAAGCCCATGCGCTGGACGCTGGCCTGGGTCCCGCTGGTCTTTCTGATGATCCTGAACGGCGTCATCCGGGAGTCCGTGTACGGGCCTCGAATGCCGGACCTGCAGGCGCACCAGGTCTCGACGTTGACGGGCGGCGCGATCTACTTCGCCTATCTCTGGTGCGTGCTCGGCCGCCTGAAGATCGAGTCGGCGCGGTCCGCGTGGCAGGTGGGGATGCTCTGGCTCGCGCTCACCGTCGCGTTCGAATTCGGCTTCGGGCACTTCGTGGCGGGGCACTCCTGGAGCCGGTTGTTCGCCGATTACCACCTCTTCGCCGGCCGCCTCTGGCTGCTCTTCCTCGGCTGGGTGCTGGTTGCTCCGGCTCTCGTATTCCGCATGAAGGGCCGCGCGTGACCGAGCCCTGCCCCGGTTGTGGCGCCTGCTTCTCCGAGGTCGTTGGACCTACCCACCGGTACATGGGCGCCTCGACCGGGTGCTGGGCGCTGTTCACGACGACCAATGTTCGACTACCGCCGGACGAGGCCATTCTCGGCGGATCGACAGTGCCGACGGACGCGGCCTTGCCGAGTTCGGTACCGGGACACTCTCTCGAGCCGATCTTCCTCGACGCGTACGCGGTGCAGCACCACGGGGAGGCGTCGGCCCAGGCGATCCAGTCGGTCGCGATTCACCTGATGACGCTCCACGGCGTCCTCGCACGAGGCGTCGATGTGGGCAACGCGCAGTGGGTCCGCCTGCGCACGGGGCGCGATCGCAACGTGTTCGAGAAGCTGGAGCCGCCCGCGCTCGGGAGTGCGCTCACGATCCGACATCTCTTCGCCGGCGGGGGCGTGACGAAGCCCTGCCGGCGGAGCGACTACATCGTCTCGGTCTACGAGGCCTGGATGAAGGTCCATGGGGCGCTAGTCGAAGGATGGTACGAGCGGTTGGTCCTCGAGGATTGAACCCGCTGGCGGGTCGGCCCCCCGAGCCCCACCATCTTTGATTCGCCCGTGAAGAGGCCGTCTCCACACATGACCACACTGCGAAGGCTCGAGCGATGAGTATGACGGGTTACAGATCCGCGGTTCGAACACTGAAGACGATCACCCTGGTCACGTTCGCGGGCGCGTGGCTCGGGTCCTCCGCTGAGGCCCAGGACGCACGCTCATCCTTCTATGAGCCGGGCATCTCTCCCGACGGATCCGAGATCGCGTTCGTTCACGGCGGCGACATCTGGACCGTCCCGGCCGACGGCGGCGATGCGCGAGTCCTGATCGCACACGAGGAAGAGGAATCGCGGCCACTCTACTCGCCGGACGGTCGCTACCTGGCGTTCGAGTCGTACCGCGACGGCACGAGCCACATCTACGTGCACGACCTCGAATCCGGTGAGACGCGGCAGTTGACCTTCATGTCCACGTCGACGCTGCTCGACGGGTGGTCTGCGGATTCCGAATGGGTGTGGTTCTCCTCGGTATCGCACGACGTGTCCGGGATGGCCGACGTCTTCCGCGTGCGGGTGACCGGGGGGACCCCGATGCCCGTGCTCGCCGACAGGTATGCGGACGAGTTCTGGGCCGCCCCGCACCAGGACGGGCGAGTGGCGATCGCGACGCGCGGGCGGACCGCCTGGAGCCAGTGGTGGCGGAACGGGCACTCGCACATGGACGAGGCCGAGATCTGGATCGCAGATCCGCGTGGAGCTACCCCCACGTATTCGGCGGTCACGACCGGGGGCAAGAACCAGTGGCCGATGTGGGCGCCGGACGGAGACATCGTGTTCGTCTCCGACCGATCCGGCAGCGAGAACCTGTGGCGCGTTTCGCAGACGGGTGGGTCTCCCACGCAGCTGACCGACTTCTCGGACGGCCGCGCCCTCTGGCCCAGCATCGCGTCGGACGGAACCGTCGCGTTCGAGCGCGATTTCCGCATCTGGACGCACGACCTGGGGTCGGGTCAGACGACTCCGGTGGACATTCGGCCGGTCGGCGCGGTTCAGGGACCGCGGGTCGAGTCGGAGAGGATTACGTCGTTCAGCGGGTTCACGATCTCGCCCGATGGCGAGAAGCTCGTCGTCGTCGCCCGCGGCGAACTGTTCGCCGGCGCGGCGGAGGAGGGGGAGGCGGGGTCGCTGACCACGCGGGTCACGAACACGCCGGCACCGGAGGGTTCGGTCAGCTGGGCGCACGACTCCAGACACATCGTGTACACGTCGGCCCGGAATGGCTCCGCCGACCTCTACCTGTACGACTTCGGCAACGGGACCGAGCGGGCACTGACGACCGGGGACGACCTGGACGCCGCGCCCGCCTGGGCGCCTGACGACCTTCGGGTCGCCTACATCCGAAACGGCGCAGAGCTCCGGGTGCTCGACGTCGAGTCAGGGGCCGACGCCGTCGTGGCGACGGGACTGATCGGATTCGGTAGCCGGAGCGTCTTCGGCTCGCCCGTGTGGTCGCCGGACGGACGCTGGATCGCCTACATGGCGAGCGCGAACGGCGAGTTCTGGAACGTGCACGTGGTGCCGGCCGACGGGAGCGCGGAGGCGCGACCGGTCTCGTTCCTGCCGAACACGTTCGGCGGTGCGATCGCCTGGCAGCCGGATGGCAAATCGATCTTCTACACGACAAACCAGCGCACCGAGGACACCCGTGTGATCCGGATCGACCTCGTCCCGCGCACACCTGTCTTCCGGGAGGACGCGCTCTCCGAGCTCTTCGAGGTGGAGGAGCCGTCGGGGGACGAGCAGGAAGACTCGAGCAGCGAAAACGAAGAGGACGAGGCGGATGACGAGGATCCGGTCGAGATCGAGTTCGACGAGATCCGACGTCGCTATCAGGTGATGCCGATCCCGTTCAGCGTCCAGGAGATGACCGTCACGCCCGACGGCGAGAAGCTGATCGTGACGGGGTCCGCCGCGGGCCAGCAGAACATCTACTCCTTCAACCTCGACCCGCTTTCGACCGGCCCCAACGGGGTCCGCCCCGTGACGAGTGGCCCGGGATTCAAGGGAGGGATCGAGTTCGCCAGCGCCCCGGGTCGCGTCTGGTATATGCAGGGCGGATCGGTGAGATCGATCGGGGTGGACGGCAACGGCGGACGGACCGTGTCCCTCGCGGCCGAGCTCGACGTCGACTTCCACGCCGAGAAGGACGACGTATTCCTGGCGAACTGGTCGGCGCTGAACGACGGGTTCTACGATCCCAACCACCACGGCGCGGACTGGGACGGCATCCGCAGTGCCTGGGCACCCGTGGTGGCCGGCACCGTGAACCGCCAGGAGATGCGGCGGGCCCTGCTGCTCATGACGGGAGAGCTCAACGGATCGCATCTCGGAGTGAGCGGATCCGAATCGCCGAGCACGACACAGGTGGGGCGCCTCGGGCTCCGGTTCGACCGCGAGGCGTACGAGGCGGCCGGGGAACTGATCGTCTCCGAGGTGATCGACCTCGGACCCGCGCACGTGTCCGGCGAGATCGCCATGGGAGATCGCATCCTTTCGGTGGCCGGAGTCACGATCGACGGAAGCACGAACCTGAACCGCATCCTCCGCGGGACGATCGGAGATCGCGTCGAGGTCGTCGTGTCATCCGGCGGCGCGACGAGCACGGTCGCTCTGTCCCCGGTCTCGCTCGGCGCCGAGAAGAACCTCGTGTACCGGAGCTGGGTCGAGAGTCGACGGGAATACGTGGCCGACGCATCCGGCGGCCGGCTAGGCTACGTCCACATTCCGGACATGGGCGGCGGCACGCTGCAGCAGCTCTATCTCGATCTCGATCAGGAGAACCGGAATCGCGATGGGATCGTCGTCGATGTCCGAAACAACAACGGCGGGTTCGTGAACAACTACGCGCTCGACATCTTCACGCGCCGCTCGTTCATGACCATGCGACCCCGCGGCGGAGTACACGCGTCATCGCGACACCAGCTCGGGCAGCGCGCCTATCTGAACCCGGTGATCCTGGTGACGAACCAGAACACGCTCTCGGACGGCGAGGACTTCACCGAGGGGTGGCGCGCCATGGAGATCGGCGAGGTCGTGGGCGAGCCGACGGCGGGCTGGATCATCTATACGAGCGGCGTCTCGCTCTTCGATGGGACGGTCATCAGGATGCCGTTCATCGAGGTGCGCGGAGCGGACGGCGAGAACATGGAGCTCAACCCGCGACCCGTTGATATCGAGGTGGAGCGCCCCGCCGGCGAGTGGTATACGGGGCGCGATGCGCAGCTCGATACCGCGGTCGAGCGGCTACTGGCTCGAATCGACTCGGGCGAGGGGTGAGCCACCCACCCGCGCTAGCGCGTGTTCCGTGGTACGCCGCCCGACGGAGCCATGGCCCGTTCCGGAATGGACGGGCATGTTCGGTGGGCACGGGCTTTTCGCACCCTACCCGAAAGGACCTTCCATGAAGACCAGTTTTCGACTCATCGGCAGAACGCTCGCGCTGAGCCTCGCCCTCGCAGTGCTCCCGGCTGCCGTCGCGGCTCAATCCGCATCGGACATCCACGGTGGATGGGTCATCGCAGAATGGGAGGCCCCCTCCGGGCAGGAAGGCCCCGTCCCACAGCGCGGCCTGTTCATCTTCAGCGAATCCGGTCACTACAGCATCATGTTCGTGATTGGCGAGGGCCGCGATCCGGTCCCGGCCAACCCGTCAGACGCGGATCTCGCGGCCGCGTATGGCCCGTTCGTGGCCAACTCGGGCCGATACATGGTCGAGGGCAATACGATCACCTACGAGGCTTTCGTCGCAAAGTCCCCGTCCTACATGGCCGGGTTCGCCCCCACCGGCGGTGAGGGCAACGCGCAGACGATCACGTTTCGCATGGAAGACGGCGCTCTGGTGCTCGCGTTCGGCGAGGGCGGGCCCATGGGCGGAGCGACGGCGACCCTGCGGCGACCCGGCGGCGGCGACTAGGTCGCCCGGTTCGGTGGGTCCGGCACTGACGCTTCTTCGACCGAGGCGTCAGTGTCATCCGCCAGCCGACTCAAGCCTCAGGGGATGGGACGAGCCGCCTTGAAAGACAAGATCTTCGTTCGTGGCGCCGCCGAACTCATCGTCATCGTGATCGGTGTCCTCATCGCTCTGTGGATCGAGGGCTGGCGCGAGGACCGCATCGCGGTCGCCGATGAGCAGGAGTACCTCGAGCGGCTCGTGGCCGACCTCGTGGCCGACTCGACCCGAATCGCCAATCGTCACGCCGCCGAGCTACGGACCAGGACGCGCGCGGACGCGGCGCTGCGATTCTCGGAACAGGGCTGGGCGGTGACGACGGATACGTCGGCGGTCCTGACCGACTATCACTTCGCCGGATTCGTGAACTTTTTCGTCTTCGAGACCGCTACCTGGGCCGACCTCGTCGCGACCGGGAATCTCGGCCTCCTCCGGGACGCGGAGCTTCGGCAGCGACTGGGTGCGTACCACAGGCATCCCGCGCTTCTGCTCCTCTTCGAGATGGATGACAGTCGGAAAGAGCTGCTCTGGTATCAGTATCGCCCGGTCCTGAGCGCGTATTTTCCCGGCGGGTTCCTGAATCAGCTGGTGACGACCGAGGGGCTCTCGTCGTATCCGTCGATCGACTTCGAGGGCCTCAGGCGAGACCCCGAAGTCATTTCAGGGCTGAAGTCGGCCTCCGGCCTGGCCGAAGTATACGCGCGGAACCTCGAGCGGCTCGCGGAAGAAAACTCGGAGACACTGGAGATGGTGCGGGGGGCGAGGGACCGCTGACCGGCGCGCCTGCCTCCCTGTTCCACTGTCGCGTCCTTCGCGGACGCTCCATCTTGATGTCCGCAGGCTCGCCTGCCAGTCAACGACGGCGGCCCGATCACTGCGATGCCGGAGGCGGATCATGTCGAAGAACGTGACCTTCTACCACTCGATGGTCTGCCCGCGCTGTCAGATGGCGAAGCTGTCGCTCTCCCAACTCCTGCCGGAGTTCCCCGACATCGAGGTAGAAAAGGTCGAGTTTCTGACGAACCGGGGCGCCGCCCGGAGCGCGGGTGTGCGCGGGATTCCCACGATGGTATCCGGCGACAGCCGGATCGCCGGGTTCTACCTCACGAAGGGGAGGATCCGACGGTTCCTCGAAGAGCTCTGAGGTCTACCGGGCTTACGACGGAGGCTTCGGTTCGAGGGACGTGAGCGCCTCGGCCCACGTCGAGAGCTCATCTCTCCCCTTCGGCGTCAGCTCGTAATGGCCGAAAGTCACGCGCTCGAACCAGCCGTAGTGATTGTCCCGGAGGATCGGCCCCGCGCGGATGACGCCGGTTCGCTCGCGAAGGACGCTGAGCTTCAGGACGCCCGAGTCCGACAGCTCGCGGGCGCACCGGAGCGCATCCTGCCGATAGGCGGTGAGGCGCTGCCGCGACGATGAACCACCGGCCTCCGGGTCGCCGACGCGCTCGGCGAACTCCTTCAACAGGCGTCCCTGCTTCCTCGTATTCAGTCGCGGCCGGTAGGGTGTGGGGTCCAGAACCGCGACGACGTTGTCGTGAGCGGAGACCGTGAGCAGACCCAGTCCGAGGCGTCGTAAAAGACCCGTCACCTGCTTCCTTCTCGTACGCCAGCTCGCGCTGTGTCCCTTCCCGATACGAAACGCGATGTAGACATCGGCCGACACGCGGAGCCGGTCCACGCCCTGGAGGATCAACGCGAGAGTCAGCCGTTCCTTGAGCTCGACGACGACCGGGTCTTCACCTTCTCGCACCGCGACGATGTCGCAGTGTCCGATCTCGCCCTTCACGGCATAGCCCTGTGCTTCCAGGAACCGCTTGATCGGTTCGTATAGATCGGCCTCGGACATCTTTCGGATCGCCCTTCTGCCGGAAGTTACGGTGTCGGGTCGCGTGTCCCGGTCCACCGGACCAGTTTAACGTTCGCATTCGCCGGGGAGCACCCGGGTAGCGATACCACCTCGAAAAGGAAGAGACCATGAGCTCGATGACAGAGAATGCCCTCGGATTCTTCGACGCCTGCGAGACGGGAAAGGGCTGGGATGCGTGCCGCGAGTACTGCCACGAGGGCGCGACGTTTTCTGCCCAGGCGGGCGCGCTGGAGGGGGTCGATACGCTCGAGGGGTACACGGAGTGGATGAAGGGACTCTTCACGCCGATACCGAACGGCAGCTACGAGCTTCGCTCCTTCGCCGTTGATCATGACCGGAACAGCGCGCTGGCCTTCGCCGTCTTCAGCGGCACGCACACGGGCGAGGGCGGTCCGGTCCCGGCGACGGGAAAGAGTGTCTCGGCGGACTACGTCTACGCCATGGAGTTCGACGGCGATCGGATCCGGCACATGACGAAGATCTGGAACGACGGCCACACCCTCGCACAGGCGGGCTGGGTCTGACCCATGCCCCTGTTCCGGAACGCATTCTACTGGTTCATCGCGCTCCTCGTCGTCTCGATCCTCGGGTTCTGGAAGAGCTACCTCTCGCAGCTCGGGTCGGACGACCTGCACATCACCCATCACCTTCATGCGGCGTCGATGCTGATCTGGGTGGCGCTCCTCATCACCCAGTCATGGCTGATGCGCGTGAGGAACATCACGCGCCATCGGACGCTGGGGCGGACCGCGTTCTTCGTCGCGCCCGCCATCGTGGTTTCCGGGATCTGGGTGAACCTGCACTTCCTGGAGGGACTTGAAGCGCCCTTCGCCGACGGCCTGATCAGCATCTACTGGTTCGGGTGGTTCCTTCCGATCGCGTTCGCCGTCCTGTTTATCATGGCCATGGTACACCGGAAACAGATGCAGCTTCACGCCCGGTACATGGCCGCGACGGCGTTCGTGTTTTTGATTCCGGGTCTCGGGCGAGCGCTCGGCAACTACGTCGAGCCGTTGACCGGCTGGGTCCCGGACTTTCCGCAGCTGATGGCCCTCATTCTCGTCGCGAACCTCTGGCTGCTCTACCGTGACTGGCGGCAGGAAGCCAACCTCCAGCCCTACCTGGTCAGCAGCGGCCTCTGGGCGGTGAATCAACTCCTGTGGGCCGTCAGTCCAAGCATTCCGTTCTGGCGAGACTTCACGGCATGGAGCGTCGCGCTCGTCTCGTGAGCAGGCGGCTCCTGAAGGGCGTCACCGCGGCGGCGAAGGCCTTGTGAACCGGCGGGGGCGGCTTCTCTTCCTGGCTGCCTGCGCTCTAGCCGTGTGCTCCGGATCGGAGTCGGGGTATTACGACGTGCCACCCGGCGCGCCGGTATACGGCGGAGGAGGTGACCGTCGTCACTCCCGCGGGCCTTTCGCTCGCCGGCACGCTGACGATTCCCGAGAAACGCCGATCGAGGGATGCGAGGGCTTCCCGTTCAGCCGCATGCGTCGATCAACACCCCCGGAGGATTGATGGACAACGTCGACTCTGCCCGTCGCCTGCTCGTGCCTGTGCTGGCCCTCGCGTTCGCGTCGTGCACTCCGGCCGACGAGGGGCCCGACACCGCGTCGCCGGCCACTCCGACCGAGAGTGCGGCGACCGCTCCCGCCCGCAGCGCGGCGGAGGTGATGGAGTCCATCCGGGACGACGAATGGCGGACGCTCGACCCGGAGAGCACCGTCTATCTGGAGCTTCCGGGCGGCCAGGTCGTCCTCGAACTGGCGCCCCGGTTCGCGCCCCGGCACGTCGAGAACATCCGCGCGCTCGTGCGCGGCGGGTACTTCGACGAAGGGGCCGTTGGGCGCTCGCAGGACAACTACGTGGCGCAGTGGGGCCCGCGACCGCTGATGGAGGGCGAGGAGTTCGCGCCCGAGATCGCCACGGCCCTCCCCGCCGAGTTCGAGGTAGCGATGAATGGCGGGTTCACGCCCGTCCCCGATGGGGATGTGTACGCCCCCGAGGCAGGGTTCGTGGACGGTTTTCCGGTCGGGCGGGATCCGTCGGCCGGGGTGATGTGGATGGCGCACTGCTACGGCGTCGTCGGCGTCGCCCGGGGCAACGACCCGGGGTCGGGGAACGGTGGGGGTCTCTACGCAGTGACGGGGCACTCCCCCCGCCACCTCGATCGCAATCTCAGCATGGTGGGCCGGGTCGTGAGCGGGATGGAGCACCTTTCGTCGCTACCTCGCGGGACCGGACCTCTCGGGACCTACGAAACCCCCGGCGAGCGCGTCCCGATCGCCTCCGCGCGGATGGGCTCGGACGTCCCGGTCGCGGAACGAGCGCAGATCGAACTCCTCCGCACGGACTCCGACTCGTTCCGATACCTGATCATGGCGGTCCGCTCGCGGACGGAGGACTTCTTCGTACATCCGACCGACCGTATCGGTCTCTGCAACGTCAGAATGCCGACTCGCCCGATGGGTGGAGGCGCGAACTGACCGGGCTCCGAGAATGACTCTCCAGGCCCCCCCGGGTTGACAACACGAATACGAATTCGTATTCGGTTATTATGCTCAAAGCACAGCAGGCACGAAGCAGAGCAACGGAAGAACGCATCCTCGCGGCCACCGAGACTCTGCTCGCCGATCTCCCGTTCGACGAACTCGCCGTCGCGGGAATCGCGAGTATGGCGGGTGTCTCGGTGGGTGGCTTCTACGCCAGATTCGAGGGCAAAAACGCCCTTCTCGAGGCCCTGCATTCGAGATACGAGGACCGACGGACGGCGCGGCTGGAGGACGCCTTCGCCCTCGACCGCTGGATCGACCGGGTAACGCGCGAGCGATTCCGGGGCGTGATCGCGGAGATCGTGGATCTGATGGCCGAGGAACGACACGTTCTGCGCACATTCCTGCTTCGCTACTGGTCCACACCCGAGGACGCCTCGGGCGCGTTCGCCGATCGACTGGCGGGTCTGTACGACGCGGCCGCGCACATTCTCCTGCTCGACCGCGACCTCATGCGGGCAGACGATCCGGAAGAGGCGACGCGCGCCGCGATCGCCGTCGTCATGGGTGCATGCCGCGACTCCCTGGTCATGAAACCGGATTCCGTCCCCGGTCACCCCCGCCTGTCTCGTGACGCCTTCATCGACTACCTGACCGCGGCCGCCCTCGGTGTGGTCGGATTGCATGAACCCGGAGTCACCACATGATCTTTCGAACTGCAGGCATGGTTATCGTCGCGGCAGCCGTTCTGGGAAGTCTGGCGTGCTCGTCCGATCGAGCCCCCGGATCCCCGGCCCTCTCCACAGGGACGATCCCCTGCCCCGATCACGACGTGGGCGGTCGGGTGACCTGCCATCACGTCACCGTTCCCGAAAACCCGGATCGGCCGGACGCCGCGTCGATCGCGCTCGAGGTCATGGTGCTCGAGGCGCGGGCCCCGGAGCCGCTCGCCGACCCGCTCATCGTCGTGCCCGGTGGGCCCGGCCAGTCGGCCACCCGGTCCGCGGGTCCGCGGAGCTACTTCGCCGAGGTATTCGATGCCCTGCGGGATGAGCGGGACATCGTGTTGCTCGCGCCGCGGGGCACGGCTGGCTCGGGCGAGCTCGCTCTGGAACCCTCTGCGGACCGGCTGTTCGATGATCTCGCGACGGTCGTGCCGGCGTCGTGGGCGCGGGGCGCGCTCGCGCGGCTCGAAAGCGGGGCGGACCTCACGATGTACACGAGCTCGCACATCGTGGATGACATCGAGGCGATCCGCGTGGCACTCGGGTATGCAGCACTGAACATCTACGGAACTTCTTACGGAACCCGCGTCGCCCAGATCTACGCCGTGCGGTACCCGGATCACGTGAGGGCGCTGATCCTCAAGGCGCCGGTTCCGCCGTCCGCGATCGTCCCGCTCACCTACACATCGGGGTCCCAGCGCGCGCTCGATGCGCTGTTCGATCTCTGCAGAAGCCAGGAGCCGTGCGAGCGGGCGTATCCGGATCTGGCGGGCCGGTTCGACGAGCTAATGACGGACCTCCGAGCGGACCCCGTGACCCTCACCGTCGCCAATCCCTTCTCCGGTGACGAGACGGACGTGCGGGTCGACGACACGGCATTCGGTTATGTCCTCCGGAATCTGATGATGCCCGCCTCCGGAGGGGCGACGACCCTCGCGGTGATAGACCTGGCGTCACGTGGCGACTTCTCTGCGCTCCAGACTGCCCTGCCCCAGATGAAGGCGGGCTATGCGACGGCCCTGGCCGGGGGCATGACTCTGTCGGTCGTTGCCTCCGAGGATGCCCCGCGGGTGACAGAGCAGATGCTCGAAGCGGACGCGGAGGCCGGGTTCCTCCGCGGTGCCGTCGCGCGAGGCATGATGGAGGCCGCGGGCGAATGGCCTCGGGCCGACGTGCCGGACGACGTGCACCGGTTCATGGATGGAGACACTCCGACCCTGATCGTCGCCGGCGAGTTCGACCCGGCGACACCCCCGCCGTTCGCGGAAGAGATCGCGCGGCACCTGCCGAATGCCCGTGTCGTCGTGTTCCCCGGGGGGGCGCACTCGGCGAACAACTTCGGTGGGCTGGACGGGATTATGGAAGAGTTCGTGCGGACGGCTCGGGTCGATGGCCTCGATCTGACAGCCGCGGTCGAGAACCGACCGTTGCCTCTCGCACCAGGCCGCTGAGAGCGACGTTCGCCGGGTCCTGAAGACCGGATGCTCGAACGGCGGCGCGCCCGTGCTCCGCACGTAGGTATTCTCCATGCTGACCGGTACCCGAACCGGATGACAGGAGAGTCCATGCAATGTGAGTCGCGTTCGAGTGGACAGACATCGTGCACGGATATACATCCTGCCGGGATCATGAGCGACGACGACCGCTGAGTCCCGAACGAACCATTCACCTTCCTACAGCGAGGAACGACATGAGCGATGGCGGATACATCCTGACCGAGATCTGGCGACCGCGCCCCGCATGGATCGCACTCCCGCAGGAGGAGCGGGCCCGGTACTTCGAGGAGAAGATCGGACCGCTGCTCATGGAGCTGATCGGGCAGGGCGCCGAGATCCTCGCCTGCGCGATCAACGACAACACGGGCTCCGAGCGGATGGACTATCGCTACACGGCCACCTGGCGAGTCCCGGACAAGGCCTTCAGCGATCGGCTCGAGGCGGCGGCGAAGGAGGCGGGATTCCTCGACTACTTCGAGCAGGTCAACATCAGCGGCGCCTCGATCCCGCCGGACATGCTGAACGCCGACATGATCGCCGTATCGGGATGACGTCCGCGTGAACTGGGACGCCCCGGGCGCGATCCACTCGGGGTCGCTCTACCGGTTCGTCGACAAGGTCCGGCAGACCTAGCGGGACGATGATGCCGCGCGATCCAGTCGACGTGCGTCAGGCGACCCCGAGCGACGCCCGGGCGATCGCCGAAGTGCACGTGCGATCCCGCCGACACGCCTACCGCCGACTGCTGTCCCCCGACCTGCTTTCGTCGGACAACGTCGAAGCGCGCGAGCGATTGTGGGAGGAGCGGCTGTCGGATCCCGACGGACGGTGCTGGGTGGCTGAACACGACGGCGCGATCTGCGGAATCGCGTATACGGCGGCAGCGCGGGACGAGGACGTGGCCCCACGGTGCGCAGAACTCTTCGCGATCTATCTCCTTCCCGAGCACACCGGTCGAGGGCACGGACGCCGGCTGGTCGAACACTCGCTTGGCGATCTCGGGGACCGCGACTTCGAGGAGGTCGTGCTCTGGGTGGCCGTGGAGAACGAGGCAGCGGCCGGGTTCTACGAGCGGGTGGGCTTCGCTCTGGACCCACGGTCGGAGACCGTCCCGTTCGGCGACACCGGTCTGCGAAAGCGCCGTCTTCGCCGATCGCCGGGTCGCGCCCCCCAGGCCTCCGGATCAGATTGAACACATGGAACCCTTCATAACGATTTGGGTGGCGATCGCGCTGGTCTTCGGAGGCGTCTGGGGCACGATTATCCTCAGAGCCCTGGTAACCCGGAAGACGAAGGACCTCGAACCCGGCGAGGTGGACGATCAGCGTCTGCTCGAGATGGCAGATGACACCCAGCTCCTGACGTCACGCATCGAGCAGCTGGAAGAGGAAGTCTCGTTCCTGAGGGAACTGCGGCAGCCGCCGGCCGATCCTCAACTCCCGCCTTCCGAGGACGCATGACCTCGACCCACGCCACCGGGCGGGCTCAGCGATGAAGAAGATCGGCTGGTCCGTCATGGTCCTGCTCGGATCGCTGGTCGCGCTCTACGCGCTTGCCGGCGCGTTCGTGCCGGGGCTTCGAAGCCCATTCGTTGACGACCTGTTCGCGGACAAGACATTCCGGGCGTTCGGCCACCTGGCGGCGGGCGGGATCGCCATGGTTGCCGGCGCCCTGCAGTTCAGCAGCCGCATCCGCTGGAACCGCCCTCAGACCCACCGCCTGCTCGGGAAGATCTACATGATCTTCGTCTTCATCAGCGGAGTATCGGCGTTGATGCTCGCGCCGTTCTCGGATGGAGGCGTCGCAGCGCACTACGGGTTCGGTATGCTCGCGGTGTTGTGGCTCGGGACCTCCGGGATCGCGCTGGCCCGTGCGCGGGCTCGCGACTTCGAATCTCATCGGGACTGGATGATCCGGAGCTTCGCCCTCTGTCTCGCGGCCGTTAGCCTCAGGCTTCAACTCCCGCTCAGCCAGATGGCCGGTATCCCCTTCGAAGAGGCATATCCGGCGATCTCGTGGATGTGCTGGGTGCCGAACCTGATCATCGCCGAGTGGCTCGTGATCCGGAGCTCGGTGGCGCCGCTCGCTCGTCCGAAGGGGAGTTGATCAGTGGTTCCTTTCAAGCTGTTTCGTCCCGTGCCCGCACTGTTGGCCAGCGTCCTCGCGGTCGCCGGCCCGAGCGGGGCCTTTGGACAGGATGTCGCGAGCCGGATGGACGCCTATCTCACCGAGTTCGCCGAGGAGAACGGCACCCCGGGGCTCACGGCGGCGGTCGTGCGGGGCGGCCGGGTCATCTACGAGGGAGCGGTCGGGGTCCGACGACTCGGCGGCGATCAGGAGCTCACCCCGAACCACGTCTTCCACTTCGCATCCGTCTCGAAGCCGTTCGTGGCGACCGCGATCGTGCAGCTCGTCGAAGCCGGAAAGCTGAGCCTCGACGACCGCGTGACCGATCATCTGCCGTACTTCCGCCTCGCGGACGAGCGGTACCGGTCGATCACGATCCAGCAGATGCTCAATCACACCGCCGGGATGGTGGATGTGCCCGACTACGAGTGGGGCTCGCCGCAGTTCGACGAGGGGGCCGCCGAGCGCTACGTCCGGGAGATGGCCGTCGACGGGATGCTCTGGGGGCCGGGCGAGGGGATTCGCTACAGCAACAAGGCGTTCGACGCGCTGGGCGATGTGATCGCGAAGGTGGCCGGCGTGAGCTTCGAGGAGTACGTGCGAGCGAACATCCTCGCACCGATCGGCATGGACGAGAGCTCGTTCATCCACCCCGAGATCGACGAAGAACTGCGGACCAGCGGGCATGTCGGCTCGCCCGCGCGCGTCAGCGACGTCTACCCCTACAACCGGCGACATGCCCCGAGCTCCACCCTGAATTCGAGCGTGTCGCAGATGACCCGCTGGATGCTCGTCAATCTGGGCTGGGGAGAACTCGACGGTACGCGCATACTCCGGCGGGAGAGCTACGACCTTCTCTGGACGGCCACGACCGACAGCCGAGAGGACGGGCTTTCGGTCGGTCTCAGCTGGTTCCTGTTGGAGGAGGAAGGTCATCGCGTTGTGATGCACGGCGGCGGGGACACCGGGTTCCGGAGCTACATCCTCCTCATGCCGGACGACGACATCGGCGTCGTGATCGCGAGCAACTGGTCGAACACGAATACCGAGGAGATCGCCTTCGATCTCGCGTGGATCGCGCTCGAGGGACGCTGACGCGACCGGACTCCCTCAGCGCTCTCCGCCCACGCGCTCCCACCGCGACGCGATGCTGCCGGCGTTCCCGGCCGGGGCCCAGATCACTAAAGCGCGCGTGGGTCCGATTCCGTCGGCGGTGACGTGGTTCACGAAGTCCGGAGGGCTCACGAAGCCGAGCTCGCCCGGATCGAGAAACGTGCTCTCGCCGTTCACGACGTGCTCGAGCTGGCCCTCGACGACGTAGAAGATCTCGGTCTGCGGGTGCTGGTGGCCCCCGGTGTTCGTGCCCTCCGGAAAGGTCAGGATCCCGATATCCACCGGGACGTCCCGCGCCTCGCCGTGAAACAACACGTCGAGTGTCAGCCCCCCCGGACCGCTCTGGAACCGCGCCCCTTCGATGGATTCCTGCGGCCCCTGCGCCCGCAGGCCGGCCCCGAACGAGGCGGCACACGCGGCGACGATGGCGGCGGCGGACAGAACAGCGCGGCTGGCGAACCTCATAACGACCTCCTTCGGGTAGACCGGGTGCCCTTCCCGGAGACCGCAACCTTTGTTCGCTGGCCGCTCGCGATCAACCAACGCGTGCGGTCGAGGTCGCGCGGTTCCGACCTGCCGACCATGTTAGAATCCGGCAGGCTGACGGTCTCGACCCGCCGAATGGACGCTGCCGGCACACCCGAACCCCCGGACCCGCGATGTCCGACGTCCTCACGCGCCTGAACGACGCTCTGGAAGGGCGTTATCGCGTCGAATCCCAGCTCGGCGAGGGCGGGATGGCGACCGTCTATCTCGCCGACGACCTCAAGCATGAGCGGAAGGTGGCGCTCAAGGTCCTCAAGCCCGAGTTGGCGGCGGTCGTCGGAGGGGAACGTTTCCTCGGCGAGATCAAGACGACCGCGAACCTGCAGCACCCGCACATCCTCCCGCTATTCGACTCGGGCGAGGCGGATGGCTTTCTGTTCTACGTGATGCCTTACGTGGAGGGGGAGACGCTCCGGGCGCGAATCGACCGCGACAAGCAGCTCGGGGTCGAGGAGGCGGTGCGGATGACGAAGTCGATCTCCAGCGCCCTCGACTATGCGCACCGCCATGGCGTCATCCACCGGGATGTGAAGCCGGAGAACGTCCTGCTCCACGACGGGGAGCCTCTCGTCGCGGACTTCGGCATCGCGCTCGCGGTGACGGCCGCGGGGGGCGGGCGGCTGACCGAGACAGGTCTGAGCCTCGGCACGCCGTACTACATGAGCCCCGAGCAGGCGGCCGCGGACCGGGACCCCGGGCCGCAGAGCGACGTGTACTCGCTCGCCTGCATCCTCTACGAGATGCTCATCGGCGACCCGCCGCACACCGGCTCGAGCGCCCAGGCCGTGCTCGCGAAGATCCTGACGGAGAAGCCTCGGGCCGTCACCGACCTCCGGGAGACGGTGCCTCCGCATGTCGGCTCGGCGATCGCCAGAGGGCTGGAACGCCTGCCTGCGGACCGGTTCTCCACGGCTGCCGCGTTCTCCGAAGCCCTCGACGACGTGGCCTTCGCGCACGTGACCGCCGCCGAGACGGCACCGGTCGACGTTACGGAGGCCACGAATCCGACCGCCACCTCGAGACGCTGGATCGCGGCGATTCCCTGGGCCATCGCGGCCGTCGCCACGGCGGTCGCGCTTCTTCCCTCGGGTCGTGACGCCAGCGAAGCGCCTGTCACCCGTGTCGCCATCCACCTTCCCGAGGGCCAGGAGTTCTCGAAGTCGGCGATGTTCGCCGGCACCCGAGCCAGCGCGGTCAGCCCGGACGGCTCGGAGCTCGTCTACCGATCGCCGGACCCGGCGACGGGGAGCTATCGCCTGCTGCGAAGGCGACTGGACGAACTCGAGGCGACCCCGATCCAGGGAACCGAGAGTGCGATGGCCCCGAAGTACTCGCGCGACGGTACGTGGCTGGCCTTCCGTAGTAACGACCGAGGTCAGATCGGGGTGATGCCCGCCGGGGGAGGCACGCCGGAGTGGCTCGAGGCTCCCATCAGGTTCGAATGGGGAGATGACGGCGCGATCTACTACGAATCCGATGGCGCGATCCTGCGGTGGACGCCGGGTACCGCCGACCCCGAGTCGGTAGGTACGGTGGACGGGCGCGGCGGGGTGACCGACGTGCTTCCCGGTGGACGAGGGGTTCTGATGGCGAGAGCGGTCGCGGACGCCAGCATCTACGTCTGGGATGCCGACTCGGAGGAAGTGCGGGTCGTCGGCGAAGGGAGGGGTGCCCGGTATCTGGACACAGGCCACCTCATCTACCGACGCTCCGAGGACGACGTGCTCATCGCCCAGCCGTTCGATGCAGAGACGCTGGAGACGACCGGGCCGGCCGTCACGACCTCTGATCTGGTGGGCGCGAGCGGCAACGGAGGCGAGTTCTCGTTCGCGGTCGACGGAACCCTCCTGTACGCGAGCGGCGGCACGGGTGGCGCCGAGCAGCTCGTCTGGATCGACCGGACCGGGCGAGCGGAGCCGATCGAGTGGCTGGAGAGCGGAAGCTTCGACGGGCTCGCTCTGTCTGCCTCGGGAGACTCGGTCGTCGCCGGATGGTCGCCCGGATCGAGCACGAGTGACGGTGACATCTGGCTGTTCGACCTGCAGGGTCGCGCCCGGCTGCCGCTGACCCGCGACGGACTGAGTACCCGGCCCCAGTGGCATCCGACGGAGCCGCTGATCTCCTTCGTCGGAAGACTCGACGACGACCCCTGGCTCATGACCATCCCGACGACCGGGGCCGGCGCGCCGAGTCCGCTCGTCGCGTTGCCCACAGGCCCGGCGGATGGCTGGTGGACCCGGGACGGAACAGAGCTGCTGGTCCGCGCGAGGGGCGTGTCCGTGAGGAGCATCTTCCGGTTCATCCCGGGTCAGGACAGCGTCCCCAGCCCCTGGCTGGACCGCGAGTTCAACGAACGCTCGCCGGAGCCGTCGCCGGACGGCAACTGGCTGGTGTACTCGTCCGATCAGTCCGGTCGTTCGGAGGTGTACGCCCAGCCCTATCCGGATGGCGGACGGGTCGAATCCGTGTCCATCGAGGGGGCGAGTCAGCCCGCATGGTCGCGGGATGGGACAGAGGTGTTCTACATAGGAAGCGATGGCTGGATGTGGGCCGCCGCGGTGGCGTACGACGCCTCGAGTTTCGTCGTGGAGTCCAGGGAGCGGCTCTTCGAAATCTCCACGGGCGTCCATCTCGACACCCAACGCCGCCTCTGGGATGTCGCGCCGGACGGGCGGTTCCTGTTCTCCAGACTCGAAGGGGCGGTGGGCGGCGTTCAGCTCATTCTGGTTCGGAACTGGGTCCAGGAGGCTACAGGGGAGTCACTCGACCGATGAACTGGAACGCAGTCGCCGCGGTGGCCGAATTGCTTGCCGCCATCGGCGTGATCGCCTCGCTGGTCTACCTCGCCGGTCAGGTGCGGAGTTCCGGCAGGCAGGCTCGTCAGGCCGCGATTCAGTCCGTCGTGAACCAGATGAACACCGTCTGGACCAGCATGTCGGCCACCAGGGAGCACGCGGGCGTCTGGGTCGAGGGATCGAAGGGCGTCGATGCCCTGGTCGACGAGATCGACCAGGTCCGATTCTCCGCTCTAATGCTCAGCATCATGCGCCCCTACGAGGAGATCTTCTACTACCGCGGCGACGGCCTGGTGGACGACTGGACCTGGGAAGCCATCAAGGAACAATGCCATGCCCTGATGGGGTCTCCGGGATTCGCGGACTGGTGGGAACTGCGAGGCAACTGGTTCTCGAGCGACTTCCAGCTCCATATCCAGCAGGTCCTGAACGGGCTTCCCTCCTACCGCCGGTGGCAACACGCCGATGACTGAAGCCGGGTTCGCCCGTTGAGCCTGTTCGAGTACGTCATGATCCCGCCGGCGATCGTGCTGGGGCTGGCGCTCACCCACGTACTGGCCGGCGGGGGCCGGGTAGTCCACCGGCTCGCCGGGCACGGAGTTCCGATCCGCCTCGACTGGATCCACGGCGTCTGGGTCGCTCACATCTTCAGCTGGATCGTCTTCTTCTGGTGGTACAGCTACTCCTGGACATCGAGGTTCGAGTGGGACCTCGTGATCTTCGTGTTCCTGATCTTCTACGCGGTGACCATGTACCTCATGTGCGTGGTCCTGATCCCCAGCGACCTCGATAAGGTGTCCGACTTCGGCACGTACTTCATGTCGTTGAGGAGGTGGTTCTTCGCCGGGGTGATCGCGCTGATCTTGATCGATTTCGCCGACAGCGCCGTGAAGGGGCTGGAGAACGTGCTCGACCTCGGACTGGGGTACGTCACGCTGCGTACGTTTCTATTGATCGGCTCGCTCGTGGGTATGAGAACCGACAGTCGCCGGTTCCATGGCCCGTTCGGCCTGATCGTCTTTGTGTGGACCGTGTTTTTCTTCTGGGTGAACCGCCCCGTGATCGAGGGAGTGCAGGGTTGAGCGACGGACGTTTCGATGATGTGCGTTTCTCCGAGGAGCAGGTCCGCGAGATCCTCGAGGATGCCCTGGCCCCCGAATCGTCTGGATCACTCTCGGCCACGGACGGTGTGTCGCTCGCCGAGCTCAAGACGATCGGCGAGGAAGTCGGCATCGACCCCCGTCGCGTGGAGTCCGCGGCCCGAGCGCTCGCGCGCAGAGGGACAACCGCGCCTGCTACCACGAAGACGGGGAGAGGCCTTCTCGGCGGCCCGGCGGTCTTGAGCGTCGAGCGGACGGTGACGGGTGATTACACGCCCGAGGCCGATCCGGAAATCCTCGCGGCAATCCGCGGCTCGTTCGGCACGAAGGGCGATCCGGACCAGGGCGTATTCGGCGCGCTGGAGTGGGGCTCCACGTCGGAGACGAGGGCCCGTTACGTGACGGTGTCCTCTCGGGGCGGCGAGACCACGGTGCGTGGCTCGGTGAACCTCACGGGCCTCCGGACGATCATGTATGTCCCCGTCACCGTGATCGGTGGCTTCCTCTCGGTCGTCGGGTTCACTCAGGCCGCTGACGCCGCGATCGCGGTCGGCATGGTGTTCTTCACGGTGCTCGTGCCGACGCTCCTCCTCATTCTGCGCATGGTTCTGAACCGGGTTTCGGACTCCGAGGCCGCGAAGCTCGAATCCGTGGTCGATGAGGTCGCACGGATCGCGGGAACCCGCGACGACTGACGCCGGTCCGCCAGGGGCCGCCTCAGGCGCGCGGCGACACGGCAAGCCCGAGAAACACCATCAACGCGCGGTTGAGCCGGACGACGTCTTCCAGTTCGAGGCGACCCACGCTGTAACCCAGCCGGTCGCGACGGACCGTGGTGATCTTGTCGACCATGAGGCTGGACCGTTCGCGCAGCCCATTGGTTTCGGACGGGTCGATTCTGACGCGAAACAGCGGGGCCTCGGTCGGATCGGATGTGAACGCGCAGACCGTCACCGAATCGGTCGAGTCGAAGCTGTCTTCCTGCACGATGACGGCCGGACGGGGTTTTCCCGTGTGGGCGCCGCCGCCGGAGAGCGTCCAGATCTCGCCGCGGTTCACCCGCCCTCGAGCACCGACACCGAGTCGATAAACGACTGGTTATCCCGTGCGAGGGGGCTCCCGGCGACGGCACGGGATTGTCGCCGGGCCTCCGCCGCGAACTCCGGGGCCCGCACATCCGGCACCCAGATCTGGATGGGCCGCAGCCCCTGCTTCCGCAGCCGCTCCCGATGCCTGCGCACCTTGTCTCGCGACGACGGCTTCCCGGAACTATCCACAGTGTCTCCCCCTTCGTCGGTTACATGTAACCTATTTCTGGCCGCGCCCCCCCGCGATGCCCATGCGACACGGCGACAGGTTCCATACGATCATCACCGGGGCCTCAAGAAGCCCTCCCGCTCTGAAGGAGGAAGCATCCGTTGAACTGGGAAGCCATCGGTGCGATCGGCGAAGTCGTGGGCGCAGCGGGCGTGATCATCTCGCTTCTCTACCTGGCGGGGCAGGTCCGCAGCAACGCGAAAGCCACGAGCCACGCGGCCGCGCAGGCAGTGCTCGACAAGCTCAACGGCCTCATCGGTCAGCTCGCGTTCGCTCCGGGAGCGGGCGACATCTGGGCCCGCGGCCTGTCCGGCCTCGGCGAACTCAGGAACAAGGAAGAGCTCGTCCGCTTCTCGTCGATGCTCATGCAGGCGTTCTGGGCATACGAGGAGGTCTACCACTACTACAACGATGGCCAGGTCGAGGAGTGGGCCTGGCTACATGCCCGGTCGCCGATCGACAACATGATGCGCGGGCCGGGCTTCCAGGAGTGGTGGGTGACGCGGTGCGACTGGTTCGGCACCGAGTTCTGCGCGTTCCTGAACGAGCGAATGCCCGAGCCCACGGGCACGCTCGCGGACGACTTCGCGCCGGGGGTCGCGGCAGAGGACGACTGATGGGCGACGTCAGGCCGGCCCAGCCACGCGACCGGGCGGAGCTGGCCCGGATGCGGGTCGCGCTGTGGCCCGATTCCGAAGATGGGGAGATCGACGCCCTCCTCGACCTCCCGAGGGAGGAAGGCCTGATCGCCGTCGCCGCGGTGGCCGAGGACCTGGTCGGGTTCGCCGAGTTCGGGCTCAGGAAGTTCGCGGACGGGTGCGCGACATCTCCCGTCGCCTATCTCGAAGGGATCTGGGTGGACGCCGACGTTCGACGGTCGGGAGTCGCCTCCGACCTCGTCCGGGCGGGAGAGGAGTGGGCCCGGTCTCAGGGGCTTTCCGAGCTCGCCTCGGACTGTGAGATCGAGAACTCGGGCAGCGAGGCCTTTCATCTCGCGTTCGGGTTCGACGAAGTTCAGCGCAGCATCTGCTTTCGACGTTCGCTCGAGCGAGAGGACCCATGATGTTCAGACGTATCGGATCGCTGGCCGCGATCGCTGTCGCGCTCGTCGCCCCGCCGGTCGCGGGGCAGGATGGCTCGTACGATATCCTTCTGACGAACGACGACGGGATCGAGTCCCCCGGGCTCCAGACGCTCGCGGCCGAGCTCGAGCGGATCGGACGCGTTCACGTCGTCGCCCCCTGTGGCCAGCAGAGCGGCAGCAGCATGTCCGTCGCACTCCGGAATCGACTGGAACTGCGGCCGGTCGTCAGTGACGGCCGGGAGCTCGGGCATTGCGTGGACACCACTCCGGCGGGTGCCGTTCTCCTGGCGATCACCACCCTGGCCCCGGAGGGCGGGTTCGACCTGGTGGTGAGCGGGATCAACCAGGGGGCCAACGTGGGCGCGGCGTCGCACATGTCGGGGACGATCGGGGCCGCGATGATGGCCGCGTTCCACGGTGTTCCGGCCGTTGCCGCGTCGCTCCAGGGTAGCGATTTCGGGTATCCCTCCAGATTCGTCGCCACGTTTATCGAGACGATGCGGGCCGAGGGGCCCGCGCCCGGTCTCGTGCTGTCCATCAACTTCCCCACGGGCTCCGAGGAGGAGACGGCTGGCGTGGAGGTGGCCCCCATGGGAGGGATGCACTTCTCGCTGGGGTTCGACGATGGTTCGCCCGGCGAGGACGGGAGGATCTTCGCTCCGCGCCTCGAGCGGGTCGCAACCGGCCCGGCCGGCAGCGACACGGAAGCCTTCCTGGACGGGATGATCACGATCACCCCGCTCCTGTTCGACTGGACCGCCACCGCGGCGATGGAAACGCTACGCGGGTGGGGTCTCACCCACGAATTGGGCGGTAGATGAACTGGGACGCCATCGGCGCGATAGCCGAACTCCGAGAGGCCTTCTTGAAGCGGCGAGGGTGAACCGCCGCGCACTTATCTCGATCACGAGCGCCGTGCTCGCGATCGCGATCTCGGCCCGGCTGGACATCCCGATCCCCGGCTCACCCGTTCCCCAGAGCGCCCAGACCCTCGCCATCCTGCTCGTCGGAGTCTGGCTGGGTGCGCGCCTCGGGGCGGTCGCGCTTATCGCATATCTCCTGGCCGGCGGGCTCGGCGCGCCGGTCTTCGCGGATGGAGCATCGGGGTGGGGTCACCTCGTCGGGCCCACCGCGGGCTACCTCGTGGGCTTCCTGCTGGCCGCGACCCTCGTGGGGGCGCTTTCAGACCGCGGCCACCTGTCCCGCTTCCCGCTCGCGATCGCGGGCATGCTCACCGGACACCTCGTCATCCTCGGTCTCGGGTGGGCGAGGCTCGTTGTCGCCCTCGGTCCCGCGGAAGGCTGGGCCCAGGGCGTGGCGCCGTTTCTGGTGGGAGGTCTCGTCAAGTCGCTCGTGGCCGCGGCGGTCGCCGTACTTCTTGCACGGACGTGGGACCGGACACGAAAGCGGGCGGAGAGTCGGCATTGAGCGCGGCACTGCTGATCATCGACATGCAGGACGGGTGTTTCGAGTTTCCCGATGGCGGGATGCACATTCCACGGGGGACGGGAGCGGGCTGACAGCTGAGCAGATTATCGACCACCACAACTGTACGCTGAGCGTCGCGTACGTGCGGGTGACCGGTATCGCCGACCTGGTTGCGGGCTAACCGACGGTTCGCTCGGCTCCCCGGATCGAGGTGACATCGCGCCCCCGCGCCGATACCCACAGATTCGGGAAACGGAGGTGGCGCGATGAGATTCTTGAAGCGACTTCGGGGCGCCCTCGGAACCGGCCTTACGTGGGCGGCGGGGTGGGCGGTACTCGGCGGAATCCACGGGTTCGTCATCGGCGCGCTCAAGCCGTGGCAGTGGGAGCTCTACAACCCGGTGCTTACGACATCGGTGGGATACGCCGTCGGGGGCCTGATCGCGGGGACCGGGTTTGGAGCTGTTCTGGCCTGGGTCGGGCGGCGTGAGAGCCTGCAGCGGATCTCGCGATTCAAGATGGCCCTTTGCGGGGCGGTCGGAGGGGCCGCACTCCCGGTGATCATTCACCTGACGCGGGGTCTCACGTCGAGTGCCGGCTGGGGAGACGTCGCCGCCACAGCTTCCGTGACCGCTGTGCTCGGTGCGGGTTCCGCTGTCGCCAGCCTGTGGATCGCGCGACGATCGGACGACGAATCCGGGCGCATCCTGGAGGACGCGGTCGAACGGGAGATGCTGTCGAGCCCGGCGCCGGACTGGAACGCCGGGTCCGTTCGCGAGCGGACGCCCGTCGGCGGACGGGCGCGCGCGTGACCCCGTGCCGAGCGTCTGAGTAGCCCACCGTGTGCCGCTGGATCGCGTACCGAGGGCCCGAAATCCCGATAAGCGTGCCGCTCATCGACGCGGAGCATTCGTTGCTCATCCAGAGCGCTCGATCGCAGTTGGGGACCGAACCGATGAATGGCGACGGCTTCGGCGTCGGTTGGTACGCGCACGGTCTGCCCGAACCCGCTCTCTTCCGCGACGTGCGGCCGGCCTGGAACGACGAGAACTTCCGCGACCTGGCCACACACACGCGGTCGGCGATGTTCATGGCGCACATTCGGGCCACGACCGGAACGTCCGTGCAGCGGAGTAACTGTCACCCGTTTCGCGCCGGACGCTGGCTGTTTCAGCACAACGGGCTGATTCCCGACTTCGAAGGCGTCCGTCGGGAACTCCTGTTCGACGTGCCAGCGGAACACTTCCCTGGCATCCGGGGCACGACCGACTCTGAGATCATCTTTCACCTGGCCCTCGGCTACGGGCTCGACACGGACGCGCCCTCGGCCCTGGCCCGGGCGGCCGGACACGTCGAGAGGGCGATGCGCGACAACGGGATCGACGGGGAGTTCCATTTCTCCGCGGCGGCGGCGAACGGCGACTCTATCCATGCCGTGCGCTACGCGAGCACCGGCACCCCGAGAACCCTGTTCTACGCGGACGACCTCGAGGTCCTGAAGGAGCGCGATCCGACCCTGGTGTTCCCGGAAGGGAGCATCGTCGTGGTCTCCGAGCCGCTGGGCGACCTGATCGATTGGGAGGAAGTGCCTCCCGGTTCGCTCATCACCGCCGGAGCGGGAGGGGTGGAGATTCGAGGGTTCGAACCGTGTTGAGCGAGGTCGATTCTCCGTTGGAAGACCGATGACGACCCCGTCCGAGGCCCGCCGATTGCCGTGGCGGCGCATCATCGCCGAGGGGCTCGCTATCGTCGCGAGCATCCTGCTGGCATTCGCCATCGATGCCTGGTGGGGGCGGGTCAATCAGGCCAGCGCCGAGCAGGCGTTGCTCGTACGGGGGACGGCGATCTGATCGTCCGTGAGGCGTCCGGAGCCATCGCCGCGACGACGGGAGACGGGGACGTCTCGATCGAGATCGGGCGGTTCGACGGGCTGACGATCAACACGGGAGACGGGGACGTGTCGATCCGCGGTCGCTAGAGCCGACATGAGGCACGGACGCGTTCCCGACGGGTGCGCGTTTGTTGCCCCACACCCCGAACCTTCTGAGGTTCGGGACATGAATCGTCACGCGTTCTCGGTCGAACAGGCGAACAGTCTGCTGCCCCACATTCGGGCGACGTTCCGGCGCATCCAGGCCGGGCGGGACGCGGCTCGTCGTCGCGCGGACAAGATCGCGGTCCTCTTCGCGCTGTGGGGAGAAGGCGTACGTGAACCGGACAACCCGGACTACGCCGAGCTCGAGGCGCACGAGAAGTCGCTGCTGCGGATCGGCAACGCGATCGAGCAGCTCGTCGCCGACCGCCTGACCCAGCGCGGCGTGCGCCTGCCGGCCGGCGGGCTCGATCACGGTCTCGTCGATTTTCCCACGACGCTCGATGGCCGGTGGGTCTATCTGTGCTGGCACGCCGGCGAGTCCGAGGTCACGTACTGGCACGAGACGAGCGATGGGTTCGCGGGCCGCCGCCCCATCACGCCGGACCTGATCGAACGACTGGGAGTCGAAGGAGATCCGGCACTGGAAGACGACTCATGTCTGGACTTCTAGCGCCGCTGGAGCACTCCGCCGGCCGGGGCTAGAACTCCGAAGTCCAGCTCACGACGAGCTGCCGCCGGGGCGATGGCCTGAAGAACGCGACGTTGATCGGCTCGGCGTAGAGAACGTTCCCGAGGTTCTCGACGGACAGCGTCAGCCGGTGGCGCTCGAACACCCGCACACCGCCTCGCACGCTCATCACGGTGAAGGACGGGATCACGTCGCCGACGGGGCTCACCCCGGGCGCGATGCGGTCGGTCCGACCCGAGAAGCGGATCTGGTACTCCAGCCAGTACCGCTCGGCGCCGCTGTAGCGGATCCGCCCGTTGATGCGGTCTCGGTAGCCCTCCTGCACGAGATCGTCGGCATCGTCGGGGTTCTTCGCGTCCACGTGAGTGTAACCGGCCTCGAGTAGCAGTCCGGGCGTTGCCTGGATTCCCGCCGTCAGCTCGAGCCCGCGGATGTCGATCGACGAGATGTTGACGTTGTGGAACGTGGGCAGCCCGTCTTCTTGCTGTCCCGTAGGCCTCAGCTGGATCCCGTTCGAAAGGAAGTTCCCGAACACGAACCCCTCGGCGTAGACGGCACCCGTCGTCACTCGGGCCCCCGCGTCCAAGCTCAGGCTCGTCTCGGCGCCCAGATCGGGGTTCCGGACCCAGCGCCCGGCGCCGTCCGGCGCGTCCCCGCTGAAGAAACGCTCGATCAGGTTCGGTGAGCGGAACCCGCGACCGACGGATCCGATCAGGTTCACCGCCTCCGACGCGCGAAAGAGGAAGTTCGCCGCACCGACGAGAGTCCCGTCGCTCGCCTCCGTCAGAGGCTCGACGAGGCCGTCCGTGGGCCGCGTCTTCGAAGTCACGCCCTGCCACCGCAACCCCAGGGTCAGGTCGAACCGCGAGCCGAGCGCGAACGCGTTTTGCGCAAAGACGCCGACGCTCGTAAGCGAGGCGTTGGGGAGTCCGGGCGTGTCGTCAACGCTCGGCGGTGCAGGACCCACCTGACGTGTGCGTCGGTCGGTGTTGAACGAGACGTCGCGGTAGAGATCGACCCCGTATGTCAGAACATGCCGTCCGGCGAGCAGCTTCGCCGCCTCCAGCCGCATGCCGTTCGTGTCGATGTCGGTGTAGTTCTCGGTCCTCGTCGAGATGCCGGGCCCGGCGGGAATGAAGACGTCCGTGATGAACTCCCGCTCGTTGCTCTGGGTGTATCCCTTGAGGTCGATCCGATCGGCCAGGACGGTCCCGAGGTCGCGGCCCTCGTACCCGGCGATAAGACGGTCGAAGCGGAAGTCGGGCCAGGTGAGGCGCACGCGAGGCCCACCCGTACCGAGGTCATCTGGGTCGACGAACCCGAACCCCGCGTCGAGGGCGCGATACCGCTCGACCCTCACGAAGACAGAGTGGCTCTCGGTGAACTCGTACTGCAGGCGGGCCCCGAGGTTGTAGTCCTCGACGCCGGTATCCTGCACGCGAGTCGCGGTCTCGAGCGAGAGGTCGCCGAATGAGCCTGCGGGCGCGTCGTAGGGATCCGCCTTTCGCCAGGAGGCTCCGGCACGAAAGCCGAACTTCCCCGATCCCCCGCTCACAGTCCCGGAGACCCGGTTCTGCCCATCACCAGTGCTGTGTCGGTACTGGAGGGCGCCGCGGGCAGCCCACATCCCGCTAGCGGAGCGACGCGCACCGGCAGACCTTGGAACGAGGTTCACGACGCCACCGATGGCGTCGGACCCGTAGAGCACCGAGGTGGCGCCCCGAACCACCTCGACGCGATCGAGCTCGAAAAGGCCAGCCACAGCCGGCGGCTCGCCCGAGTCGAGGCGCCGGCGCGAGTTGTTGAGTCGCAGACCCTCCTCGAGCATCAGCACACGCTGTCCCCTGAGCCCCCGGATCATCGGTCGGGTCTGGTTCGTGCCGACGCCCTCGACGTCGAGGCCCGGGATCTCGGTGAAGAGATCGGAGGCGTTGTTCGGGAGGCGTTCGCCGATCGTGTGCCGCTGCACGACGCTGACGGGTCGCGGCGTGTCGAATGCGTCGACCGGCGCCCGAACCGCCGTGACGTTGATGCCGGCGAGCTCGTGGACGGCCCCCTCGCCCGGCGCGAGGTCACCGGATTCGATCAGGGTGGCTACCGTGTGAGACGCCGCGCGTTCGATTGCCCGTGCGATCGCGAGAGCGGATGCGCGCTCCGATCGGCCCAGGGGGACGTCCCGGGCGAACACCCGGGCACCAGCGTCCGAGTATCGAGAACCGAACGAGCCCACGCGATCTGTGCCCGTCAGGACGAGGACGAGAACAACCCCCGCACCGTCACTACGGAGCGCCCGCACGGCGTCGGTCACCTCCACCGACGCCCCCGTCCACGCCATCGGTCCGCGTCTCCATGAGACCGAGGCGACCGCCTCCTCGAAGACCGCTTCCCCGGTCCCCGGAAAACCGAGGGATGGATCAACGGTCACGAGGAGTCCGGTCTGAGCGGATGCGGGAGCGGCGACCCAGGGGGCCGCCGCAACAACCATCGTCAGGGCCGCGGCCCGGACGAATCCCACACCTGGCGAGCGCACTAGAAGTGCGCGTCCAGCATCAGGTAACCCCAGAGCATGTTCCGGTCGAGCCGGCCGATCTGGGACCACGCGTCCCGCTGGAACACCAGTGCCGAGCCGGCGGTGATGTCCAGGTTCCGGCTGTGCCGCCAGGACACACCCACGTCGATCTCCTCGCCGAGGTGCCCGCTGTCGAGCGACCCCTTCTTCGCGAGGTGGAACGAGTGGACGTCCGCCGACACGCGCCAGTCATCGTTGACGCGATACGCGAACTTCGCGACCGCGTCCTGCAGACCCCGCCCCGCGGTGTGGACAGGGATGTTGAGGAACAGATCCGCGAACCCGTAGAACTTGTGGTTCGTCGCGAACAACGTGTCGAACACCTTCACGTCGCCGCTGGACGGGTCCTCCGACCCCGACAGGTAGTCGTACCACAGCGTGGCCGTGAAGTCGCCGAACCCGCGGGCCACGCGTCCGCCCAGCATGAACGCCGAGACGCTGCGGCCTGCACGGTCACCGGACTGGAAGGATGCCTCCGCCCGGTAGCTCAGTTTCGCGGCGTTGCCCACCCAACGCGCTCCGAACGTGTACTGCTTCGTCTGGGCGTCGGGATCGCTCTCATCGCTGGAGGCCGCGTGATTGTAGAGGACGTACACATCGACGTCCTGGGTCTCCGAGACATCGACCGTGCTGTACGCTCCGAGGAGCGCCGAGTTACGGTCGATGAAGGGCGAGACGTCGTTGCCCAGTCTCGCGCCGAGCACACGAACGACGCCGAAGTCGCCGGCGCCCTCGAGACGGGCCCCGTCGAAGCTCCTTCCCTGCTGCGTCCAGCCGACGGCACCGACCAATCGCTGCCCACCGAAGTTCACTTCCTGGCGGCCGAAGCGGCCAAAGAGGCCGTCGCCCTGCGAGCCGAGGGAGATATACCCCTGGTGCAGGTCGAGGCCGTTCGCGAAGAAGTCGGAGAGCGTGTTCGTCTCCTCACCCCAGATCCGGACGTCCTGGATCTGGATGAAGATGGAGACGTCTCCATCGAGCGCGGCGAGCAGATTCGCGCGCGCTCGCATGGATGTGAAGGTCCCTCCCGCTCCATCCGGGGGGAGAAATGGGTCGCGGACTTCACCGCGAATGCGTACCTGACCGCCCCACGTTAGCTCCTGGGCGACCGCGGCCCCTGGCAGAACCAGGAGCGCGACGGCCACCCACCTCAGGATCGATTTCATATCAATACACGTCGTGTGCGGTGTTATAGACGTTGAACTTGCCGGTCGGCGTGACCAGCCAGTCCGCGATGATACGGTGTTTCTCCTCGAGGGTCGCGTCGTCGTAGATGACGATCTCACCCGCTCTATCCCACACCGAGACCCAGACCTCATCGCCGGCACGGTTGTACTCGAAGTGCACGGCCGCACCGTGATCGGACACGAGCCAGCACCGCTCGATATCGCCATCCGCCTTCGAGTATACGCAGACCTGACGCGTACCCTCGGGGCTGTTGTTCATGGGCATGTCCATCCATACCCAGGGCGAGTTCTCGTGCGTCTTCAGGAACAGACTGCCCGTTCCATCCAGCTCGACCTCACGTACGACCTGCCAGGCTACGTCGGGCCGAGCCTCGGGGTCCGCCCCGTACACGCTGAGCAGCCCCTGACCGATATGGATCGTACCGTTGACCCAGCCGTACTCCGGATCCTGCCAGTTGGCGCCGCGACCCGGGTGCGGCCTGTGACCGGTCTCGAACGTCGTGACGAGTTCCTGATTCTCGAGATCGACCACGACCATCTTGTTCCGGTTGTTGGCCGCGATCATGAAGTACCGCTTCGTGTGATCGAATCCGCCGTCGTGGAGGAAGCGCTCAGCGGGGATCTTCGCCGTGAGCGGGAAGCCCTCCTGCGAGTAATCGACGATCCCGACGTGTCCGGACTCCTTCAGGCCCATCACCCACACGGGGTCGTTGTGCGACGCCACGATCGCGGCGACGCGCACCTCGTCGAGCGGCTCGTTCGTGTCGACGGCGTTGCCGAGGACACTCGTCACGTTCAGCGGCTCGAGGGTCAGCCCATCGAAGACCACGTACTGCGGCGGCCAGTAGCACCCCTGAATCACGTAGCGGTCCTCGAATCCCTCGTACTTGCTCCCATCGACGCTCCGCGCGTCCGTGCAGCCCTGCGCCTGTGCGACGAGGGAGGGTTCGGGGGTCCAGAGATCGATCAGCGAGACCCTGCCGTCTCGACCCACGGCATAGTAGTACCGGCCCGAAGACGAGGAACGGAGAATGTGAACCGCGAAGCCGGTCTGTACGATCCCGACGAGCTCGTAGCTGTCGCCGTCGATGATCGCGACCTGGCCGGCATCCCTGAGGATCACTCCGAAAAAGTTCTCCCAGTTACGGTCCGTCTGCGGCTCGGTCGGCCGATCGGCCACCGGAACCGTCAGGTTCCAGCTATCGCGGATCTGCGCGAGCGGCCGGGCCGGCGGATTCGGCGGCGGCAGCTGAACGTACCGCGCCATGATCCCGATCTCCTCTTCGCTGAGGATTCCCGCATCGCCCCACGCCGGCATGCCGCCCGGCAGACCATGCCGCAGCGTTGCCGTGAGGGCCATCGTCCCGATCTGCGTCGTGCGCTCGGGCTGGATGTTCGGGCCGGTCGCCCCCGCCCGCAGCGTGCCGTGGCACCCCGCACAGCGGTCGAAGAAGATCTGGCGACCCTGATCGAACTCGGCCTCGCTGAGCTCGATCGGCCCCTGGTCGGCGGTCACGAGCGTGAGCGCGCCGGTCGAGACCTCGTCGATGTAGTCGAGGACGTCGTCGATCTCCGGTTCCGTCAGAAAGCTCGGAGCCATCGGGACCTGGTTGTACTCGGCGAAGATCTCCTGTCCGATCGGATCGTTCTGTGCCATGCCGATCGGATCGTCGATCCACCGGACCAGCCAGTCTCGCTCTCGCTTGTCGCTGATGTCCTTGAGATCGGGACCGATTCGTACGCCCTCGCCGATCGTGTGGCAGGCGACGCACTTGGTTTCGAAGATGGTCTGGCCCGGATGCGCGTCGGTCGCCGCCGCGACCGTCGTGTCCGCCGCCTCCGGAGCATCCCCCCCACCGCAGGCCGCGGCGAGCGCGATGGCGAAGATCGACAAGAAGACCGGGAGGAACCCCTTCGCTGGTTGGTATTTCTTCATGACTCCCGCTCCTGGTGAGGGGACGTGTCGTAACGAGGAGGAACGCGAGGAAGCCGGACCTCCGCGAACGCACGTACGGGCAACGGCTGTACCAGTCACGGGGGTAATGCGCGGGCGCGGGCAAACATCACCTGCAGGTGATAATTAGGCAGACGGGAAGCGGGTTTCGGGGCGCGGGGTATGGCAGGAGAACGAGGTGAGACAGAAAGCGCCGGGCGCGAATAGGGGCGTTGTGTCCCCAATCCGCGACCGGCGCTGTCCCTATGTGTCCCGAAAAATCCAGGACGAGGGTCACATGTTTTCGATCATCGCCTGGCCGAATTCGCTGCACTTGAGCAGCGTCGCTCCGTCCATGAGTCGCTCGAAATCGTAGGTCACGCGCTTCTGCGAGATCGTCTTCTCCAGCGAGGAGATGATCAGGTCGGCCGCCTCGTTCCAGCCCATGAAGCGAAGCATCATCTCGCCCGAGAGAATCACGGAGCCGGGATTCACCTTGTCCTGCCCGGCGTACTTGGGCGCTGTACCGTGCGTCGCCTCGAAGATCGCGTTGCCGGTCTCGTAATTGATGTTCGCGCCGGGCGCGATGCCGATTCCGCCCACCTGCGCGGCGAGCGCGTCGGAGATGTAGTCGCCGTTCAGGTTCATCGTCGCGATGACGTCGTACTCCGCCGGCCGGGTGAGGATCTGCTGCAGGAAGGCATCGGCGATCACGTCCTTGATCACGATGCCATCGGACGTGCGGCACCAGGGGCCGCCGTCGATCTCGGTCGCTCCGAACTCGTCCTTCGCGAGCTCGTATCCCCAGTCGCGGAACCCGCCCTCGGTGAACTTCATGATGTTGCCCTTGTGGACGAGCGTGACGCTCGCGAGGCCTCGCTCCCGGGCGTGGTTGATCGCCGACCGGATCAGCCTCTTCGACCCCTCTTCCGAGATGGGCTTCACTCCGATCGAGCTCGAGTCGGGAAAACGGATCGACGTCGCGCCCATCTCGTCCTGCAGGAAGTCGACGAGCTTCCGGACCTCGGGGGTGCCGGCCTGCCACTCCACCCCGGCGTAGATGTCCTCCGTGTTCTCGCGGAAGATCACCATGTCGCACAGATCGGGGCGCTTCACCGGAGACGGCACGCCCTCGAACCACCGGACGGGCCGCACGCACGCGAACAGGTCGAGCTTCTGCCGCAGCGTCACGTTGAGCGAGCGAAAACCACCGCCGACGGGCGTCGTCAGCGGCCCCTTGATCGCGACGAGGTGGTGCCGAATGGCCGTCAGAGTGTCCTCGGGTAGCCAGCTACCCGTGACCTCGTTCGCCTTCTCTCCCGCGTAGACCTCGAACCACGCGATCTTCCGCGCGCCGCCATACGCCTTTGCGACAGAGGCGTCGAAGACGGCCTTCGATGCGGCCCAGATGTCGGGTCCGATCCCGTCACCCTCGATGAACGGGATGATCGGGTTGTCCGGGATGTTCAGGGCGCCGTCGTCGATGGTGATCGTGTCTCCGTCGACCGGAGGTGCGAGCGTGTCATAGGAAGGTGTCACGGTGTCCTCGTCTTCATGCGTGGGGCGGGTTGTGCACCGCGTGCGCCCGGGGTCGTGCGGGCCCCGCGGGGGGGAGAGATTACGAGGCCCGCGAGTCGAAGTAAACGCGGGACCCCATCATGACGTCTCACGCGTGAAACCAGCCGGGTGGGAAGAGATCGAACGTGCATGGACTGTCGGTGACGGCGGACAGGGACGACGCGGATGCGGGGCGGGGACTGGACGATCTCGCCCGTGCCGCGAGCGACGGCGACTCGGAAGCATTCGAGCGTCTCGTGCGGGAGGTGTACGCCCGTATCCACCGCTGGGCGCTGGTGCGGATCGGCGATCCGGATGACGCGGACGACGTGACGCAGACCGTTCTGGTCAAGCTCCATGCGAGTCTCGATCGGTGGCGAGGCGAGAGCCGCTTCACGACGTGGCTCTACCGGATCACGGCCAACGAGGCCTCGTCCTGGCGACGCCGGGTGAAACGCCGAGCGCGATGGATGGTGCGCGACACGGGCGAGCTCGGCGCCGCGACCGATCTGTTGATCGGACCAGCTGAGACCGGCGAGAGAGCCATGACGATCGAGCTCATCAGGGGGTTCTTTCGGGAGCTCCCGCCGAGACAGCGCGAGGTGTGCGACCTGGTCGATTTCCAGGGCTACGAGCCCGCCGAGGTGGCGGAGATGCTCGAGATGAACCCGAACACGGTGCGGGCGAACCTGTTCAAGGCGCGCAGGACGATCCGCGAACGGGTGACGAAGGAGTCGGAGGCGAGATGAACAGGGACGAAGGGAACGTCGAGGCGCAGGAGCAGCGCGGCGCCGCGAAGCTGGCCGAGGCGCTCGACTCGCTTCGACCGTCCTTCGATGTCGACGAGGCCGTGGCCCTGGCCACGAAACGACCCGCGAGGAGCGGCTACCGGTGGGGCCACCGGGTGCTTCGCGGATTCGTGCCGCGTCGGCGCGTCCTTCGGTGGGCGGTGCCCGCGCTCGCGACCGTCCCGGTCATCGGCGCCTTCTGGGTGGCCACGCGCACCGCACCGGCTGCCCTGCCCGCCGTCGTGCACGTCGCGTCCCTCCAATCTCCGGCCACGCTGCCGGCCGGCGAACCCGAGAGCGCACCGTTCTCGATCAACGCCCCGGAGGGCGGGCAGGTGGCCGTGTTTCAGACGAGCAACCCGAAGATCCGCGTCGTGTGGTTCTACGACGAAGAAGAATCGGACAACTAACCGTACCGGGACCCGCGTGGGCCCCGGGCGAAGGGAGAGGCATCATGATGGGGAAGCTGAGGACGAAGCTGGGAGTGACCACGATGTTCGCGTCCGTCGCATTCTTGCCGATCATCGGCGCGGGCGCGTGCGACGGGCGGGTCGAGCTCGAGACGCAGACGTTCGAACTGCAGTACATGAACCCCTCGGAAGCCGTCGAGATGATCGCCCCCTACGTGTATCCCGAGCGGGAGGGTGCGCCGGGGCTGGTCACGCACTTCACGAACGGGGTGACGGTGCGCGAGACCCGTGAGAACCTTGGGCGGATCCAGGAGGTCCTGACGAACTACGATCTCGCGACCCCAGCGGTGCGGCTGCACTTCCAGGTAATCGAAGCGAACGGGTACACCGGGACGGACGCGCGGATCCAGGACGTGCAGCGGGTGCTCGAGGACCTGTTTCGGTTCGAGGGATATCGCCTCCTCGCGGAGCCGAAGATGGCGGCAATGGAGGGGTCGGGCTCGACTCAGCGGATTGCTCGGGTGGGCTCGGGCTCGGATGATGTGGACGAGTTCGGACTGCACCTTCAGGCGAGGATCGAAGACGTCCGGGGCCGGGGGAGCAAGGGATCGGTCGTGCTGAGCGTCGAGCTACAGGGCGGGTGGGAGCGGATCGAGACGTCGATGGCCGTCCCGGTCGGGGAGACCGTCGTGCTCGGAAGCTCTCAAGGGCGGGGAGAAAGCACCTTGATCCTCACGGTCCGTCCGGAGTTCGTAGACGTGAACTGACCAGAGCGGGGTCAGGCGGCGCGGCGCGCGCCGCCCTGCCCTGCTACTCCTCTTCCGGCGTCTCGCTCACGCGCGCCAACGCCCCCTCCAGCGCCGCTGCCAGCAGCCCCCGATCCGGCCTTCCCGCCCGAACGATCGCCTCATCGAGGGCCGAGCAGACCGTCATCTCGATGGAGTCGAGGATCGCCGTCGGTTCGACCGGTTCGTCGTGCTGGAGCAACGTCGCGAAGGCGTGCGCGGTGCCGAGGTTGGCGATGAAATCGGCCACCACGGCGAACTTCTCGTCGGCCGCCCGCTCGACGCTCGTGTCGCCGAACCCGCTGGCGGCGAAGGGGTGGTTCGCGCCGCACAGGATGGCACTCACGCCCTGCTGCTCGAGACGATCGAGCACTTCGTAGTCGACCGTGCCCGAGGCTGCGGCGCAGACGAGCAGGTCGGCGGGGATCTCACCGAACGCATCGCGCGGGGGCGGACTGGTCCCGTCCTCTCGCGACGGCAGGCGATTGCTCTTCTGGCGTCGCATGAGATCTTCGACGCCTGATGCATCCAGGCCTTCCTCGGAGATGAGCGCGTGCCGGTCATCGACGATGCCCACGATCCGCGCTCCCCAGCGCGCGAGGTACAGCGCAGCCGCTCCACCGACCCGGCCGAACCCCTCCATGAGCACCCGAACGCCCTCGAGCGATCGACCCTGCCGCTCGTAGAGACGGAGACCCGACACCGCGACGCTGAACCCCGTGACCACGTCTGCCACGACCATCTTATGGCCTTCGATGCCCATTTCTTCGGGGAGGCTCTGGCCCAGCCCTAAACGGAGTGCGTCGAGACGCGTGGCGAGATGCTCCCCTTTGAGCCCCAGGTGGCCGCAGGCGAGACCTTGCTGGGGGTGGTGGAGACCCATCTCGCGAACGGCCGGCAACACATCGCGGACCTCATCGACGCTGAGATCGCCCGCAGTCGAATAGCATCTTTCGAGAAACGGCTTGATCGCGCGGAACCATCGCTTCAGCACCTGCTGCTTGCGCGGGTCGTCCGGGTCGAAGTCGATGCCCGACTTCGCGCCGCCGACCTGAGGGCCGGAAATGGAGAACTTGAGCTCCATGACTTTCGCGAGGTACTGCACCTCGTCCCGGGTCAGTCCCGCCCTCATCCGGGTCCCACCGCCGGCCGCCCCACCCCGCAGGCTGTTGATCACGAGCCAACCGCGCGCGGACGTCTCGGGGTCGTTCCATTCGAGCATGATCTCCGGGGACCTCTCGAGATACTCGGCGTATCGCTCCCAAGTGGCTTCACGAGAAGGGGTTATGGCGATGGTGGGTTCGGTCATCGTATCCGATCGTGGCATGTATACGCAGTATACGATGTATATGATGTATACAGTGTATACGTCTGTATGATATCTCCGTAGCCCATTTGGGCACTTTCACGCTGCAATGTAAGGCAATCGATGCGCCGCGGCCCGGGGGAGGGCGCGTGTCGGAAATCCAGAGACGCGAAAGGGCGGCCAACCCTGCCGCCCCCACACCGCTCACACGAAGCGAACCTCTACCGTCGGCGGTAGACCCCGCTCATCTCGCGGCCCCTGCGATTCCACTTGATCTCGACGTCACCTTCGGCGGAGTCGACGATCCACACGAGCTCGCTGACCTCGCGCAGCGGCTTCCCGCCGGCCTCGAAGACCACATCGCCCTCGCGCAGCCCGAGACGGTCCGCCGGAGTGTCTCGGATGACCCGGACGACGAGGAGGCCCTCGCTGTCCGCCTCCACGGCCGTGGCGAGGCCCGGACCGGCCGAGACGAACTGAGCACCCGCCCAGGAGCGCCGGAACGTCGTCGCGAGCCGGATTTCCTCAAGGCCCACCTGCGCAATCCGCGTCAGCCGCTCGCGGAGTTCGGCGTCGGATGGGAGCCGGGCGCGGATCCCCTCCACGACCTGCACTGCGTTCGCGGCCCGCTCATACGACGAATCGGTGATTCCGCGAAGCGTCCCGACGATCTCGCGACGCAGCTCGGGCACGTCGATCGAGACCCCGTCGCTGATAGGAACGAGACGGAGACGTCCGTCCATGACCCGCAGAGCGGCGGGCTCGAACGCCACGCCCTCGTCCTCCGTATCACGCACGGTAATCGCGAACGCGGCACCACCCTCGCGGCGATCGAGCTCGGTGAGGGTCACCACGAAGACGGACTGCTGCCCGGCTTGAGTGACCCTCGTGCGTCCCCTGGCGGCGGTTCCGATCCAGTCGCCAACCTCCGAGGCCCGGTTGAAGAGGCGTGGTGTCACGCGGGCGAAATGGCGGGCGTCCTCCCGCATCACGTCGATGCTCACGGGGGTCCCGGCACGAATCGACTCGCGCAGCGGGTCCCACGTCTGGAAGGTCAGGTCCTGCCCGTTGATTGCGATCATCCGGTCGCCGGGCAACAGGCCCCCCACCTCCGCCGGTCCGCCCTCCTGGACCTGGGTGATGTCGAGGACTAGATCGCAGTCCCCCTCCGGATCGCCCCGTTCCCACGAACAGATGTAGTTCTGAGTCACCCGCACGCCGAGCCACCCGGCCGGTCGGTCCGGCTCCTGCATGCCGGCAACCGGCGCGGTGCAGACCAGCAACGCGATACCGGCGAGAGGTACGAAACCGGTCCGAGACCGGCCGACTCGACTCACCATTCGACCACGCTGGAGTTCCGGGCGGACTGCTCGAGCACCTCGGCCAACAGGGCGCGCTGATCCAGCGCCCACGGTAGATACCCGCTCGCGAGGGGGTCACCGGGGGATTCGTTCAGCCGCTCGCGGAGCGCCTGGATGATCCCGTCCAGCCGGGCCGCCGCCCTCGCGGCCTCGTAGGCATCGAGATCGGCGGGAACCATCGCGGCGTCCGGCCCGCCGGCACCGACCTGGCGAAGCGGCGTCTGCATCGATTCCAGGTCTGAGAGCACGTTGTACAGCTCCCGATCCTCACCCGATGCCGGGATCACGGCCGGGACCTGCCCGGTGACGACCGGGCCGTTCACCGCGCCCGTCCCGCCGCCGCTCGTGAACTGCAGCCCCGCGAACACACCGCCGGCAAACAGCGCGAGCGCCGCGGCGGCCTGAAGCGGTCCGTTCACCATCAGGCGACGCGCAAGCGGCCGGCGACCGGTGATCGGCACCACGTCCGACCCCTCCGGACCGAAGATGTCGTTCAGATTGACTTCGATTCGCGCCCACTCATCCCGTGGAGCTTCGAGCTCTCCGAGACCCGAGAACGCCATGCGCATCCGGCTCAGCCGTTCGAACTCCAGACGACAGTCCTCGCACGCCTCGAGGTGACCCTCGGCGTCCAGATCCGACCAGGGCTCATCCAGCAGCGCTGAAATGCGCTCGATTTCCAAGTGTTCCGTCATGCTCCTGCCTGTCTACGGCTCAGAGACGCGCCTCACCGCGCGCCCCACCTTCGTCTATCGTCGGCGGGGAGATCAGCTGTCGCATTCTCGCCCTCGCCTTGTGGAGCTGTGACTTCGAGGTGCCCGCCGAACAGTTCAGCGAGGTCGCGATCTCCTCGTGGGTCCAGCCCTCTACATCGTGCAATACCAACACCTTGCGGTAACCCGGCGGCAACTTGTCCAGGGCCAGCGAAAGAACGCGGCCGTTCACGACCGCGTCATCCGGCGCCTTCGAGATCCGCGGAAGATCAGCGGACGCCTCCACCGTATCCCGCTTCGAGGAACGTCGAAGCCGGTTCAGCGCGACGTTCGTGGCGAGGCGGTAGATCCACGTCCCGAAGGCCGAGTCCCCGCGGAACAGGTGCAGCTTTTCGAACGCACGCACCCATGCCTCGTGGGACAGATCCTCCGCGAGGTGATCATCGCCCACCAGTCGTCGAACCACCGTGTATACGCGTCTCGCATGGAGTTCGTAAAGCTCCCCCATCGCTCCGCGGTCGCCCGCTTTTGCACGGGCGATCAATTCACGTTCTTCCACGCCGCTCCTCGTACGGCCCGCTTCATTCACGTTGTTGGATACACCGGAGACGAGTCGGGTTGCCTGCCCCGAAGCATGGTGAAGAGCCTCGGGACGAGCGCCCAGACGCCGATTCCATAGACGAACCCTGCCAGCGCGTCGATCCCGTAGTGAAAACGCCCGTATACCGTGGCGAAGCAGAGGAATGCTGTCGGCACGAGTAGAATCCAGAACCACCGCTGATCTTCCCGCCATACGGCGAGAACAATCGCGACGGCCGCCGCCACGTGAGAGCTGGGGAACGCCGTGCCCTTGGAGGAGCCGGTCTCCAGCAGGGTGTGAACCAGGTTGTAGAACGACCCGTCCGCGATCGCGCCGCCGATCCGTTCGAACTCGTACCGGGGACCCGTCACGGGGAAGAGAATGAACGTGAAGTAGCAGCTGAAGAACGTGGCCATCAGCGTGAACACGGTGCGGTGCATTCCCTCGCGTCCAGCGGCGAGATAGGCGCCCCACACCGCGGCGGGCATGATGATGTAGTAGAGGAAATACCCGAAGTGGGTAGCCTCGGAGAACGGGACCCACGGAAGCATCTCGCTCAGAAACATGCTCGGCTGTCCGCCGAAGATCGCCTCGTCCCAACCGATGACCATCTGGTCGTGGTATCCCGACGAGATGAACTGGTTCAGCGTCGCGAGCTCGGCGTACATCGCGGGCATCATCAGCGACGGATACCCGACTCGCAGGAAGGCCAGAAAGCCCTTCTGCGGCTGCAGCTTCCGGGCGCTGTAGATCAGGAGTATCAGAAGGACGTGTACCCCCGCGATCGTCGCCCCGGTGAGCCCTCCGAAGATCAGAGCGAACGTGCCGGTGATCCCGAAGTAGCCCATCGTGAGGCGATCGATGGCGAGGACGCCGCGGTCGATCGGCAGGTCTCTCGGGTCCATCAGAGCCACCCCTGTTCACGGTACCATTCGGCGGTCCGGCCGAGTCCATCCACGATGTCGATTCTCGGTGTCCAGTCGAGCGCGTCGCGCGTTGGCTCGATGTCGCAGGTCCAGCGATGCACCGACATGTCGCGGGCGCGGCGCCGATCCATCGCCGGAGCCTTCCGGGTCACCAGCGACCCTGCCTCGGACAGAAGGCCGGCGGTCCAGAACAGCGAAGGCGGCACGCGAATCGTGCGCGTCCCCCTCCCGACGGCGCTCGTCAGCGCCTCGGCCAGGCTGGACCACGGGTGCAACGCCGCATGCGCGATCGCGAGAGGTGCCCCGGGAATCGGCGCGTGGAGAGAGGAAATCGTGGCGGCGACCACGTCGGTGACGTAGACGGGCTGAAGCGGGTTCGGGCTGCGCGGGACGACCACGAAGCCCCTCTTCGCCATGTCGAACAGGGGAAGCAGGTCTGAATCGCGCGGGCCGTAGACGCCGCCGGGACGAATGATGACCACCTCGAGATCATCGGCGAGCTCGAGGAGCGCCCGCTCTGCCTCGGCCTTCGAACGGCCGTACGGGCTGATCGGGCCGCCGGCTCCGTCCGGCCCCCTCGCGGCGAGGCTGCTCATGAACACGAACCGTCGGACGCCGGCTGCGGCGGCCGCGGCCGCCAGGCGACCGGTCCCGACCGCGTTCACGGCCATGAACTCGTCCTCGGTGCGAGCGCGGGTCAGCCCGCCGCAATGCACGATCGCGTCGGTGCCACGCAGGACGGTCTCGAGAGCTGCGGTGTCGGCGGCACCGAGATCGACCAGCGTGGTCTCCAGCTGGAGCGGGTCGATCCAACTGGTGTCGCTCGACGCACGTACGCTCGCGAGAACCTCGTACCCGCCCCCGACGAGGCCTTCCGCGAGGTGGCTCCCCAGGAACCCGGTACCGCCGGTCAGAAGCACGCGAGTCATGGTAAAGTGGTCACGTAAAGGCGTTGGTGCGCGCGCGCCGCGGGCGGATCAAACGGCGACATCGTACAGGCGGTAGGTCCGGAACAGCGTGGACCCGAACTTCTCGATCGCGGAGTTCATCGGCCCGTTGTCCTCGAGAATCCAGGACATCTCGCCCCAGGTCAGCCCGATGTCGAGGCCGTTGCGGAAGATCGCCAGATACAGCAGGACATCTAGCGCCTTCCCACGGTATTCGGGGAGCAGCCCGAGGATGATCACCCTCATCCGGTCGATCTTCCGCTTGTTCCAGAGCGCCTTGATGAGACCGAACGGGAACAACCGCCCGTTCATCTTGATCAGCACCTGGTTGAAGTCGGGCAGGGAGAGCGCGAATCCGATCGTCTCTCCGGCCTCGTTCTCCATGAACACGGCAAGCTTCGGCTCGATGACGAGGCGGAGCTCTTCGGCCATGAAATCGATCTCGGCGTCGGTCATGGGGATGAAGCCCCAGTTCTTCTCCCAGGCGGCGTTGTAGATCCTGCGAACGTTCTCGAGTTCCTCGGCGTACCGGGACTTGTCGAGCGTGCGCACCGTGACCTTGTTGCGCCGCTTGACGATCGACTCGGCGCGGGTGAGGTGGGGCGGCTCGACGTTCTCCTTCCGCCACGCCAGGAGATCCTTGGCCTTCTCGAATCCGTATCCCTCGAGCAGCGAAGGATAGTAGGTGGGGTTGTAGGGCATCATGACGAACGGCGGGCCGGGCTCGCCCCCGATGAGAAGACCCGAAACCTCGTTCGTCGAGAAGCTCGTCGGACCCCGCATCACCTCGAGGCCACGCTCGCGCAGCCAGTCCCGGACCGTGTCGAACAGAGCCGTGGCCACGGCGGGGTCGTCGATGCACTCGAAGAACCCGAAGAAGCCGACGGGCTCTTCGTGGAACTCCTCGTGACGGCGGTTCCGAATCGCGCAGATGCGGCCGACGGGCTCGGATCCACGCAGGGCGAGGAACGGCTGAGCCTCGGAATGCAGGTGAAACGGGTGCTTCGACGGGTCGAACGCGTTCCGCATGTCCAACTTCAGCGGAGGAACCCAGTCGGGGTCGTCTCGATACACCGACCACGGGAAGTCGATGAACTTCTTCAGATCTCGACGCGTGTCGACCGAAACCACCCGAACGGGTGTCACCCGAACGGGTGCGTCAGCGCCTGCAGTCATGAGTGAGGTGTCGACCTAGACGACCTGGAGTTCCTTCGCCACGCGCTCGACCTGGTCCAGGACGAAGTCGAGCTGCTCGTCGGTGTGCGTCGCCATGTAGCTGGTCCGCAGTCGGCAACTGCCGTCGGGAACCGCCGGCGGTACGACCGGATTGGTGAACACGCCCGCGTCCAGCAGGGCCCGCCAGAACAGGAAGGTCCTCTCGAGAGGTCCGATCAGAATAGGGACGATCGGCGTCTCGGTGGGGCCGATGTCCAACCCGATCGACTTGAACCCTTCCATCATCTTGTGAGTGTTCTTCCAAAGGCGTTCGCGCCGCTCCGGCTCCTCGCGGATGATCTCGAGTGCCTTCAGCACGGTGGCGACCGATGCCGGTGGCATGCTCGCGCTGAAGATCAACGCGCGGGCATGATTGCGAAGGTAGTCGATCACGGTGGAATCACCGGCGCAGAAGCCACCAATCGAGGCAAACGACTTCGAGAACGTCCCCAGGATCAGGTCGACGTCTTCCGTCATGCCCCAATGCTCGGCGGTACCGGCACCAGTCGGCCCGATGACGCCGACCGCGTGCGCGTCGTCGACGAGCACGGCCGCGCCGAACTCCTTCTTGAGCTCGACGAGCTTCGGCAGGTCGGCGATGTCGCCTTCCATGCTGTAGACGCCGTCCACGGCGATCATCAAGCCCCGGCCGGCCGGCTCGTTGGCCAGCAAGCGGCGAAGCGTCGCCCAGTCGTCATGCGCGAAACGCCGGACCTGGCCGAGCCCGAGACGGACGCCGTCCTGGATGCTCGCGTGGTCGAGCTTGTCGACGAAGACGGTATCGTTGCGGCCCAGCAGGGAGCCCAGTGTACCGAGATTCGTCTGGTAGCCCGTCGAGAAGACGAGCGCTTCCTCCATCCCGACAAAATCGGCGAGCTCGGCCTCGAGCTGTTCGTGCAAGTCGAGATTCCCGTTCAGGAACCGGCTGCCGGTATTGCCGCTGCCGTACTTCCGCAGCGCCTTCTCGGCCGCCTCGAGGATCCTGGGGTCGTGCGTCAGGCCCATGTAGTTGTTCGAGCCGATCATGATCTTGTCCTCGCCGTTGATCACGACGTGGGTGTCATGCGACTCCTCGATGGGCATGAAATAGGGATACAACCCGGCGGCGCGAGCCTCGGCGGCACGAGTGAATTCGCGACACTTCCGGAAGATCTCGAGTCCTGCGCTCGTGGTCGCGCGCGCGGACGACGTTGCCCCTGAAAGGGCGGTTTGGGATGAGTTTTCCACGCCCCGAAGCTAACCGAGGGCCGACTCATCCGGCAAATTATGGGTGAGGGAGGAGGGGTCTCTTCCGTGGGGTCAGGAACGGACCGCACAGAAGTCGCCCGAAGCATCGCTCGCGCCTTCCGCGCTCGTCCAGGTCCCGCCGAAGCCGGTATCCCCGATGGAGGAGATCCGGAGGGTCGTGTGCGCCCCGTCGAATCGCTGCTGATCGCGTCGGTTCGACTCGGAACCGAGTCTCAGCACGGCGGCCCACTCACCCGAGGTGTCATCTGTGGGGAAGACGTAGATTCCGACCCCCGGGGCCAGCGGATCGGCGGCCGTAGCGGGTCCCGGTATGACGGCGCCGAGGGCGGAAGGGTCGACGGCGGTCGTCCCCACGAGGATCGGCGCGGCACCAATGCCCTCGCTGGAGCCGGGCGCGAGCGCCAGATCGAGGGTCCCCGACGCCACGACGCCGGGCACCCGATCGCCCACCATGAAGACGCGGTAGGCTCCCGCAAGAGCCGCGATCCGTTCGGACGAGAGCGGCTCGCGGGGGGCCTCGAAGCGGCACCTGATGATTGCGGCCCGGTCGAGGTCATCGAGGGGGCGCGCCCCGACACGCCATGTCGAGCTGCAGGCCGTGGCCGCCGAGACGACGACCAGCGCGGCGAGGGTCGTGATCGCCCCCGGAACGCGACGGTGACCGGTCATCGGGGGATCACGCCGATCCTACGACCGGCCGAGTCCACGACTTCAATCGGCCCGGACTGGATGTCGTTCTCGAGCTGGATCGCCCTCGAGCTGCCGGGTCGGGGAACAAGCGACGGGGAGACCGGCAGACTGTAGGAGTCCGCATGACCCGCGTCGATCACGTACCCCATGTCGTCCAGTGACCGAAGCGTCACGAGGCTGAGCTGGTTCGTCCCGAAGTCGATCCACCCGGTCATCAGCTCCGTGTCGAACACCGACTCCCGCCAGTGACCATCTCGGGTTCCCGGGCCGCCCGTGTCCTCGACCGGCACCTTGTTTCCGACGTACGTGGAGCCGCCGACCGAATTGAACGCGGCGAGGGCGCCGGTTCCCGTGAAGTGCGGATCCGTGCCGCCGCTCCCGATGGCATCCGCGAGCAGCCCGTGGGCCGGCCACATGGTTCCAATCCCGAGCACGTGCCCCATCTCGTGGAGAATGACCTCGTCGAGCAGGCCATTGCTCTCGAGGTTCGCCAGGTCGGCCGTGTCGAATCGCATGGAGCCCATGATCGGGAGGTTGGACCCGCCACGCACGAGACACGGACCCGCGCTGCCGAGGACACCGCCCGCGCCGTCGATCGCTTCGAGGGTCACGAAGATGACGAGATCGTCCACTACCTCGTTGATCGCCGTGGGCGACGAGCACGTACCCGCGGGTCGGTTGACCGGCGTGTCCGCCAGGTCACCCGTGATCGCCGCTTCCCAGATGGACTCGGCGACGTTGTACGCGGCGAGCTGAGCGGCCGTTGGCGTCGAACCGGGGTTGAAGCGGATCACGATGTCGAACGCGCCGCCACCACCGCCCCCGGCGACGCCGGTCGCGCTGAACGTGACGGGGTTTCCGGTGATCCCGCTCCCGCCGACGGTCGCCACGATCGAGTTGGGGCCGGGAGTCGCTCCCAGCGTCCAGCTTCCGACCGCGAACACGCCGCTCGCGTCGGTCGTGCCGGCGGTACCGTTCACACCGCCGCCTCCGCCCCCAACGGCGAAGCTCACGCTAGCTCCGCTCACGGCGTTTCCGTGGACATCCTCGACCCGCACGGCCGGCGACACGGCGACCGTCGTCGACACGGTGGCGTTCTGTCCGTCCCCGGCGAACGCCGAAACCGAGGCGGCGGGTCCAGCGGTGCCCGTCGCGTCGACCGTCACGGGTGAGACGCCGTCGACGCGGGCCCGCAGGCGGTTGTCGCCCACGGTCGTGCCGAGCGTCCAGGAGCCGACGGAGGCCTCGCCCGAGGCGTCCGACGTCGCGGTCGCTCCGGTGATCGAACCGCCGCCGGCCATCACGCTGAACGTGACGGTCACTCCGGCCACCGGACTCGATTCATCATCGAGAACGCGGACCTTCGGCGGGGTGCCGACGGTCGATCCGACGGTTGCCAACTGTCCGTTGCCCGTCACGACCTGGAGGGAGGTCGGCTCCAACGGTTCCGCCGCTGTCGCATTGAACGTCACGGACCCGACCCCCCCGACCGTGGCGCGGAGCTGCTGGGCCCCTTTCTGGGCACCCAGGGTCCAGATCCCGGCCGAGGCCCGTCCCTGGGAGTCGGTCATCGCGTTCGGATTCGAGACGGATCCTCCTCCGGAGGTCACGGAGAAGACGACGGCGACCCCGGACACGCCCTGACCCTGCGAGTTCGTGACTCGCACCTCGGGCGCGGTGACCACCGACTGCCCCGGAGGCGCCGTCTGCGAGTCACCACTCGAAACGACGACGTTGGAGGCCGGGGGAGGGGGTGGAGGAGGCGGGGGCGGGGCCGGACCGCTCGGACTCGACGAGCACGCCGCGACCAGCGACGCCGCGACCACCAGCGACGCCACCTGCACGACCCCTCTCCGGTTCACCCGAACCGCACTGTATCGCACCACACGACCTCCCGATCGACCACACCGAACCGGTCCGCAACCGGGCAACATCCGCGCCCTCTCCGCGAACCGCCTGCAGAAGGAGACGACCGGGGTGCAAGGCCGGTTACAAACGCCACCTACGGCCGATTCGGGCCCATCGCGTGCATTCGAGATGACCCGGGGCGACGGGCGGTCCGCCATTATTCTGGTGAGATTCCGGTCCGAGCGGGACGGGCACATTCGGGGACGCCGCGGGAACCTGCCGCCCACCTCCGGTTGTTCAGGCCTGTCGGGACGACGAGCTTCGCAGGGGAACGGGCAAGGAGTCGTGATTTGGCGGTACAACCGGAGTTCGACGTCGTCGCGATCGGGGGAGGCACTGCCGGCCTCGTGACTGCCGCTGGCGTGGCGGGTCTCGGCGGTCGAGCCGCCCTCATCGAGCGGGACCGGCTGGGCGGCGATTGCCTGTGGACGGGGTGCGTCCCGTCCAAGGCGTTGATCAGCTCCGCCCGACTCGCCCACGGGTTCGGCGACGCGGCGGCGTTCGGGCTTCCGGCCGGTCCCGGAGCGATCGAGGGAGCCGACGTGTTCGCCTCCGTCCGCGACGTTCGGGCACGGATCGCCCCGCACGACGACCCCGAGCGCTTTCGCGCGATGGGCGTCGATGTCATCGAGGGCTCCGCGCGCTTCATCTCACCCCGCGAGGTGGAGGTCGATGGCCGCCGCGTAACCGGGAGGCGCTTCGTTATCGCGACGGGCACCCGCGCCTCGGTCCCACCGATCCCCGGGCTCGCCAAAACCGGATACTTCACGCACGCCGAGGCATTCGAGCGTACCGACCTCCCCCGGTCTCTCGCCGTGATCGGCGGGGGCGCGATCGGGGTCGAGCTCGCGCAGTCGTTCGCCCGGCTGGGGGTCGCGGTCACCATCGTCGAGATGCTGGACGGCCTGCTGGTGCGAGAGGAGCCCGAACTCGCCGCCAGACTGACGGGTATTCTTCGTGAGGAGGGGGTCCGCGTCCTGACCGGTCGGATCGTCACGCGGGTCGAGCGGTCGGGGACGGGAGCCCGGCTCATCGTCGAGCCCCCGGGTCGCGACCCCGATGCGCCGTCCGACGGGCCCGAGGAGTCCGTCGAGGCGGACGAGATCCTGGTCGCCGTCGGGAGGCGACCCAACACCGAGGATCTCGATCTGGACAGGGCGGGCGTGGAGACGGACCGCGGGTGGGTGACCGTGGACGATCGGTTGCGGACGTCGCAGCGCCACATCTTCGGGGCGGGTGACGTCACCGGCGGGTACCTGTTCACTCACGTCGCCGACCACGAGGCGCGGACGATCGTTCAGAACGCCCTCCTGCCCGTGCGGGCGAAGATCGACTACCGCGTGATCCCTTGGTGCACGTACACGGACCCGGAGCTGGCGCACGTCGGCCTCACCGAGGCGGAGGCACGCGAGCGCCACGGCGATGTCGTGACCAGTCACGTCTACGATCTGGCAGGGCTCGATCGGGCGATCGCGGAACGGGCGGCCGTCGGCTGCGTGAAGATGGTCGTCGGCCGGGGCGGCACGATCCTCGGAGGGCATATCCTCGGGCCCGGCGCCGGCACGATGATCGCCGAGATCGCGCTCGCGATGAAGCACGGGATCAAGATCGGCTCGCTGTCCTCGCTCGTACACCCGTACCCGACGATGAGCGAGGGGGTACGGCGGACGGCGGACACCTACCGGCGTTCGCTACTGACCGGGTGGCGAAAGTCCGTGCTCGATCTGGCGATCCGTGCCGGGCGTCACTTTCCGCCGTGAGCGCCTGATCCGTCAGGCCCGGCCGTCACGGGGTCGCGACGGGCTCCACCAGCTCGCTTGTGACGATCGACCAGTAGTCGGTATACCGGCCGGCGTCCCACCCTTCGATCAGCCCGAGCGCGCGCTGCACGAGCTGTGTGCTGTAGTAACCCGGCTCCTGAAGCGGGTGCGCACCCCTGAATCCACCCGGAAAATAGGACTTGATGATCACCCCGTCGGTCGCGATCGGCAGCGCACGAAGGTTCTCGACGAACGCACCGAACGCCCTGTTCCCGAACAGATAGAACTCGACGTTGGACGTGTAGAACGCGGTCACCTCCAGGCCCTCGCCGGACAGGAATCCGGCGACCGCGGGCAACGCGACCTGCCCACCGAGGTCGCCCACGATCGGGATGACCCGGTCGGCGAGCTGAAGACGTCGCACCGTCTCGTAGCGCTCGTGTGAAGCGAGGTAGCCGGCGAGCTCGCCCTCCCGATCGACCTCGAGCAGAAGCTCGCGCAGCGTGGGATAGTAGAACTGCGGGGCACGGCCGTGACTCCTGAATCGGAGACCGAGCCCGTATTCGATGAACTCTGCGTGGAAGCGGTCGACCGTCGCGAGATCCCCGTCGGAGAGCATGAATCCGTACTCGCCCACCCGATCGAGCACCGTACGCCTGGCGGCCTCCATCGAGGCTTCGGTGGGCTCGAGCGCGTTGATGTGCTCGACGATCTCCGGGAGTGGCGAGTCCGCCAGGACCGAAGGGTCGCCGGGGACCGGCCTCCCCGTGAGCAAGGCCAGATACTCGGCACGCGTCTCCGCGGCCTCGAACAGGGCCTTGTAGATGAGGTGCTGGAGGATGTTGTCGCGTCGGATGTCGACGATGATCGCGACCTGGGGCTCGATCTCCGCGATGTACGAGAAGTTCTGCCCGGGCCCGACCCCCAGGTACGCCCCACCTCGAATCCCTGCGGACCGAAGATCGGATATCGCGTGCAGATACGACCTTTCGTTCGAGATGAGGTTGTCGGTGTCGAAGTATCCACCGGGACCAGACAGGGCGGTGACGGTCTCGGCGAAGCCGCCGGGTTCGGGGGTCGAGCCCGGACAGGAGGCCGCGAAAAACGCGAGGGGCAAAACGAGCAGCTTCAATCGTCTCATACGTAAGGTTGTTCGCGTATGAACCGGACTGCAATCTGTCCGTGGGACAGGGAAGGGCGTCGTCGCCGTCTTCAACGACCGAGAGAGGTGTCCGTGGGGTGGGTCCTGTGAGATCGTTCGCGATCGTCGCGCTGATCGTGGCGTGCGGCTGTGCGTCCGTGCCCGATGCCCCCGAGCCCGTGGTCCTCACCGGGGGCCCGGAGGTGTCGCCCGACCGGACTCCGGCGGCGTCCGCCGTCGAGCCGGTCTTCGCGGCGCCGGCGTCCGGGCCGCCGCTTCCAACGCTTCCGCTGAGCATCCGCATCTCGCCGGATCGGCCACGGCAGGCCTCGGTCGTCTCCATCCGAATCGGCGAGCCGCCGGGTCCGCCCCTCGAACAGCCATCGGTCCGGGTCGCGGGTCGCGACGTGACGCTCCTTCGTCGGGGCTCCGCATGGATCGGGCTGGCGGGCCTTCCGGTGGACAGCTCGGGCCTCTTCGAGGTCGAGGTGACGGGACGCAGGGGAAATCGCCTCGAGACGGAACTGCGGGTCATCCGGGTGGGCTACCGCGAATATCCGGCGACACGGATCGGCATCTCGGCCGGAGACCGGAGCGATCCGGAGGTGGACGCTCGAATCGCCCGCGAGCAGCAGTTGATCCGGTCTCGCCTCGCCTCATCCGCGAACGAATGGCTGCCCGAAGGTCCGTTCGACTGGCCACGCCCGCCGATCCGTACCAGCCCGTTCGGTCAACGCCGGGTCTTCAACGGTCAGGTACGGAGCCGCCACATGGGGCTCGACCTGCGCGGGCGACGCGGACAGGGGACGTACGCGCCCGCCGCGGGCAGGGTCCTCCTGACGGGCCGGTTCTTCTATCAGGGCAACGCGGTGTACCTGGACCACGGTCTGGGGCTCGTCACCGCGTATTTTCACTTCTCTTCCATCGAGGTCGAGGAAGGGGAGGTCGTGCAGCCCGGCCATTTGCTCGGCCGGGTGGGGTCGACCGGGCGATCGACGGCCCCACACCTTCACTGGTCCGCGTACGTCCATGGAGCGAGCGTGGACCCTGAGTCTCTCATCGGGTTTCAACTGTCTCCCGTCGAGGGGATGACGGGCAACGCCGAGACTCTCTTCCAGAAACGGTAACTCAGGAGGTTCGAATGAGATCTTTGAATCGTGCGGCGCGCGGCGCCGGAATGGCGCTGGCCGGCATGCTCTTCTTCGGCAGTGTGGTGGATGTCGCCGCGCAGGAAATGGACCCTGCGCAGGCGTATCTCATCGACGCGTTCGAGCGGGCGAAGGCGTGGGATATCTCGCTGGCCGAGGCCATGCCGGACTCGGCGGTCGATTGGGCTCCGAGCGCCGACGTGCGCGGGTTCGGCGCACAGATTGTCCACACCGCGAACAACGGCTTCGTCTCGCAGGCGCTGTTCGGGAAGGACGCTCCGCCGTTCGGTGTCGACGAAGCCAGCGTCTCGGACAAGGGCGAGCTAATCGCGGCCGTGACGAACGCGTACGACTTCATCATCGCAAACCTCCGCGAGATGGACCCGGGCGCGCTCGGCGAGTCCGTGGACTTCTTCGGCCGATCGATGGCGAGGGCCAGGGTGGCGATGTTCGCGCTCGAGCACGCGATGTGGACCCGTGGACAGCTCGTGCCGTACCTGCACGCGCACGGCGTGGCGGTTCCGGCGCAGCGCCTCTTCTAGCGGGCTAATGAAGAACCCGGTGGGCCGCCCCCCTTCGGGGGCGGCTACCGACCCGGGGGCCGCTACCGGATCCTGAACCCGCCGGTATAGACGTTGAACCCGTCGGGTTTCGTGAAGCCCACGAGGGTCATGTTGAACTGACGGGCGAGATCGACGGCGAGGCTCGAGGGGGCCCCGACGGCGACCACGGCGGGGATCCCCGCGGCGAGCGCCTTCTGCATGATCTCGAACGACAACCTCCCGCTGACCGTCAGGATACGATCCGCGAGCGGCAGGTCTCCCGCGAGAAACGCCTCTCCGACGATCTTGTCGACCGCGTTGTGTCTGCCGACGTCCTCGCGGATCGAGCCAGGCGTCCCATCCCCGGCGAACAACCCTGCGGCGTGGAGCCCGCCCGTGCGCTCGAACACTGCCTGGCGCTCACGCAGCTGACCGGGCAGCGACCGTATCACATCGGGCGAAAAGTGGAGATCACCGTCGGGGAGCGGGGCGCATCCCTTTACCTCGACCGCTTCCAGAGACGCTTTTCCGCAGACCCCGCAGCTCGAGCTCGTATAGAAGTTCCGTGTAAGCGACGCGGGATCGAACGCCGCGCCGCCACGCAGCTGCACGGTCACGACGTTGTATTCCTGCGGATCGACGTTCACGCAGTACCGGAGATCGACGACATCCTCGCGGCGGGAGATCAGCCCCTCGCTGTAGAGGAACCCGGCGGCCAACTCGAAGTCGTCTCCAGGGGTGCGCATCGTCACCGCGACCTGGTGCTCGCCTTCAGCCGGCAGCGTCAACCGGATCTCCATCGGCTCTTCCACGGAGACCACGTCACGCCGTGTCCGACTCGACCCCGCATCGTAGCGTTCGATATCGACGCGGGCGGTGCTCTTTCGGGGGGTGATCATCGCCCGAATCTACCCGTCGTTGCCGCTCGGCGCGCGCGCGGGTTAGTGTTTCGCGATGACGCCTCCCCCCGATCAGGACCTGATCTCGCGCTGGCGCGACGAGCCCGCGCCGTTGCTCCCGCTCCTTCACGCCTACCACGAGCGTGACGGGCACCTCTCCGAAGCCGCCCTGCGAGAGATCGCGACCGGGCTGCGGATTCCGATCGCCGACCTGTTCGGGACGGTCACGTTCTACCACCACTTCTCGCGGGAGGCCGACGGACGCCACAAGCCTCGGATCTGCAACGGCCCGGTCTGCTCGCTCAGGGGCTCCGACGAGCTGGCAGCGGAGATCGGCGGGTGCTCGAGCATGCCGTGTCCGGGTCGTTGCGACGAACCCATCCCCGTTCTCATGGGGGACCGCGTCCTCATCGGGTTGCCCGGGTCTCCGCTTGTGGAGGGCCCGACGCCGATGCCCCCCACTCCGCCGGACGGAATCGTCGAGTGCGTGTTCTCGGAGATCAGGACGCCCGGCAGGGCGACGCTGGAAGGGTATCGGGCGAGCGGAGGCTACGAGGGGCTGATAGCGGCGCTCGCGGACTCGCCGGCGGATCTGCTCGACCGTGTGGACGCGAGCGGGCTCGCCGGGCGCGGCGGCGCCGGGTTCCCCACGGGTCGAAAGTGGCGGGCGGTCGCGGACGCGGAAGGGTCTCCGAAGACCATCGTCTGCAACGCGGACGAGGGCGAGCCTGGCTGCTTCAAGGACCGGGCGTTGATGGACTACGACCCGCATGCCGTGATCGAGGGAATGATCGCCGCCGCGTTCGCGACCGGCGCGACCCGCGGGTTCATCTATCTCCGATACGAGTATCCGGAGACGGCGAGGATTCTGGAGGGAGCGCTCGATGAGGCCCGCGAGGCCGGCCTCCTGGGACCCGATGCACGCGGGCCCGGGCAGCCCTACGACATGTGGGTCCGGCGAGGGGCCGGAGCATACATCTGCGGCGAGGAGACGTCGCTGCTCAACAGCCTCGAGGGGTCGCACCCGTTCCCGCGGAATCGGCCGCCGTTCCCCGTTACGCACGGGTTCGAGGACCTGCCGACGGTCGTGAACAACGTCGAGACGCTCGCGTCGATCCCGCACATCATGCGACACGGCGCGGACTGGTATCGGGATCTCGGGCTCGGCGAGCACGCGGGCACGAAGGTCATCAGCCTCTCCGGCGACGTAACGCGCCCCGGGAACTACGAGGTCCCGTTGGGCTTTCCGCTGCGCACGCTGATGCACGAATGGGCCGGAGGCCCGCTCGAAGGCCGGACGATCCAGGCGGTGACCATGGCCGGGCTATCAGGCGGCTTCCTGGCCGGCGACGATCTCGAGGTCACGCTCGACGAGCCGGACATCCGATCGCGCGGCTCGTTCCTGGGCGCCGGCGGGATCATGGTGTTCGATGACAGCCGCGACATGATCTCGGTCGCCCACGACGCGATGGAGTTCTTCGCGGAGGAGTCCTGCGGGAAGTGCTTCCCGTGCCGAATCGGCACGAAGCGTCTCACCGAGCGGCTACACGGCGACGGACCGGACACGATCGCCGAGTGGGTGGACGAGGTGACTGACCTGTCCACCACGATGAAGCAGACGAGCGCCTGCGGTCTGGGTCAGGCGGCGCCGCTGATCACCGAGAGCCTGCTCAAGTACTTCCCGGATCAGGTGACCCGGCACGTAGAGGGCTGATACCGCCAGCGACGAACTCTGTCAGCGAGATTGAAGATGGAATTCGAACAGGCGCTCCCACTCGTTGCCGAGGTCGCGATCGCGCTTCTCGGCTTCACCGCGGTCGTCGCCGTCCTCGGCCGTCGCGCGCGCGGGGACTGGACCACCGACGAGCTGCTCACGTTTCGCGTTCTCCTGGAGACGAGCGCGACCGCCCTGTTCGTGAGCTTCGTCCCCGGCCTGCTCCTTATGACGGGCCTGACCGACGACACCGTATGGCGTGCCTCGAACGCCGTGCTCGGCGGGATCCACCTGACCTCGTTCTCGGCGTTCCTTCTCAGGGTCCGGGGCGCTTCGGCCCCACCTACACTCGGTCAGAAACTGTTGAGCGTGACCGCCGTGCTGATCATTGCCGCCCACCTGCTGGTGGCGGCGGGGGTCATCGGGTGGGCCAGAATGATCTTCCTCCTTGGTCTCCTTCAACAGCTGTATGTCGGCGTGCACAACTTCGTGCTTCTGCTGTTTCCGGTAGCTCCGATCGCGAACGAGAGGACCGGAGAGAGGGGCTCTGTTTGATTCCCGACAACAGGTCGACGGGGAGCCAGTCGTGAATTGGGAAGCAATCGCTGCGGTCGGGGAAGTGCTGGGCGCTCTGGCCGTGCTGGTCACGCTGGTCTACCTGGCACTTCAGATCAGGCAGAACACGGCTGCCGTGGCAACGGCCACCTATGAAAGCACCATGACCGGGTTCAACGACATCAACGTCGTTGTCGCCAGTGAGCCCGCGCTCGCGTCTCTGCTCGATCGCGGATGTCAGGATCCGGATTCGCTCGACGCGGAAGAAGTGGTGCAGTTCAATTTCCTGATCCGTTGCTACGCGAATCAGTGGTGGAAGCTCTACAAGCTGTTCGCGCGAGGCAGTCTGCCGGCCGAAGAGTGGGCGGTGTTCGCTCGGGAAGCCGCACAGTTCCTCGACCAACCGGGGTGCAGGCCTTTTCGTGCTCAGAACGCGCTGTTCGCAGACCTGTACTCAGAGCTGGACAAGCACGCAGGCGATGTGATCTCGGACTTCGGTTTCGGTAGCCAGGAGCCGGGGAGCTAGACGCGACATGCAGACATCCGACCTCCAGACGCTGTATGCCCACATGGAGTGGGCCGACGCGTTCGTCTGGCGCGCCGTCCTCGCTCACGAGCCCTCATCTCGTGACGACTTCGTCGTCGAGAGCCTCATGCACCTCCACCTGGTCCAGTTCGCATGGCTCGCGATCTGGCGCGGGGATCAGATCGCGATGACGACGCGGGACGACTTCGATGGGCTGGATGCGATCCGCGACTGGGCGCGCTCCTACCACCCCGAGGTGGCCGGGTTCCTGGATAGCCTGACGCGCGAACGTCTCGAGACCGAGATCGAGGTCCCCTGGACCGAGTTCATCGAGAAGGAGCTCGGCCACCCGCCGGCCCCCGCCCGGCTGGGAGACTCGGTCTACCAGGTCGCGGCACACAGCGCTCACCACCGGGCGCAGGTGAACCGGCGGATCCGGGAACTCGGCGGCGAGCCCGGCATGGTGGATTACATCGGCTGGGTGTGGCGGGGGAGGCCGGCAGCCGAATGGAGCGTCTGAGCCGACGTGCGGGTCAGCGGGCCGCCCGGTGGACTCCTTCGATCAATACGTCGAGCACCGCGCGCTCCAGCGGCCCGGGTCCGCCCTCCTGGCTGAGCCGCGTCCAGTCCGTCGTCGCGACGATGACCAGGTCGAGGTCCGGGACCACGTAGACGAACTGCCCGCCGTAGCCCCAGGCGAGGTACGCGGCCTCGGGCTCGCTCTCGGAGGTCCACCAGAGGTATCCGTAGGTGTAGCGATCCAGCGAGCCGTATGCGGCGCGCCACGAGAACTTGGGCGTCGTGGCCGAGGCGACCCAGCCTTCGGGGAGAATGCGAGTCGCGCCGGTGAAGCCATCCTGCAGGTACAGTTGTCCGAGCCTGGCGAGATCCCGCGCCGTCAAGTCGACGCCGCTGCCACCGTTCACGTAGCCGCGGCTCAGTGGCTCCCACTGTACCGCTTCGATTCCGATCGGCCGAAACAGCACCCTCGATGCGTAGTCTCGAAGCGATTCGCCGACCGCCTCCTCGATCACGACCCCGAGCAGGTGGACGGCAGCCGAGTTGTAGACGAACCCCGACCCGGGCGCGTTCACGATCGGCCGGTCGAGCAGCGTGTCTATGTGGTCGGGTGACTGGATCCAGACCCCGTAGTCGCCGAGCCCGCCGGACTCGTCCCACTGGAATCCGCCGGTCATCGTCAGGAGGTGTCGTACCGTAATGAACCGCTGGTCGTACCCGAGCGACGCGACGTCGGGGGACAGATACGATTCGATTCGGTCGTCGAGACTCCCGATGTGCCCGTCGGCGACGGCGATGGCGGCGAGGGTGCCGATCAGGCTCTTCGTCACCGACCGCACGTCGTGGAGCGAGTGCCGATCGCGGCCGCCGAAGTAGTTCTCCACGACGAGCCGGCCGTTCTTGGCTACGAGCAACGACCGCAGCCGCGGAATGGCTGCAGCCTGCCCGAGCGCGTCCGCGAGCCGTCCGGCGTCGAACCCGACGACCGTGGGGTCCGTCTCGACCCAGGGCGCGGAGAGGTCGACGGGTCCGACGGCCCCCGGTGGGGGAGGAGCGACCGGCCCGACCACGGAATCTCCGCAGGCGGCCAGGACCAAGACGAGCGGCAGCAGTGCCGCGCGGCCAGCCCGGGCACGCGAAAACTCCCGGCGTAGATTACGATATCTGTGGTCGAACATTCCTGTGCACCCGGGCGAGGTCTGACGCATGTCCGATGGAAACCTGGACTTCTCGATTACGATGGACGGCGAGAAGGTCGCCGTGCGTCGCGGCGAGACCATCTATGAGGTGTCCGAGCGACACCGCAAGGATATCCCGACGCTCTGCTATGACCCTCGCCTCGAAGCATTTGGCGGCTGTCGCCTCTGTATCGTCGAGGTCGAAGGTGCTCGCAATCCGGTAGCCTCGTGCACGACACGGGCCGAGGCCGGGATGAGCGTCACCACTCGTAGCGCCCGTCTCGAGATGCACCGACGGGTCCTGATGGAGATGGTGGCGTCCGAGAACCGCGACCTCGACATCGACCCACTCAGTGGGTATGCCTCGCAGGAGATGGGGGCCCTTCTCGACCGCTACGACGCCCGCACCGGCCGATTCGAGGGCGCACTCTCGGGGTCTACTCGCGAGGACGACGACAACCCGTTCATCCTGCGCGACTACGACAACTGCATCTCGTGCTACCGCTGCGTGAGGGTGTGCGCGGAGCAGGAGGGCGACTACGCGATCTCGGTAATGAACCGGGGATTCGACACGCAGATCACGACCGAGTTCGGCGGACTTCTCAAGGACTCGGCCTGCACGTTCTGCGGCCAGTGCATCCAGACGTGTCCCACCGGTGCCCTCGGCGACCGGAAGGCGCTACGCAATACGGACGTGCCGGGGGAGACCGAGAAGACGCGAACGATCTGCCCGTACTGCGGGGTCGGGTGCTCCGTCGACGTGATGAGTCGCGACAACAAGGTCATCGGGGTTCTTCCGGCGATGGACGGGCCGGCGAACGAAGGCGCGCTCTGCGTGAAGGGCCAGTTCGCTTTCGACTTCGTCGGACACCCCGACCGGCTGACGGACCCGCTCGTCCGCGGTGACGACGGGAAACTGCACGCGACCGATTGGGACACCGCGCTGGACCGGGCCGCCGATGGGCTCCGCACCGTGCTCGATGAGCACGGCCGGCACGCGGTATACGGAATCGCCTCGGGGAGGGCGCCGCACGAGGCCGCGTACATGATGCAGCGGGTCATGAGGGCGGGGTTCGGCACACATCAAATAGATAACTGCAGCCGTGCGTGACACGCCCCCACAGTCGCCGGTCTGGCGGCTTCAATCGGTCGGGGCGCGATGTCGAACCCTCTCGTGGACATGGAGAAGCCCGATGTGATCTTCTGCATCGGGACGAACATGACCGAGTGTCACCCGGTCGCCGCGACGCGCATCAAGCGCGCGGTGGCCCGGGGGGCGAAGCTCATCGTGGCCGACCCGCGTCGCATCCCGCTCGCCGAGATGGCGGATCTCTATCTGCCCCTCCGGGTCGGGTCCGACGCCGCGCTCCTGCTCGGCATGGCACACGTCATCGCGCGGGACGGCCTCGCGAACGAAGACTTCATGGCGGCGCGCACGGCCGAGCAGGACGAGTTCCTGGAGCACGTCGCCGAGTACCCGCCCGAATGGGCCGAGTCCATCAGCGGTGTAGACGCGAAGCTCATCGAGCAGGCCGCCAGGTGGTACGGCGGGGCCGACCGCGGCGCCATCTACTACACGCTGGGGATCACCGAGCATATCTGCGGCGTCGACAACGTGCAGAGCCTATGCAACCTCGTGCTCATGA
>JBDHIO010000012.1:0-102999 GCA_039587355.1 Gemmatimonadota bacterium | reverse complement strand
AGACGGTCCAGCCTGGTGCGCAGCACCCCCTGAACCGTGTCCGGAAGCTCCAGGTTGTCGAGAGAGCCGGTTACGATGACCCGCCCCCGCTCGACCTTGAGCGCGCCTTCCTCGCTCAGGGCCCGACACACCTCTTCGAGGAAGAAGGGGTTTCCGCCCGCCCGGTCGTGCAGCAGCCGGGTCAGGGCGCGGGGGACCTCTTCGGCGTCCATGGCCGAGGCGATGACGACCTCCGAGTCGTCGGGAGCGAGGGGGCCCAGCACGATCGGCGTGTGGTCCGCGGGGTTTCCCCAGCCGAGGTCGCCTTCCGGGCGGGCCGTCACGACGATGAGCAGTGGATAGGCGGAGACCATCTCGAGCAGCTGCTGGAGTACCTGGCGCGACGCCGCGTCCACCCAGTGCCAGTCCTCGAGAAGTGCGATCGTCGGTCGCTCTCCCGCCCCAAGCGTGAACATGGCGGAGAGGCTCTCGCCCAGACCCACCCGGCGCTGCTCCCCGGCCCACACTTCCTGGCCCGCGAGCTTCGATGCCTCGTCTTCTTCCTCCATCTCCGCGACGGACAGAAGCTGCAGGTAGAACGGCGTGAAATCGCCCAGGTCGCGCGAGACCCGTCGCACGCGTTCCGCGATGACCTCGGGAGTGGCTGGCTCCTCTTCGTCCGTCAGCATGAGCCGGTCCCTCAGCGCATCGATGAACGGCAGGTACGGGACGTCTTCACCGAAGGACTGACAGCGCCCGCGGATCACGTCGAACCGCGACGGATCGATGCGCTTGTAGAACTCGTAGAGCAGCCGGCTCTTCCCGGCGCCCGCGTCCCCAACGATCGACACGAATTTCCCCTGGCCGGCCTCGGTGGACCTCAGCGCCTGGACGAGGGTCTCGATCTCGGCGTCTCGGCCGGCGAGGGCCGTGAGGCCCTCCGTCTCGGCCGCGGCCTCGAGCCTGCTGCGGGCACCGGTCTCTCCGAGGATGCGGAACGTGCCGGTCGTCTCATCGTTGTCGCGCCGCAGGGTCCCCGCGTCCGCGGCGTCGAAGAACGGCCCGATCAGCCGGCGGCAGGACTCGCTGATCACGACCTCGCCGGCCCTCGCCTGGCCCGCCAGACGGGTGCTCAGTTCGGTCGCCTCCCCGACGACCCGGTATTCCGCGCCCCCCGTGTCATCCAGTCGCGCGACGACGCGCCCGGAATCGACCCCGCACCGCACACCCAGTCCCACGCCCTCCCCGGGCAGCAGCGCGCCCACACTGTCGCAGATCGTCATGGCGGCGCGCACGGCCCGCAGGGCGTCGTCCTCGCGTGACGCGGGGATGCCGAAGAGTGCCTCGCAGGAGTCTCCGGAACTCCGATTGACCACGCCTCCGTGATCGATCACGACCTCGGTCATCGCGCTGCGGCAGGTCTCGAGCAGCCGGTCGTGGCCTGCTTCCGCTCGCCCTCCTCCGCGAGGCTCGGCGCCCGGATCGTCGTCGAAGGGCCCGCGTCGTCGGTCAGACACGTCTCGAGGGCCGTGACCAGCTCCACGACGTTGGCGAACCGACCGCCCCGGTCCTTGTGGAGACAACGGTCGATCACCGTCTTCAGGCCGGTCGGGAACCCCGGGATCATGGCGTCGAGCGGCGGTACGTCGAGCTCCAGAATCCCGTGCATCATCGCCACGTGGTCGGCTCCGATGAACGGACGTTCGCCCGTGCACATCTCGTAGAGGACCACGCCGAGCGACCAGATGTCGGTTCGGCCATCCAGCGCCTCTCCTCGAATCTGCTCGGGGCTCATGTACGCGACCGTGCCGAGCGCCGCTCCATCTTCCGTGAGCTCCACGCCGGCCACTTTCGCGATCCCGAAGTCCAGGATCTTCACCGGCCCTTCCTCGACGACGAAGATGTTCGCCGGCTTGATGTCGCGGTGGATGATCTCCGCGGAATGCGCTCGCGCGAGCCCCTCGCCGACCTGGACGGCGATCCCCACGGCGTCCTCCGGCTCGAGCGTACCGTGAGCGGCGATCAGGCGAGTGAGGTTCGTCCCCGGGTAATAGGCCATCGCGATGAAGGAGCGCCCGTCCTCGAGTGTCCCGATCTCGTGAATCGTGCAGATGTTCGGGTGGTCGAGCCCCGCCGCGGCCCGCGCCTCGACGAGCAGTCGTCGGGACGCCTCCTCGTCCTCCATCAGGTGCGGGGGAAGGAACTTCAGGGCGACGTGTCGGTCGAGCCTCGTGTCGTGGGCGCGGTACACCACGCCCATCCCGCCGGCGCCGAGCTCCTCGCCGATGACGTACTGGCCCGCGGTCGTCCCTTCCTCGACGTCCGATGGGCGCGCGCGGGACTCATCGCGCCTCTTGAACGCGGAAAACAGGGAGCGGCGGGGCGAATTCGACATGCCCGACGTTACCCGGGGGTTCGACCCGTCGTCCAGCTTGCGCCTCCCTCCGGATGTGGCGGTCTCGCGAAAGGGTCTCCTGAAGGGATGACCGAACGGCGGACCCCATGGGCTCATCCGGGACGGGCGCCCTCTCGCTCCGATTGGCGCTAACGCGTGGATTCACCGGGAGATGGCTCCCGGCCACCCACCGGCTACGCGTGCGGATGGGGGCCGAAAGGTTGGCGAATCGGGCCGGAATTCGGGATATTGGGGGTCCCAATCCCGCTCCCGGGGAGGCGGTAGGCCGGGTGGTCGAGCGGGTGTCGTCAGCCGGGATAGGTCAAGATGTCGGTCCGTCAGGTCGTCCTTCGTTCTTCAGCCACCATCTTCGTCGTCCTGCTCTCCGCGGCCTGCGCCACGGAGATCGATAGGCAACAGGTGCAGACGTTCCAGAAGCCCACCCCCGAATCCAGCTGGGGCGATGCCGTGTGGGGCCCATCCGCCGAGTTGCCGAACACGTTCGAGCGGATCGAACCGGTGGAGCCCGAGGACGGGTGGCGGACCGTCGCCGACTGGAACGGTGAGGGACAGCGAAAGACGGAATTGTTCTCCGTGGACTCGGAGTGGCAGATCGTGTGGCGCACCGGCGAGCGTGAGGACGATCAGCCTCTCCAGATCAGGGCGTACGCCATCCCCGGCGACATTCTGGTCGCCAACGTGAGCCAGGATGGCGAGTCGCAGGTCTCGGCCCTCCATCTGCGCGGCGGTGGGACGTTCTACCTCCAGGTTGATGGGGTCGGCGGATCTTGGCACGTGGCGGTCGAGGTGCCCTCGCGGGTCGGCTCCCGCTGAACGCGTCCGGCGGCGTCCGAGCGGACGTCGCCAATGTCACTTTGTACCGTCCCCGCGTATCCTCTCCGGGAAGCTGCCGGTCATCGACCGGACCCAACACCGGAAGAGGAGGCAGGCGTGGATCAGATTCAGGTAACGGCCCGCTGCACAATTCACCCCGGAGCGCATGATCGTTTCGTGGAGATCGCGGACGAGATGATCGCGATCGTCGCGGAGCAGGACACGGGGACTCTCCAGTACGACTGGTTCTTCAACGACTCCCGGGACGAGTGCGTCGTCCGCGAGACCTACGTGGATTCCGACGCGGTGCTCGAGCACATCTCGCATGTCGGAGAGTTGCTCGGCGCGCTGATGGAGGCGTCGGACCTCGAGCTCGAGGTCTTCGGAGATCCCTCGCCGGAGCTCGCCGAGGCGGCCGCCGGGCTCGCTCCGAGCGTCTATTCGTTCCACGGCGGCATCCAGCGCGACTGACGGTTGACCCGGGTCGAGCTCATGCGCGCCGCGTCATACACGAGCCAGGGAGCGGCCCGCGACGTGCTGCGGGTAGGCGAGCTGGAAGCGCCGGTACCTGGTCCCGGCGAGGTCCGGGTGGGGGTTCACGCGTCAGGGGTGAACCCGGTCGACGTGAAGCGCCGGCTCGGCGGGCGAGGGGGCATGACGTCCGATCTCGTGATTCCGCATTTCGATGGTGCGGGGGTGATCGACGACGTCGGACCCGGCGTCGACGGCGCGAGGGTCGGCGAGCGCGTGTGGCTTTACGATGCGCAGTGGCAGAGCGACTTCGGGACCGCGGCGGAGTTCGTGACGGTGCCGGATCGCTGTGCGGTCCGGTTGCCCGCGGCCGCGACGTTCGTCGAGGGGGCGTGTCTCGGGGTTCCCGCGCTGACCGCGCACCGGTGCGTCTTCCGGGACGGATCCGTCGACGGCAAGACGGTACTCGTCACCGGCGGGGCGGGCGCGGTCGCGAACTACGCGATCCAGTTCGCGAGCCTCTCGGGCGCCCGCGTGATCTCGACCGCCAGTTCGGATGAGAAGGCCGCGGTCGCGTCGTCGGCCGGCGCGGAGCTGGTGATCGATTACCGTCGCGAAGACGTCGCGACGCGCATCCTCGAGGACACCGGCGACGGCGTGGACCGGATCGTCGAAGTCGAGTTCGGCGGCAACCTCGAGGCGGCCCTGGGTGCAGCGAAGCCGGGCGCGGTGATCTCGACGTACGCATCCGAGACCGAGCCGCGGCCCGCGATTCCGTTCTACGCCATGATGTATCGGAGTCTGTCGGTCCACTTCGAGCTCGTCTTCATGATGCCGGAGAGCGCGAAGACGCGGGCGGCGTCGGACATCTCGCGGTGGCTCGATGAGGGTTGCCTCACCCATCGGGTCGCCGCCACCTACCCGCTCGCCGACATCGCGGCGGCCCACGAGGCCGTGGAGGCCGGGGGTTCCGGGAAGGTGATCGTGGAGCTCGAGGGCGACCGGGAGCCATGACCGGGCTGACCCGGGCGTTGTACGCGGTCGCCGCGACCGTCGCGGGGCTCGGCGCGTACGGTATCTACACCGAGATCCGGTCGCCGGGGACCCCTGTCCGGCTGGGCCCCGTGCTGGCGTTGATCGGCGGGGCCGTCGCGTTCGCCATTCTCGAGAGGCGGCGGGCAAGGGCGGGTCCGTCTCCTGGTGCAGAGCAGGGGATCGATCGCCTGCCCGCGGGGCTGACGATCTCCGGGGAGGCGCGCAGAGGGCTCGCTCTTGCACTGACGCTCGCCGTCATCGCGACATTCGGGTACGCCGCGTTCGGGTTCGGGCTCGCCGTGCTGGTCGCGTGGCTCGGGAGTTGGGTGCTCGCGGCGGGGTCGCTCCGATCGCCTCGCGCCGGCGTCCGCGGCACGAGCGGTCTTTGCCCCGGCGAGATCGCGTTCCTCGGCTGCACGATGGCCGTGCTCGCTCTCCTCGTCCTGCCCTACGCGGCCGTCATGCCGTTCGAGATCTCGACCGACGAGATCTACTCGATCGGGGCGGTGCGCGACTTCGCCGAGGGTCGGGCGACGGATCCGCTCGGGCTGGTCGGGTGGTGGGGTCTGCCGGCTCTCCAGTTCGCATCGCTCGCGGTCGTCGGTCTCGTCTCGGGCATGTCGATCGAGGCGATGCGTCTCGTGTCCGGGCTCGTGGCCATCGCCACCGTCCTGCCGTTCTATCTGTGGGTTCGGACGCTCAACGGCCGGACGACCGCGATCGTGGCCACGGTCATTCTTGCGGGGTCCCACGCCTTCATCGGGTGGGGCCGGATCGCGTTAACGCAGAACGTGCCGGTCTTCCTGTTCGCGCTCGCCATGGCGCTGCTCGCGACGGGTCTGCGGGATCGATCATCACTGAAGTTGCTCCTCGGCGGGATTGTCCTCGGGCTCGGCTGGCACACGTATCCGAGTGGACAGGTCCTCGTCCTGATCTGGGCCGCGGTCCTCGGATCGTCGGTGCTCCTTCGAACGGTCCGGGCGCGCGATCTCGCGCCCGTCGCCACCCTCACGCTCATCGGTTTCCTGCTGGCCGCGTTGCCGATGTTCGTCAGCGTATTCGGCAACTGGGACGTGTTCTCGATGCGCGCCCGCGGCATCTCGATCACGAACCCCGCGGCCGTCGCGCTCATGGGGGGGCACCTGGGGCTGCAGGACAGCGCGGTGATTCTGCGCGAGAACCTCGTCCGGGGGCTCCTGTCGTTCAACGGCCCTTACCCCTACGTGACGTACCACAACCCGGGCGCGGGTTTCGTCGATCCTCTGACCGGCACGCTGCTGTGGCTCGGAGTGGCCGCGGCGATCGTTCGGATCAGGCACCTGGGTCTGCGCGTGGCGGGGATCGGGTTTCTCGCCGTGTTCGCCGCGGGGCTGCTCACCGAGGGTGCGCCGGTCCACGGCCGGCTTCTTGTTGCGCTCCCCTGCGTCGCGATCCTGTCGGCGACGGCCCTGCTGTCGATCGGCCGCGCCCTGGCGCCGGGGGTGGCCCGCGGTCGTGTCCGCCGGCGACTGGCGGCCGCCTTCCTCGTCGTGTTCGTCGTGACGAACCTGGTCACCTTCCGGGGATTCGTACGCGCCCAGCTGGCGGGCGGGAAGAACGACGTGGCCACGGCAATCGGCCGAACTCTCGGAATGGGGATCGAAATGACCGGTCCGGTCGCCCGTTTCCTGGGACAGAAACCGCGGTGGGACTCACGGCGACTGGTGGTGCTCCTCGATGACCCCGACGCCCCGATGCACTTGTGGGCCGACGAGGAGGCATGGGTGTTCTGGGCCGCGTTCTTTTCGGACCCGGATCGCGTGCGCTACATCACCGACCTCTCCGAACTGGAAGACGCGCCTGCAAGTCGCTTCGCGAGAGGATTCTGGGACCAGGCGACCCTGTTCATGCGGCGCGGCACCTGGGAGCGCGAAAGGGACCGGCTGACGCGCTCGTACCCCGGGCTCGAGCACGAGCACGTCACCGACAATCGGGCGATCTCGGCGGTGCACCTCACTCGCTAGAAGGCTGCCAGGCCCCGCCGGTCGTCAGTCGGTGTCGACCTCGCGGTCGTCGATCAGGCCGAGCTGGAACATCCCGGTCTCCGTCCACTCCGTCTTGATGAGCGTCCAGAAGTCACGCGTCCGGTCCCGCAGCACGTACTCGTAAGCGATCCATCCGAAACCGCGCTCGCCCCAGTCCTTGCCCCATGAGTTCTGAACGAGGAGCGCCCCCGTCGTGCTCGTTCCGTCGAGCTTCGTCATGACCTTCTCATCGTCGTATCCGACCACGACCACAGCGTGCCCCCCGATGCGGCGATCGTCGTCCGTGTGGTAGGGGATCATGCCCGTCCCCGAGTCCCACGATTCATCGATGACGCTGTCGTACATCGGGAACCCCATGGTGACGGGGATCCCCCCGGCCAGGTGCTTCCTCAGCCCGAGCAGGAGATCCTCGGGGCTGATCCGCAGCTTGCCGTCCTCGTCGCGGCGGTCGAGACGGTAGTACCGAATCGCCTGGTACTCGCTCGCGAGCGCGTAGCAGAAAGCGGGCGGTTCCACGTTGAAGGCCTCGTCCCAGAGCGGATACCGACCCTCCTCGTCCTTCTCGAACTCCGGGTACTCCCAGAACTTCTCCGGCGGCACGCCGATCATCCGGAGCACGCCCATGACCTGGCGGATGTAAACGCCGCTCGCGTCCTCGGACTGGTTGAAGTTCTTCGCGACCGTGAAGAGAAAGCGGCGGGAGGGCGCGATCGACTTCCCGTGCTCGCGCTTCTCGAAGTACTCGACGAGACTCGCCACGACGTGTGCGTTGCACGTGTTGAATCCGCCCTGGAATCGCACCGGCCCGCAGTTCGGACGCAGATCGACGGCGGGCGGCAGCTCCTCGGCGCTCGGCGGCAGGTGGGGCCCCTCGAACGGCGTGGCGTCCTTCTGCTGCTTCGTCGCGGCCACGCCCCGCAGATAGCTGTGCAGTCGCTGATCGCCGAGCGCCCGGCTACGATGAGCCTTGCCTTCCTCCTCTTCCCAACCCGATCCGATCGAGCGGTCTCGCGGCATCCTGTTTCCTCTGGCTGTCGGGCCGCCGGAAAGGGTGGCCCCGGGTCGACTGTCGCGCGGCGCTCGTAAGTTTCCGTGGATCGTCGGTGGCGGCAATCGGCCTGTCGTGGCTCCTCCGGATGACGCATCGTTCGTCCCGATCCTGGACTCCGCCGACGAATCATCCGAGAACGCATCACCCGAGCCCCGGCCACAATGGATCAAGTCGAAGACCAGTCTGGCGTGACGAGCGGAACCGTTCCGGTCCGTCTCGGTCCCTGCCGGGTCGTCGACGAGCTGGGCGCCGGCGGCATGGGCCGTGTCTTCCTCGCCGAGCTGGAAGAGGGCACGTCCTACGGCGCCGCCGGCGACCGCATTGCGGTGAAGGTCCTGCACCCTCACCTGCTCGATCGCCAGGAGGAGGTCCAGCGCTTTCAGCGCGAGTCCGAGCTGGGGGCCCATCTCGTCCACGAGAACGTCGTGCGGACCCTCGACTCGGGCGAGGAAGTGACGGACATCGGGACGGTCCATTACCTCGTCATGGAGTACGTGGAGGGGCGGACGCTGCGTGACCTGCTCGACGCCATGACCGCCCTGCCGGAGCCTCTGCTCCGGGACATCGCCGTAAGCATTTCCGACGGGCTCGCGGCGATCCATGCGGAGGGGGTCACACACCGGGACATCAAGCCGGCGAACATCCTGATCACGCCCGACTACCAGGTGAAGATCATGGACCTTGGCGTCGCCCACACCATGGCCGACGTGACGCGGCTTACCCAGACGGGCCAGATCGTCGGAACCCTGCAGTACCTGGCGCCCGAGCAGCTCGCAGACAATCACGCGGGCGCGTATTCAGACCTGTATTCGCTGGGCGTGGTGCTCTACGAGGCGGCCACGGGTACGCAGCCCTTCCGCACCGACAGCGTCGCAAGCTCGATCTGGCGGTTGCTCGAGCACATCCCGCCGGCCCCCACCGAGCTCAACCCGCAACTCACTCCCTTCTTCGAGCGGGTGATACTCCGCCTGATCGAGAAGCAGCCGGACAATCGGTTCTCGTCCGCCGCCGAGCTCGCGGAGGTGCTCTCGGAAGCCGAGGGGTCGACCTGGTGGCGCGATCACGAGACGACCTACGCACCCGAGGCCGCGACGACGTTCCGGATCCAGGTGTCGCGGGAGTCTCCCTTCGTGGGTCGCGAGAGCGAGCTGCAGATGCTCCTCACCGCGATGAAGGAAGTCCAGTTCGGGAACGACCGGCTCGTCTACATCGAGGGCGAGCCCGGCGTCGGGAAGACGCGGCTCATCGACTCGTTCACCGAGCACCTCGGCGGAACGGACGACAGGGTGCAGGTCCTCTACGGCGCGTATTCGCCGGGGGGGTACGGGGCGGGGACGGGGGCGGTGGGGCAGGCGGTCGTGGATTTCTTCGGCTCGTCGCTCTTGACCTCGCGCCTCGAGTACCACCTGCACGCCGCCGCCGGTCTTGCGCCGGCGTTCGCGGCATACCTGGAGGGCCGTGCGCCGCCGGAAGGTTCGGCGCCTCTGTCCGCTGAAGCCGTGCAGGGCCTCTATCGAAAGCTCGCCCGGTCGCTCGCGAGGGCCGGACGCACGGTGTGGATTGTCGACGACGCTCACTTCGCGTCGGCGGACAGCCGGGGCACGATCGCGTCCATCGCCCGGCAACTCGGAAGCCTGGGGATCATGATGATCGTGACGTCACGCCCGGGAGCCTCGATGGAGCTGGCGAGCGACCTGCTGCAGCTGCCGTGTGCGCTGCGTCTCAAGCTCGATCGTCTGGATGCCGATGCGGTCGTCGAGATCCTCGAACGCAAGGTGACGCGTCGCAGCGTCGCCCGCCGGCTCGGCGCACAGCTCGCGGCCCGCACGGACGGCAACCCGTTCTTCGTCTTCGAGATCATCCGGGAGATGGAGGACCAGGGTGTCTTGCAGAAGCTGGCCGAGAGCCCCACCGAGACGACGAAGGGCTATGGGTTGTTCTCGATACCGGCATCGGTGCGAGAGCTCCTCCAGAGTCGGCTCGCGGAGTTGTCGGACGACGAGCGGGCGATTCTGGACGTGGCCTCGGTCCAGGGCTTCACCTTCGATGCCGACCTGATCTCTCGCATCCTCGAGATGAAGCGGCTCAAGGTGCTGCAGGTGCTCGCGAACCTCGAGCGGCGCCGGGCGCTCGTTCGCACGGTCGGGCGCAACTTCACCTTCGATCACCCTCAGTTGCAGGAGCTGATCTACGAGTCGCTCCCGCACGTCCTGCGGGAGGAATACCACGCGCTGCTCGCGAAGCACTACGTGGATCGGGAAGGACTCGAAGGTACCTCGCCGGACGCGATGTCGGCGGACGCCGTCGCGTTTCTGGCCGAGCATTTCTTCCGCGGCCACAGGCCCGAGACCGGTCGCCCGTTCGCGCTCGTTGCGCTCGACCACCTGCGGTCACGTCACCAGAACGACAGCATCGTCCAGCTCGCGGACGTGATGGTGCCGACGCTCGAAGATGACCCGGGGCTCACCGCCGACATTCAGGTCTTTCGGAGCGATGCGCTCGGCCACCTCGGAGACACGGATGGCGCCCTCCAGGCGGGCCAGGCGGCGGCCGCCGCCGCGGGGGCCGCCGGGGATCAGTCACGGAAGGCGCGAGCGCTCCTGCGGGTCGGACGGCAGCAGATGGTCGGGGTCGACTTCGGCGCGGCCGACGATTCGTTCCGATCGGCTCTCGAGAGCGCCGAAGCGGGAGGCGACGAGCGGGCCGCGATCGATGCGCTGCAGGAGCTGGGTCGCCTCGTACACTGGATGGGCCGGTTCGCCGACGCCGAGGACCTCTTCGTGCGTCAGCTCGAACGGGCGCAGGCGGACGGCGTCGTCGAGCAGGAGTGCGAAGCCCGGGCGCTCCTGGCAAACCTCTATCTCGGCCTGGCCCGTCTCGATGAGGCCCTGGCCCAGGCCCGGGAGCACCTGCGCGCCGCCGATGACGCCGGTCTCCGCGAGAGCCAGACCATGGCGCTCTTCAATCTGGGACAGATCGCGATATGGCATGGTGACTACGCGACCGCGGAACCGCGCTTCGACGAGCAGCTCGAACTGGCCCGCGACGTCGCCTTCCTTCCGGCCGAGACCCTCGCCCATCTGGCCCTCTCGCAGGTCTGCTTCGACACCGGCCGGATCGGTGAAGCCGGGCGCCACGCCGAGCACGGGATCGATCTGGCCGAGGTCGCCCGCTTCTCGATGGTGATTGGCTATTTCAAGATCCGCAGCGGGGACGTGAAGTGGGCCGAGCGCGACATGTCCGGGGCGGTGGAGGCGTATCGAGAGGCGGTGGCCCTCTTCCGTCAGGTGGGTGCGAACCAGGGGATCGCGGAAGCGCTCACCGCACTGGGGCGAATAGTGCTCGAGAGCGGAGAGAACGACGAGGCCGGCGAGCTGTTCCGCGAGGCGGCCGGGCTCGTGGAAGAGCACGGGCTGTCGAGCCCGGGTCCGCTCCCGGCGGCCTACCTCACGCTGCTCGAGTCGACGGCGCCGCCGACTTGGGAATCGGGACGGTGCACGGTTCTCGCTGAGACCCACGTGGTGCTCGCGAGGGCCGGGGCCGGAGCCGATCACCTCGCCACGGCGCGCGAGATGCTCGGCTCGATGTCGGAGCACCTGGGCGACGAAGCCCGTGAACGCTTCTGGCTCGACAATCCCGTCGCCCGGATGGTCGCCCGGGACGTCTGATCCCTTCGTCTGTCGTTTCGCGTAACGCGCTGTAGGTTCAAAGGAGTAGCCCATCTCGTTGGCGCATGGTTCTGCGCCGGTTTCACTTCGCTCGGATCACCAGTCGGGGAGGCGTAATGTCTAAGCGAACCGCGGATTTCATCATCAAGCTTTCACAGGACCCGAGCCTGAAGGAGCGTTTCCTGGCAGATCCCGCCGGCACGATGGCGGATGCGGGTCTCGACGCGGCCGCCCAGTCCGCGCTCCAGAGCAACGATCCGAAGGCGATCGCCGACCATCTCGGTGACGATGCCCCTCCGGGCTGCTTCGTCGTCGAGTAGCGACGCGGTGACCGGCGACGGTCGGGGCTCCGAACTTCCCGGATCCCTCACCGTCGTCGGGACCGGCTTCATGGGAGCCGGTCACATGACGCCCGAGGCGCTGGCGCACATCGACCGCGCCGACAAGCTCTTCTATCTTGGCGGCGACGCCGCCACCCGGATGTGGATCGAGGGTCGAAACCCCACGTCCGAGTCCCTCTACGGCGAGTACGAGGTCGGCGGTCTCCGCCGTGACGCGTACAAACGGATGTCCGGCCGCATGCTCGAGCCGGTCCGCGAGGGCCTGGACGTCTGCGTCGCCTTCTACGGCCACCCCGGTGTCTTCGTGGATCCGTCGCACCGTGCGATCGGGATCGCGCGGGCGGAGGGGCGGCGCGCCCGCATGCTCCCCGGTGTTTCGGCGGAGGACTGTCTCTTCGCGGACTGTCTGATCGACCCGGTCGAATCGGGGTGCCACAGCTACGAGGCGACCGACTTCCTGAAGAGACGCCCCCGGTTCGATCCGGACGGATCGCTCGTTCTGTGGCAGGTCGGCGGGGTCGGCGTTCGGACCTACGAGCGCGAGGGTCTGTGGAGCGAGGAGGGGCTTCGCGAGCTAATCGATCTTCTCCTGGGATCCTACGGTCCAGACCACGAGGTCGTCGTCTACGAGGCGGCGGTGTTCGCCGTCTGTGAGCCGTCGATCGTCCGGGTGCCCCTGTCTCGCGTCCCGGATGTCCGGGTGACTACGAGCACGACCCTCTACGTGCCGCCTCGCGGGGCGACTGCGCCGCCCGAGAACCCGCCGCGGGCGGGCGCCCGCGGCGGCTCGCTCACCGTCGTGGGGACCGGTTACAACGTCGCCGGGCAGGTGACGCAGGAGGCCAGGGCCCACATCGAGCGGGCCGACAGGGTCTTCTACCTTTTGAGTGACCCGTTCACTTCCGCCCATGTCCGGGAGCTCGCGGGCGACGCGGAGTCGCTTCACGACGCCTACTGGGACGGACGATCGGGGAAGGACGCGTGTGAGGACATGACCGCGCGCATCGTCGCACCTCTGGAGGAAGGGCGTCGGGTCGTCGCCGCGTTCTACGGTCACCCGGCGATCTTCGTCCCCCCGGCGCACCGCGCTGTGTCTCGCGCGCGCGAGTCCGGGTTTCACGCGCAGATGCTGCCGGCGATCTCCGCCGCGGACTGTCTGTTCGCGGACTTGGGCGTGGACCCCGGCCGGCGGGGGTGTCAGATGTACGAGTCGACCGATTTCATGGAGCACGAACGGCCGGTCGAGACCGGCACCCCGATGGTCATCCTCCAGGCCGGGGCGGTGGGGGTCCGGGAGTACACGTCCGAGATCGCCGGCGGGCGAGAGGGGTTCGTGGCCCTCGCCGAGCGGATCGCCGGATTCCACGGTCCCGACCACGAGGTCGTGCTCTACGAGATGCCGCAGAATCCGATGCACGAGCCACGGATGGAGCGGTTTCGTCTGGACGATGCGGGGGACATCGCGCTGACCGTCTACTCGACTCTGTACGTACCCTCTGATGCCGGACCGGAGGCGGAGCGCCCTCCGGATTAGCGGTCGGCGACGCCGGCGAGGCTAGTCCGTCGCCCCGTTCTCCGCTTCGTCGTCCGGTGTGAGGTGAGCCTCGATCTTGTCGATGACCCAGGCGCCGTCGCGGAATCGCAGCTCGGCGATCTCGTGGGTCGTCTCGTCCCGCCGCAGGGTGTCACCCCGGAACTTGAATCGGTTCCGATACTCGGTGACGACGACCTCGCCCATGTGCTTGACCGAGAACTGGTCGAGCTGGTACTCGACGATCCCCTGACCCGCCATCCCGCGAACGACCTTCACGAACTGGTCGCGGTCCCAATGAACCGGCTTCGCACGTTCGGGCTCGAGCAGCTCGAACCGCCGCGAAAGCACGTGAAGCATCTGGTCCGCGTCGAAACGTTCGATCGCTCCGTAGAGCGTGCGGAGCGCTTCCTTGATCGGCGTGTCGTCCGGCGGATCGACACGCTGCTCGTCCGGCCTTTTGGCGGTCATGGCACCAGCATCCGCGCGGTGTTCTTGAGCAGGAACAGACCATCGCCCGTCCCCGTGACGGCGATGATGCCGCTTTCGAAGAAGGGGTAGTTGCTCCACGAGGCCCCGCCGAACGGGGAGTTGTCGAAGTAGGCGATCTCGACCGGATCCTCGGGGTTCGAGATGTCGAGGATCCGCAGACCGGCGCCGTAGTTCGACTGGTACATCAGGTCGCCCACGATATAGAGGTTGTGATCGGTGTCCGGTGTCGACGCGATGTACTCCTTCACGAGGATCGGGTCGTCCAGGTCAGTCACATCCCATACGAGGGTCCGCGTCCCCTCGACGAGTCCCTGAGGCTCGTCGCCCTCGTCGTTCATGTAGAAGTACCGGTGATCCTCGGTCAGCCACCCCTGGTGGGCGTAGGCGACGTTCGGGTACGACGTGTTCGAGATGGAGACGCTTGCGTCCTTGTCCGTCACGTCGGCGATGTTCAGCATCGTCTCGTTCGAGCCCAGACAGATCTCGCGGCCCTCGTACTCGGCGTCGGGCCCGTGATAGATGACGCATTGCGCATCGTGAGAATATCCGGTCAGCCGGCGCCCCGATGCCGGGTCGGCGAAGCACCCCGCGAACTGCGGGCGTGCCGGGTCTTCGAGGTTCAGCATGTGGTAGCCGCCGCCACAGGTCTCGCCGCCGCCGCTGTTCCCGACGGTGTATGCGAACCCCGTCGCCTCGTTGATCACGATGTTGTGGGCGCTGTGAATCCCGTCGTAGAGGAAAGTCTCCTCGAAGGTGACCGGCTCTGAGCCCACGTCGCGGAGCTGACGGAGATCGAACACCTGTACGCCGTGCTCGCCCGCGGCGTCGGCCACGATGTACGCGTGATCCGCGTGCACCTTGATGTCGCGCCAGATCATGCTTCGGGACCCCTCGGTCTTCGGCAGGTCGCCCAGATAGCGCGGCGCGTAGGGGTCGCTGATGTCGACGAACGACGTACCGTCGGTACGGCCGACGAGCGCGTATTCGCGACCCGTCTCGGGATCGGTCCAGCCCCAGATGTCGTTGACCCGGGTCCCGCGACCGCCGCCGATGTCCTTGATCGGCAGGAACGCGGTGATGTTCACCTCGTCGCACTCGAAGATGGCGGCGCGGCCCTCCTCGCAGGTCACCTCGCTCCCCGTGATCGCGTCGAAGCCCCGAACTTCGTTCACGAGCATGGCGGACTCGGCCCAGACTCCGTCGGCCGAACGCTCGTAGACGAACGCCGCTCCGGCTCCCCCGTCCACGCCGCTGGCGCCGATCACCGAGACGTCACCGGCGACCCGCAGCGTCGACGCGAAGCTCGCGCGCTCGACCGGCTCGACGGGTCCATCGCGAAAGGCGGCCGCCCAGCCGCCGGCCGTGTCCGGCTCGAACACGTAGAGTTCGCCGACACCGGTGGCCCCGGGGGCTCCGACGATCAGGACGTCGCCGTCGAACGCGATCGACGAGCCGAATCGGGTGTTCGGCTCGGCCTCGAACGGAGCGAGCCGCCGGTCGAGCACCCACTCACCGCCCTCGTCGGGGCTGAACACGAAGACGCCGCCGACGTTCCCGTTGGCCAGCGGGGCTCCGACGAACGCCCGCCCCCCGTGGAGCGCGAGGGCGCTGCCGAACCCGCTCCGCTCGCCAGCCTCGGCCTCGAGCCTGGCCTGCTCGATCCATGTGCCGTCATCGCTTGTCGTGTACAGCACGACGTCGGCGGATCCCCCCCGTGGGCTCGCCGATGCCACGAGCAACTGGGCCCCGTCGATTGCGAGGCGGGACCCGAATCCTGGCGTCCCTCCCGAGACGAGCGTGCCGTTGGGCTGCCAGCCGTCTCCCGAGAGCCGCATCGCGTGGACGGCGCCCGCTCCCCCGTCGGCCGCCGGGGCCCCGATCAGCGTGTGCACGCCGGACATCGCGAGCGCGGCGCCGAACTGACCGGTCCCGCTCCCGGCCGGCGGGCCGAGCCGCGCGGATTCGCTCCAGCCTCCCGACCCGTCCGACCTGAAGAGATAGGCGGCCCCCGCTCCGTCGTTCGCGAGCGGCGCCCCGATCAGCAGACTCGTGGCCCCGGCGGCGATTGCGCGCCCGAAGCCGTCCGGCGCTCCGCCGGACTCGGTGACCCGGAGGCGCGTGAGCTCGGACCAGGCGCCCCCGTCACGTCCGTACACGTAGACGACCCCCGGCAACACGCTCTGTCCCGCTTCTCCTACGAGCACTTGCCCCCCGGAGATGGCGAGCGATCCGCCGAATTGCTGAGCGGACGCGGCCGGTGTCAGCGGGAGGGCGGCAAAGACGGCGAAGGCGAACGGGAGCAGGCGGCGCATCTGGACTCTCTCGGCTGGGCTTCGGATCGAACGCTCCGACGGCGCGGGGCGGGGCTAAGAAGCATGGCCTGAGGCCGTCCTTTGGAAAAGGGCGGGGACCTTCGTCAGGCCCCGGAGAAGAGGTCCGCGAGGACGCTCTCCCTGTACGCGAAGATCCGATCCACGTCGCGGCGGACGAAGAGGCGGTCGATCAGGGCTCCTCCTGGGACCGCATAATCGACGTGGTCCCCGACCAGCGTTCCGTCATCCACCTCGCGGAACGTGTGCGTGTGGACCCAGCGTCGGTATGGGCCCCGCAGTTGAGTGTCGACGAAGCCGTGCGGCGGGTTCCAGGTCGTGATCTCCGTCCGCCATCTGATCGGAATCCCCTTGAGGCGGATGCGGTAGTCGATGAGCGCGCCTTCCCGCAGATCGATTGGTGGCGGCGTCAGAATGCGGAACCCGACCCAGGGCGGTGTGATGCGCTCGAGGTTCTCCGGTTTGGAGAAGAACGCGAAGACTTCATCGATCGGCCGCTCGATCTTCTGCGACGCCTCGAATATCAATTTGGCATGCCCTTCGATTGAGTGTCGACCCGCGCGACGGCGTCCCGCTGGCGTGTTTTCCGCTACAAGATGCGGGCCCGTAGGTTCCGAGTCATGAAGACTACCACGATCCTCGCGGCGGCGATCCTCGTCGCCGGGTGTGCCTCGTTGAACCTATCGGACGCCGTTCAGGCACCGAGAGTGTTCGACGTGGATGGGCGCGATGCGACCCTCCGCATTCTGCCCCCGTCCACGGATCATCCCGCGGGTGGGGCGGCTGTCCGCCTCTGGTCGCACGTCGAGAATCCGAACGCGTTCTCGATCAACGTCACGCGGCTCGCGGGTGACCTGTTCGTCGGGGACGGCGGCGGGGTTGGCGTCGACTTCCCCCTCGGTGTCCCTCTGGTGGCGAACGGAGATACGATCGTCCCGCTCGACGTGACGCTGGGTTTCGACGCGCTGCCCGTCCTGGGTCGAACCCTGGTCGCGGCGGCGCTGGACGGCTCGCTGCCCTACCGGCTCGACGCGACGATTGGCGTGGATGCAGGGATGCTGGGCGCCCCGGTGTTCGGCCCTCTCACTCTGTTGTCGGGTTCGCTGACGATCCGACCGTAGCCTGGATTCCCTCATACCGGAGACTCGATGACCCAGCCCGCAGCGAAACCGAACTTCTGGAAGAGCTTTGGCCCGGGGCTCGTTTGGGCCGCGACGTCGATCGGCGTGTCGCATCTCGTCCAGTCCACGAGGGCGGGAGCCCAGGCGGGCTTCGCGCTCGCCGGCGTGATCATCATCGCGCTTATTCTCAAGTACCCGTTCTTCGAATACGGCGCCCGCTACGCCGCGGCCACGGGAAACAGCCTGGTCCACGGATACCGGAAGATCGGCCGTTGGGCGCTCTGGCTGTACCTCGCGATCACGCTGGTGTCCGCCCTGATCGCGCTGGCGGCCGTTCTGATGTTCACGTCGCACCTTACGGGGTACGCGTTCGGGGCTTCGTGGCCGGTAGCATTGACGGGAACGGCGATCCTGATCCTCTGCATGGCGATTCTGTTCGTCGGCAAATACCCGGGTCTCGATCTCTCCATCAAGATCATCCTGGGCTTCCTGTTGATCTCGACCATCGCCGCCGTGATCATCGCGACGCCGCGGATGGACGTCTCGACGCTCAGGCTATGGCCGGGAGACATGATCGGCACGGTCGTGCCCTTCGCGTTCCTGCTCGCCCTCATCGGGTGGATGCCTTCGCCCGTAGACGTCGCGGTGTGGAGCAGCCTGTGGACCCTGGAGAAGGATCGAACCTCGGGGGTCAGGACCTCCGTCCAGAACGCGACTCGCGACTTCGCGATCGGATACGTCGGGACGGGCGTGCTCGCGATCGGCTTCGTCGCGCTCGGGGCGGCCGTTCTCTACGGGAGCGATGTGGAGCTCAGCCAGTCTGGCGCGGTGTTCTCGACCCAGCTCGTCGATCTCTACAGCCAGACGCTCGGCGGGTGGTCGCGGCCCTTCGTGCTGATCGCCGCGGTCACCACGATGTTCTCGACGACGCTCGCGGTGCTGGATGGGTATCCGCGCGCCATCGAGCGCACCGTCATGACGATCCGCGCCGGGGCTTCGGAAGACGAGCCGCTGGCTTCGAGGCGCCTCTACTGGGGCGTGCTGTTCTTCATCGGCGCCGTCGCGCTCACGGTGATCGGTCTCTTCGTCGGGAACCTGACGACGATGGTCGACTTCGCGACGACGGTGGCGTTCCTCACGGCGCCCGTGCTCGGGTACCTGAACCTCAAGGCGATCAAATCGCCGGAGGTGCCCGAGGAGCACCGTCCCTCGCGCTGGATGCTCGTGCTGTCGTGGATCGGCCTGATCATGCTAGGCGGGACCGGCGTCGCCTACCTCGTCTCGTTGCTGTGAGCATCGTCGTCGGGCGGGTCGCGCATCTGATCCGCTATCCGGTGAAGTCGATGGCCGGCGAGTCGATCGAATCCACGCACGTCACCTCGCGTGGGGTCGTCGGAGACCGGGCGTACGCGCTGATCGACCGCGAGACCGGCCGGGTCGTGAGCGCGAAGAAGCCCCGTATGTGGGCGTCGATTCTGGAACACGCGGCACGTCTGGAGAGTGCGCCGGAAGCGGGGGCGCCGCTCCCCGCCGTCGGAGTCGTGCTGCCGGACGGCTCGCGCCTTTCCAGCGGCGACCGCGATGAGTTGAACAATGCGCTGTCCGCCTCTCTCGGTCGTCCAGTGGCGCTGGAGGATTCGGTTCCCGAGGGCGCGAGCTTCGATTACCACTGGCCCGACATGGAGGGACTCCTCTACAAGGGCCGGTACTATCGGGACGAGGTCACGACCCACGAGATGCCCCCCGGGACGTTCTTCGACGGGGCGACCCTGCACCTGCTCACCACCGCGAGCATGGCGGAGATCGGCCGGCTCGTGCCGGACAGCGTGTTCGACGCCCGGCGGTTCCGACCGAACATCGTGGTCGAGACCCCCGACGGCTCCGGCGGATTCGTCGAGAACGGCTGGGTCGGCGGCGTGCTTCGCGTGGGGTACTCGCTTCGCCTCGACGTGACGAAGCCCTGTATCCGGTGCGTGATGACGACGCTGGGGCAGGAGGGGCTCCTGAAGGATCCCGGCGTGCTGCGGGCGGCCTTCGATCACAACGAGGGGAATCTCGGGGTGAGTGCCGAGGTCATCGAGCCGGGAACGATCAGGGTCGGGGACGAGATCCTGTTCGAGGCCTGACCACGCGTGACCCCGGACGCTTGCCGGTCACAGGGCCCCCGACAATTCTTCAGGATGAACAGATCCTCGATACTGCCCCTTCTGGCTGTCGCGCTCCTCAGCGCCGCGTGTTCCGGCTCCGGACAGAGCCCGCCGCCCGGACGTGCCACACCGTCCGCGGGCGACGAGCCCGCGACTCGAACGATCCAGCCCGGCGCCCCCGGTGAGGCCAGTCGGGTGATGGGCGATGCCGAAGTGGCCGGTATCTCGGCCCTCGAGCACAACGAGGCCGACGTCCGCTTCATGCGAGGCATGATTACGCACCACGCTCAGGCGATCGAGATGGTCGCGCTCATCGGCGACCGCTCCGAGCACCCCGGGTTGAAGATGCTCGGCCGCCGGATCGACATTTCCCAGCGCGACGAGATCGGCCTCATGGAGCGCTGGCTCGACAAACGGGGTGAATCCGGTCCGGCGAACCACGGCCATGGGGACCGGGGGGCTGCGCACCACGCGATGATGCCGGGGATGCTCACCCCCGAAGAGATGGAGCGGCTGGCAGCAGCCTCCGGCACCGAATTCGATCGACTCTTTCTCCAGGGGATGATCGAGCACCACGAGGGAGCGCTGACGATGGTCGCCGAGCTGTTCGCCGCGAGCGGGGGGCAGCAGGTGGACGTCTTCCGATTCGCCTCGGACGTCGATGCGGATCAGTTCATGGAGATCGAGCGGATGCAGGCGATGCTCGACGCCTTGCCCTGAGCGGCGTGAGCCCGCGCCAGCCGAAACGTGAATCGAACGAGGTAACGAATGTTTGAACGAACGACCGGTGGAACAGATGGCTCGCGGCCCCCGCCGCGCTGATGGTTCTGGGCGTCGGAGCGGCCGCGACGTCGGCGCAGGTGCGTGAGGAGGCCCCGCCGCCCGAACCCGCATGGGAATGGGACGCCTCCGATCCGCGGATCGGTCTCGAGGCCGGACACCTCGATGCGGAAGAGGCGATCTCGAACCTCGAGATGCTCGCGACCCTCTTCAAGCCCGAGGCGTTCGTCGGTGATGAAGCGGCCGGACGGGGCTTCACGAATACCGATATCGCGTTCCAGGGAGACAACGTCTTTCTCGGCAATTACTACGGGTTGAGCCTCGACTGCGCGTCGCGGTCGTCTGCCCGGGTGGCCAGGGCGACGTCTCGGTCTATCGGAATCTGCTGTTCATGTCCGTGGAGCAGACGAGCGGTCGTCTCGACTGCGGCACCGAGGGCGTGCAGGACAGTGTGAGCACGGAGCGGTTCCGTGGCGTGCGGATCTTCGACATCTCCGACGTCGATACCCCGCGCCAGATCAAGACCCTTCAGACGTGCCGCGGTTCGCACACGCACACGCTCGTCACGAAGCCGGGGGTCGAGGACCGCGTCTGGATCTACGTGTCAGGCACGGGCCGCGTCCGTTCACCGAACGAGCTGGATGGGTGTTCAGGGCTCGACCCCGAGGAAGATCCGAATACGTCGCTGTTCCGGATCGAGGTGATCGAGGTGCCCATGAACCGGCCCGAGGACGCCGAGATCGTGAACATGCCGCGGATCTTCGCCAGCGAAGCGGGCGACATCGCCGGTCTCTGGGAGGGCGGCGATCACGGCGAGGGGACACAGCGGACCCGAACCACGAACCAGTGTCACGACATCACCGCGTACCCCGAGGTGGGTCTCGCGGCCGGCGCGTGCTCGGGGAACGGGATTCTGCTCGACATCTCCGATCCGGCGAACCCGGTCCGAATCGATCAGGTGAGCGACCCGAACTTCGCGTACTGGCATTCCGCGACGTTCAACAACGACGGCACCGCAGTGATCTTCACGGATGAGTGGGGCGGCGGCGGGGCGCCGCGTTGCCGCGGCACGGACCCGAAGGAGTGGGGCGCGAACGCCCTCTTCACTCTCGAGAACCGTAAGCTCGAGCTGGCGGGCTACTACAAGCTCCCGGTGCCGCAGACGAACCAGGAGAACTGCGTGGCCCACAACGGGTCGCTGATTCCGGTGCCGGGCCGCGACATCAAGGTCCAGGCATGGTACCAGGGCGGGGTCTCGGTATTCGACTTCACCGATCCGGCGAACCCCTACGAGATCGCCTACTTCGACCGCGGTCCGATCGATGCGGTCGAGATGCTCATGGGTGGCTACTGGTCGACCTATTGGCACAACGGCCACATCTACGGAGCCGAGATCGCTCGCGGCATCGACGTGCTCAGGCTCGCGCCGAGCGAGCACCTGTCGCAGGCGGAGATCGACGCGGCGATGTCCGTCCGCATGCCCGAGTTCAACGCCCAGCACCAGCCGAAGATCGAGTGGCCCGCGAGCTTCGCGGTGGTGCGCTCCTATCTGATTCAGCTGCAGCGCGGGGATAATATCGACGGCGGCATGGCCGACCGAATCGAGTCTCTTCTCGATCAGGCCGAGCAGCAGCCCGCCGGCGGTGCGCGGAACGAGACACTCGGTGAGCTGGTCGATCTGGCCGGCGACATCGATCGAGCGGAATCGAGCTCGGGCGACGCCCGACGCATGAATCTGCTCGCCGATTCCATCCGGAAGCTCGCCGACGCTCTGCAGTGATTCCGGGGCCGGGGCTGGCGAACGCCGGCCCCGCCCGCGAGTCTCATTCGATCCGATCACCGAAACCGGAGTGACAGATGCAACGCACGTTTATTCGACTCGCCGCCGTGGTGGCCGCCGCACTCACCATCGTCTGGGTAGTACAGACGGCCGACGCCGACCCCGTGGTCGCCCTCAGCGCCCCCGCCGCCGACCAGGAGCTCAGCTGCTCGGTCCAGGGATCCGCGGCCGACGCCGCAGCGCGACCCAGCCCGCTCACGCAGCTGCGGTTTTCCTACAACGGCGGGGAAGGTCTTCTCTGCTACGGCGCGCCGTCCGCGAGAGGGCGCGAGGTCATGGGCGGGCTCGTCCCGTTCGGTAGCCCCTGGCGCCTCGGCGCGAACGAGCCGACGGCGTTTCACCTGAGTGCCCCGACGCAGATCGGCGGGGTGTCGGTGGATGCCGGCACGTACTCGTTCTACGCCATTCCCGGCGCCGAGGAGTGGGAGTTCTTCCTGAACACGAACTACGAGCGCTGGGGAATCCCGATCAACGCGGACGTCCGGGGCACCGAAGTCGGCAGCTTCACCGCCGCGGTGGGTTCGACGGACGGCATGGTCGAGAGGCTCACCTTCTCGAACGCCGACGGCGGTCTGGTGGTGGAGTGGGAAAACACGCGGATCATGATTCCGATCGGTTGATCGAGCCCGCGATCGCGTGAGGTCAGGGCGCGTCTCCCGAACGGGGACGCGCCCTTTTCTTTTGCGGTTCGCTGCAGCGGGTTGATCGGTCGCGATCCCGATCGCCACCTTGCGTGGCCCACTTTCCTCCGGGAGACCCATGTTCGACACACTCCGCTCCGTCATGCGGTTCAGGAAGTTCGAGGCCGACCCTGTCGCGCGTCGGCTGTCCCGGTGCGCGAGCGTCGAGGATCTGCGCGAGCTCGCCCGACGGCGCCTGCCCCGCGGCGTGTTCGGATACATCGACGGTGCGGCGGAGGACGAGCGTACGCAGGGGCGCAACTGCGATGCGTTTCGGCAGCTGGAGTTTCGTCCGCGTGTCCTGACCGACGTCACCGACGTCGACCCGTCGACCACCTTGCTCGGGAAGACGAAGAAGCTGCCCCTCGTGCTGGCCCCCACCGGTTTCAGCCGGATCGCGCACTCCGAGGGCGAGCTCGCGGTGGCGCGCGCGGCCGCCCGCGCGAACGTCACGTACAGCCTCTCGACACTCGGCACCCGATCGATCGAGGAGGTCGCCGCGGTCAACGACGGGCCGAAGTGGTTCCAGGTGTACGTGTGGAAGGATCGCGGGCTCGTGAAGGAGCTGCTCGAGCGCGCCCGGGACGCGGGCTACGAGGCGATCCTCTTCACCGTCGATGTCCCCGTCCTGGGCCGCCGCGAACGGGACGTGCGGTTCGGGTTCACCCTGCCGCCACAGCTCGGGCTCGACACGCTGATCGACGGGATCCGGCACCCGGGCTGGACGTGGGACTTCGTCAGGTCGGATCCGATCGTGTTCTCGAGCGCCGTGAGCCGGGACGCACGTCCGGGCGGTGTCGATGCGATGGGGCTCGCCGAATACGTGAACACCCAGTTCGATCCGAAGCTCACGTGGCGGGACGTCGAGTGGCTGCGGAGCATCTGGGACGGCCCGATCGTCATTAAGGGCATCCAGACCGTCGAGGACGCCGAGCTGTCGGCGGAGGTCGGAGCGGACGGCATCGTTCTTTCGAACCACGGGGGCCGTCAGCTCGATGATGCGCCTCCCACGCTCGAACTGGTGGCGCCCGTTGCGGACAGGGTCGGAGATCGTCTCGACGTGATGGTCGATGGCGGCGTTCGGCGGGGCAGCGACATCGCGAAGGCGGTCGCGCTCGGGGCGAAGGCCTGTCTCGTCGGTCGGGCGTACTTCTACGCCCTCGGGGCGGGAGGAGAGCAGGGGGTGGACCTGGTGCTGAAGTGGTTCGACGAGGGATTCCGACGGACCATGGCGCTGCTTGGAGCACGAACGGTCGACGGGATCACTCCGGACATGGTGCGCTGGCGCGACCGCTGATCTCGCACCGCGGTCGACGCCGCGGTCGGTCTTTCAGGGAAGCGCGTAGTCGAAGTCGTACGAGTGCTCGCCGTCCGCGATCGTGATCCACAGCGATCCGGAAATCCCCTCCAGTTCACCGGTCCCGGAGTCCGGGATCACCTCGATCGACTGCCGTTGTTCGCCCCGGTTCATCGTGCAGCTGTGCTGAAACACGAAGGACCCCGACCTGCCCCCGAGCGAACCGGTCACGAGCTCTTCCGCGACGTACCCGGCCGATCCCTCCTGCGCGGTCCGAAAGGCGAGCATCTCCCCCACGCTCGAGCCCTTTAGATCGCCCTCGAACGTCTTGTCGATCGACATCGAGGCGACGCCGCGCTCCGCCGAGGATCCATCGAGGTCGCGCGGTGTGAGCCTGACCTCGAACGTCCCGCTGGCGCGTGTCGTCATTGAGTCCTCCGGCGTGGTCGGGTGAAGTGGGACGGGATCATCCCCGCCATGTGATTACGTCGCCGCCGGGTTAGTGTCCAGGCCACCCGACCGGTGTAGCGCCGCGCTCCGGACCGTAAGTTCATGACCTCCGAGTCCAGATCCCCGCGAACAGGGACGACCTGACGTGAATCGCAGCAGACTCGCCGGTGCCATCGGGCTGGCCCTCATCCTCGCATCGGTTCTGATCGCTCCGGCGCTCCGTGCCGCTCTGCCGGGCCAGGCGATCCGGGACCTCCGCGTCATGTCCTTCAACATCCGCTACGGCACGGCCGACGACGGGGACGACGCGTGGTCCTATCGCCACGACTTCGTGGCGGACGTCATCCGCGACTTCGGCCCCCAGGTGCTCGGCACGCAGGAGGCTCTCGACTTCCAGGTCGCGTTTCTGGAGGATGCGTTCCCGGAGTATCGACGAGTCGGGGTCGGGCGCTCGGACGGTGTGGCCGACGGAGAGTTCGCCGCGATCTTCGTCGACCGGACACGGCTGGACGTGGTCAAAGAGGGGACGTTCTGGTTCTCGGATACTCCGGAGACCCCGGGTTCGATGTCCTGGGGCAATCGCATCACGCGGATCTGCACGTGGGTTCGTCTTCTCGACCGCGAGAGCGGGCGCCACTTCTACGCGTACAATGTTCACTGGGACCACGAGTCGCAGGAGTCGCGCGAACGGAGTGCCGCCCTGCTGATCGAACGAATCGGATCGCGGGCGTTTCCGGACGAGCCGTTCGTCATCATGGGAGACTTCAACGCAGGCGAGGCGAACCCGGCGTTCCGCGCCCTGCTCGAGGCGCCCTCGCCGAGGATCGTGGACACCTACCGGGAGGCGCGTCCCGACGAGCCACAGGTGGGGACGTTCAACGGCTTCCGCGGAGAGGTGGACGGCGAGAAGATCGATGCGGTCCTCGCATCGGACGGCTGGCGAACGGTCACCGCCGACATAGTCCGGACATCCCGGGCGGGGCGGACGCCGTCCGACCACTTTCCCGTCACCGCCGTCCTGACGGCCGATCCGATCGGGGGCGCGCCCGAGACAGTCGGGGCCGGTGTGCGTCCGACGATCGATCCCGTGGCCCGGCTGCTCGAGCGCATCGATGCGGGCTCCGCGACGCTCGAGTTCGATTCGGCGACCGGGTGGCTCGGATCGGTGCTGCGCGAACTCGACGTCCCGGTATCGTCGCAGACGCTGGTGTTTTCCCGAACGAGCCTGCAGACGGACCTGATCGGCCCGTGGGCGCCGCGCGCGCTGTACTTCAACGACGACGTCTACGTGGGCTTCGTTCAGGACGGGGGAATCATCGAGCTGGGGTCGGTGATGCCGACCGGCGGAGCCGCGTTCTACAGCCTGTCACAGCAGGATGCAGATGAGCCTGCTTTCGTCCGCGAGACCACCACGTGTCTCATGTGTCACGAGTCGCGGTCCGTGACCGGCGGGGTTCCCGGGTTCATCATGCGATCCGTCCTCACCGACCGGCTCGGCTATCCAATCGGGGAGGTCCACGAAGGTCTCACGACCGCGCGCACGCCGATCGAGCGCCGCTGGGGCGGCTGGTATCTGACCGACGCCGACGATTTCCGGCACGCCGGCAACGCGTACGCGGGCGATCTCCGAGCGGATGTCGGCGACGTTCGCAGGTACGTGGAGGAATTCGACTTCTCCGCGAGCCGCGAAGTCGTCCGCGAACGCGGGCTGGACGTCAGTCCCTACCTGACGCCCCACAGCGACGTCGTCGCGCTTCTCGTGCTCATGCACCAGGTCGAGGTGCACAACCTGATCTCGCTCGTGCACGAGGCGGCCGGGACGGCGTTGCGCGAGTCGGGTTTCTTCTCGGAGGAGGAGGCTGCCGCCGCGGCATTCGAAGAGCTCCGGTCGGGCGGACAGACACGAGTCACCGCAGCCGTCGAGCGGCTCGTGGACGCCATGCTTTTCGTCCGCGAGGTTCCATTCGAGACGGGTCCGAGCAGTGTGTCAGGGTTCCGCGAGAGCTTCGAGGCGCTCGGCCCGCGTGATTCGAAGGGGAGGTCGCTCCGCGATCTCGATCTGGAGTCCCGGACGTTCAGGTACCCGCTCAGCTTTCTGATCTACAGCGATGCGTTCGCCACGATTCCGCCGGTCGCGAAGACGCGGATCCACTCGAGGTTGTCGGACATACTCGCCGGCGCGATCGTCAGCGAGGCGTACGACCACCTGACACCCGAGCTGCGCCGGGCCATCAGCGAGATCCTGACAGAGACGTTGGACCTCGAGATCGCCGGGGGCGTCGAAGAGAGACCGTGAGCACGAGAGAAGCATTCGCCGGCACCGCGGACGCCGCCGTTTCGGCGCTCCTGGAGGACCACGGGGACCGGATCTACCGCATGGGACTGCGCGTGTGCGGCAATTCGGCCGACGCCGAGGACCTGGTCCAGGAGACGTTCATCAACGCCTATCGCGGGTGGGACGCCTTCCGGGGAGAGGCGAAGCCCACGACGTGGCTGTACACGATCGCGTCGAGGGCCTGTCAGCGAATGCACCGCCTCCGGTCGGGCGAGCCGAGGGTCATGGAGTCGTTCGAAGCCCTGCTGCCGGACCAGGAGCGCGGGGTGCCGATCGTGGCCGACGTCGAGGATCCGCTCGACGTGATCGCGCGAGAGGAGCTGGACGCCACCGTGCGACAAGCGGTCGCGGGCCTGCCGACGAAGTTCAGGATGCCGTTCGTGCTGCGGGAGATGGGGGAGCTGCCGATCGCGGAGATCGCACAGATCCTCGGTCTGAAGGAAGCCACGGTGAAGACTCGGCTGCACCGCGCCCGTCTGGCGGTCAGAAAACAGCTGGTCGGGGGGCTGCCGCGTCGTGATGCGCCCCATCCCGATCACGCGCGCCAGGAGTGCCTCGACCTCCTCAAGGCCAAGCAGGACGCTCTCGATCGGGACGTGCCGTTCAACCTCCCTCCGGACCAGTTGTGCGAGCGCTGCCAGTCGCTCTTCGAGACGCTTGATCTGACCCGCAACGCGTGCGTGGCCCTCAGCGAGGAGCAGATGCCCGAGCGCTTGAGGGAAGAGATCCGGGCCGAATTCGCAGAGATCGACTGATCCGGGAACCTCTTCGGTAACATCTGTCTCTCAATGTGTGGAGGGACAGCAACCGGAGGAGAAATGGCGTTTCTGGAGTGGATCTCACAGCCGTGGCCCTGGTATGTCGCCGGCCCGTTGATCGGGCTCGTCGTGCCCGTGCTTCTCATCGTCGCGGGGCAGCCGTTCGGCCTGTCGACCAGTTTCGAGGATATTTGTGCGGCCGCGTTCCCGGCCCGCCCTGAACTGCTTCGTCGCGACTGGAGGCAGGGCGCGTGGCGGATCGCGATTGTAGTCGGAATCATCTTTGGCGGATTCCTCGCGGGGACGTTTCTGCAGGGGCCTTCCGAGGTGGCGATCGCGGCATCGACCCGCGCCGACCTCGCGGCCCTGGGAATCACCGATTTCTCGGGACTCGCACCGCGTGAGCTCTTCAACTGGGGCGCGCTGGGGACCCTCGGCGGGTTCCTGATCATCGTCGGCGGCGGGTTCCTCGTCGGCTTCGGGACTCGCTACGCCTCGGGCTGCACGTCGGGCCACGCGATCATGGGGCTCTCGAACCTGCAGGTCCCGTCGCTGATCGCGGTGGTCGGGTTCTTCGTCGGTGGCCTGACGGCTTCGTGGCTTCTGCTCCCGGTGCTCCTGTGAGCGCCGCGGGCGCGGGGCGGTTCGGAGGCATGACGATCCGGTTGATCCTGGTCGGCGTCTTTCTGGGGATCGTCTTCACCAAGGCCGAAGTGATTTCGTGGTTCCGGATCCAGGAGATGTTCCGGTTCCAGAGCTTCCACATGTATGGGATCATCGGGTCCGCCGTCGCGGTCGGAGCCCTGTCGCTCCTCGTGATCAAAAAGCTCGGCATCCGCACGCTCGATGGGGCGCCGATCGAGGTCGAGGCCAAGAAATCGGCGGGGGCGAACTACCGATACTGGATGGGCGGAGCGCTGTTCGGGCTCGGCTGGGGACTTCTCGGAGCCTGTCCCGGCCCGATCTACGCGCTCATCGGGAACGGCATCACGGTGCTGCTCGCGTCACTCGGGGCGGCGCTACTCGGAACGTGGAGCTACGGCTGGTTAAAGCCGCACCTCCCTCACCACTGATACGCACTGATCCCGGCCTACGCTGGCCGGCAAGGACTGTAGCGAAAGGAGCAGGCGATGTTCTTCAGACAGATCGCGGACGAGAGGCTGGCGCAGTACGCATACCTCATCGGCTGCCAGCAGACCGGGGAAGCGGTCGTCATCGACCCGGAACGGGACATCGATCGGTACATCGCGATCGCGGAACAGAACGATCTCCGGATCACGGCCATTACCGAGACCCACATCCACGCGGATTTCCTCTCCGGGTCGAGGGAACTCGCCGAGGCGACGGGCGCGAAGCTCTATCTGTCGGATGGAGGCGATGCCGACTGGAAGTATCAGTGGGTCGCGGATTACGACCACCGGCTTCTGAATCATGGGGATTCGTTCTCGGTGGGGAACATCGAGATCAGGGCGCTGCACACTCCGGGACACACGCCGGAGCATCTGTCGTTCCTCGTGTTCGACCACGGCTCGGGGGCGGACGCACCGATCGGGATCGCGAGCGGCGATTTCGTGTTCGTCGGCGATCTGGGGAGGCCCGACCTTCTCGAGAAGGCGGCCGGTCAGGCGGGGGTCATGGATCCATCGGCCCGCACGCTCCACGCTTCGCTCGAGCAGTTCCTGGACCTCGAAGATCACGTCCAGGTGTGGCCCGGCCACGGCGCCGGCTCGGCCTGCGGAAAGGCGCTCGGTGCGGTTCCGCAGAGCACGGTCGGGTACGAGCGACGGTTCAACGCGGCGATCGACTTCGCGCAGCGCGGCGAGAACGAGTTCGTCGACTTCATCCTCGAGGGTCAGCCCGAACCGCCGATGTACTTCGCGCGGATGAAGCGGGACAACAAGCTGGGACCGCCGGTCCTGGGCGGCCTTCCGCGACCGACCGAGCTGGCGGCGGCGGACTTCGTCGCGAAGGCGACGTCTGACGGCGCGGTCGGGATCGATGCGCGGACGGACCGCATCGCGGTGACCAACGCCGGCGTGCCGGGTGCGGTGTGGGCCCCGTTCGACGGAGGCTTCAACGCGGCCGTCGGCTCCGTGCTCACCGATGAGACGAAGGCGCTCTACCTGGTGATTCCGAGGGCAGACCTCGAGACTGCGATCCGCGATCTCATCCGGATCGGGTATGATCGGATCGAAGGGTTCATCGAGCCCGCGGCACTCGAGGAGCACTTCGCGGAGCACGGTGGTGCGGCGATCCCGCGTCTGTCTTTCGACGAGGCTCGTGCGCTGTGGGAGGCCGACGAGTCGGCGCAGGTCCTGGACGTTCGATATGCGACCGAGTTCGCGGCGGGACACATAGACGGGGCGACGAACATCTCGTACACGCGGCTCCCCGATCGACTCGACGAGGTGGAGAGGTCCGGGCCGGTGATCGTGCACTGCGCGACCGGCAACCGGGCGTCGACCGCTTCGGCTTACCTCGCGGGGCAGGGGTTCGACGTTCGGTACGTGGACGACGTATACGCGACGTGGGCACGGCGGGCGACCGCCGCTGTCCAACGCGACCAGACCGCGCTTACCACGGCCGGCGCCTGATCTGTGGAACCGGTTGGGTATCTGGCCATGGGACTTCTGGGGATCACCCTCGGCCTCATCGGGGCCGGGGGATCGATCCTCGCCGTCCCGATCCTCGTGTACCTGTTCGCGGTGCCCGCGACGCAGGCCACCGGGTACTCGCTCCTGGTGGTCGGGGCGACGGCCGCGGTCGGAGCCGTCGGGTACGTACGGAACGGCGAGGCCGACCTTCGCACGGCCGCGCTGTTCGCTCCGCCCGCGATCGTCGGCGTCTATCTAACCCGACTTCTCCTGGTGCCGGCGATCCCCGAGACGCTCGGAACCGTCGGCGGCGTTCTCGTCACTCGCGACACCGGACTACTGCTACTCTTCGCCCTGTTCATGGTCGTCGCGGCCGTCTCGATGATCCGGGTGGGGCGCCCGTCGCCCGAGGGTTCCGTGCCGCGTCACTCAGGCGGGAAAGCACGGATTCCGTTGATCGCGGCCGAGGGGCTCGCGGTCGGAGTCCTCACCGGGCTCGTCGGGGCGGGTGGGGGCTTCATGATCATTCCCGCGCTCGTTCTCCTCGGGGGTCTGCCCATGCGGGCAGCCATCGGGACGTCTCTGGTGATCATCGCCGCGAAGTCTCTCATCGGCTTTATCGGCGAGGCTCAGGGAGCGCAGTCCATCGACTACCTGTTTCTGGCGGCCGTGACCGCGACGCCGCTACTCGGGATCGTCGCGGGGATGCGGATGAATCGACATCTGACGCCGGTGCGACTGCGGATCGCCTTCGGCTGGTTCGTGCTCGTGATGGGCAACTACATCTTCCTTCGGGAGCTCGTGGGCTTCTGAAGAACCAAGCGGGGTGGCCGCACCGCCGGCCCACGGAGGACACATGGAGACGAAGACAGATTATGCGTTCAAGAAGACGGTGCCCATGTCGGTCGATGGGGCCGAGAGCATGGTGCGGGCTGCGCTGGCGGCGGAGGGGTTCGGGGTTCTGACCGAGATCGATTTTCGTAAGACCATGCGAGACAAGCTGGACGTCGACTTCCGTCCGTACCGGATCCTGGGAGCCTGCAATCCGCCGTTCGCACACCAGGCGGTGGCGTCGGATCTGGATATCGGGCTGCTCCTGCCCTGCAACGTGCTCGTCTACGAGGGGGACGATCCCGGCACGGCGGTCGTCGTGGCGATCGACCCGGCCCGGCAGCTCGCGATATCGGGGCGAGACGACCTCGACGAGTTGGCCGGAGAGGTGAGGGATCGGCTGCGTCGCGTCATCGATGCCGTAGGCTGAGCCCGAAATGCCGGGGATCCGGTACTCGTAGTGTGCGGTGCGGGCTCGTCGGTGTATTCTGACGGCCACGACACTCGATGGTGCGGGGCGCGGCGGCCCCGATCCGACGGTACGGGAGGCCCCGATGGCACAGACGCCGTTCGAGCGATACGGCGGTTTCGGAGTGGTCAGCAAGGTCGTCCTCGCGTTCTACGACAAGGTCCTCGACTCCGAGATCATGGCGGAGTATTTCGAGGACGTCGATATGCGACGCCTGATCGACCATCAGACCCAGTTCGTGTCCCAGCTGATGGGCGGCCCCGTCGCGTATACCGACGACATGCTGAGACAGCTTCACCTGCGGCTCGGGATCCACGATACCGCGTTCGATGAGATGATCGAACTGTTCACCGAGACGCTGGAGGACTTCGAGCTCGACGACGACGATGTCGACCTGATCGTGAGCGAGATGACCGTTCGTCGTCCCCTGATCGTCACGACCTGACGCGTCGCACGACCTAAACCCCCCGACTCCATGAACATCGAGCAGTTCAACGAAATGCTGCTGGAGTCCGCACGTGTCGGACTCGCGATCGTACGGCTCGATGACCTCACCATCCTCTTCAACAACGCTCGCTTTGCAGAGTGGTTTCCCGGTGCCCTGGAGGAGGGGGTCACGATTCTCGAACTGTTCGAGGGGGTCGATGAGGACCGCCTGCGCAAGCGGATCGAGCGCGGCCGGCCCTACACCCGCGATACGGAGACAAAGGTCGGACGACGCGACATCTCGATCTCGCTGACATTCTCGGCTGCGGGAGACGACGACGGCCCGTTCGTGGTTCTGGAGTGCCAGAACGTGTCGAAGCTCAAGGAACTCGAGTACATGATCGAGTCCTACTCGAAGATGGTCGAGCGCCAGAACCGGAAGCTGCAGCGCGAGAACGAGCGGGCCGAGAAGCTCCTGCTCAACATCATGCCGAAGAAGGTCTACGAGGAGATCCAGCAGTTCGGGGTCACGACGCCCGAGCGCTTCGAGGCGGCCTCGATCCTGATGCTCGACTTCATCGGCTTTACCGAGATGGCGGCGGAACAGGATCCGGCGACTCTGGTGGCGGAACTGAACGACATCTTCACGGCGTTCGACCAGATCGTCGAGCAGTTCGGCTGCGAACGGATCAAGACGATCGGCGACGCGTACATGGCGGTCTCCGGCGTACCGGAGTCGACGCCGGACCACGCCCACAACATCGCGAAGGTCGCGTTGCTGCTGCGGCGATACGTGGAACGGCGAGTCTCGCCGGTCACCGGTCGCTGGGAGTGCCGAATCGGGCTCAGCACGGGTCCCGTCATCGGTTCGATCGTCGGGATCCACAAGTATGTCTATGACATCTTCGGGCCGGCCGTGAACATGGCTTCGCGGCTCGAGACGCTCTCCGACCCGATGGAAATCACGCTCTCTTCGGAGATGCACGACCTGATTCGGTCGGACTTCCAGTTCGAGGATCGCGGCGAGATCGAGATCAAGGGGCTCGGGACGAAGCACCTCTACACGCTGGTGGGAGAGGGACGGCGATCGGCAGGCGGCACCACGGGCAGGCCCACGCCACCTCCCCTGTCGGTGTGAGACGGGCGTGGACGGGACCTACACGGCCCTGATGGCCGCGCTGCTCTTCGGACACTTCCTCGGCGACTTCAGCCCGCTGCTGACCTCACGCATGCTGGCGGCAAAGGAGTCGGGGGCGGCGCCGGGCTGGATCCTCGGGCACGCCGGCGTCCACGCGGTGCTCGTCGGGATGGCGGTCATGCTCGTCGTGGCGCCTCCCGTGCTCGTTCTCGGGCTGGCGGTGCTGATCGAGCTGTCCACGCACTTCGTCATCGACGTGCTGAGGGCCCGGGTGGGTGTGGTGCGGCCCGAGATGCAGGATCCCGCCAACCGACGATTCTGGTTCATTCTGGGTCTCGACCAGCTCGCCCATGGATTGGTTCTGGTGGGAATCGCCTGGATGGTGGCGCGCGGTTGAGCGCCAATCAGGGAGCGATCGGCCCCATGACCTTCGTCCGAACATCCGAGTAACGGGACTCGCCCGCCACGCTGTCGAACCCCTGGCTGGTCCCGGTCAGGACGAGGGCGAGGTCGCGGCCCTCGACCGCCCGTTCGAGCCACCCGATTGCGTCCTCCACTTCTCCGAGGCCCGCGTGGACCTGGGCGATCCGCAACGGCGACACGTACTCGTCGGCCAGATCACGTCTACGTAGTTCGGCGAGGATCTCCCGAGCCTCGTCTTCGCCATCGGTCACGGCGCGAGCCACACCAAGACCTGCCAGGGCCGAAACGGCATTTCGGGACAAATCGACCGCGGTAGTGAACGCCTCGATCGCGCCTTCCCGCGTGTCCGTATCCAGCAGGCTCCACCCGAGGAAGTAATGCGCGAGCCAGAACCGCGGGCTCGACTCGATGATGCGGCGGAAACCGGCTGCCGCGATCTCGAAGCGCCCCTGGTGATAGTCGAGCAGCGTCTCGCTTGAAGCGATCGACGGGGACAGTGGATCGAGCTCGCGGGCGACCTCGAGCTCGTGACGGGCCTCGTCGAACCGCCCGCGTGGTATCAGCACGTGCGTGGCGTACCACTGGTGGGCGACCGGGTAGTTCGGCGACAGGTCGATCGCCCGCCGGTACGTCGCCTCGGCCCCGGACCAGTCCCACTCGTACAGCGACTGCACGCTGCCGAGGGCAGCCACGGCCTCGGCCTGCCGTGCATCGATCTCGAGCGCTCGTTCCGCGGCGCGGCGCGCGAGCGGCATCACGTCGTGCGGCGCCTTGAGCCCGTATATCCCCTGCGTGACGTAGGTCTCGGCCAGCCCGGCATAGGCGAGACCGAACGATGGATCCGCGCCGACGGCACCCTCCAGGTATTCGATGCTCCGGTCGAAGCTGTCTCCGGTGCGCCGGTTCCAGGCCAGGCGGCTCCGCAGATAGAGGTCGTAGGCCGCGACGTCTTCCGTGGCACCGGCCATCAACCGGTACTGATCACCGGTCGAGAGCTGGGCGTCCATCGCGTCCGCGATCCGTCTCGCCACGTCGCTCTGGATGTCGAAGATGTCGTCCATCCGCCGATCGTACGTCTCGGACCAGATCGGCTGGTCCGTAGATGCGTCGATGAGTTGGCTTACGATACGGATCCGGTCGCCGCTGGTCCGGACGCTTCCCTCGAGCACGGCTCCGACGTTGAGTGCCTTCCCGATCTCCTGGATCGATGCAGTCGAGTCCCGGTAGCGCATCACCGAGGTGCGCGAGATCACCTTGAGTCCGCGTACCCGCGACAGGTTGGCGATGATGTCCTCCGTGATGCCGAGGCTGAAGTACTCCGTCTCCTCCTCGCGGGTGAGGTTCTTGAGCGGGAGCACCGCCACAGCCGAGCGCGCGGGGGCCGCTGGCGCCGCGCGGCGGCGGAACGCGGATCGCAGCCTTGTCACGATGCCCGTCCTCGGAGCGCTCACCGGGGTGCCCAGGCCGCGTTCGCGGTCCCACCTCTCGAGGGCCTCTTCGAAGGCCGCGGCATCGCGCCAGCGCGCGTCCGAAGCTCCTGCGAGCGCACGCTCCAGCACCTGCTGCAGCGAGGGCTGAATCCCCGTCCAGTCCGGCGGGTCCGCGCTGAGCGGAGAAGGCCAGTTGCGCCCGGTCAACGCCTGGTAAAGAACCGCCGCGAGGGCGTACACGTCGGACCGGGCGTCCGCGATGCCCTCGAACTGCTCGGGAGCCATGTACGCGGGGGTCCCCAACCACCCGCCGGCTGTCACCAGGTCATCGTCGCCACCCGCCAGGAGCTTCGCGATCCCGAAGTCCATGATCAGCGCGTACGTGGGCGTCAGCATCACGTTTCCGGGTTTGATGTCCCGGTGAATCACCTCTTCCTGATGCGCGGCGTGGAGGCCCCGGGCCACATCGCGCCCGATACGTACGACCTCGTCCGCCGGTACCCGATTGTCCCGACGGAGCCGTTTCTCGAGCGACTCACCCTTCACGAACGGCATCACGTAATACAGCGTCTTGCCGACCATCCCGGAGTCGAGCAGCGACAGGACGTGGGGATGCTGGAGCCGAGCGGTGATCTTGATCTCGCGCTGGAAACGCCTGCGCATCGGCTCGGTCGTCAGGTCCGGCCGCACCGTCTTGATCGCGACGTCCCGGTCGTGCTTGCGGTCGAGCGCCTTGTAGACCGCCCCCATGCCACCGACTCCGAGCACTTCGCGGAACTCATAGCGGTCGCCGAGCGCCTCGAGGAAGGCCTCGTGAGATTCGCTCACCGATGAGCCAGGATGCCAGGCAGGCCCATGTTCCGGAACACGACCGCCAGTTCGGCGTCGGTGAGGCCGAGCTCCGCCCGGACAAGCCGGACGTTGGCGGCGATCCGGGCGGCCGGGTCGGGAACCGGTGGCCAGGAAGGCCAGTCGGTGGCATAGACCACCCGCTCGGGTCCGAGCTGCCGGATCCGAGTAGCGAGGGTCTCGTTCGCCTCGGCGACGCCTCGGGCGAGGGCAGTGTCCGCGCCGGCCGCGGCGGGCTGGAACACGACTGCGGCGAGCCCGAATCTGACGTAGTCGCGGTCGAGGCGGCCATCCGCGAGTGCGTCTACGAACTCTCCCAGCGCCGCATCGGTCGCGGCATCGTATCCACCCCACCCGCCCATGTGCGCGATCTGAACCGGCACGTCGCGGGCCGGCGAGAGCACCTCGTCGATGAAATGACGGGCGTCCGCCGCTCCGTAGTCGTCCGCTGCCGTGCGCATGTGGACGACCGCTCCCATTCCGCGATCCGACAGCGCGGCGAACACATCGCGCAGTGCGGCCAGGTGGGCCGGGGACCGCAGGTCCACGTCGGAGTTGGTCAGATGGAGTTTCAGGATCGGGAGTCCGAGATCCTGGCTGCACCGCGCGATCTCCTCCGAAGCGTACGGTTTCAGAGGGTGGATGCTGCAGGCGCCGGTCAGTCGACCGCCGGACGCCGCGACCTGCGCGGCCACGTAGTCGTTCTCCTCCCGGACTAGTCGGATCTCCTCGTCGGGGGGGAGATCCTCGGCCCCGAGCCAGTATGCGAGCGACAGCACGAGGCCGGACTCGATTCCGGCCTCATCGAGCGCCTCGATCGCCTGTTCGGCCGTGGTCGCATCCCGCGGCGTCTCGGCGAGTCGTCCGGTCGTGGCGCTGCCCAGATGCAGGTGGTGATCCCAGGCGGGATCTCCCGGGGCGTCCAGTGCCTCGAGGTACGTCCGACACTCGATCTGCTCCAGGGTGCGGGACCGGTCCGTCTGGATGACGAAGTCTCCCCACTCGCCCGATGGGGCGGGATCGAACTCGTCGATATCGTCCACCGGGCGCAGCATCACGATCATCCGTGACGCGTCGGGCGCATAGGAATCGAGGTGTTCGGGCGTACCGGTGCCGCGGGCGACGTGGAAGCTCCCAACCATGTGGAGGACGAGCGCGTCCGGCTCGCTCGCGAGATGTCGGGAGATCCAGTACGCCATCGTCGCATCCCACAGCGTCTGCGAATGGAGCTGGTTGCCCATGTTGTCGTGCGCGCCCGCGGGAGCCGCGGCGTGGGCGGCGGGCTCGCCGTCCTCCGTCACCGGAATCGGACGCCCGCACTTCATCCCGTCCTGCTCCATGACCCCGGCGATCACGTTGATCCACTGGTCGCGGTACGCGTCCGAAGGCTGGCCGTAGGGCAGCGGGGCGAGCGTGGCGAGCGCGGCATCGGAGAGATCCTCCAGCGCCTCGCGTCCCCCCCGGGTGACCCGGTTCGTATAGCGGCGGGGGGCGTTCGCCGCGATGACCGGGATCCCGTTCTCCTTCGAGAACTCGACGAGCGGACGGTAGTCGGTCTCGTAACGCGGCCAGGGCCGGCTGTCCGCGCGGAACGCCTGTTCGGTGATGAGGTCCGCGAGGTACTCGTCCACGATCGGCTGCGCGTCCCGCTGGAAGAACTCGAGCGACAGGCCGATCGGTCTGTCGCCGACTCCCTCGTACGCTCGACGCAGAAGCTCGAGCTCAAGCATGTGCCCCGTCGGATCGTCGTGTGCCTCGCCGATGAACGCGACATCATGCTCGAGCATTGCGGCCACGACATCATCGAGTGTCGCCGGCTCGCCGGCACCGGTGAACACGCGATACTCGCCGGCGACGTACGCCGAGTCTCCGATCCCGGGGGTCGAATCCTGCGCCACGAGTGGCGTCGCGACCGCGAGCGTCGTCAGGAATACGGCGGGGAGCGTCTGTTTGATCACGGGCTGCACCAGGTTCGGGGTTCTCTCGACGCCCGACGATGCGGGTCGCCGAAACCCGGGCGCAATGCTCCGGCCGGATGTCGCTTGCCGCCGCAGCCCGGGGGCCGGATGTTTTCCCGCCCCAACGAATCCTCCAGATCGGAGACGACGGTGACCCTTCCACGACTCGGCCTCGGAATCGTGCTGCTGGCGCTCGCGAGCCCGTCCATGCTTCGTGGTCAGGAGTTCACCCGGGCGGACACCCTGAGGGGCTCCAACGGACCCGCCCGCGCCTGGTGGGACGTCACGTACTACGACCTCAACGTCCGCATCGACCCGGGCAAACAGGCGATCGAGGGGTGGAACGCGGTCACGTTCGATGCGATCGAGGCGCGCAGCGACCCCGAGTGGCAGATCGATCTGCAGGCGCCGCTCGCGATCGACAGCGTCGTGCTTTCGAACGAGCGCCTCCCCGTCAGGAGCGAGGGCAGCGCGCACTTCGTGACCGTGCCGGGAAGCCACGATCCGGGGGACCGGATGACGATCGCGGTCCACTACAGCGGCAAGCCGATCGTCGCCGAGCGTCCGCCCTGGGATGGCGGGTTCATCTGGGCCGAGCAGGAGCGCGGCGAGCCGTGGGTCGCGACGGCGAACCAGGGGCTCGGGGCGAGCGTGTGGTGGCCGAACAAGGACTACCAGGGGGAGGAGCCCGACAGCCAGCGTGTCGCGCTGACGGTGCCCGATCCGATGGTCAACGTCTCGAACGGACGCCTCCGCGGGGTGACACCGAACGCCGATGGCACCTCGACGTACGAGTGGTTCGTGGCGTCGCCGATCAACAACTACGCGATCGCCGTCAACGCCGCCCGGTTCGCGCACTGGCAGGAGGTCTACGACGGCCTCGAGGGACCGCTGACCCTCGACTTCTGGCCGCTCGAGGAGAACGAATCACGGGCCCGCGAGCAGTGGACCCAGACGCAGCCCATGCTCGAGTGCTTCGAGCACTGGTTCGGACCGTTCCCGTGGTACGAGGACGGATTCAAGATGATCGAGTCTCCCCACCTCGGCATGGAGCACCAGTCGGCGATCGCCTACGGGAACGGCTATCAGAACGGCTACCTGGGACGTGATCTGTCGGGCTCGGGCGAGGGGATGAAGTGGGACTTCATCATCGTCCACGAGGCCGCGCACGAGTGGTGGGGCAACAACATCACCACGGAAGATGTGGCGGACATGTGGGTGCACGAGAGCTTCGCCAACTATTCCGAGAACATCTACACGGAATGTCTCACGGGGTCGAAGGCGGCCGGGGCGGCGTACGTGATCGGGAGTCGGCGCAACATCCTGAACGACGCGCCGGTCCAGGGCGTGTACGGCGTGCAGTCCGAGGGGTCGTCCGACATGTATTACAAGGGCGGCAGCATGCTGCACACGATCCGTCAGCTCATCGCCGATGACGAGCTGTGGCGGTCGATTCTGCACGGGCTGAACCGGGACTTCGCGCGGCAGATCGTCACAGGGGCACAGGTGGAGCGCTACATAGCGCGCGAATCGGGCCTGGATCTCGACCGCGTGTTCGAACAATACCTGCGCTCACCCGATGTTCCCGCTCTCGAATGGCGGCTGGCCGACGGATCGCTCCATTACCGCTGGGCGGATGTCGTGGAAGGATTCGACATGCCCGTCCGGGTGATCCTCGATGAGGGCGGCATCGTCCAGCGCGAGGGGGCCGGTGCGGGCGGAGGAGATGCGGCCATGTCGTTCGAGCTGCGGCCCACGCCGGAATGGCAGACCCGGCCGGTCGAGGCGCGTGCGCGCGGGCTCCAGATCGACCCCGATTACTACGCGGTCGCGCGGCGCATGCCCTGACGCGGCAGTTGCCGACGTCCGGGGATCACGGGTTCGTCCGTTGTCTACTGGAGGGACGAAGTAACGTTCGCAGGGCCTCGGAATTGCACACGGATCGGTACATGAGACGTCTGTTCATGATCATCGCGCTCGGACTCGTCGTCGCGGCGTGCGGCGAGGTCACGGGCCCGGGGCCCGGCGATCCCGGGGGCGCGCCTCCCGACGACCCGCCGGCTCCTTCCGTCGTGGCGTGCGAAGGGGGCAAGGCCCGGGTCTGGTCGTGCTCGGGGATCGATCTCATCTCGCGGGTACGGGTCCTCGACCTCGAGCCCGGTCGACAGAATCTCTCCGGTCTGAACGATGTATGGGGCTGGACCGACCCGCTCGACGGCAGCGAATACGCTCTCGTCGGACGACGCGATGGGCTCTCCATCATCGATGTGACCGACCCGTTCGAACCTCGACCCGTGGGCTACGTGGCCTCACCCACCCCGGCGAGCACCTGGCGGGACGTGAAGGTCTACGAGAACCACGCGTTCATCGTGGCAGACGGGTCGCCGAACCACGGGATCCAGATCGTCGATCTGACGCGTCTCAGGGACATGGCCTCGTTCGGGGAGATCACCGTGGATGCTCGCTACACGGGGGTGAGCAGCGTCCACAACATCGCGATCAACGAAGAGACCGGGTTCGCCTACGCGGTGGGCAGCAACTCGGGCGGCAACACGTGTGGGGGCGGACTCCACATGATCGACGTCCGCAGCCCGCTCAGTCCGAGCTTCGCCGGTTGCTATGCGGAGGCCGGCACGGGGCGCAGCGGCACCGGCTACACGCACGACGTGCAGTGCGTCGTGTACCGCGGCCCGGACGTCACCTACGGCGGCCGGGAGATCTGCCTCGGATCGAACGAGAACGCGATCGTGATCGCCGACGTGACGGACAAGTCTTCCCCTCAGGTGCTCTCGCGCGGGTTCTACGCGAACACCGGCTACACGCACCAGGGCTGGTTGAGCGAGGACCATCGGTTCTTCTACCAGAACGACGAGATCGACGAGCTCAACGGGAGCACCGACAAGACGCGGCTGCTCGTATGGGACGTGCAGGATCTGGAAGACCCCGTCCTGGTCAAGGAGCACTTCGGCCCGACGGGCGCCACCGATCACAACCTCTACGTCCACGAAGACGTGCTGTACCACTCGAACTACTCGTTCGGGATCCGGATCCTGGATCTCGCCGACCCCGGGAACCCGATCGAGATGGGGTTCTTCGACACGTATCTGGAGGACGACGAACCGTCTTTCTCCGGCTCGTGGTCGAACTACCCTTACTTCGAAAGCGGGACGATCCTGGTGACGAGCGCGAACGAAGGCCTGTTCCTGCTGCGGCTGCAGTAGACCGCAGCCGGCACTGAGGGTCACCCCGGTTCGAAGTCGGCGGCGCCGGGGTGGCGTCCCGTCGACGCCGGGACGACGTTCGGTGCCATGAAAATCGGCATCGAGGTTGGAGAGACAATTCGGGGACGTCCCGCGGGGATCGCGCGCTATGCCGCGCAGGTCCTGCGGGCGCTCCGTCGTCTCGACACGCCTCATGAGATCGTCCCCCTGTATCCGTGGCGACGGCTACCCCACGTGTACCGCGACCTCTCGTCTCTAGGTGGGCGGTGGTACCGGCGCGGGCATGGGGTGAAGGGGTTCGATCTCGTGCACGCGACGGCCGGCGATACGCTGGGACCGACCTCGGCGATCGAGGTCGCGACGCTGCACGACCTCTACCAGCTCACGGGGCCCGGGATGTCTCCCACGCCGCGCGCCCTCGGGGAGATCGACTGGTATCGGAGGATGGACCGCGTCATCTGCGTGAGTCCTTCGGCCCGCGAAGATCTCCATCTCATGACGGACATCCCGGAATCCCGCTCGCTCGTGATCCCGCTCGGCGTGAACGAGGCATACCGTCCGCGCGACGCCGCCGAGGTCGAACGCGTACGACGCCGGTATGACCTCCCGAGCGAGTTCCTTCTGTTCGTGGGTCGTCCCCGGGAGAACAAGAACCTCGAACGGTTGATCCAGGGGTACGCGGTCAGCGGCGTCGAGCCCCCCCTCCTCCTGGTCGGCGCCTTTCACAAGGAACACCGCGAGGACGTAAGGCGGATCGCGAGTGAATGCGGGGTGTCGGGCCGAGTTCGCTACGTAGGGTTCGTGAAGGAAGGGGAGCTCCCCGGCGTGCTGTCGGCGGCGACCGCGTTGATGTTCCCGTCCACTTTCGAAGGATTCGGTATTCCGGCGCTAGAGGCGATGGCGTGTGGCACCCCCGTCCTGACGAGCCGGGGAACCGCGACGGAATGGGTCGTCGGGGATCACGCGGTCCTGATCGATCCCTGGTCGGTCGAGGACATCGGCGCCGGGATCGGGCGGGTCATCGACGTCGATGCCCGCCGGGTCCGGGCTGCTGGGGAGTATGCGCGCGGCTTCACCTGGGAGAAGACTGCGCGGCGCACACTCGAAGTCTACGAGGAGCTGCTGGACTGACATGAAGATCGGCATCGAAGCCAGCGAGGCCGTGCGCGGAAGACCCGGTGGCAAGGCCCGCTACGCGACGCGTCTCATCATGGCCCTGAAGGCGCTCGACTCCGGCCACGAGATCGTTCCCCTCTACCCCTGGCGCCGGCTTCTGCACGCCTTCAGGAATCCCGCGGCCCTGAGCGGGAGCTGGTACGTGCGCGGACGCGGCGGCGCAGGTCTCGATCTCATCCACGCGACCTCGGAGGCGTACCCCGCGCCCAAGCGGGGCCCGGAGGTCGCGACGCTCCACGATCTCATGGACCTGACGCGTCCGGGAATGAACCCGACAGCGGAGGCGATCGCTGCGTACACCGGGCCGTTTCGGCGCGCGGACATGGTGGTCTGCGTGAGTCAGACGGCCAGAGACGACCTGCACCTCATGACGGACGTTCCGGAGAGTCGGTCGGTCGTGGTGCACCTGGGAGTGGAGGAGACGTACCGACCGCGGCCTCTGGCGGAGGTCGATCGCGTGAAGGCGCGGTACCGCACGGGCGACGAATACGTGCTGTTCATCGGGCGGCCCTGGCCGCAGAAGAACATCGACCGCCTCCTCGAGGCGTACGCTCGGAGCCGCGTGGACCTGCCCATGGTGTTCGTAGGAGGGTTCCGTCGCGAGCACATCGTTCACTTCAACGGGTTGCTGGAGCGGTTCGGCATCGGGGATTGCATCCGTCGCCTCGGGTTCGTGAAGGAGCGGGATCTGCCCGCTCTGGTCACCGGCGCGAACGCCCTGGCATTCCCCTCGATGGCGGAGGGGTTCGGGCTACCGACGCTGGAGGCGATGGCGTGCGGGACGCCGGTGATGACGAGTCTGGGAACCGCGACCGAGGAGGTCGCCGCCGGTCACGCCGTGTTGATCGACCCGTTTTCGGTGGACGACATGGCGGAGGGTCTGGAGAGGGTCCTCGAGACGGACGACGAGACGATCGAGCGGGCGATGCGGTACGCTCAGAGCTTCACGTGGGAGAAGACCGCCCGCGAGACGGTGGCTGTCTACGACGATCTGCTCGGCAGAGCGCCCTAGCGAGGTGCGCGTCCAGCCGCCCTCTCGACGCGGGCCGCGATCTCCTCGCTGAACCGAAGCAGCGCCGCACTCATCGTCGCGACGGACTCCTCGCTCCCGGCCCCTCGCGTCGGCTCGTCGAAGCTCGACTCGCCGTTATCGAGTATCCGGCCGTCGTCAGCATCGTCGATCGACCATCGCACGAGCAATTCGACGTTCCCGAGCGTGTCGCGGTCAAACCGTCGGATCGAGATGGGGACGCGGAACCGGGCCGGGTCGCCGATCGGAGCCGGAAAGGGGACGACGTTGATCGCCAGCTCCTGCGACAGGTTCTCGACGAGGACGCGCTGGATGTTGTCTTCCAGCGGCTCCGCCCATCGCTCGTAGTCGGAGACGGCGACCTCGTTCTCGTTGAGACGGGTGATGAGGAGCGGCGTGTTCATGTAGCTGGGGAGATCGATCGGACCGACGGCGACCGATCCACCCTCCGAAGAGGCCACGTCGTCGATCCCGGCGGGCGACGTGAGCAGGAAGAAACGTGACGGGTCCTCGCGAGGGTCGAGGAAAGAACAACCAGCGAGAACGGCGCTGATCAGGAGGGCCCCGATCACCGGAAGTCGCGTCAGCCGGACCGTCTCTTTGGACACGGACATCACTCCTGGTTGTCAGGGCGGCCCCGTACGAGGGCAGCCGGGTTTCGTTCGAGGAAGTCGGCGAGGTTGCGGAACGACCGGGCGGCTTCGGCGAGATCCCTGAGGACGATGTCGAGCCGGTAGGCCAGGCGACCCTCGGGCTCGATCGTGCCCTGGACGGCCTCGAGCGTTCCCTCGAACTGGTCGGCGGCCCCGCGGATCGTGGCGACGGACTCGTCGAGGTTGGCCGCGACCGGCCCCAGCGTCGAATCCGCGGACGCGACGAGCGTGCGAACCGCCGCCAACGTCTCGTCGAACCCCTCCATCGTGGTCGCCAGGCGATTCCCGAGGTCACCGATGTCGCCCTGGTCTACCTGCTCCCGGACGCTCACCACGACCCGACGGACATCCTCGAACAGACCGGGCAGGTCGAGCTCCGATATGTCCGAGATTACGTCCTGGAGCTCTTGCTGGATCTCCTCCAGCCCCGTGCGGACCGTGGGGATCTCGACCAGGTCCGACGGGCTCGTCACCACGTAGCGACGCTCCCGATCGGGCAACATGTCGAGATCGACGTACTGGCGGCCCGTGACGAGGCTCTCGGTGGAGAGCCGGGCGGTGATCCCCATCTCGATCAGAGAATCGATGCTCGCGGGGTTGTCCAGATCGAGCGCGGCTCCTCGCCCGGCGAGCAGGTTCGCGTCGAGATTGTATATGACGGGGATGCTGTTGTCGGTCGGTTCCTGGGGGATGGAGGCGAGCCGCAGATACACGCCCTCGACCGATCCGACCGTCACGCCACGGTATTTCACGGGCGACCCGGGACCGAGCCCGCCGACTTCGCTCTCGAAGAAGGACACGAACTCGTGGGTGTCCTTGAAGAGCTGTCCCGACCCGAAGACCGCGACCGCCCCGATGGCGAGGCCGATTCCCGCGACGACGAACAGGCCGATGGCCCGGGGGCTCGCTCGTCCGCTCATGTTCGCGACCGCATCTTGTCGGTTGATCGTGTCATTCGTCGAACTCACCTCGAGTGAGGAACCGTCGTACCGTGGGGTGTTCCGAGTGGTCCCGCAAATCCCGCGGATCACCGGCTGCGAGCATGGTCTTCGTCTCGGCGTCCAGAAACACGCAGTTCGTCCCGATGCCGAAGATGCTGGGGAGCTCGTGGGAGACGATCACGACCGTGGCGCCGAGACTGTCGCGCAGCTCGACGATCAGATCGTCCAGGCGGCTCGAACTCAGCGGATCCAACCCGGCGGATGGCTCGTCGACGAACAGGATCTCCGGGTCGAGTGCCATCGCCCGGGCCAGACCGGCCCGTTTCTGCATCCCTCCGCTGATCTCGGCCGGGTAGTAGTCCTCGAATCCGGCCAGACCCACGAGCGCGAGCTTGAGCGACGCGATGCGTAGTATCTCCGCTTGGTCGAGCTCGGTGAATTCCTGCAGCGGTACCGCGATGTTCTCCTGGAGCGTGAGCGCGCTCCACAGGGCTCCGCTCTGATACAGAACTCCGTAGCGCTGAAGCAGGTCCCGCATCCGTTCCGGTTCGGTCGTAACCAGGTGGTCGTCGATCCGAATCTCGCCCTTGGCAGCCGCCTTCAGCCCCAGCATGTGCCGGAGCATGGTGCTCTTGCCGCTCCCGCTCCCACCGATGATGAAGAAGATGTCCCCGCGATTGACGTCGAAGGTGAGGTCGCGCATCAGCACGAATGACCCGTACGCCATCGTCAGGTCGCGCACCTCGATATGCGGATCGACCCCGTTGCCCGACGCCATCACCAGCCGAGCACGTCGAAGAGAACCTGGAAGAGCCCGCACGCCGCGATGATCGCGACGATGCCGGTGACGACGGCCGAGGTCGCTGCGGCCCCGACACCCGTGGAGCTGCGTTCGGCCCGCATCCCCTGGTAGCAGCCGGCGAAGGCGACCAGCGCCCCGTACACCGTGCCCTTGAACACGCCGCCGGTCACCTGGCTCAGGTTGACCGCGCCCGCGGTTTGCCGCCAGTACTCCGTCCACGACACATCCATCACCGTGGTCGCCGCGAACGCGCCGCCGACGATCCCGAGAAATATCGAGTAGAGGACGAGCAGCGGAAGCATGCTGCACAGCGCGACCATGCGCGGTACGACGAGGTAATCGATCGGGCGGATGCCCATCGTGGTGAGGGCGTCGATCTCCTGATTGCTCTTCATGATCCCGAGCTGGGCCGCGTAGGCGGCGCCGCTGCGGCCGGCCATCACGATCGCCGTCATCAGGGCCGCCATGTCCCGCGCCATCGCCACGCCGACGAGATCGGCCACGTAGATGGTCGCACCGAACTGGCGCAGCTGTTGCGACCCGACAAACGCGAGGATCAGACCTAGCAGGAAGCTCACGAGCGACACGATGCCGAGCGCGTCCGCGCCAGCCTGCCGGGTCAGTTCCACGAGGTCGGCGCGCCGGAACTGCCCCTTTCCGACCAGCAACCGGCCGAACGCCTGCGTCACCTCGCCCAGGAACTCGATGTAGTCCCCGATCGACTCCCAGAACCTGCGAGCCGCTTCGCCGAGCCTCGCGAGAGCCGTAGCACGCGGGGCTTGCTCCACCTCCTTCGGCGGGACCGCGGTCGCCAGCGCCTCCAGTCGCTGCACGCCCGGCGGGAGGCTGGACCGATCCACGACGATCGAGGTCTGTGCCGTGATGCGGTCCACGTCCTGGAGGAAGAGGAGGAGCGAGCTGTCCCACGCGGTCAGATCGCTGACGTCATACGCGAGACGGCGCAGGGCAGGGTCGGTCCCGATCTCATGCGCGATATCCGCGGCCACCGGGCGCACCTCGCCCAGCTGCCACGCCCCGATCAGCCTGAGCTGAACGGCATCGTCTAGTCGTCGGATTTCAACGTCTGGTCTCAAGCCACCTCCTGATCCGAGCGCCTGACCAGATGTACCACAGCGACAGGCCGCTCGCGACCGACCTGCGTGTCTCGTTACGGCAGGTAGAGGTTCGCCACGCCGCCGATGATCCTCAGCGGATCGACGTCGTTGAGATTCATGAGCGCGATGACCGTCAGCCCGTCGTCCGGATACCGTACGTAGGCGGCTCTGAACCCCGGTAGTCCTCCGAGGTGGAACACGAGCCGCCGCTCTCGCGTGTCGCCGATCTGCCAGCCGAGGCCGAAGGGGCCGTCCGATCCGTCGGCCAGCCGAACGGGCGCCCACATCTCGTGACGGGTTCGTTCGGAGAGGACCGCCCCCGTGGTCATCGCTCGCTCCCAGCGGGCCAGGTCGAGCACCGTCGAGACGAAAGCCCCGCTCGGTCGAAGGGCCGGCCAGTCGGGTGCCTCGAGCAGCCGATCGTTGTCCATGTAGCCCTGAGCGCGGTTTCCCTGCGGTGCAGCAGCCGTGATGCGCGTCGAGGACATGCCGGCGGGGCGGAACACCCGGTCCTCGATGAACTCGCTCCAGGGTTGCCCCGAGACGACGTGAATCAGTTCAGCGAGAACGAAGTATCCCAGGTTCGAGTACTCCGCGGCTTCTCCCGGGGCAGTCAGCAACGGGAGCGGATGGGCGGTCGCGATCACGTCGGCATCGCTCTGAACGCGCGCCGTATCGAATCCCGGAGCTTCGCGGGCGAGCCCGGCGGTGTGGGCCAGCAGGTGGCGGACCGTGATGCTCGCCCAGGCCGGGGGTGTGTGCTCGAGATGGGCGTGAATCGGATCCTCGAGCGCGAGCTGCCCGTCTTGCACGAGGACCAGCACGCCTGCCGAGATGAACGTCTTGCTCACCGAAGCGATCTTGTAGACGGTCTCGGGCGTGGCCGGCGTTCCGCGGGCGCGGTCCGAGACGCCGTATCCGGCGACCTTCACGATCTCGCCATCCTTCAGGATCGCGAGCGAGAGCCCCGGGATGTTCTGCCGCTCCATCTCGGACCGGATGAATCGATCCGTCTTGTCGGTCTGGGCGACGAGACCGGGGGCGAGCGCCAGCCCGAGGATGAGAGCGAGAAGCTGTCGACGGCACATGCCCGCCTCTGGTCGGAGTAGGCCCGGGTGATCCGCGGCTTCAACAAACTCACGACTTGGACGCCCCCGGGACACTGCGGGTTGGACGACGCCTTGCCCGCGACGGTGGAGCCGCCGACCATCCACGGACCCCGTCGACCAGGAGAAGCAGGCCGTGCGTCTCATCTCATCTTTCGACCCTATCCCGTCCGGACGGATGTCCTCGATTCTGGCCGTGTTCATCGCTCTGATCCTGCCGTCCCCGGGTCTCGGTCAGGCGGTCCCGACGCCCGAGGCGGTGCTCGGCTTCCGGCCGGGTGCAGACTTCGAGCTCGCCACGTACGAAGAGTCGATCGACTACTTCGAACGCCTGGCGGCCTCGAGTGATCGGATCCGACTCGTGTACACCGGCAGGACCTCGGAGGGCAGGGAGTGGGCCCTCGCGTTTATCTCGTCGGCCGATAACCTCGCTGATCTCGAGCGATACCGTGACATCTCCGACCGACTCGCCCACCCCTCTGACCTGACCGACTCGGAAGCGCTGGATCTCGCTCGAACCGGCCTTCCGATCGTCGACATCAGCGGGGGGCTGCACGCCTCCGAGGTCGCGGGAGCCCAGCACACGATTACGCTCGCCCACGAACTCGTGTCGAGCGAAGACCCCAGGGTCGCGGCCATCCGCGAGAACGTGATCACGATGCTCTGGCCGTCGCTCAACCCGGACGGTCAGACGATGGTTGCGGACTGGTACAGTTCGAACGTTGGCACGCAGTACGAAACGGCGCCCATGCCGCAGCTCTATCAGAAGTACATCGGGCACGACAACAACCGCGACGGATACATGCTCAACATGATCGAGTCGCGGGTGCTCGCACGGACGTGGCAGGAGTGGGACCCGCAGATCATCTACGTGCACCACCAGAGCTCGCCCTTTCCGACGCGGATCTGGTTGCCACCGTTCGCCGAGCCGATCGCCACCTTTGTCCCTCCACTGATGTCACGGACGGTGAACACGATCGGGATGACCATCGCACAGATGCTCGAGTCCCGGGGGATGCCGGGAGCCGTGCACATGGGGACGGGGTTCGATGCATGGTATCCCGGGTATGTGGACTATCTTCCGATGCTCCAGAACCAGGCAGCGTTCTGGACCGAGACCGCGCTCCACAGCTACGCGACGCCGGGATTCTACACGCTTCGGGACTTCCCGGCGGGACGTCGCGATCTCAGACCGGAATCGTTGTACCCGAGCCCGTGGCAGGGCGGCTGGTGGCGTCTCGCCGACGCCGTGGACTACATGCAGGTGGCTTCCGTCGCCGTGCTCGACTACGCCGCGAGGTACGGCGAGGACCTCCTGTACAATCGCTATCAATCCGGCCGGGACGTCATCGCCCGATACGGCGATGGCCCGCCCTACGCGTATTTCATCGGCCGGGACCAGCGCGACCCTGTCGCGCCCGCCGAACTCCTTCGGCGTCTCGCGTTCAACGGTGTAAGGGTCTACGAACTCGATGCCGACATCGTGCAGGAGGGTATCGGCCACGCCGCAGGCACGTGGGTCATCCCGATGGATCAGGAGTTCGCCGAGCTCGCGCGCCAGGTCCTCGAGGTCCAGGAGTATCCGGACCTCCGCGAGTACCCGCAGGGCCCTCCCGAGCAGCCGTATGACGCGGCGGGGTGGACGCTCGGATACCAGATGGACGTAGATGTAATTGCCGCGACACAGCCGCTCGAAGCCGGTGTGCGCGAAGCCTTCAGCCCTCTCGAGGAAGATCCGCTCGCCTGGGACGCGGATGTCGAGGACGCGGCGGCGTTCGACGCCGTGCCGGGCGTCGGATTCGACAGCCACCCGGTGGCGCGAGCGATCCGACCCTCGACGGGTCGGCTGACCGGGTCGGGTCCGGCGCTCGTTCTCGACCCCGCGCAGAATAACAGCTTCCGCGCGCTTAACGTCGCCTGGGATGCGGGCGGGCGCGTCGCCTTCGCGAACGGGCGCTACGTGGTCACCGGGCTGTCGGGAACGGCCGTCGACGCACTGGTCGAAGACCTGGCGCTGCGGGCCGAACGGAGGGCTTCCGGCGGCATTCCGGTTCCGCGCCCCCGTGTGGCCCTCTACCGTCCCTGGTCGCCCAGTATGGATGAGGGATGGACGCGGTGGCTGCTGGAGAATCACGGATTCGACTTCACGAGCCTCCGCGACGCCGACGTCCACGCCGGCGATCTGCGCGGACGTTATGACGTAGTCGTTCTGCCTGCGGCGCGCCCCCAGGGTCTGATTGAAGGGTACGCCAGGGGGACCGTGCCACCGCGCTACGAAGGCGGGCTGGGGGTCGAGGGCGTCAGGGTCCTGAGTGAGTTCGTGCGTGAGGGCGGCACCCTGGTATGCATGAACCAGACGAGTGATCTGTGCATCGATGAGCTGCACCTGCCCGTCGAGAATGTGGTGCGCGGGCTCGCCCGCGACGCGTTCTTTTCGTCGGGGTCGATCCTCGAGGTTCGGGCGGATATTGGGCACCCCGTGTTCGCAGGAGTCGCGGATCGCGGGAAGATCTTCTTCGACAGGAGCCCCGTCTTCAGCACGACGGAAGGGTTCGAAGGGTCGGTTCTCGCGGCCTATTCTGAGAACGGATCACCGCTCCTGTCCGGTTACCTGCTCGGCGAAGATCGACTTCAGGGGATGGCCGCGGCAGTGGACGTCCGGCACGGGGAGGGACGGGTGATCCTCCTCGGGTTCCGCCCCCAGTGGCGGGGGCAGCCGCAGGGGACGTTCAAGATCCTGTTCAACTCGCTTCTGTTTCACGGCCCGCTGGCGGCCGGGAGCTCGGGGACCGAGGCCTTCTGGTTGAAACCCGAGGCCTTGACGGAGGGACTCGAGCATGACTGACGGTTCGAAACGCAGGATCGACACGGGGATGGTGGTTGCGGTCTCCGCGCTCGTCGTGAGCGTCTGCGCCGTCGTCCTGTCGTTCAACGAGGTGCGCCTCGTTAGATCCCAGACCGAGGCCAGCGTGTGGCCGCACGTTCAGTGGGGCGTGAACGTGAACTTCACATCCGACGGCGACTCGTTCGTGTTTCGCTTCGTGAACTCGGGTGTGGGTCCGGCTCGCATCCGTTCGCTCCAGGTCTTCTTGGATGATGAGCCGGTCCAGACGTGGACGGAGGTCGTCGAGATCTTTACCGGCTCCCCGGACGTGGCCGTCCGCAACACGGTGAACGGAAACGTCCTGCCGGCTGGCGAGGAGATCCGCGCGTTCGGTGACTTCGACCGCGAGAGAATCGACGTGATCGCGCAGGAGTGGGGACGGCTGGACGTGGCGCTCTGCTACTGCTCGGTGCTGGACGATTGCTGGCGGGTCGATGGCCGCGAGGCCGGGCAGGACGGAAGACCCGAGCCGGTTCGGGTCGATGAGTGCGTGACGGATCCCGAGCTGGAGTTCTGGCAGTGAATCATGCAGTGCGGCAGGGATGACTCGCAGGCGATTCGGGTAGCCTCCGGGCGCGCCGGTCCATCGCGCCCGGAGGTCCGGCAGTGCGGATCAGTTGGGCGGATCCATGTTCCAGATCTCGAAGGAGATCTTCCAGACACCGTCTTCCTGGCGCCACAGGAGGGCCCAACGCCCGGACTGGGTCTCCGTGTCGCCTCCGGCCTTCGGCGTGACGGAATCCGTATAGGTGGCGACCGTGTGTCCCATGTCACCGGATACTTCGACGCGGCGGATTCGGAAAGCGTCCAGCGAGTAATCGTAGTTCGCCAGGGACGTCTCGAGCTGCTCGCGAAATGCGTCATGCTCGAACACCGCCGGCTCCCCCGGAGGAAGTCGCACGAAGCCCTCGGCGTAAAACGCGAGCGTGGCCTCCGTGTCGCCGTCCGCAAAAGCAGCGTTCAGTTGTTCGAATCGGTCGGCCAGAGCCTGCTCCTCGGGCGATCGCTCAGGAGCCTGAGCGGCGATCGAAGAGGATCCGAGCACAATCCAGAGGGCCGTCAGGAGGGGGGTGACGCGGAACGAGCACCTGCGGTGGGGCTTCGTCATCGGTTCCTTCTTTCCGTCGAGAGGATACGCCAGCCTGTCGAGTGGCTGGCATCAATCGAAGAGAAACCGGGGTGCCCCGCCAGACCGGCTGCAGGGGACTGAGTCGCTATATTGCGCGATGAGGCGCGCGGCGGTCCGGGCCGTGGTGGAGGCCGCAGCCCCTTCGTTGGGCGAGTGGTTACCGGGCCTTCCCGATCGAATCGAGCTCGAGGTCGTGTCCGGCACGCAGGTGATCCCGGGGTTCGGATCCGGCGCGATGGCGCAGGCACCGGGCAGGATCCAGTGGACGGTCGATCCGGAATTCGAGGGTGGGCCCGTCGCGGTCGCACGCGCCGAGCTCCACGCGGCGCTGTTCCACGAGTCTCACCACCTGGCCCGTGGCTGGACGGTCCAGGGCGGGACGGCGGGTACGCGCATGATCGATGCGGCGGTCGCTGAGGGGATGGCCACGGCGTTCGAACGGGACGCGGGAGGCGGAAGGCCGTCGTGGGGCGACTACCCGGCGGACGATGTGGATCGCTGGATCGAGGAGCTCGTCGCGGTTGAAGGCGGCCTGCGCGACTACCAGATGTGGATGTTCTACCACCCGGACGGCCGGCAGTGGATCGGTTATCGCGTCGGCACGTACCTGGCCGATCGAGCCATGGAGGCGTGTGGGTGCACGGCGGCCGATCTCGTCGAGACGCCCACCGACCGGATCCTGGAGATGGCACGAGGAGCCCGGCCCTCACGACAACCTTCGTCCGTGGTCCTCGCATCGTAATCATGGAAGGTCGTCAATCGACCTCCTGAACGGGGCCGGGTCAGTCGCCCCCTGACCAGCGAAGCGGAGGCAGACGTTGGTTCTCGATGTCCTTCGCCAGGCACGGATTGCCGTGCGAAGCCTGAGACGGGCTCCTCTCCTGAGCGGCGCGGCCGTGGCGTGTCTCGCCCTGGGGATCGGTGCGACTGTGGCCATCTACTCCGCAGTCCATACGGTCCTTCTACAGCCGCTCCCGTTCCCGGAATCCGACCGCCTGGCCTCGATCTTCCGCACCACGCCGCAGCTCCGGTCCGGGCCCTTCGCACCGGCCAACTACCGCGACATTGCCGAACGTGCTGAATCCTTCGAGTCGATCGCGGCTCTGACGGGCGGCGTAGCGCTCCTGCACGGGCTCGAAGAGCCGCTACGGGTCCGCGCCAACCGGGCGAGCGGAAACCTGTTTCAGACGCTGCGCGTCGTTCCGGTACACGGCCGAGCCATCCAGCCTGCCGATGAAGGCGAGGACAGCAACCCGGTCGTCGTCATCGGAGCCGAGCTGTGGCGTGACCGTTTCGGCGGAGAGGCCGATGTCCTGGGCCGGACGATCTCATTGGACGGGGAGAGCCACGAGATCGTGGGAATACTGCCGGCCGACTTCGAAGTGCCTCACGGCAGTCGGGTTTTCGCCGCTGACGTCTGGGTGCCACTTCGGTTCACTGCCTCCCAGTCCGCCGCCCGCCGGAGCAATTACCTCTCGCTGCTGGGACGGCTTCGAGAGGGCGTGACGCCCGAGGCGGCGGACGTCCAGCTCAAGAACGTGATGGATGGGATCGTCGAGGCCTTCCCGGAACTGCGTGGCGAGCAACTGCGGATCGTGCCCCTCAAGAGCGAGTCGGTCCGTCTGGTCAGACAACCGCTCATGCTCCTGTTGGGCGCCGTCGCGTTCGTTCTCCTGATCGCGGTAGCGAACGTCGCGAGCCTCCTGCTCGCCCGGGGTGTGAGCCGACGTGAGGAATTCGCGGTCCGGGCAGCACTCGGCGCCGGACGGACGCAGCTCGCCCGGCCCGTGCTGGTCGAGAGCGTCATCCTGGCGGCAGCGGGCGGCGTCCTCGGGCTCGGGCTCGCGTGGGCGGGCGTGCGGGCGATCCGGGCGTTGCTCCCGCAGTCGCTGCCTCAGCTCGCCGACCTGCAGATCGCGCGCGGCGTGCTCGTGTTCGCCCTCGTCGTCAGCGCGGCCGTGGCTCTCGTGTGCGCGCTCGCGCCCGTCTGGCAGGCCCGCAACGGGGATCCGCAGGACGCCCTCCGCGCCGGCGGGCGAGGCGGAACGGGTGGGCGACAACATCGGTGGCTGCGCCGGCTGGTTGTCTTCGAGGTGGCCCTGTCTGTCATCCTCCTGCTGGGAGGGGGGCTCGTGATCCGCGGGTTCGGTGAGCTCGTCAGCCGCGATCCCGGATTCGATCCCGAGCCGCTTATCACGCTGGGGGTCAACGTCGACCCCGCCCGGTACACGGGAAGTAGCGTGGCCGAGGGATTCCTCGTCCCGGCCGTGGAACGAGTGAGGGCGATCCCCGGGGTCGACGACGTCGGTTCGCTCAACCTCATCCCGTATCAGGACTGGGGAAACAATTTCAACATCCGCTACGAGGGAGAGCCCGGGACGGATCCCACGCAGCTTCCCCTGGTGGAACGCCGCGTCATCAGTCCGGGTGCGTTCACGGCGATCGGTCACGTCCTGCGGGTCGGCCGCCTCCTGAACGAGCGTGACCTTCCGGGAGACGAGATGGTGGCCGTTGCGAACGCGGCCCTGGCGGCTCGCGACTTCCCGGGGGAGGACGCGGTAGGCAAGCGGTTCCACACCTCGGACTCGACGTTCGCGACGATCGTCGGCGTGGTCGAGAACATCAGGAACGTGGGCCCCGAGCGCGAACCGCGTCCCGAACTCTATTTCAGCCACCGGCAGGTGAGCGAGGGCTCGACGTTCATTCAGTTGCTCGTGCGGGTCTCTGGCGACCCCGGAGCCTTCGCTCGGCCCATCACCGATGCGCTGCGTGAGATCGACGCGACCGCCGCCGTGAGCTCCGTGGCGACGATGCCGGAGGTGATGGCCCGGTCCGTCGCGCGCCCCCGGTTCTACGTCGTGCTACTCACCGTCTTCGCCGGGGTCGCGATGGCCCTCGCCGCCGCCGGGCTGTACGGGGTGATGGACTACGCCGTCGCCCAGCGCAAGCGGGAGCTCGGGATTCGGGCGGCCCTCGGCGGCGCTCCGCCCCGGATCGTCGCGATGGTGCTGAGTCAGGGCCTGCGCCTCGTTGGCCTGGGTCTCGCGATCGGCCTCCTCGCGAGCGTCGTGCTGACGCAGTACCTCGCGAGCTTCCTCTACGGGGTCGAGCGGCTCGACCCCCTGACCTGGATCCTCGTGCCACTTGCGTTGGGCGGGGTAGCGCTGCTCGCCGTAGCGGTTCCCGCGCGCCGGGCTTCGTCGATCGACCCCGTGATCGCGATGCGGGCCGAGTAGCGACACGGGCGGGCGAGCCCGGGCGTTGTAGAGGTATGAAGGCACGCACGACGATCACCGGGGCCGCGCTCGCGGCATGCATCGCTCTGCTCGTCACCCTGACCGGGTGCGGCGAGCATGCCGTCTTCCCTCCTCCGGGCCCCAACCTGGCCGAAGGCACGTGGGGCGGCGACGATGCGGGCGTGATCGTCACCGACTTGGCCGCTCACGTCCACATCGGGTGCACGTCTGGCGACATCGAGGGAGTGATCCCACTCGACGCGGCGGGCCGGTTCACCGTCGAGGGCACGTATCTGCCACGCGCCTCCCCTGTCGTCGTCGGGCCGCCGGTGCCGGCCGAGTTCAGCGGACGGGTGGAGGGCCGCAATCTCGTGCTCACGGTGACCGTGAACGACACGATTCAAGCCAAGCTCGTTGAGTTGGGCCCGGTCGTACTCGAGTTCGGTCGGGAGCCCGATATGCGGATGTGTCCGATTTGCCGGGTGCCGCCGGCCCTGCGAGTGGGGAGCGTTTCAGCTGAAACGTTTCAACTGAAACGGGTTGATGCGGCGTTCATGCTTGTCCCTGGTGTGTCGCCCCGGGCCCCCTCACGCGAGGAAAGGCGCCGCTCCATCCAGAGGTAGACCGTTGGGAGCACGACGAGCGTCAGCGCCGTCGCCGTCATCAGGCCCCCGATCACGACAGTCGCCAGGGGCCGCTGCAACTCCGCCCCGGGCGACGTCGACAGGGCCATCGGCACGAACCCCAGGCTCGCGGCGAGGGCTGTCATGAGCACGGGCCGGAGTCGCGTCGCGGCGCCGTCGAGCACCGCGTCGACGAGTTCTCTGCCACGCTCTCGCAACTGGTTCATGTAGGTCACCATGACCACCCCGTTCAGCACCGCGATCCCGAAGACCGCGACAAATCCGATCAGGGCAGACGTGCTCAGGTTCAGGCGGCCGATCCAGAGGGCGGCGATGCCTCCGACCACGGCGAACGGCACGTTCAGCATGATCAGGAGGGAGTGTCGGATGGTCCCGAAGCTCGAGAACAGGAGCAGGTAGATCGCCAGAACCGCTACCGGCACGAGGATGGCGAGTCGGCGCAGGGCCGTCTGCTGGTGCTGATACTGTCCGCCCCACTCGAATCGGTACCCCGACGGGAGGGGGACTTCGTCGGTCAGCCGTGCGGACGCTTCTTCCACGAAACTCCCGATATCGCGGCCGCGGATGTTCGCGCCGACCACCACCATCCGCTGTCCTCCCTCGTGAACGAACCCCTCGGGGCTCTCTTCGACCCACATGTCTGCGACTGCGCCGAGGGACACCAGCCCCGTCGGGCCGTTCGCGACGGGGAGTCGCGACATGATGGACGGGTCCGTCGCGTTCCCGGCCGGCGTCCGGACGACGACATCGATGCGCCGGGGCCCCTCGATCACCTCAGTGGCGACGGACGAGCCGATCGCCATCTCGACCTGGTGGCCGATGTCCGACACGCTGAGGCCATGTCGGGCGAGCGCGGCGCGGTCGAGCTCGATCCGTAGCTCCTTCACACGCGCGGCCGCCGTGATCTTCACGTCCGCGGCGCCCCGGATGTCCGCCAGAATCGGCTCGACCTCCATCGCGAGGTCCGCCAAAACGTCCGGGTCGTCCCCGAAGATCTTCACGCCGACGTCCGTCGTGATCCCGGTCTCCGCCTCGTCGAGGCGCATCTGGATCGGCTGCGTGAACGCGTAGTCGAGCCCCGGGACCTCGGCGAGCACGCTGTCCATCGCGGCGAGCAGCGCATCCTTTCCGCCCGGACGCCAGTCATTCCGGTCCACGAGCGAGACGTAGGTGTCCGACTCGTACGTGCCCATCGCCTCCGTCGCGAGATCCGGTCGGCCGAGCTTCGAGACCGAGACCTCGACCTCGGGAAGTCCGATCAGCCCGCGCTCGAGCGAGCCGGAGAAGCGCGTGCCCTGTTCGAGCGAGGTGGACGGGAGCCGCAGGCCCTGGACGAGCACGCTCCCTTCGTCGAGGCGGGGCATGAACTCGGTTCCGAGGCGCGTTGCGCTCCCCAGGGCAACGGCGAGCAGCGCGACCGCCACGCCCGTGACGACGACGGGCCGATGGACGACGTGTTCGAGGAGCTGACGGTAGGCGGCCTTGAACTGCTCGAACCGGGGAGAATGGATCTCCCGGGCGTTCTTCAGAAGTGTACCCGCGGCGGCCGGGACGAACGTGAGAGCGAGCACGAGCGATCCGAGGATCGCCGCGACCACGGTGAAGGCCATGGGCCGGAACATCTTCCCCTCGGTCCCCTGCAGGGCGAGGATCGGGATGTACACGGCGACGATGATCGCGATGCCGAAGAGGACCGGCCTCGCGACCTCGACGACGGCCTGTCTGACCCGCTCGCGCGGGTCGGACTTGTCCGGCTCGTGCCGCATCACGTTCTCCACGACGACGACGGATGCGTCCACCAGGAGGCCGAAGTCGAGGGCCCCCAGGCTCATCAGGTTCGCCGAGAACCCGAACACCCTCATCGACACGAACGCCCAGAGCATCGACAGGGGGATGACGAGCGCGACGAGGATGGACGCGGTGAGACTTCGCAGGAACCCCCAGAGCAGCACCACGACGAGGGTCCCGCCGAGCAGGAGGTTCTTCTCGATCGTGTGCGTCGTCTGCTCGACGAGGTCGCCCTGATCATAGAACGGGACGAGGCGCACCCCCTCCGGAAGCGAGGGGACGAGTTCCTCCAGCCGTTCCTTGACGCGATCGAGCACGCGGAGCGCGTTCGCGCCCTTCCGCATGATGACCATGCCCGCGACGACCTCGCCCTCGCCGTCGATCGTGACCGCACCCTGACGGGGTAGCGCCCCCCGGACCACGGTGGCGACGTCGTGGATGTGGATCGGCACGCCGTCGCGCGTCTCGATCGCGACATCGGCGATGTCGCCGGCGTCCGTGAGTCGCCCGATGCCCCGCACGACGAACCGCTCGCCACGCGCCTCGGTGTACGTGCCACCGAAGTTCCGATTGTTCTCGGCGAGCGCGCTCTCGACGTCCGCGAGCGTGAGGCCGGCCTGGATCAGTCGCCCGGGCTCCACGATCACGTGGAACTGCTCGATGTAGCCGCCCCAGGAGTTCACCTCCGCGACCCCCGAGACCGTCCGCAGCTGGGGCGCCAACGAATAGTCCTGGATTCGCTTGAGGTCCCAGGGCGTCACATCCGGATCGTCGGAGACGAGGACGTACTGGTAGACCTCGCCCATGGCCGTGGCGACCGGGCCCATCGTGACGCTGACTTCGTCGGGCATGTCCGCGCCGAGGTCGTTGAGCCGCTCCGCCACCACCTGGCGCGCGAAGTACGGATCCACGCGATCGTCGAAGACGACCTGGGTCATCGCGAGCCCGAACTTGGTCGTCGATCGGACGGTCTGAGTGCTCGGGAGACCGAGGAGCGAGCGCTCGATCGGATAGGTGACGAGCTGCTCCACGTCGCGGGGGGCCATCCCCGGGGCGTCCGCGATCACGGTCACCGAGTTCGCCGTCAGGTCCGGGAACGCCTCGAACGGCAGCGTGGAGAGGGCGTACAGCCCGACGCCGACGAGGGTGACGATGCCCCCGGCGATGTAAAGCGGCTGACGGATCGAGAAGTCGACGAGTCGCCGGATCACGGTCCGCCGTCCTCCGCCGACTCCGCATCGAAGGCGGCCTTGAGGAAGTAGGCGCCCTCGACCACCACCTCCGACCCGTCGGGGATTCCTCGCACGGCGACTTCGCCGTCCCCGTGCGAGGCGATCGACACGACGACCGGGCGGTAGAGCCCATGGGTCTCCACGACGAACACCACATCGTCGTCGCCGAGGCGAACGACGGCCTCCTCGTCGAGCCGGACCCCCGGCTCGGGGGAGCTGAGGGAGATGCCGACCGTCGCGAAGCTCCCGGGCCGTATTCCCGCGGGAATCGAATCGAGTTCGAACCGCATTTCAACCGATCGGTTCGCGGGGTCCACGTGTGTGCCCGCGCGTACGAGGCGTCCGGTGCTCGTCGCCGGTGGGGCGTCGAACGTGACGTTGACCGCGTCCCCGACCGCGAGAGTGCTCGCCCTGTTCTCGGGCACGAAGGCCGTCACCCAGAGCACGTCCGTCGAGCCCACCTCCACAAGCGGGTCGCCCGCGACGACGGCCTGGCCCGCCCGAACGTGCACGTTGAACACCGTGCCCTGCAGCGGCGAGACGGCGCGTGCGTCACCGGAGGGCGACGGGTGCAGGTGCGCGACCAGCCCCTCCGCTAGAGCGAGCTCGGCCTCGGCGGCGCTCAGGTCTGCCCTCCGGCGCTCCACTTCTTCCGCCGAGACCGCGCCCGCCGCAAGCAGCTTCTCGGAGCGGTCGAGGGCATTGGCGCGGAACTCGACTTCGGCCCGAGCCGATGCCAGGTCTCGCTGGACCTCCGCCATCTCGTGCGCGTGGATCTCGACGAGGGGCTGGCCGCGCCGAACCTCGTCGCCCGGAAGCACCGTGACCCGCATCACCTGGCCCTCGACAATCGCGCCGACGACCGCATGCGCGTGATCCGGGCTCTGCACCGAGCCAGGGACGGAGACTTCGTCCTGGATCGTGACCTCCACGGCGGACACGGTCGTGATGTTGGCGGCCCCGATCTGCGACTCGGACAACCGCACCATGCCGGTCGGTGTGTCGGGTGTCGGCTCCTCCGTGGGCTCCGGCCGCGAGCAGCCGGCGATCGCGCCGAGGGACATCGTGATCGTCAGGACGGACCTGGTTCGACCGGTCATGGGCCGTCTTCCCGATACGGATCCGTACAAAGGAGGCCGCCCTCCAGCGCCGCTCCCTCGAGGACAGCGAGCCCGGTCCGGGCCTCCCACCACTCCGCCTGCCATCTGGCGTAGTCCTCCAGCGCCTGGAGCCGGGCCCGGCGGGCGTCGAGCAACTGCGCGAGGGTGCTCTCCCCGAGCTCGAACCTCGCTTCTGCGGCGATCACGGTCTGTTCGACCGAGCCGAACCAGCCGGAGTCGAAGCCTGAGCCGGCCCGCTCGAGCGCCGCGAGCGTCCGACGGGCGGTAGACGTCGCCGCATCCCAACGGGATTCGGCGTCCGTGAGCTCCGACACGGCGGCGAGCTCCTCCGAGCGAGCCGCGCTGACCGCCCCCGATCCTCGGTTGAAGATGGGCAGGGTCGTCTGGAGCCCCAGGTACAGTCCCGTGTTTCCGCCCGTTCGGCGAACGCCCATTTGTGGAGTGAGCTGAAGCGATCCGGCTGCGCCGGCCAACTCGACGGCTCCGCTAGCCACGTCGAGCCGGGCTCTGGCGAGCTCCAGTTCCGGCGGCACCGCGACGTGCTCGCCCGGCAGGGCGCGTTCCCTTGCCGTACAGGCTCCGCTCACGATCCGGATCGGCGTGGAAGTTGGATATCCGAGCTTGCGGGCGATCTCCTCGCCGCCTGCGGCCACGGCGGCCTCGCGCCGGGCCAGGTGGGTGGCCGCCATGCCTCGAGCAAGCTCCGCGCGAGCTGCGTCGCCGAGGGCCCCACGACCCACCTCGGCCTGAAGGGCGAGGTGCTCCGCGATGCGAGTCAGGGTTTCGAGTTCGTCTCGAGCCGTCTCCTCGAACCGGAGGTCGCGAAGGTAGGCTCCGATGGAGGCAAGGAGGTCGGCGCGCGCCCGCTCGACGGATGCGGCCGAGCCCAGCGTCGCGGCTCGTTGCTCCGCCGTCGCGAAACGGATGGGGCCGGACCGTCGTGCTCCCAGGAGAAGCGGCGTCTCCAGCACGGCCTGGCCCTCGATTCCCTCGAATCCGGGAAGCCCCGTGAAGGCCTCGGACTGACCGACGTTTTCGGCCGACACCGCGATCCGGGGATTCGGCCACGCGCGAGCCTGATCAACCCGGCCGGACGCTGCGTCGACCCGATGACGCGCGGCCGCGACGACGGGGGACGCCTCCAGCCCCTGCCGAAGCGCTGTATCGACGTCGACGGTGATGGTGTCCCCGGTCGCCTGCAGCCCGAGGAGGATGATCATCGCAGCGGTCATCAGAGCGCTCCTTTCGTGCGGGGCGCTCAGGCGCGAGCCCGGGCCACGGACTCGGCGCGCGAACGGACCCAAGACCGCTCGGGGGCAATTCGCGAGCCACTCACCGGCGACTTTTGCAGGCGTCTAAGTCGTTTATTAACAGTCTGTTAGGCGGCGCGCATCCAGGTCCGCGGGCGGCGTTCCGTGTCACGAAGGCTCTGGGCGGGACAAATCGCCCCTGCACATCGGTGCGACAGCGGCGTCGCAAGGCGGGATCGATGGTAGGTCAGCCGAACGTTTCAGCTGAAACGTGTTGATCAGCGGTTCATACCTGCGAGGTGGTCTGAGGGCCGTGATCCATCGTCTACGGGGCTCATCCGCATTTGAACAGCCCCAGGAACAGCCCCCCGCAGACGGGGACTGCCGCCCGACCGAGAGGCGACTCGGTGAGAGTGTCGAATGGCGGAGGCGCACCCAACGTGTGCATCGTTCCCGCGAGGTTTCTCGCCAATAGGCAGCGATGCGAACCTCGGGCTGTATGATAGGACACCCGAGACAAAGGTATGGAGAGCACGATGAACGCTCACTCGGTGCGGCGGATCCTCTTGGTGGCATGCCTCCCGATCCTGCTTCCGGCGTCGACCGCGGGTCAGGTGGAGTCACTAGAAGCCGAGGCGGAGGCTCTTATCCGCGCGGCGTACGCCGCTTGGGATGCCGGTAACGTCGATGCCATCGTTGATGGCGCCGAGGGACTTACCGCGGGCTTTGGCTTTCGAACGCTAGCGCCACGGGGTACGCAGGAACTTCCCGCCGCCGCGCTCAAGGCTGGCTTGCAGGCGTTCTTCGATTCTCTGGAGTATTACGATCTCGCGATCGACGAGATCCACCTCGCTCAACACGACGACGTGGTTGTCGCGTGGGGCTTTCATACCGAAGACTTCCAGCACCGCGGGAGCGAGCCCGAGCGCGTTCGAGTTCGCTTTACCGCAACTCTGAAGCAGACTGCGGATGGTGAACTCCGAACGATCCTCACGCACCGCGATATCCAGGCTTTCGGAGACAACGACCGATACATCTCTCGGCCATCGGGTGGAAGGTGACCGCGGGTAGATTTGGCTAGATCGCTTCGCGATCCGCCCCGCTCGCTCGCTTGCGCTCGCTCGGGTGAACCACCGAGTCACACGTCTTGGGGGCGTGAGGTCGGTAGGGCTTCGAGACCTCGAAGACTGGGGAACATCTGGAGTTCAGTGGGCCCGGGTGGATTTGAACCACCGACCTCACGCTTATCAGGCGTGCGCTCTAACCAGGCTGAGCTACGGGCCCCGAGATAACGACGGCGCCCTGGGCCATGGAGGCCGGGGCGCCGGAGGCAGGATTCTACCCCGTTTCCGACGCCCCTTCAAGGTCCGTGCGACTGTCACGAGTCGCCCCTCCATCGCATAACCGGCAGACTGTCGAGTAGAAGGTGTGGCCGACCTCGGCACACCCCGTTCGAATCCGGGACGACCCTGTCCGCGACGATCACTGTCCGCGACCTGCGAAAGCGCTACGGCGACTTGATCGCGGTCGACGGCGTGGACTTCGACGTCGAGCCCGGTCAGGTGTTCTGTCTCCTCGGGCCGAACGGGGCGGGGAAGACCACGACGATCGAGTGCATCGAGGGGCACCGCGTCCCCGACGAGGGCGCGATCCGCGTGCTGGGGAGCGATCCGCGTACGGACGAGTCCCTGCGCCACCGGATCGGTGTCCAGTTGCAGGAGGCGAATCTCCCGGCCCGCCTCAAGGTGTGCGAGGCGCTGCAGCTCATCTCGGTCCTCTACGAGCGGGAGGAGGTGCCATGGGATCTCCTCGACCGGCTCGGGCTCGAGGAGAAGCGGGACGCGCACTTCGCGAAGCTCTCGGGCGGGCAGAAGCAGCGCCTGTTCGTCGCGCTCGCGCTGATCAACGACCCGGAAGTGGTCTTTCTGGAATGAGATCACCACCGGCCTGGATCCGCGCGCCCGCCAGACGATCTGGGAACTGATCCGCACGATTCGAGACGCGGGGGCGACGGTGGTCCTGAGTACGCACTTCATGGATGAGGCCGAAGCGCTCGCGGACCGGGTCGCGATCATGCGCGGGGGCCGCGAGCCGGCCGCGTTCTTCTTCACGCTGGTCTTCCCGGTTCTGTTGATCACGATGCTCGGTTTCGTCTTCGGAAACGAGCCGGGTGGCCTGTCCCCCGGACCGTATGGGTACATCGACTACTCGACGCCCGCGATGACAGTGCTGATCATCGTCTCGATCGGCCTGATGAGCCTCCCGATCCAGACGGCGACGGCCCGCGAGACCCGGATCCTGCGGCGGTTCCGGGCCACGCCGCTTCATCCGGCGACCTACGTCGGGGCGACCGTGATCGTCTACTTCCTCATGTCGGTCGTGGGGATGGTCATGACGATCCTGGTTGCCGAGTTCCTGTTCGGGCTCCGGTTCGGCGGGAGCTGGCTGAACGTGGCGGCGGGGTTCAGCCTCGTGGCGGCGGCCTTCTTCTCGGCGGGGTATCTGATCGCGAGCATCGCCTCGACCGCGCGGATCGCGCAGGTCGTCGGTCAGATGCTGTTCTTCCCGATGATGTTCCTGTCGGGGGCGGCGATCCCGCTTCAGATGATGCCGGCTGGGGTCCGGCGCGTCGCGGACCTCCTTCCGATGACGCACGGGGTGAAGCTGTTGCAGAACCTCTGGTTCGGTCAGGGCTGGAGCGGATCGACGACGCACGTTCTAGTGATGGTCGGGACGCTCCCGGCCGGTCTGGTCCTGTCGACGCGACTCTTCCGCTGGGAGTGACGGACCTCAGGGACCAAACAGGTAGCTAGCCCCAGTCGTCCTTGTCCCAATCGTCGTCGTCCCAGTCGTCCTCATCGACTCCCCAATCATCGTCGTCGTCAGGTACGTGGTCCTCCCAGTCATCTTCTTCCTCGTCGTCGAACTCCTCGGCCTCCGCTACCCGGAGGCCGTCCTCGAGCTGGTCTAGCTCGTCTGCTGCCACGAGAACCGCCATCGAGCCCCTCCGCGCTGTGCCGGCTGGCGATAATGGGAGGGCCAGAAGGCCTCGCTCCCGCATCCCGCGCATCGGTCGAACCGTGCGTGTCCGATTCGCTATTAAGGATGCCGGGAACCCCCTGTCAAGGAGGGGCGGTCGGTGGTGCGCATCTGCCGACGCGTGTCTAGATTTCGCCGTATGAAAAAGAGCATGTTTCTGGCGCCGCTGGCGCTCTCGATTCTGACCGCGTGCGGTACCCCGAACGCCATGGGAGAGGCGAACAGCCTCATCGTCATCGCCGCCGACTCTCTATGGCAGGAACTCGCGGACGAGACGTACGAGGCTCTCGAGCCGACGATGTTCACGACGCGCGACGAGAAGCAGTACGTCGTCACCGGAGTGCCGTTCGATGATCCGGCGATCGTCGATCTCAAGATCTTCCGCAACGTCATCGTCTTCGGCGGGCCGAACGACCCGGCGCTTCGGGAGGTGGCCATGGCCGGCGGGCACGTGCTCGGAACGATGACGCCCGGGCGCGTATTCCAGAGCGAGGATGTCTGGGCTCGCAACCAGATCGTGACAGGCGTGTTCCTCCAGGCAGGCAACGAGGCGCGGCAGTGGCGCGAAGCCCTTCCCTCGGTGTTGAGCGCCGTCGACGCGAGCTACCGCGCCTGGGTCACGACGAGGATGTTCGTCACACCTCCGGACACTGCGCTGGCGACCGACCTCGAGCGACGGTTCGGGTTCCGCATGCTCGTGCCGTCGCTTTACGACCGGGTCGCGCGAGGGCTCGAGGGCGGGGACAGCCTCGTCATCCTTCGAAACGACAACCCCGACCCGTCCCAGCTGATCCGCTCGATCCTCGTGAACTGGCGACCGACCGTCGACTCGCTGAGCGCGGACCTCGCGCTCGAGTGGCGGGCGAGCCTGGACGACGTGCAGTACAACGTCGCTCAGGGCATCAACGTCGATAACTCGTCCGTAACGGAGTTCATGGTGGACGGCCGTCCGGCCCTCGAAGTGACGGGCGTGTGGCAGGACGAGCGCGGGAACTTCCCGGCGGCCGGTCCGTTCGTGGTCTGGCTCGTCGACTGCCCGTCCCGCACCTACTTCATCGACGCCTGGCTGTACGCGCCGAACGACCCGAAATACGAGTATATGATCCAGCTACAGGAGATTCTCGGCTCGTTCGAATGCGGTTGACGGGGGTGGTATCCTGTTAGCTTCCGAAGCGGTTTCGGCCGCCTGATCTCCCCCTCGTCAGGACCCGGATGTCGTTCGTTCACCTCCACACCCACAGCGAGTACTCGCTCCTCGATGGTGCCAACCGGCTCGACGACCTGATCGACCGCGCGATCGCCATGGATCAGCCGGCGATCGCACTCACCGATCACGGGAACCTCTACGGCGCCTGGCACTTCCAGCAGAAGGCCCGCGAGAAGGGCATCAAGCCCATCATCGGCTGCGAGATGTACGTCGCGTACGGCGACCGCCGGTCACGGGAGAAACCCGACCGGGCGCCCGCGCACTCCGCCCATCTCGTCCTTCTGTCGATGAATCGGACCGGGTACCACAACCTCGTGAAGCTGTCGTCGATCGGGTACACGGAGGGGTTCTACCGCCGTCCACGGATCGACCACGAGGTTCTGGAGGAGTACTCGGAAGGGATCGTCTGCCTCTCGGCGTGTCTCGCCGGCGAGGTCGCCCGCTACCTCCAGCACGAGCGATACGACGACGCGAAGGCGGCCGCCGAGTGGCACGCACGCGTGTTCGACGGGCGGTACTGGCTCGAGCTGCAGCAGCACGGGATTCCCGAGCAGGCGATGGTGAACGAGGGGATCGTACAGATCTCGGAGGAGCTGGGTCTGCCTCTCGTCGTGACGAACGACGCCCATTACCTGGAGCGCGGCGACGCGGACGCGCACGACACGCTGCTCTGCATCGGGACGGGGAAGGACAAGGACGATCCGAACCGCCTGAAGTTCTTCGGCGAGGAGAGCTACTTCAAATCGACCGAGGAGATGGCCGCGCTGTTCCCGGACCGGCCCGAGCTCCTGAAGCACACGGTCGAGATCGCCGACATGTGCGACGTGCAGTTCGAGAAGAAGTACCACCTTCCGAACTTCCCGCTCGAGCCCGAGTTCGACGATCCGATGGCGATGCTCCGGGCCAAGTCCGAGGACGGGGCGCGAGAGCGGTATGGAGACCCGCTCCCGGACGACGTAGCCGAGCGCCTTTCCTACGAGCTCGGGGTCATCGAGACGACGGGATACGCCGGGTATCTGCTGATCGTCTGGGACTTCATCGAGGCGGCGAAGGATCTCGGGATCCCGGTCGGACCCGGCCGGGGCTCGGCCGCGGGCTCGATCATCTGCTATGCGCTCGGCATCACGGACGTGGACCCGCTCGAGTTCGACCTGATCTTCGAGCGGTTCCTGAATCCCGAGCGTGTGTCGATGCCGGACATCGACGTCGACTTCTGCTACGAGCGTCGCGGCGAGATCATCGACTACGTCCGCGAACGGTACGGGAACGAGTCGGTCGGGCAGATCATCACGTTCGGAACCATGAAGGCGCGAGCAGCGATTCGTGATGTGGGCCGGGTCCTCGGCTTTACTCCCACCGATACCGATCGGCTCGCCAAGCTGGTCCCGAACGATCCGGGTGCCTCGATGACCGCCGCGGAGGCGCGGCGGGACGTCCGCGAGCTCAAGGATCTCGACAAGGACGACCCGAAGGTCAGCAAGCTTCTCGACTATGTGGAGCGCGTGGAGGGCCTGTCGCGGCACAGCTCGGTCCACGCTGCCGGCGTCGTGATCGCGCCGGGACCGCTGGACGAGTACGTGCCGGTGTGCTCCGACACGAAGAGCGATACGGACTCGGTCATCACCCAGTTCGACATGAACGCGCTCGAGAAGGCCGGGATGCTCAAGATGGACTTCCTGGGCCTTCGCACCCTCACCGTCATCCACGACGCGTGCGCGATGGTCGAGGAACGGCATGGGGTGAAGGTCGATTGGGAGGAGATCGGGCTCGCCGATCCGGAAGTCTACATGATGCTCGCGAGCGGCCGGACGAGCGGCGTGTTCCAGTTCGAGTCGAGTCTGGCGACGGACAAGCTCCGGGCCATGCGGTGCGATCGGTTCGACGACCTCGTGGCCGTGAACGCGCTCATTCGCCCGGGTCCGCTCGATTCGGGAATGACCGACGTCTACATCAAGCGGAAGCGCGGTTTCGAGGTCGTCGACTTTCCCCACCCCGACCTGGCGGAGGTGCTCGAGCCCACGTACGGCGTGATCACCTACCAGGAGCAGGTGATGCGGGTCGCGAACGTGCTCGCTGGATTCTCGCTCGCCGAAGCGGATGTCCTCAGGAAGGCGGTGGGGAAGAAGGACGCGGAGCTCACGGACGAGGTGCTCGGCGACTTCGTCGAACGGTCGATCGAGCGCGGCGTCGAGGAGCGCAACGCGAAAGAGATCGCCGAGCTCATCAGGACGTTCGGTCGTTACGGGTTCAACAAGGCGCACTCGGTCGCGTACGCGCTTCTGTCGTACCAGACGGCATGGCTCAAGGCGCATTATCCGCCCGAGTTCATGGCCGCGCTGCTGTCCTCCGAAATCGGCAGTACCGACCGCGTCGTGTCGTACATCGGCGAAGCGCGCAGCCTGGGGATCCCGGTGCTGGCGCCGTCCGTCGTCGAGTCGCGCTACAGGTTCACCGTGGTGGGCGAGGCCGAGCGGGCCTCGATTCGCTTCGGTCTCGGCGCGATCAAGGGCGTCGGACACGGGGCGATCAAGTCGATTCTCGAAGCGCAGGCAGAGTCGCCGTTCGAGTCGTTCCTCGACTTCCTCGAGCGCATCGATCTGCGGCTCAACAACAAGCGGGTCGTCGAGGCGCTCATCGGCGCGGGGGCCCTCGACGATTTCGGGGAGCGTGCGGCCCTCGCGGCAGGGCTCGATGTCATGCTGAGCGAGGCGCAATATCGCCGACAGGAGGCCGAGTCCGGCCAGGTGTCGCTTTTCGGGGGCGCCGACGATGACACGGAGCGCCCGGCGCCATCCCTTCCGATGGTCGCGGCATGGTCCGAGCGCGACCGCCTGAAGGAGGAGAAGGGACGGATCGGCTTCTACATTTCCGGTCACCCCCTCGACCGATACCGCGAGCTCGTCGAGCTCTACGCCGCCGAGGCCAACACGTCGATGTTTCCGACGCTCCGGGGACGCCAGGTGCAGGTGCCCTGCGTGATCACGGAGCGGGTTGTGCGGCCATCGCGGCGCGACGGCCGCGAGTGGGCCAGGCTCACGATCGAGGACTTCCAGGGGACGGCGACGGCCCTCGCGTTCGGTGATACCTGGCTCGACAACCGCGACCTGCTCGGCGACGACCGACCGGTCCTTCTGGTCGGTACCGTGTCAGACAACTCGCGGGATGATGAGGACCCGCCCATCTTCATCGACTCGGTTCAGTTGCTCGCGGATGTACACGGCGGCGGCGGAGTCGGGATCCTGATCGAACTGAGCGAAGGCGATGCGGTCGAGGCCGGCGCGTTCGAGCAGGCGAGAAAGCTGTTGGAGGCATGCCCGGGTCGTGGTCCGCTCTTCGTCGAGTGGCGGCGGTCCGGAAACGGCGGATCGAACGGAGGGGGCAACGGCAACGGAGCGTTGTCGCCGGCCTCCCGCTTCGCGTCTCAGTCGCTGCGAGTAGCGCCGAACGCGTCGTTGCTGACCGATCTGCGCATACTGCTCGGGGACCGCGTGAAGCTGGTCCGGGAGTAGGGACGCCCGCGGTCCGGGCGTCGTAAACAGACCTTCGAGGGTTGATGAGCATAGAGCCGAAAGGGCTCGACGAGCTCCGCGAGCAGATCGAGGAGCTGCGAGCCAAAGCCGAGGAACGCGGCATCGACGTGTCGGAGCAGCTACTCTCGCTTGAGAGCAGGCTCGACGCCGCGCAGGATGATGATATGACGGGGCTGTCCCGCTTCGATCGCGTGAAGCTCGCCCGCAACCAGGATCGTCCGTTCACGCTCGACTTCGCCGAGCACGTGTTCGAGGACTTCTTCGAGCTGCGTGGCGATCGAGCGTTCCGCGACGATCCCGCCATCGTGGGCGGGTGGGCTCGTCTCGGCGGACGCACCGTCATGGTGATCGGTCATCAGAAGGGCCGGGAGATGAAGGAGAATCTCCGCCGGAACTTCGGTTCGCCGCACCCCGAGGGGTACCGAAAGGCGAAGCGTCTGCTGCGGCTCGCGGAGAAGTTCGGACGCCCGGTGGTCACGTTCGTCGATACGCAGGGCGCCTACCCGGGGATCGGCGCGGAGGAGCGGGGCCAGGGCGAGGCGATCGCCGAGAACCTGTTCGTGATGGCGGGTCTGCGCGTCCCGATCGTCACCTGTGTCATCGGAGAGGGTGGAAGCGGCGGGGCCCTCGGCATCGCCGTCGCGGACCGAGTCCTGATGATGGAGAACGCGATCTACTCCGTGATCTCCCCTGAAGGCTGTGCGGCGATTCTCTGGCGCAGCCGCGACCACGCGGACGTTGCCGCCGAGGCGCTCAAGCTGACCGCTCCCGACCTGCTGGAGCTCGGCGTGATCGACGAGGTCGTTCCCGAGCCGAGCGGCGGAGCACACAAGTCCCCCGACGAGGCGATGCTGGCGGTCGGGGAGGCGATCGAACGGAACCTGGGCGAGCTGGTCGAGTTGGATCCGGAGGTGCTCGTCGAGCGGCGCCGCGAGAAGTACTACGAGATGGGCGCCTGGGAGGAAGCGTGACCGACGCTCCCGACGACGGCGATCGTCGGAGCGGACCACGACGCGGCCGGGGCGACCGCACGCGTCGCGGTCGACCGCCCCGCCCGATCTCTCCGAAACGCGAATCGCCCGCTCCGCCATCGGCGGCCCGACCCGCGACCGAGCCCGAGACGCCCGCGACCGACTCCGCGCCTTCGAGTCCCGCGGCCGCCCGGTCCGACGGTTCCCAGGTCGTCGAGGTCCGCTTCAAGGGGCTGCGGACCGACTTCTTCGCGTTCTCCCACCCCGTCCCGCTCCGGAAGCGGGAGTTCGTCGTGGTCGAGGCCGACCGCGGTCGCGATATCGGGATCGTGAAGCGCGCGGCGTCGGCGCAGGAGCTGGCGTGCGAAGGAGGCTGCGACGCGGTCGGGGAACGGACGGTCCCGATGCCGGCGAAGCGGGTGATCCGTCGCGCGGCTCCCGCCGATGTCGGCCGGTTGCTCCAGCTCCGCGAGCAGGAGATGGAGGTTCGGCGACGCACGCGCGAGCTCGTCGAGCGCCACCGGTTGCGAATGAAGGTCAGCGAGGCCGAGTGGCAGTGGGACCGCAACAAGCTCACGGTCTATTTTACGGCCGAGAAGCGGGTCGACTTCCGCGCCCTCGTACGCGACATGGCGCGGGCCTTTCGGACGCGGATCGAGCTCCGACAGATCGGTGTCCGCGACGAGGCACGCCGCATCGGAGGGCTCGGCCGGTGCCGTCGGGAACTGTGCTGCCGCGCGTGGCTGCCGGCGATCGAGCCCGTGACGCTCCAGCTCGCGAAGGACCAGGGCCTGTCGCTGAACCCCAGCCAGATCTCGGGGGCGTGCGGTCGGCTCATGAACTGTCTGCGCTACGAGCACGCGATGTATCAGCAGGCGAAGAAGCGCTTCCCGCGCGTCGGCGGGAAGGTCACGACGGCCGATGGCGAGAGCCGGGTGACGGACTGGAACATGTTCGACGAGACGGTCACGCTGGAGGGGGCGGAGGGCACCCGGGTGGTCGAGCTCGTCCAGCTCAAGGAAGAGACCCGCGCGGCCCGGCGGGCCGCACTCGAGGACGAACCGGGCGCCGAGTCTGAGTCCCCGACGGGCGAGGTCCCCGAGGACGGAGCGGACGAGGGTTAGATGGCCGGATTCTACCTTACGACGGCGATCGACTACTCCAACGGCGAGCCCCATCTCGGACACACGGTCGAGAAGGTCGGCGCCGATGTGATCGCGCGGTACCGCCGGGCGGTGGGCGACGATGTCTGGTTCGCGATCGGGATGGACGAGCACGGGCAGAAGGTCGCGCAGACGGCGGAGGAAGCCGGCGTCACCCCCCAGGAATGGGTCGACTCGATTGCCGAGACGTTCGTCTCCACCTGGGCGGCGCTCGGGATCTCGAACGACGACTTCATCCGCACGACCGAGGATCGCCACAGGACCGGCGTGCATGCCCTGATGGAACGGATTCGCGAGAACGGCGACTTCTACTCCGCGAAGTACGAGGGGTACTACTGCGCCGGGTGCGAGGCGTTCAAGAAGGAAGACGAGTTGTCGGACGGCCAGTGTCCCCTCCATATGCAGCGTTCGATCGAGTGGACAGAGGAGGAGAACTGGTTCTTCCGGCTGTCCGACTACGGGGACTTCCTGCTCCAGCACATCGAGGACAACCCGGAGTTCGTACGCCCGGCGAGTCGGCGAAACGAGATCGTGCGGCTGCTCGAGGGCGGTCTCGAGGACATCTCGGCCTCACGCAGTCGATTGTCCTGGGGCGTCGACTTTCCCGGCGCGGAGGGCCACTCGGTCTACGTCTGGTTCGATGCGCTGCCGAACTACATCACCGCCGTTGGCTTTCCGGACGGCGCCGACTTCGAGCGACGGTGGCCGGCGGCGCTCCACATCATCGGCAAGGACATCACGCGCTTTCACTGCGTGATCTGGCCGGCGATGCTGAGGTCGGCCGGGATCGAGTTGCCGGAGTCGGTCTGGGCTCACGGCTTCATCAACTTCAGCGGGGGCAAGCTCTCGAAGTCGTCGGGCAAGTCGCTCGAGGTCCCCGAACTGATCGAGCGCCACGGCGCTGATGCGCTCCGCTATTTCCTCATGCGCGAGATCCCGTGGGACTCGGACCGGGACTTCAGCTCGGCCGACGACTTCGTGGCGCAGTTCGACCAGCGGTACACGACCGATCTCGCGAACGACTTAGGCAACCTGTTGAACCGGGTCGTCTCGATGGTCCTGAAGTATCGTGACGGCGCCGTTCCGGGTCCCGGGGCGAAGGCCGACGGGGCTCCGGACCTCGCCGGTGAGGGACATCGCATCCTGGCCGAGTATCGGGAGCGGATGGACGACCTTCTTCTGCACCAGGGCGTCGCCTCGGCGATCGAGCTCGTCCGGGCCGCGAACTCGTTCGTCGACGAGACGAAGCCCTGGGCGCTCGCGAAGGCCGAGAAGGAGAGCGGTGACACCGAGGCTCTCGACGCGGTTCTTGGCGATCTCATCAGGTCCCTGGGGGCCACTGCCGCGATGCTCGCACCGTTCATGCCCCGGAAGGCCGATGAGATCTGGGCGTCCGTGGGCGGGGCCGGTTCGGTTCCAGGCTTCTCGACCCTCGACGCGGCCCTCGATGGGCTCCAGACCGTGCACAAGGGCGACGTTCTCTTCCCGAGACCCGAATAGCGAAAGGCCGCCGGGGATCCCCCGACGGCCTCTCGATGTCCAGCCGACTAACGTCGGCGCGGAACAGCAGGCTTGTGGTCTACTCCCCCGCGATCAGGCGTCGTCGCCCCCGCCGGCGGAACGATCACGCGTGACCGTGCGGTTGATCTCGCGGTCGCACACGAACCCCGTCACGGTCTTCGTGTGGGTGTCCGGATTCCACTCGACGTGCAGTTCGTACGAGCACTCGCCCGACCGCCCGTCGCTGGTCTCCCAGCTGAACGACCCGGCCGAATCGTTCGTCTGCAGCCCGGAGTACTGACCGTTCACCTTCATCCGGTGCCCTTCGAACGTCCCCTGACCGTCGATCGTGATCACGATGTCGCCGCGCGCGCGGGCGCAATCGGTGATCGTCTTCGATCCCTCGAAGTCCAGCGTGACGGTACGGGTCTCACGATCGGCCGTGTGGGTGCCCGAACCGCTCGCCGAAACGGTGCCGCCGTTTCGGCACTCACGACTTCGATTCCACGAGAACTCGGTGACGACCGGCACGCTCGAGAGCGCGATTCCGGACTCGTTCGCTCCGTCGGGGGCCACGAGCGGGCGCGCGCCGATCTCGCCATCGAGAATCCCGTCTAGCGCGTCGACGACGCCCTCGGCCACGTCGGCGGCCTCCTGGACACTCAGATTCGCGGACCCCGGGCCCGCTGCATCGTCGCTACATGCGGTAGCGAACACCAACAGAGCCGCGAGGCTCATTCCCTTCCAGCTATTCCTGACCATCATCCACTCCTGCGGCCACGCCGCTGTCCTCGGTCTTCGTGCGCTCGTGACCTATGACGCCGACCCGCACGTGTCTGTTAAACGACTCGCCCACCGGATCCTGGACCAGACCTGCCGGAATCAGTGCAACCGCGGGGCCAGCTCATGGCGTGCCGGTTGCACCTCTCCGGTCCGCGACGGGACATGCAACCGTGGCCCCCGATTGGGCGAAAACCCGCGCCCTTTCTGCATTGCGGGCGTGTTGACAGTCCACCAGGTGCGGGGTAACCTGTGACAACTTTTTTCAACAACGCAGCAAGTTGTTTCGCGATCGTGACGCGCCCGGCAGCAGGACTCGCGCGCTCTGCGATCCGCTTCGTGGCCGCCTTTTGGTCGCGGATCCTGTCGCGAGGAGTAGCAGGCTCGAGTGTGAAGAACCCTTCCTACTGGACAGTACAGGTGCTCCCCGAGGGGAGTGGCTCGTCTCACAGCTATCGGCTCCGCAAGAAGGCCGCGTATCTCGCCGTCGCCGGGGTCGTGGCGCTCGTCGGACTGAGCGCGGCATTCTTCGTCGGCATGCTCGGGCGGAGTGATGCCCTCGCCGAGATCGACCGCTATCGGGCCGAGAACGAGCAGCTCGTGGCGACGCTCGGAGCGATGGAGTCGCGCAGCCAGCGGCTCGGTCGGGCGATCGATGAGCTGTCGGAGCGAGAGCAGCGGTTCAGAGTGCTCGCCGGCCTGCCCCTGATCGACCCCGAGGTCTACGCGGTCGGCGTCGGTGGACCGGGCGGCGGAATCGGCATCGACGGTCTCGTCGATGTGGCGCCGGATCTGGCGATGACGGCGAGCGACGTCACGCTCGACCTCGACGAGCTCGTGCGACGCGCCGACCTGCTCTCCGCGAGCCTCGGTGAGGCTGTGGAGTCGGTCGAGACGCAGCGCGAGCGGTTCCGGCGGGTCCCCGCGATCTGGCCGGTGGTGGCGAAGGACTCCTGGATCTCTTCCGGGTTCAGTTATAACCGGATGCACCCGCTCCTCGGCTACAGGCGCCCGCACCCGGGAGTCGACATCTCGGCCGATTTCGGGAGCCCGGTCGTCGCTAGCGCGGACGGCAGGGTGACGTTCGCCGGGTCGGAGCGAGGGTACGGACGGCTCGTGGAGATCGATCACGGCGACGGCTACGTCAGCCGCTACGCTCACCTCGAGAGCGTCAACGTGAGGGTCGGGGCGCGGGTCGAGCGGGGCGACGTGCTCGGCGATGTCGGGCGTAGCGGGCTCGCGACCGGACCGAACCTCCACTACGAGGTCATCAAGGACGGTCGGCCCGAGAATCCGTGGAACTACCTGCTCGACGACGCGCAGCGCCGGTAACGCGCCGCGGACGAGCCGCGGCCAACTTCCGCAATATCGCCTCGCTTCTTAGATTCCCGGGCGCGTCGGACCGGCCGCGAGGCCGCGATGACGCGCTGTTGTTAGCGGTTCACCCGGCGCGGTCCCCGGGAACCGGCCGACGGAGCGACGTCGGTGCAGGCGGAAATCCAGACCTGGAGCTCTTTCGATGGTGAAGTCTCGACTCGCGGTGTTCGGCCTCGCTCTCACTCCGCTGCTCGCCGCGTGCGGAACGAGTTTGACCGTAGAGGTGCACACGGAAGGCGCCGAGGGGGCGACGACACCGGTCGCGAATCTGGAGGTCGAGATCCTCCCGTACGACCGCGACTCGCTGTTCGCCGTTCTCATCTCCCAGGCGGATTCGCCCGAGCCTCAGGTCCCGGCGGCGATCCAGTCCCGGCTAGACTCGGTTCGGGTGCTGCAGGCGACCTGGCGCGAGGTGGAGGGTCGCTGGAACGAGGTCCGGGACAGCCTTCGGACGATCTCCGGCCGCATCGAGAGCATGGACCGTCGCAGCCGCGAGTATCGCGAGGCGTTCGATTCGTTCAACTCGATGGAGGGTCGCGAGCGGTCGCTGAACAATCAGCGCCAGGCGGCGTTCGACGAGTTCACGAATCTTCAGTCGGTGACGCAGGGGCAACTCGACTCCGTCCGCGCGGTGATCGAGTCCTGGGAAGATATCGCGTTCGCCGATTTCGCCGACGTACAGGCCGATCTCCTGTCGGCGCTCGGCCAGGACATCCACTACGACACGACGGATGCCAGCGGGAGGCTCACGGCCACGCTGTCGAGCGGCGACTGGTGGGTGCACGCACGTGTGACCGTGCCTACCGGCGAGCTGTACTGGAACGTCCTGACGGGTGGCGTGGACACGCTGCGACTGACCCCGGACAACGCGGAGCGTCGCCTGTCCTTCTGATGGCCCCCTAGCGGCCGCCCCGGGGCGGTATCGAGAAAAAGGCTCGCATGGCCGAGGGCCCGAACCCCATCGCGCTGGACATTGATTCGGACAAGATCGCATGGCTGACGTTCGATCAGCCCGAATCGAAAGTGAACCTCCTCGGTTCCGCCGCGATGGGGTTCCTGGATCAGCGCCTGGCGGAGCTCGAGTCCCGGATCGCGACCGGTCAGCCCGTCGCGCTGGTGATCCGGAGTGGTAAGCCGGATTCCTTCATTGCCGGCGCGGACGTCAGGGAGTTCACCTCCGTCGATGCGGAAGGCGCCCGCGCGAAGAGCGCCGAGGGCCAGAGGATCTTCAAGCGCCTCAGTCGGCTCACGGTTCCTACCATCGCCGCGATCGACGGTCGCTGCATGGGAGGCGGCACTGAGCTCGCGCTCGCATGCGACTGGCGGGTCGCCTCGGACAGTCCGTCGACGAAGATCGGTCTTCCCGAGGTCAAGCTCGGCATCATCCCGGCGTGGGGCGGATGTGTGCGGCTTCCACGGCTCGTCGGCATTCAGCGGGCCCTGAGGATGATCCTCACCGGCAGCGGGATCCCGTTCGACCGGGCGAAGCGCTGGGGTCTCGTGGATCAGGTCGTGCCGGCGGATGACCTCGAAAAGGCGCTCGGTCGGTTCGCGATGGATGCGGTGCGTGGTCTCATGAAGCCCACGGTCCGAGTCACCTCCTTCCGCGACAAGCTGCTGGAGGGCACCGGCATCGGACGGCGCCTCCTGTTCAACGGTGCGCGAAAGCAGGCCCTGAAGACCTCGGGCGGTCACTACCCTGCGCCACTCGAGGCGATCGACGTGATCGAGCAGGCGATGGATCTGTCGATCGAGGACGGACTCGCCGCCGAGAACGCGGGTCTGGTCCGGATGGCCGAGACCGACGTGTCCAGCAGCCTGGTCCGGCTGTTCCTGCTCGGGCAGGCGGCGAAGCGGGCGCTACCCAAGGACGTCATGGATGCAGCGCGTCCCGCAGAGAAGGTGGCGGTACTCGGTGCCGGAATCATGGGTGGAGGAATCGCCGAGCTCATCGCCGCCCACGACGTCCCGGTCGTAATGAAGGACATCGATCAGGGGGCGCTCGACACCGGTCTGCGACACGCGAACAGCCTCCTGCGAAAAGCGGGCGACAGAGGGATCTTCGCGCCGGAGGAGGTCGGGCTGAAGTTCGCCCTGATCCACGGAACGCTCGACTACGATGACTTCGAGGACGTCGATTTGGTGATCGAGGCGGTGGTGGAGAGGATGCCGGTGAAGCAGCAGGTCCTGCGCGAGTGCGAGGATCGGCTGCCGGACCACGCCGTGTTCGCGACGAACACCTCCTCGCTCTCGGTGACGGAGCTCGCCCGGTCGTCCGAGCGACCCGAGCAGGTCGTGGGACTCCACTTCTTCAACCCGGTGCACCGGATGCCGCTCGTCGAGGTGATACGCACGGACCAGTCGTCCGACCGCGCCCTGGCGACCGCGTTCGCGTTCGCGGGAGCGATGGGGAAGACGCCCGTTCTCGTGGCCGACCGCCCCGGCTTTCTCGTAAACCGGCTGCTCGGCCCCTATCTGAACGAGGCAGGTTACCTCCTCGAGCAGGGGGCCGGGGTCGCCGAGATCGACCGGGTGCTGACCGAGTTCGGGATGCCGATGGGGCCGTGCCGGCTTCTGGACGAGGTCGGGTTCGACATCGCTCAGCACGTCGCCCGGGAGATGGAGCGCGCGTTCGGTGAACGAATGAAGCCCTCGCCCGTCGTCGGGCTGCTCACCGAGGAGGGACGCCTCGGCCGCAAGAACGGCCGCGGCTTCTACTCCTACCCGAAGGGGAAACAGGCCGGCGTCGATCGCGAGGTCTCCCGGATTCTCGGGGCGAAGGGCACGGTCGGGCCGGAGGAGATCATCGACCGGTGCCTCTTTCTGCTGGTGAACGAGGCCCTCTACGCGCTGGCCGAGGGAGTCGTGGCGACGCCCGGCGATGTGGACCTCGCCATGGTGATGGGGACTGGCTTCCCGCCGTTCCGCGGGGGCGTGCTGGCGTGGGCGGACTCGATCGGTCCCGCGCGGATTCGCGACCGCATGCTCGAGTTCGAGAACGCTCACGGACCGCGGTTCGCCCCGGCCCCGGCTCTGCACACGCTCGCCGAGATGGGCGGGTCGTTCACAGCTTCCTGACGCGTCGTTGATCGACCGCTTCGACCTCGTCGGCGTGCGCCGACGCGGGCTCCGTGAAGCCAGACGCATCCCGCCGGACGCCCCGCGCGTGCAGGTGGACGTCCGGCGGGGGTCCGATCGGCTGGACACGTTCACGCAGGAACTGCTGCTGGACGAGCCGGATCTGAAGATCACGCTTCAGATTCTGGACGAGGATTTCCCGATCACGCGAATCGACGAGAACGCCACGCTTCGTCCGGGCTCGATGCTCATCTGGTATCTTTGGCCTGGACGCTGGTACGAGGTCGGCGCGTTCTTCCACTCGCGGGGCGCCTTCCTCGGGTACTACGTAAACTTCATCCGTCCGCCCACTTTCGGCGCTCGCTGGCTCGTCGAGGACCTGTTTCTGGATGTGTGGATACCGGCGAACGGCTCCCCGGTGCTACTCGACGAGGACGAGTGGGAGGAGGCGGTGGCCCGTGGCTGGATGACTCACGGCGAACGTGATCACGTCGGGCTGGCAGCGATCGATGTGATGAGTGGTGCGGCGGGCGACCGCCGTCGGGGTCGTGATTGGCCGCCGCGTGATGTGCGGCGCTGGACTCCGGACCTCGTGCCGGCTCTTCGGATCAGACGCGACGCAAGAGGGACGTTCCAGGCGGCGCGGTTGTCCGGGCGGATCATCGCCTTTGGGCTGTACCTGATGGGAGCTGTTTCGGCGACGTCGATCCTGTTCGGCTGGCTGACGGACGCGTTCGTCGTCGCCGGCCCCGCACAGAGCTGGTGGTTGTGGACGATCGCCACCGAAGCGGCGGTCCTTCTCCCGGCAGCGCTCGGGGGGAAGCTGCCGGCCACGTTTTGGCCGCGGCCTCCCCTTGTCGACGAACGATCTCTCTTCATCGCCACGCTCGCCTCGGGGCTCGCCGTGTTGACCCTGAATTCGAGGGCGAGTTGGGCCGGGGCACTGCTGCCCGTCTATGGGACGCTGGGTCTGTTCTCGGCGATTTTCGCGTTCTGTCGGGTCAAGTACGACCGTGCCGTGCCGGTTTTCGCGATCGCCGGACTGCTCGTCACACTCGCGGCCCTCGTCGTGCTGCTCTAGCGGGATCTCGATGTCGGACGGCATTCTGCTTCCGGCCAAACAAAACCACCCCCTTCGGCGTATTCTCAGACATGAACGAACAGTCAAAGAAGCGTCTGCGCTTTCTCGGCATATTCACGGCGTACTTCGTCGGGGTGTGGTTCCTGTGGAACACGCCCTTCGTGTATCCCATCAAGCTCTTCGTGGTCCTGCTGCACGAGATCAGTCACGGGCTCGCGGCGGTCCTGACCGGGGGCGGCATCCAGTCGATCGACGTGACGCCGATGCAGGGGGGCGTGTGCCACTGTGGCGGCGGCAACGCCTTTCTCACCCTCTCGGCGGGCTACCTCGGCAGCCTGCTGTGGGGCGGGCTGATGATCTGGGGCTCGGTGAAGCTGGGCGGCCGCGCGCACTGGCTGACCGCAGCTATCGGTGTTCTCGCCGCCTCCGTGACCATGCTCTTCATCCGTCAGCCGTTCGCGCTCGCGTTCGGGCTCGCGTTCGGCGCCGTACTGATCACGCTGGCCCTCAAGACGGGCGCAGCGGCGAATCGCGCTATCCTGATGGGGCTCGGGATGACCAGCGCGCTCTATGCGGTTCTCGATATCAAGAGCGACATCATCGATCGTCCGGAAGTGATGTCCGACGCGCGGATGCTCGCGGAGTTGACCGCCGTGCCGACGCTGGTCTGGGGCATCGCCTGGATCGTGCTGGCGCTGACGTTCTGCGTCGCGCTGTTCCGGTGGGCGTGGCGGGAGACGGCCTAGCAGCCTTCCCCGTCTACCGGCCGGGGAGGATCCACTCCAGCGGTTCGAAGGCGCCGATCGGCCACGGGAACACCACCGGGCTCTCGTACCCATCGTCCGACACGCTCGCCACGCCGAACAGATAGTTGTCGATCACGACGTTCTGGAGCGTGTGCTCCGTGACATCCGCGCCGACGAACTCGCTCCGATCCCACTGCGGTGCATCCGTCAGCCGCCAGTAGATCCGGTACCCCGCAAGATTGGGGGCCCGGTCCGCCGGCACCGGGTCCCAGGACAGGGTCGTCGAGGGGCGGACCGCTCCGCCGACCCGAACGCCGCGCGGCGGCGCCGGCGCCCACGCCATCGCGGCGAGCGAGATCGCGTTCAGGGCGGTCAGCTTGGCGGCGAAGTCGAACTCGACCTCATCGATCACGTCCCCGTACTCGACGCCGTCCTCGACCCGGATGTTCTGGTGCTGGCGGCGATAGTCCTCGTTCGCCTCCATGATCCGCACGCCGGGGAACCCGACATCGTTGAACGGCCGGTGATGGCCGCCGCGGCCGAACCGGTCGAGACGGTACACGACCATCATGTCGAGGTTGGGCACGTAGTCGGCGATCCGGTCGATATAGCGCGCGAGGTTCCTCGACGGCGAATCGACCTCGCCCCCGGTGACCCGCCGCTGTCGCGCGACCTGCGGTGTCTCGTCCGCCCGGACACCCTCGGAGAATACGCGGGCGATCGTGTTGTCGGAGATGCCGTTCTGTCCGTCGACGTTTCCGATCATGTCGTTGTTTAGAACCGCCTGGATCCGCCATTGCTCGTCGAGCGCCACCCGCGCCATGTGCTGGCCGCCGAACAGCCCCTGCTCCTCACCCGAAAGGCCGACGTAGATGATCGAACCGTTGAAGCGGTGTGGGGTCAGGACGCGGGCGGCCTCGAGCACGCCGGCCATGCCCGATGCGTTGTCGTTGGCGCCGGGCGCATCGCTCACTCCGTCGAGTCCGTCGGATGCCCGGGAGTCGATATCCCCCGACATGACCACGTACCGATCGGGATCCGTCGTGCCGCGTTGAATCGCGACCACGTTGACGACCGCGGTCGTGTCGGGAATCCGCCGGGTCCCCCCGACGAGGCTGGTCTGGTAGAAGACCTCGAGGCACCCGCCGCACTCGGCCGAGATCGCGTCGAACTCCGCCTTGATCCAGCGCCGTGCCGCGCCGATCCCGCGTGTGTCGGACAGGGTGTCGGACAGCGTGTGTCGCGTACCGAAGCCGGCGAGGCGCCGGATATCGGCCTCGACACGCTCGACGGAGACGGAAGCGACGATTTCCCGGAGCTCGTCGAGGTCCTGCGCCTGACCCGAGACGTCGTGTACGAGAGCGAACGTAGCGACGAGGGCGAGCGTCGTTCCGATGCGGCGAATGGCGATGCGAGACATCTGAGCGGCTCCGTGGAAGGTGACGGAAGGCGTCTTCGAGTCGATTGAACCTGTGCCCGCGAGTTGAGGCCGTAAAGCCGACCCGCTAACCTCGCGGACCGACACGGACCGATGAATGGAGATGCTTCGTTGCAGCAGAGAGAGAATACGACGGAAAGACGCGGACAGCGTGTCTCGAAACTGTTCGGGATGACGCTTCGAGAAGCGCCCGGAGAGATCGAGATCGAATCGCACGGGCTTCTCCTGAGAGCGGGGTACATCCGACAGCTGGCCGCGGGAATCTACTCGTACCTGCCGCTCGCCTGGCGGTCGCTCCGGAAGATCGAGCAGATCCTGCGCGAGGAGATGGATCGGATCGGCGGTCAGGAGATGTCGATGCCCGTCGTGCACCCGGCGGAGCTCTGGCAGTCCACCGGGCGCTGGTACGACATCGACGACACCATGGCCCGGTTCGTGGACCGACGCGGTCGCGACATGCTGCTCGCGATGACGCACGAGGAGTCGGTCGCTTTCCATACCGCCTCCGAGATCCGTTCGTATCGCCAGCTTCCGGCGATGGTGTACCACATGCAGACGAAGTTCCGCGACGAGCTGCGGTCGCGGGGCGGTCTGATCCGAGTGCGCGAGTTCGTCATGAAGGACTCGTATTCCCTCGATCGCGACGCATCGGGTCTCGAGGCGCAGTACGACGCCCACTACGAGGCGTACAAGCGGATCGGTCTGAGGTGCGGGTTGCCGCTCGCCGCGGTGCAGAGCGACGTCGGCATGATGGGCGGGAAGATCGCGCACGAGTTCATGTACGTCTCCCCGATCGGTGAAGACAGCCTCGCGCTGTGCGACGGGTGCGGCTACGCGGCGAACCGCGAAGTGGCCGAATTCCGGTTGGAGCCGGCGACCGGCGAGCCCGCGGCGTTGGAACGGGTGCACACCCCCGAAGCGAAGACGATCGCGTCGCTGGCCGAGATGCTCGAGATACCCGAGGAGCGGACCGGCAAGATGGTGTTCTACGTCGGGACGTTTCCGGCCGAGAGCGACGAGGAGGGCAAGAACGAGCGCCTGGTCGCCGCGATCGTCCGGGGCGACATGGAGGCGAACCCGATTCGTGTCCAGCAACTGGCGGGCGCGCTCGAATTGCGGGCCGCGCAGGAGGACGAGATCGTCGCGACCGGCATGGTGCCCGGATACGCCTCGCCGGTCGGCATCGACCGTGACGCCCTGGTGATCGTCGTCGACGAGTGGGTCGCTGCCTCCCCGAACCTCGTGCTCGGGGCGAACGAGGTGGACTATCACCTCCTGAACGTTTGCTCGGGCCGCGATTACGAGCCTCACGCGGTCGGTCGGATCGCCGCCGCCGAAGAGGGGTTCGCCTGCGATCGGTGTGGCGGGTCGCTGCGCCTGGCCCGTGGAGTGGAGGTGGGAAACATCTTTCAGCTCGGGACTCGATACTCCGAAGGGCTCGGTGCGACGTTCAACGACGAGGACGGCACCGAGCGACCCGTCTGGATGGGGTCCTACGGCATCGGTCTCGGACGGCTGCTGGCGTGCGTCGCGGAGGAACACCGCGACGACGGCGGCCTGAAGCTCCCGGTGTCGGTGGCTCCGTACCACGTGGCGCTCGTGGCGCTCGCCCGCTCCGACGAGGCGTTCGCCGAGGCCGAGGCGTTGTTCGACACGCTCCTGGCCGCGGGCATCGAGGTGCTGTTTGATGACCGGCGGGACCAGAGCCCGGGCGTGAAGCTCAAGGACGCGGACCTTCGTGGTCTCCCGATTCGGCTGATCGTCGGCGAGAAATCGATCGCTGCCGGCGGTGCCGAGATGAGCCTGCGCTCGGTGGGTGACCGCGAGATCGTCCCCATGGACGACGTCGTGGCGCGGGTTCGCGCGGAGCTCGCGGCGATGGAAGAGTCGCTCGCGGTCTGATCAGTCGCCGGTCGCGCTCGCTTCGGCGGGTGGGGCCGTGCTCCGGAGCTGTCCGCCGACGCCGCGGTTGAGCTCTCCGATGAAGACCCAGCCGTCCTTGCCGGCAGCCCAGCCGCCCGGCAGGGCGAGCCATGTCAGGATGTAGACGACGGAGAACGTCGCGAACTCGATCGTCATGCGCGCCGACGTTCCGATGTCTCCGAACAGGCTGACGACCGCGAGTGCGGACAGCGCCGCGGCGACGGCGGCGATCGTCGGTCGGGAGGCTGCGGCGAAGTAGTCGGCCCGGGCGATCGGTGTCCCCCGCAGGCAAAACACGATCGTCGGCAACGCGAGCACGGCGTGCGCGGCCGCGTACCCGAGCGCGATCCCTCGGGCGCCCCACGCGCTTCCGATCAGGAGACCCGACAGCACGACGCCGGTCTGAACGAGGCCCCAGCGGAATTGCCGCCTCGTCCGCCCGAGCGCGGTGAACACCCAGCCCGTGGGCCGCGCGAGAGCCGCGAAGAAGGCGCCGCCGGCGAGGGCCTGGACGAACGGAACCGCATCCAGCCATCTGTCCCCGAGCAGGAGGCGCACCATGCCCTCGGCTTCGATGAACACGAATGCGGTAGCGGGCAGGGATAGCACCAGCATCGCGCCGACGGCTCCCCGCACGAGACGCGTGAGGGCGGGCGGGTTGTCCAGCGACTGCCCGAAGGATGCCACGGCGACTTCCCGGAACGCTCCATCCGATTCGAGGGTCGGCATCGAGCTCCAGCGCCGGGCCCCATCGTAGAGACCCAGTACGTGCGCTCCGCTGAAGAACCCGATGAGCACCCGGTCCGTCTGCGTCGCGACCCAGCGTAGCATTCGGAAGCCGGCCATATTCCGCCCGAACCGCAGCATCTCGGTGACCCGGGGGTCGGGCGCGCCCGACGCTTTCGGCGGGGGTCGCCAGGGACAGGCGAGCCATGCCCCGACCGAGCGCCCGAGTCCGATGAAGGCGATCTCGAGCACCAGGGCCCAGTATCCGGCCCCGAGGCTGGCCGCGAGAATGGCGACGATCATCCCGACGAACATCGCCACCGTCTCGATGAACGTGGTGACGCCGAACCGCATCTGCCGTTTGAGCAGCGCCTCGTGAAACGCCCCGAGGTTGAGCAGATAGATTGCCCCGGCCCATGCAGCGGTCACGCCGACCACGCGCGGGTCGGAGTAGAGCTCCGCCAGCAGGGGCCCCAGCGCAGCGACGATCAGGACGATCAAGAGGTTGAATCGGAGCGACAGGCGGAAGATCCTGCCGAGGCCCTCCGAGTCCAGGTCCTCCTGCTGAAGGGCCGCGACGTTGAGCCGCAGGTTGATCACCGAGTTCGTGAGGATGATCACCGGAAGGACGAGAGCCCGGACTCCGAAGTCTTCGGGTCGAAGCAGCCGGGCGAGAACGGCGATCGAGACGAGACGGAGCGCGATCTGCACGGCGCGGCCCGTGATGGCGACCCTGCCCGAGGAGGCGGTCCGTTCGCGGAGCTCGACATCGATGTCACCGGCCCCGAAGAGCCGATCCTGGACGCCAGCTTCGCTATCGTCCTTCGGGTCCGGCATTCATCGCGCTCCGGCGAGCCGCACGCGCAGGCCGGCGAACAGCGCCCTCGGTGTACCCAGGCGGGTCAGCGCAGCCTCGTTGGAGATCTGCCATTTGGTGTCGAACACGTTCTGCACGCTGGCGTATGCCAGAAGCGTGGGCGTGATCTGGCGGGCGAGCCGCACATCGAACACGAACGAGTCGTCGATCTCCTGCGTGTTGATGTCGTTCTCGAACTGCGTACCGATGTAGCGTCCGATCACGAGGGCTTCGATGATCGTCGGGTCGACGTGCCCGAACCTCAACGTCGCCTGCGACTTCGCCGTTCGTGGTGGCCGGTTCCCCACGATCTCGTCGCGGCCGGCCGCCGCGATGATCTTGCTGGGCGCATAGTCGAAGGATGCGGCGACCAGCCAGGCGGGCGCCGGTCGGAACTCGACCTGTGTCTCAAGGCCGATGCTGCGGATCGTCGCGACGTTCATCCTCTGCCGACAGATCCCGCCCGAGGGCACGAACCCGCAGGGGTCGACGACCTGTGCGTCGTCCACTTCCTGGATCGTGGCGTCGAGAATCGCGTCGCTCACCCGGTTGTAGAAGCCGGTGGCCCGTACCAGCCACTCGCGGGCCAGCTCGTAGTCGATGCCGGCCTCGATCCCGAACAGGCGTTCGGGCGTGAGCGCCGCGTTCGCCTCCGTGACGATCCCGCCGGCGGCCCGGAACGGCTTGTAGAGTTCGTTCAGCGTCGGGACGCGAAGGCCCGAATAGACGCTGCCCCGGAACGAGAACGGGCCGGACTCGTGATAGCGCAGACCGAAGTTTCCATTCACGCGGACTTCGTTGCGGTCGTCGAACTTCGTGTCGGTCGTCACGTCTCCGGAGGCGATCGTGGAGACCCTCCGGAACCCGTTGGTATTGTCCCAGAGGTCCATCCTGAGGCCTGCGGAGAGCTCGAGGCTCTCTCCCATGGCGACCCGGTCCTGAACGAAGAGCCCGGTAAGAAACTGGTCACCCCCGGTATGTCGCCTGTTGAGAAATGCCCCGTCCTCGTAGCGGTAGTCCTCGAACGCCTCTCCGTGGATCCGCGTGACGTCCACTCCGGCGCTGAAGGCGTGATCTCCGACGGCCCCGCTCGTCCAGAGCAGGTTGGCGCCGAACGCGTCCGACGGGACGTCGAACTGGCTGATCGACGGCACCTCGCTGTTTCGATCGCTCGAGGTCGAGGAGAAGGAGTTCGCGTACTTCTGCCCTTGCCCGAACAGGTTGAGGGACAGCGACGATCCTCCGTCCCGGCCGACCCGCAGCCCGACCTGACCGAAGCCGCTCTCGGTCGAGTTCCGACGCAGCGGGGTCGCGTTCGTCTTGGATTCGTCGTAGTACCCGCCGCTCGCGAGGACCCTGATCGTCTCGGATGCTTCGATCTCGACCTTGCCGCGCAGGGCGACGTGGTCTGACGCGGACGGCACGTCCACGGAACCGCGCTGCTCGGGGGTCGTCAGAATGTACCCATCGGTGTCGAACACTTCGGCCGCGACGAACCCCCCGACCTTCTCGCCCCCGAACGTCACCATCCCGTCGCCGCGGAATGTGGATTGGGACCCGCCCTCGGCCGCCGCCGAGAGCCCCATCTCGGTCGGTTTTCGGGTGATCACATGGATGACGCCGGCGAGACTCTGGCTACCCCAGGCGGTAGAACCCCCGCCCCGCACGATTTCGACGCGTTCGATGGTCTCGACGGGGACCTGGTCCCAGCGCACCCAGCCGAAATAGCCGTCGTTGAGCGGGACGCCGTCCACGAGGACGAGCGTGCGGCTCGCGGCCGTCCCGCCGAGCCCGCGTAGCGACACCGCCTGCCACGAGGGGTGCGCGGACGCGCTGCGGACGTTTCGCTGAAGTCCGATCCCCGGAATCTCGAGCAGGAGGTCCTGGAGGTTCTGCGCCGCGCTGAGCGAGAGCTCCTCGCGGGTCAGGACCGTGACGTTCACGGGGACGTCGCGCAGCTCGGTCTCGGTGCGGTTGGCGCTGACGACCAGCTCCCGCATCGGGAGGACCTTCTCCGGCTCCTGCGCATCGAGGGCGGCGGGGTGGACCGCCGCAGGGACGAGCAGGAGCATGCATGTGATCGCGCCGGTCAGGCGGACGCGCACGGGGGAGATGTTCACGGGTTCTCCTCGGTTCCGATCGGACTTCGGGACTTACGAAAGCTTCTCATTGAGCATTTCCTTCACGATCGCCGCGTCGGCCCGGCCGCGCGAGGCACGCATGACCTGACCGACGAAGAAGCCGGCCAGACTCTCCTGACCACCCCGATACCGCGCGACTTCGTCGGGATGGGCGGCGAGCACGCCGTCGATGATCTCCTCGAGGGCCCCGGAGTCTCCGATGCGACCCAGGCCCTCACTCTCGACAATCTCGCGGGGATCACCGCCATCCGTCACGAGCCGGCCGAGCAGGTCCTTGCCCACCCCCCGGGAGATCGTCCCGTCCTCGACCATGTCGACCAGCGTGGCCAGCGCCGCGGGCTCGAGCGCTCCCGGCGACCCGTCGGCCGAGGCGCCGCGCACCTCGTGCACGGTCCAGTTGGCGATCGAACGGGCGTTCGCGAGCGGATCCTTCGATGCCCCGAACGCGGCGTCGAAGAACGCGACGGTGTCGGGGCTCCCGGTCAGCAAGTCCGCGAGGTCCTCCGGAAGGCCGACCTCGTCCCGAAGCCTCGTGAACGCCCCGGCGAGTGCCGGTGTCGCGGTTCGAGCGCGTTGGCGCTCGAGGAACCCCGTGTCCTCTCCCACCTCGCCGGGGCCCTCCGATCCCGACGTCCGCGAATCGGCCGAATCTCCCGAAGCGACCCCTGCCGTAGCTTTCTTACCCCACGTGTCCCTGAGCGAGACCGTGCGGTTGAAAACGAGCCGATCGGCCGTAGACCCTGTGTCGCGGACGAAATAGCCCTGACGCTCGAACTGGTACGCCGTCTTGGCCGGGTGGTCCCGGACCGCTGGCTCGACGCGCGCGTCCGGGAATACCTCGAGCGAATCGGGATTGTAGTTCTCGCGCAGGTCATCGACCCCCTCGGACGGGTCGGGTGTCTTGAACAGCCGATCGTAGAGCCGCACCTCGCAGGGGAGGGCCTCGGTCGCCGACGCCCAGTGAATCGTACCGGCCACCTTTCGTCCGTCCGGAGCCGCGCCTCCTCGAGTCTCGGGGTCGTACGTACAGCGCAGGGCGACGACCCGGCCGCTCGCGTCCTTTTCCACCCCGGTGCAGGTCACGAAGAAGCCGTGCCGCAGCCGTACCTCGACTCCCGGAGCGAGACGTCGGAACCCCCTCGGCGGGTCCTCTTCGAAGTCGGACCGCTCGATGACGATGCCGCGCGTGAACGGGACCTTCCGCGTCTCCGGCCAGTCCTCGGGCGGATCCTCCACATCGTGCGGGAAGTAGGGTGCGTCGAGCCACTCGACGTTCCCCTCCTCGAGGTTCTCGATGACGATCGGCAGCGGGTCGAGCACACACATGACGCGCGGGGCCGTTCGGTTGAGCGTGTCGCGGATGGCGTACTCGAGAGTCCCGAGGTCGACGCGCTTGTCGGCCTTCGCGATGCCGACCTGCCGGATGAACGTGGCGATCGCCTCCGGGGGGACCCCGCGACGTCTGAGACCGGCGAGCGTGGACATCCGCGGGTCGTCCCACCCGTCCACGAGCCCCGATTCGACGAGCGGACGCAGGCGTCGCTTGCTCACGACTGTGTAGTCGACGTTCAGGCGCGCGAACTCGTACTGCCGTGGGCGGGGGTCCCAGGAACCCAGCGCGTCGGTGCCTCCGCCCAAGGCGCCCGGCACCTCATCCAGCCTCGCGGCGGCCGGGCGGGTGTGCTCGATGAACCAGTCGTACAGCTCGCGGTTGTTCTCGAACTCGAGTGTGCAGAGGGAGTGCGTGATGCCTTCGATGGCGTCGGACTGCCCGTGCGCCCAGTCGTACATCGGGTAGATCGGCCACTCGTCTCCGGTGCGGTAGTGGTGCGCGTGCCGGATCCGGTACATGAGGGGATCGCGCATCTTCATGTTCGCTGCGGCCAGGTCGATCTTCGCCCGCAGCACGTGGGCGCCGTCCTCGAACTCTCCCGCTCGCATCCGCCGGAACAGGTCGAGGTTCTCTTCCACAGACCGATCGCGGTGCGGGCTCGGTCTCCCCGGCTCGGTGACCGTTCCGCGGTATTCCCTGATCTCGGCCTCGGACAGGCTGTCCACGTAGGCGAAGCCGTCTTCGATCATACGAAGAGCCATTCGATATAGAGGCTCGAAGTAGTCGGAGGCGTATCGGATCTCGCCTTCCCACTCGAACCCCAGCCATCGGATGTCGCTGGCGATGGCCTCGACGAACCGTGGATCCTCTGTGGTCGGGTTCGTGTCGTCCATGCGGAGCGTGGTGCGTCCGTCATGCTCGGTGGCGACGCCGAAATCGAGAAAAATCGCCGCCGCGTGCCCGATGTGGAGATACCCGTTGGGCTCGGGCGGAAACCGCGTGAGCACCACGCCGTCGTGCTTGCTGGAGGCCACGTCGTCCATGACGATCTGCCGCACGAAGTCGAGAGGTCGGTCGTTTGCCATGGCCGGGAACCTACTCTGGGGCAGGGCCAAAACGAAGAACGGCCACCCCGAGTGCGTCGGGGTGGCCGCCGGGTCGGAGAGCCGTGCACGGCTCTCCGGATGTAGAGGGAGATCAGTCCTTCATCTTCCCGTACGTCCAGAGAATGATCAGGGCGCCGAGCACCGCCAGGGCGATCCCGCCGAAACTGAACCCGGTGTACGGGCCGAAACCCAGCACGCCGCCGACCCAGTTTCCGACCCAGGCGCCACCGATTCCGAGGAGCATGGTCTTCCACCAGCTCTCGGGGGCGTTGTCAGGCCGGATCCACTTCGCGATAGATCCCGCGACGAGCCCGAAAAGGCCCAACCAGACGAGTCCCATGTCGAATACCTCCTCAATGTCTCCGATCGCAGCGCTACGACCGGGTTTTCAGCGTGTCGCCACTGCTACGCACTGTCGAAACGCCCGCCAGCCTGTCTACCTACGGGGGCGGCCCTCCGCGAGATTCGCGAGATCCGATTGGTGACGGTGGAAGCTCATGATTAGGACGGTTCCGGTGAGCATAAGGTTGACAAGACGCCCCGGCCCGAACGGAAGCGCGACCTCGCCACCGCCCGTGATGGCGTCGGGCAACGCGTATATCGGGGCCATCACGCTGTACAGCAGCAGGAACAGGTTCACCGAGCTTTCCAGCACGCCGACGATCGGCGTCCAGGAAGGGCGCCGCCGCATCAGCAGCCAGCACGCGAACGCGAACCCGTAGTAGGTGAATCGCCACCCGGCCTCGGCGATCCCGGCCGCCCGGAACGAGGCGCCGAAGGCGAGATCCAGAAGGGCGAACACCGGTGTCAGGCCGAAGTACAGCCTGACGAGCGCCGTCCGGCCGCTCGGGATCTGCACGGTCACGCCGCCGTCTGGTCCGTCGGGAAGAGGTGGACATCCCGCTGGGGATACGGGATCGAGCAGCCGGCTGCCTCGAGCGCCGCCTTGATCCGCCCCGTGACCTCCCACCGGACGTCCCAGTACTCATCGCTCGCGCACCAGGGACGAACGACGAAGTTGACCGACGAGTCCGCCAACTCGTGTACCGCCACGACGGGAGCGGGATCGCGGAGCACGCCGGGGCAGTTCGTCATCGTCTCGAGCATCGTCCGCTGGGCCACCTCGAGATCGTCGTCGTACCCCACTCCCATGATCAGGTCGATCCGGCGTGTCGGGTTGCCGTCGTAGTTCTTGATGACGCCCCCGAACGCCTCCGAATTCGGGATGATGACGCGAATGTTGTCCGTCGTGTCGAGGGATGTCGTGAAGATCCCGATTTCGGCGACCCGGCCAAGCGCCCCCCCAGTTTCGACGAGGTCGCCGACGCGGAAGGGACGAAACGCCAGGAGCATGACGCCGGCCGCGAAGTTCGAGAGGGTGCCCTGCATCGCGAGGCCGACGGCGAGGCCGGCGGCGCCGAGCACGGCGACGAACGACGCGGTCGGAATGCCGAAGAGGCCGAGCACGGCGATCGCGACGAACGCCATCGCCATCGCGTAGACGAGACCCGAGAGGAACGGAACGAGCGTCGCGTCGACACCGCGACGGTTCAGGAGCGCGGTCAATGTCTTTCGTATCCTTCGCGCCACGGCGCGCCCGATGACGAGCACGACGATGGCCCCGAGTACGCGCAGTCCCCAGGTAGTGACGAGACCGCTCGCCTGTGCGGCGAGGTCGGTCAGATTGATGCTCTCCATTCAGTCCCCCAGATGAGCCCTACAGGATGTTGCCGGCACCACAGTAGGTGCGGGCCCTGTCGGGGGACAAAAAAAAGGCCGGCTCCTGGAGAGAGCCGACCTCAACGCGTCGGGGTACCGGGCGCCTCCGGGCGCCGTCGTCGCCGGCCTAACACCGGGACGTTACCTCGATCGTCGCCAACTCGACCGGCAAATCGGCCGGGTGTGCCATCCACTCCGTCTCGATTCCCTGCGTCGGCGCCGCGACATCGGCCTTCGCTACGGCCTCCCCATGCGTTCCGAGGATCACGAACGTCGCCATTGCCATCCATAGGATCGACGCCGCGATCGCGATTTTTCTCTTTCCATCCATTGCCATCTATCCTCGTTATCGTGGCGGCTCGCGCCACGGGGTTTCCACTCTCCGCTCACATAACGATCCTCATGCGTTCAAGGTTTCGACGACGGGAATGTGAAAAGGGTTGCCGCGGCCGTCCGATCGGCGCAGGCGGAGACCCCGGCCGCGACTCGAGGGGAGGGCGGGAATCGATCTGGGAACCACAGCCATCCTGCTGTTCGTCGCGGGGACCGTCGCCGGGACGCTGAACGTAATCGCGGGGGGAGGATCCCTCCTCACGCTGCCGCTCATGATCTTTCTCGGGTTGCCGGCCGGCGTCGCAAACGGGACGAACCGCGTCGCGATCCTCGTCCAGAACATCGGGGCGGTCTGGAGTTTCAACCGCCACCGACTGATCGACTGGGCCTGGTTTCCGCTCGCGGCGCTTCCGGCGCTCATCGGCGGAGCGGCGGGATCGTTGCTCGCCCTTCGGATCGACGATCTCGCGTTTCAACGGATTCTCGCGGTCCTGATGGTACTGATCGCGCTGTGGACTGTCTGGAACCCGCTGGGCAAGCGGACGGTCGGCGAGCGCCTCCTCGCGGCGGACACCGGTCGCGGAAGGGTACTGCTCGTGCTCGCGTTCGCCTTCGTCGGATTCTACGGCGGGTTCGTGCAGGCGGGCGTCGGGTTCATCATCCTGGCGATCATCACGGTCGGGGGACTCGATCTCGTACGTGGGAACGCCCTGAAGGTGATGGTCGTACTCGCCTACATCCCGCTGTCACTTGCCCTGTTCGCGTGGGACGGGAAGGTGAACTGGGCGTACGGCGCAGCCCTGGCCGCGGGCAATCTGCTGGGGGCGTTCATCGGCGTCCGCCTGACCGTACTGAGGGGACACGCGTGGATCCGGCGGGTCGTGACCTTCACGGTAATCGCGTTCGCGATCCGGCTGCTCTGGCCGGCCTGAGCTACTCGGCCAGGCCCGGTACCGCCTCCAGTGCTGCGCAGATCATCGACCATTGCAGACGCATCTGATCTCTCACGGGCATCGCGACGAGGCCCGCGGCGGCGGCCGCCGCCTCGATGTCGGCGTTCCGGTCGGTCGGAAGTGCCGCCCAGCCGGCGATTCGGTCGCGCCAGCGTTCCAGCGCCGGGTCCGGCGGCCCGAGCGTATCCCCGACGCCCGCGAGCAGGAAGAGCGGCATCTCCGAGACGAGCGTCAGCGGGTCGCCGCCGAGCGATCCCATGAACTCCATGGAGTTCGGGTAGAACCGGCCGGCGGTCTCGGGGTCGTCCAGCGCGAGGAAGTGGTCCCTCATCGCGATCGAATCAGGTCGGGTCGCGAACCCCGGCGCGATGCGCCAGAACCCCTTCTCCCCGTGCCGCTCGACGTCGTGGAGAGGGTAGCCGAGCCGCGAGACGGCCCGCTCGCAGCGTGCTCGAAGGCCCCCGGTACGGTCGACCCACCCCGGCTCGATGAGAAACCACGGGCCGCCGGCCCACGCCATTCCGTGCAACGTGATGTGGAGGTCGAAGGTGCCCGGCGCCGACTCCCACCAGCGGGCGGCCGCGGCGTTCTCCGGTCTGGCGCCCGAGTCCGACGGCCCGCGGGGAAACCCGAACTCGACATCGTCGCCCGGCAACTCGCGGATTCGGCCGCGCAGGTATTCCGAGAACACGTATCTCTCCGCGCCGGGGTGCTGCCAGGCCTCGTTGAGCACCGCTCCGTCCGGGTTGATGTGCGGAATGATCCACCATTCGAAGCGCTCGATAAGGGGATCGGTGTCCGCGAGCGACTGGAGGTACGGCACGAAGCGCCCCATGAGACGCGGTCCCACCGGCTCATCCGCGTGACACCCGGCGATGATGCTCACGCGCGTTTCGCCGTTCCCGACACGGTACGCCTGGATCGGTCGCCCGGCCCTGGAGGCTCCGATCTCGATCGCCGCGGACCCGGGCCCGGTCGGCAAACCCGGCCACCCGAGCGACGGCGTCGCCAGGAGAGATTCGAAGCGGGCTTGGAGGTTGTCGAATACCGAACCGCGGGACTCGCTCACGGGAGCGCGAGTCGCAGGAGGAACGCCCCGTCCGCCTCGAAGGCGACGTCCGTCGCCCAGCCGACCCGCACGGCGATCTCCTGCAGCGTCTCGACATCGGCGTACAGCTCGCGAAAGGGTCGACCGTGGACGCCGTCGAACTCGAGGTCGATCCAGGCCTGCCCGGCGTAGTCGCCGGCAGGCGGCCACCCCTCGCCCGCGTCCGGACGGGCCGGTTCCGGGACGGCCTCGGCCGAATCGACCAGCAGCTGTCCGCCGGGTGCCAGGAACTCCCCGGCGGATACGAGGAACCGCTCGAGGCCGGCCAGGGTCGCGGTGGGGCCGACGCCGTTCATCAGCAGGAGCACCGTGTCGAAGCGCGGGCCGCGCCACCGGCGGAAATCGCGGCGGATCGCCCGACGGACGCCGCGCTCGAGCATGATGTCGACGAGCGGGCCGCAGTCGTCGACCGCGAGCACGTCCAGTCCCCGGCGCTGGAGCTCGAGGGCATGGGGACCGACGCCGGCACCGAGATCGAGCACGCGACCGCGCGCCAGCTCGAGGGCGTACGCCTCGAAAGGGAAGAACTCTTCGCGAAAGAAGATCCCGGCGGGCAGGACCTCGTCCTCCCCGAGGCTGCTGCGCAGCCGGAAGCCCGCGTCGACGACGCCGTCCTGATACGCGCGCATCGCCGCAGCGTAGGGCACCATCGATGGCGCCCTGTCGCCATAGTGATCTGAAGAATACATCCGACGAGGATACGGACCGTGGACCGACGCGACTACATCATGAGGATGATCGAGCAACTGGGAACGATCATGGTCGCACTCAGACGACGGATCATCGGACAGGAGGTCGGGCGCGAGGAAGCCGCGGAGACCCTGCGTGAGACAGCCCGTCTCGGTGGTCTCGACTACGACCTCGCGTGCGCCTTGACTCCCGAGACGCTGCTGCTGATGGTCGCGCCGGGCGGCGACGTCCACCCAGGTCGGTGCTGACTGGTGGCGGAGCTCTCGTACCTCGCCGGCCTCGATGCGGCCCTGGCGTCGGACTACGAGGAAGCACGCGTTGGACTCGAGCGGGCCGCCTATCTGTTCGGACTACTGCAGCCCGTCGCCGGCAACTTCCTGGGGGTCCCCGAGGCCGGAGAACGGCTCAAGGAGATCGAGGACCGTCTCGCGGCCCTGCCCGGGTAACCCGGGTTACCCGGGCCAGAGAGCGGCGACGACCTCGGCCGGGTCGATCTCGGGGATCGAAAGGGATTTGAGACGGCCGGTCTCGCCGCGCAGCACGGTCACCGATGACTTCGGCCGCTTCAGCCGCCTGGCGATGAAAGCGGTGAGTTCACGGTTGGCGGCACCGTCCACGGGGGGCGCGGTCAACCGGATCCGCAGAGCGTCCCCGTGTGGCCCGGCCACTTCGGTGCGGCTCGCACGCGGCTGTACCCGGACGAGCAGGCGGACGCCCGGTCCGTCCGCCGTGATCCAGTCGGGCGTCAGCGCCACTTGAAGAAGTCGAACACCGTGCGACAGCCGTTGCAGTAGTACTGGCTCGTGGACGCCTGCCCTCCGAAGGAGGCGAACTGTTCGGTGTCGTCCTTCTCGCAGAACGGACACACGACCCTCTCGGGGAGCGCGTCCGACTTGAGGGTCTCGTCGCGGGGCCTGCGGGCGCCTCCAGTGTCGGGCATGACCGGTTTCAGTCGATCAGCAGCGCGCGGTTCCGGTCGCCCCGGACGCGGGCGAGCGTGTCCTCGTCCGGTCCGCCGGTCGCGACGCGACGTCGCGAGGTCGACCAGGCCCCCCAGTTCGGCTCGGCATCGGTGACCCAGCGGCCGTCCGACTCCCGGACCAGGTCGATTCCCGCCGCGGACAGCGTCGGGCCGATCCTCTGGAGCCAGCGCTCACGTGTCGCGGCGGCGTCCCCGCTCACGATGCCGACGGACGCCAGTGTCGTGGCCGTCTCGTCGTCGTCCGGACCGAACCAGGCGAGACAGGAAGTCCAGGCGTTCGAGAATGCCTGCGCGAGGGCCTCGCGTCCGGCCTCGGTCTCCGCGAGACGAGCGGTCCATCCGCGGCCGTGCTCGAAGTGAAAGCGCTCCTCGTCGAGCAGCTTCCGCACCTTGTAGTGGATCGGCTCGAAGCGGCTCTCGTGGAGGGCCTCGAACTGCACGGACAGGGCGGTGTCCAGCAGGAAGTTGAGTGCGATCAACTCGGGCCAGGACGAGACATCGGAGTCGAGGACGCCCGAGTTGTGGTACTCGTCCGCCGGTCTCTCGTGCTCGAGTTGATGCGGGTCGAACCCGAAGTCCTTCAGCATCGAATAGACGATTCGCGCGTGTCCCCATTCGTCCTGGGCCATGGCCGAGCAGGCGATCCCCGCCTCGACGGCGGGGGCGCCGAGAATCCAGTCCGAGTATCTGATCCCGAGTACGCGCTTGTTGTCGGCGAGGGCGAGCAACAGGGCTCCGAGCGCCGTCCTCGTGTCTTCGGGCAGTTCGGAAGCCGATTTGAAGGCCTGCTTCGTTTCACTCATGCCGGTGTTCCGTATCCAGGCGGTGAGTCCGAGTCGGCCGCCGACCCCTCACCCACGGGGGGGGGGCCACCGAGCGTGAAGGGTCGCTGACCGAGGTTCACCGCGTAGAACGAGTCACGCGTCGCCACCGCCATCTCGAACCACTTCGCCTCATCGTAGGTCTGCCACGCGTATACGCGGGCGAGGTCGGCGTTCGGCGCGGTCACGGTACCGACGTGCTCAAACCGGTCTGCCCGGTTCTTTCGCGCGAACACCTCATAGATCCGTTCGTCAGACAGTCCTGCGTTCATACCGCCACTCCTGCCGCCCGAAGAATGCGACGCCCGCGATCTGGGATCCGGTCCGTGGTCCACGGCGGATCCCAGACGATCTCGATTCCGACGCCCTCCACTCCGGGCTCTTCGAGAAGTCTCTCTCTCACATCCCACTTGATGAAGTCCATGCACGGGCACGCGGTCGCCGTGAACGTGAGACTCACGGTCACGTGTCCAGTCTCGTCGGCGTCGACCCCGTATACGAGCCCCAGATCGATGAGCGAGATCGGGAACTCCGGATCGGACACCTCGTACAGCGCGCGCCAGGCTCGTTCGGCCAGGTCGGCCGCGGGCGCGTCGAACTCGGGTGGTGGTGGGAGGTCTTCGCGCTGTCCCTGCGTCTCCGCGAGGACGGCGGCGAAGTTCATCCCCGTCTCGTATCGGGGGCGCCCCTCGAGGACGGGCAGACCGGTCACTCGAAGTGCGCCTTCGTGATGTCGAAGTGCGGAGCCTCGCCGCCCATGTCGGCGAACCGTGCGTCGACGACGTAGACCTCGTCACCCCTGACCGCGGCCGTCGTCCCGTCGGTCGCTGCCTGCCAGCGACCCTCTATCGTCGCGGTCTGCCAGCCATCGGTGCTCGCGAGGATGATCGCCTCGGTGATCGCGGCGTCCCCCTCGCCCGTCCCCGCCACGACGGCGAGGCGCCCGTCATTCATCATGACGATTCCGTCGATGCCCATGGGCTCGGGGAGCTCGACGGCGCTCACGGACCCGTCCAGGCCGACCTTGATCATGCCGCGGGCGTTCACCTGCGCCGCGATCAAGTAGCCGTCGGGGTGATACTCGATCCCGTTGATTCCGCCCGGCGCCAGCGCGTCGCCGGAGACGAGCACGGACGCCTCGCCCGCCGGCGTCACTGTGTAGATCGCCGCCGTCACGTAGTTCGTGACGTACGCCGTACCGTCCGGGGTCGACGTGACGTCGTTCGCGAACTGTGGCTGGTCACTCGGCGTCAGGGCCCCGAGATCGACCATGAAGGCTCGCTCGCCCGTCTCGAGATCGTACGAGCCGAGCATCGCGTGGTTATCTCCGCCCTGGAAGGCGGCGACGTTCGAGTTGGCGACGAGCAGCCGGCTGTTCGCCCGATCGATGTGGATCCCGATGGAAGAGACGATGTCGGGGTCGTTGATGAAGATCGAATGCGAACCGTCGTCGCGGACCTCTGTGACGGTGCCGCGGGTCACCGAGCTGACGAGAAACCGCCCGCCGGCGCCATCCCACTCGATCCCCTCCGGGTGGAGACCGGGGTCCTGAATTCGCACGAGTTCGGGACCGGGGCTGGTCTCCTCGACCATCTCGGGCGTCTCGCTCGTCGTTTCGTCGGCGGGAGCGCACGCTCCGAGCGCGATCACGAGACCTGTCGCCGCGGCGACACCGCTCAGCCGCCTCATGCCGCCAACAGCTTCTCTACGTCGAATCGGCTCCGACGAACCGAGTCCACGTAATGCTCGTTCATCGGCCCGCGCGCCTTCCACCGCTCGAACACCTGTTCCCACGTTAGGGTCTCGTCGAACAGCCATCTTCGCGCCTCCACGTCGTACTGGCAGGGTAGCTCGTAATCGAGCTCGACCTGATCCAGCTCGGGGTCATAGTGGGCGGGCACATCGAATCCGAGCTCCTCGCACAGCGGGACGACGGCCATCAGCCAGGTCTGCCGAAGCTGATCGTTCGTCATCCCCTTGAGCCGGAAGTCGAGCTGGGCGTTGTGCCGCTTCTTGTCGTCCGGCATGCCGAACCACTCCACCCCCATCGGGAACATCCAGTCCAGCGTCTCCTGAACGGCCTCGCGCGCGTGTCCGCCGGCCTCCGCCAGACGCCGCACCCAGACTTCGCCGTGCCGCAGGTGGAAGTTCTCCTCCATGCCGACCTTCACGAGCCCACGCTTGAGCGGGCCGTAGCTCGTGTTGCGGTGGACGTCGCCGAGAAGCGTGATGCCGGCCCGGTCGTAGAGCGCATGCGCGCAGACCAGTGCCGCCCAGTTGTCGATCGGCTGATCGAACCCGTAGGGGTGCTTGAACCTCGCGGGGTCGCGCTCGTAGAGGAGCCAGTGTCGGTCGACGCCCAGGTCCTCGAGCAGCCGATATGCGATGTTCGCGTGACCGAGCTCGTCCTGAATGATCGCGGTGGCGGACACCATCGTGTTCGTCGAGGGCGCATCCTTGGTGGCCGTGTAGTAGGCCGGCGCGCTCATGAGCTCTGTGTCTCCCTGCACGGTCAGCTGCGTGATCAAGGCCTTCTTGTAGGTCTCCGTCATGTCCGCTTCGGACTCGACGATGAATCCTTCCTGAACCTTGCGCTGCAGCTCTTCGTCAGTGAATCGGGCCATCGACTCCTGCTCCGAATCGTTGAATGATCAGGTGGGGTGCGGGTCATGAATCTAGCGTCCCGAGCGGGTTCGGTCGAATCCCTGCGGGTCGCTTCGTCGGACAAGAAATAGAGTACTTCCGGAGCGGTGGCAGGGTTCCGATCTTCGGTATATCTTCGGTTCTCGCGGGAAGCAAACACGTGGTACAGGAGGGCAGCATGTCGGACTATCGCGGCCGGTTTCTCTGGTACGAGCTGATGACCAACGACGTCGACGCCGCGAAGGCGTTCTATCCGGAGATCACGGGGTGGACGACGATGCCGTGGGAGGCCGGTGACCAGCCGTACACCATGTGGATGAACGGCGAGGCTCCGGTCGGCGGCCTGATGGCGCTGCCCGGCGAAGCCGTCGCGGCGGGCGCGCCTCCGCACTGGCTCGCCTACATCGGCACGCCCGACATCGACGCGACGGTGGAGCGCGCCACCGAGCTGGGCGCGCAGATCGTCGTGCCGACGATGGAGATCCCCGAGGTCGGGCGGATGACCATCCTCACCGACCCGCAGGGAGCGATGTTCGCTGCGTACCAGCCGTCGGGCGACGTCCCCCCGGAGGTGCCGCCGGAGAACGGGACGTTCTCGTGGAACGAGTTGATCACCTCGGATCGCGAGGCCGCATGGGCTTTCTACTCCGAGATTTTCGGGTGGGAGACCACCGAAGAGATGGACATGGGCGAGAACGGCGTGTACCACATGTACAGCCGTCCCGGCGGGTGGCCGCTGGGCGGGATCATGGACAAGCCGCCGGAGGCGCCTGTCTCGGCCTGGACGGTATACGTGAAGGTCCCCGACTGCGCAGCCGCCGTGGAGACCGCGTCGGGCGCGGGAGGACAGGTCATCTATGGCCCGGTGGACGTGCCCGGCGGAGACAAGATCGCGCAGCTCTTCGATCCGCAGGGTGCCTGCTTCGCCGTTCACTCGGGCGCGCCGGCTGCGGACTGAGGCGATCGGCCTCGCCGCGCCATTCGCAGCGCGGCGAGGCCCGGTTCAACTGCTCCGGTCGGCGGTCCCCGGCTCGGGTCGGGGCTCGCGGTCCCCGGGTGGCGCCGGCGGGACGAGTTCCGCCCCCCCGCCGAACAACAGGGTGCCGCCGTCGAACTCGATGGTCAGGCGGTCGCCGGACACCGAGAACGTCGTCGCCGCGGAGAGCGTCGACAGCACCCGCTGCTCGAGATCGTCCAGCGGCTCCCCGCACAGTCGCCTGGTCGCGCCGAGCGGTCCCACCTTCAGCGCGCTGCCCTCCTCGATCGTATAGCTGCCAAAGAACTGGTTGCAGCCGGAATACCCGGAGAGGTTGCCCGTGCCCGCCGTTTCATCTCCCAATTCCGTCGCGAAGCGAATCGAGGGCCGACGCTCGAGCGAATCGGTCGTCTGACTCCAGTCGCCCATGCGAATCGTCTCGAGGATCCACTCGTGGCTCACCAGGGTGGCCGCGCTTCCGGCCCCCATGGTCCGTGGCCCTCCCTCTCTTGTCGCCGGCGGGTCGACCGGCGTGAGGCCCGTCCGCGTCAGGGCGAAACGGCGCGTGATCGGCATGGTCGGCCGCGCCTGCGGGTTCTCGCCGAGTCGCCGGACGAGCATGTCCACCTCGATCAGGCCGTCGGAAATGCGGAGGTCCTCGATGAAGATCCGATCCCCGAGAAAGCGGGTCGCGACGTCCTCGGTCGTCTCGCCGTCGCTCAACAGCGCGTGGAGCCGGATGAATTCGGACGCCCCGGAGAACTCCACCAGGATGACCGCGGCATCCACCACTTCGTCGCCATCCAGATCGCCTTCGCCCGCCTCGATGAGGTGATATCGCTCGATCGTTCCGCCGCGAGGGAACAGGACCCCCCCGCCTATCAGGGCGACCTTCCCGTCAGGGGTAAGATCGGTCAGATACGTCGCGTTCTCCAGCGCGGCGCGACTCGTGGGCGGCGGAGCATCATCGCCGCACGCGGTCCAGATCAGACCCAGTGCCAGCAGGGCCGCGGCTGGACGCCAGAGATGCGCCCGGCCTCTCGTTCGTCCGCCCCGTGGCATCAGTCGCCCGCCAGGAAGGGGTATCGATAGTCGGTCGGCGGGTCGAACGTCTCCTTGATCGTTCGCGGTGACACCCAGCGCAGCAGGTTGAGCACCGAGCCCGCCTTGTCGTTCGTGCCGCTCGCCCGCGCTCCTCCGAAGGGCTGCTGCCCGACGACCGCTCCGGTCGGCTTGTCGTTGATGTAGTAGTTGCCCGCGGCGTGCCGGAGCTGCATCCCGGCCTCGCGCTGAGCCGAACGGTCCTTCGCGAACACGGCCCCGGTCAGCGCGTAGGGCGACGTCGAGTCCACCAGATCCAGTGTCGCCGACCAGTCCTCCGGCTCGTACACGTGGAGAGTGATGACGGGGCCGAAGATCTCCTCGCACATGAGCCGATGCTTCGGATCCGATGCGACGACGACCGTCGGCTCGACGAAGTAGCCCTTCGAATCGTCGTATCCGCCCCCCGCGATGATCTCGGCCTCGTCCGACTCCTTGGCGTAGTCGATGTACTCCGTGATGGAGTCGAAGGCCGGTTTGTCGATCACCGCGCCCATGAAGTTCGTGAACTCGCCCGGGTCCCCGACCTTCAGCTCGGCGGTCATCTCCAGAACGCTCTCACGCACCTGATCCCACATGTTCGACGGGATGTAGGCGCGGGAAGCGGCGGAGCACTTCTGCCCCTGGTACTCGAAGGCCCCCCGGACGATCGCCACGGCGACCGGCTGCGGATCGGCCGACTCGTGCGCGACGATGAAGTCCTTCCCGCCCGTCTCGCCCACGAGACGCGGGTACGTGTTGTACTTCTCGAGGTTCTCGGCGACCTGCTTCCACAGGATGTGGAAGGTCCCCGTCGAGCCGGTGAAGTGGACGCCCGCCAGATCGGGGCTGGACATCGTCACGTCGCTGATCCGGGCGGCGTGGCCGGGGAGGAAGTTGATCACTCCCGGCGGCATCCCGGCTTCTTCCAGCAGACGCATGACGTAGTACGAGGAGAGAATGCCCGTCGTCGCCGGCTTCCAGATGACCACGTTCCCCATCAGCGCCGGCGCGGTGATCAGATTGCCGCCGATCGCCGTGAAGTTGAACGGGCTGACCGCGTAGACAAACCCTTCGAGGGGCCGGTGGTCCATGCGGTTCCAGACGCCCGGCGAGGACATCGGCTGCTCGGCGTACACCTTCTGCGAGAAGTGCGTGTTGAAGCGCCAGAAGTCGATCAGCTCGCATGCGGCGTCGATCTCGGCCTGCATGGACGTCTTGCTCTGGCCGTTGATCGTGGCGGCGTTGAGCCGAGCTCTCCACGGTCCCGCCAGCAGGTCGGCCGCGCGGAGGAGCACCGCGGCGCGATCCTCCCAGTTCCAGTTCGACCAGTCCTGCCACGCGTCCCGTGCTGCCTCGATCGCCGCCTGCGCCTCGGTCTCGGCGGCCATGTGACAGCGTGAGATCACGTGTCCGTGGTCGTGGGGCATGACGACATCGTGCATGTCACCGGTGAGGACCTCCTCGCCTCCGATGATCACCGGAATCTCAATCACCTGCGCCCGTTGTCGGGCAATCTCGGCTGCGAGTTCGGCCCGCTCGGGGCTGCCGGGTGCATAATCAAGCACGGGCTCGTTGATCGGCGCCGGCGTTCTGAACGTTCCGTGTATTCCGGAGAGGGGCTGTGGGCGAGCCTCTCCGGCGACGCGATCGGCCCGAGTCTCGGCCGGCTGCGCGGTCATCGTCTCCATCGACGGTCCTCCGATTTGTTGGGCGAGCGGTTTCGTCCCCGGTCGACGGGCCGCATTCGGCAGGAGCGGCCCGAGCCGCGTGAACGGGGTCGAGTGTATAATCGTCGTGTATAATGTCGTGGTCCCCGAGGCTTCGCCATTCGAAGAGCGGTCGGCGGCGAAAGGTGTGCCCCGCGACCGCCGAGGAAGCCCCGGTTCTCCCCGAAACTCGCACGCGAGAGCGTTCAATCCATGATGATCAGATGCCGCCAAACCGGCCGTATCGCGGGAATACTGCTAGCCATCGGGGCCACGGGGGCTGTCGCGCAGTCCCCCTCCGAGCGGCTCGCGGATCTTGAGCGGCGCAACGAAGCGGCGCAGGGCGCCGCGGTCCATCTCCTCGCGCCACGGGCGTACGACGAGGCGGCGGACCGGTTGCGAGATGCGCAGCGCAGGGTCGCGGACGGCGCCGACGATGCCCGCGAGCGACTGTCGCGGGCAGAGCAGGCCCTCGAGGTCGCCGAGGCCACCGCCGACCGCGTCCGGGGTCGGTTCGACGAGTCGCTGGCGGCCCGACGTCGCGCGATGGAGGAGGATGCCGAGCGGCGGGTTCCCCCGGCCTGGGAAGCAGCCGAGGAGGCGTTCGCGCGGGGCGGCCGGGATGCGGAACGCGACGACTTCGACGGGATCGCCGAGACCGATCGTCGAACGGCCGAGTTGTATCGCCGGGCCCATGCGGCCGCCCGCAGCGACCGGCTCCTCGGTACCGTCGGGAACGCGAGACAGGTCGCTCTCTCCGCGGGCGCCTCGGAACTGGCGCCCCGGACGTTCGCTGCCGGCGAAGCCGCGCTCGCCGATGGTCAGAGCGGTCTTGCCAGCGCCACGGATGAAGTGGTGGAACGGGACGGTGACCGGGCTATGCGGGCGTTTCGACGTGCCGCCTGGGTCGCCGCCCTGAGCGACAGCGTTCGGAACCGCACCCTGTCGCTCGAGCGACTGATCGACGCCCACGAGGCTGATCTGG
>JBDHIO010000085.1:0-5488 GCA_039587355.1 Gemmatimonadota bacterium | reverse complement strand
CGAATCTCGCAGATGGTGCAGCGTGCGCTGGGGCTTCCGGATGATCGCGTGTACAACAACATCCAGCGCTACGGGAACACGACGGCCGCGAGCATCCCCCTGGCGTTGCACGAATGCGTGGAGGAAGGGCGTCTGAACGAGGGTGACCTGCTGTGTCTGACGGCGTTCGGATCCGGATTCACGTGGGGGAGCGCCCTGATCCGCTGGTAGCCCGACGGGCCGGACGTCGGGCCGAGTCGATTTCGCCCGGCGCCTACCAGTCCACGTCCACCGCCTGAAACAACAGCTCGCCGTCGCGCTGCAGGTGGAAGACGACGGTACTCTCCTCCCGTAGCTGCGAGAGGAGCAGTCGGAGCTCGGCGACGTTTCCGATCAGCTGACGGTTCACCGAGTAGATCACGTCGCCCGTCTCGAACGCACCGGTTTCACCCAGCCGGTCGAGCAGGGCCGCGACGACGACCCCCCGACGGCTTCGCGGTCCCGGCAGATGCTGAAACACACCCGCCAGATCCACCGCGAACACCCCGAGCTCTTCGACAAGATTCCGACCCGAGGCCAGGGCGGCGGCCAACGGATCCGCGAACTCGGGCCGCTCGATCACGTCCACCTGGAACGTCATCGCCTGCTCCTCGCGGTAGACTTCGAGGGTGACGCGCGATCCCGGCGTGTACCGGTAGACGTTCACGTCGAACTGGCGTCCGTTCTCCATCAGCTTTCCGTCGAGACGCAGAATGACGTCACCCACGCGGAGTCCGGCGAGAGCCGCCGGGCCGCCCGGCGTCACGTCGCTCAGGATCACGCCCCACGGACGGGGGAGTCTCAGCCCCGCAGCGAGACGCGGAGTCACCGTCTGGGCCCGCGCACCGATCATGCCCCGTCGCACGCGGCCGTTGTCCCTGATCTGTGTGAAGACGTTGCGGACAATGTTCGAGGGGGCGGCGAAGCTCAGACCGTCGCTTCCCCCCGAGCGCGAGAAGATCAGCGTGTTGATGCCGACGAGCTCGCCCGCGGTGTTCACGAGCGGCCCCCCGCTGTTGCCGGGATTCACGGCAGCGTCCGTCTGGACGTAGATCATCGAGCTCTCGGGCTCGAGTTGCCGCGCGACCGCGCTGACCACGCCCATCGACACGGAGTTCTGCAGACCCAGCGGACTCCCGAACGCGAACACCAGCTCGCCCTGCTCGAGGCCGTCCGAGTCACCGAACGAGACGAACGGCAGCTGCTCCTCAGCGATCGCCTCGATCTTCAGGACCGCCAGGTCGCTCTCGGGATCGATGCCGACGACACGGGCCCGCACGAGAGCACCGCGGCCCTCCAGGATCGACTCTCCCGAGGCGGGAACGCGACCGGGAAGCGACACCTCTACCCGGGTCGCCCCCGCGACGACGTGCGCGTTCGTCACGATGTGGCCCAGCGAGTCCACGATGACGCCCGATCCGGACGCGCTCTGCCTCGAGACGACTCCCTCCGGCCCCGTTGGCTGAGCGGATCTTCGGATTGACAGGCCGCTCGCGAAGATCTGGACGACGGACGGGCTCACCCGCGCCGCGAGATCCTCGAAGGAACTGCTCAACTCGCCGAGCGACGCCCGCCGATCCTGACCGGCCGCCGGCGCGGCCAGACACAGCAGGGCGACCAGGGCCGGCGCGATGCGTGCCAACGGCCGCCGAAGGGCGCGAGGTCCGGGGATCATGGTGGTCATGCCTCCAACATGCGGGCGTCGAGCCACCCGGTCGACCCGCGTCGAAGTACCGTCGAACGGCGGGGTGTGTGCAAGTCCGGCCGGCCGCGGCGTCCTATCGCACGGAGCCCCCGGGTGTCCGACGGGCGACACGAGCCAAGAGAGAATATCCATGATCCGGTATGGCATTGGGACGGCGCTGCTTGCAGGGATCGCGACGTTGACGGGAGTCTCGACCGGGAACACCCCGGACGAGCCGACGCCCGTCGGGCTGACGAGCGTCGCCACGATTGATACGACAACGGGCGGCGACGGGTCCATCCCGCGGTTCCGCTCCGACGGCGGGGACCGCGAGTCGGTCTCGATCACCGTCTACAACCAGAACTTCGGACTCGTGCGCGAGGTCCGGGCGATCCCCCTCGGTGTGGGGGCTATCGAGCTCGAGTACGGCGACGTCGCGTCGGCCATCCAGACGGAGACCGTGCACATTCGGCCGCTCAGCAACCGCTTCGACGTGCTCGAACAGAACTACCAGTACGACCTGTTGAGCCCGCAGAAGCTCCTGGAGAAGTACGTGGGCCGGACGGTTACGGTGTATCGGTACAACCCCGAGACCGAGAAGGAGGAGGCCATCGAGGCCGAGGTCCTGTCGGTGAACAACGGGACGATCCTCAGGATCGGGGACGAGATCACGTTCAACTACCCGGGCCGCATCGCGTTCCCGGAGGTTCCCGAAAACCTCATCGCCGAACCGACCCTCGTCTGGCTGGCGAACAGCCGTAGCGAGCGTCAGCGGCTCGAGGTCTCGTATCTGACGAACCAGCTCAACTGGAAGTCCGACTACGTCATGGTGATTTCGGAGGACGACTCCGAGGCCGATCTGCTCGGATGGGTGACGCTCACGAACAACTCCGGGGCGACGTACGAGAACGCGAAGCTCAAACTCGTCGCGGGCGACGTGCAGAGGCTCGGTGGGCGAGACGAGATGATGCGGAAGGCCAGCATGGCCGCGGAGATGCAGGTGGCCGCGGATCGCGCGTTCACCGAGGAAGGGTTCTTCGAGTACCACCTCTATACCCTGGGGCGGCCCACGGATCTGAGGCAGAGCGAGCAGAAGCAGGTCACCCTGCTCGAGGCCCAGGAGTTCGGCATCGACAAGCGGCTGATCTTCTACGGGGCGTCCTACTACTACCGCGGGTCGTACGGCGAGGTGATGTCGAACCAGAAGGTCGGAGTGTTCCTCGACTTCGAGAACGCCGAGGAGAACCGGCTCGGCATGCCGCTGCCGGCGGGCGTCGTCCGGGTCTACAAGGAGGACTCGTCCGGCGCGCAGCAGTTCATCGGCGAGGACCTGATCGATCACACGCCGCGTGACGAGACCGTGCGGATTCGCATGGGTGATGCCTTCGACGTCGTGGGCGATCGGCGGCAGATGGACTACACCGTCGTGTCGAGCTGCGTGTCGGAATCGACCTGGGAGGTCGAACTCAGGAACCACAAGGACGACGGTGTCCAGGTGCAGATCGTCGAACCGATCGGCGGAGACTGGGACATCCTCGAGACGACGCACCGGGCGACGAAGGTGGACGCACACACGTTCCGGTTCGACGTGAACGTTCCCTCACGCGGTGAAACCACGGTGGAGTACCGGGTCCGCGTACGGTGGTGCTAGGCGTCGCCGCCCGACGGATGGAAGGAGATGGCCTCCCGGGCGCATGAAGCGCCGGGAGGCCGTTCCCTATTCTTCGTCCGCCCGCTCGACGACGATGGAGCAGTTCGTCACGAGAGCTGCGATCGCGCCGATCGCGGCCCACGCCGGCAGCAGGAGCGTTCCCACAACGCCGATCGTGAGCGGAATCTCGATCAGTTCCTTGCCGTCGTCGTTCCGAATCGTGATCCGGCGGATATTCCCCTCGCGGATCAACTCCTTCACCTTGGCGACGAGGTTGTCCCCTCGCACCTTGTGCTCCTCGGTGGTCGTCTCGGTCTCGACGGCTTCGGCTTCGGTGGTATCAGCGGTCATGTTCTAGGCCTTTCGTCCGGTCACTTGTTCTCAGAACCTGTCGGGGACGGCGGAGGGCCGCCACGCCCCGTTCGAACCCAGGGCACCATACGGATGACGACGCTCGCAGGTTTTGCGGGCACCCCGCACGCACGGAGGTGAAGAATGCGCGTCGAATCGAAGATCTCGCTGCTCTGCGCCCTGTCTCTCGGCTCGCTGGCCGCCTGTGACGTCGCGGAAACGACGGAGGAGGCGCCGTCCGCCGCCGTGAACGAGACCGAGCAACCGAGCGCACTGCCCGAAGGCGTGCAGGCGATCTCGCTGCTCGGCGACACCCTGCGTGCTTCGGTCTCCGCCGACGCCGAGTCGCAGCTCGTCGCCAATCTCGACGAGGCAATGGCGATACACGAGGCCGATCCCGAGGATGCCGATGGGATCATCTGGGTCGGGCGCCGGCTCGGCTACCTGCAGGAGTATCGCCACGCGATCGAGGTGTTCACGTCGGGAGTCGAATTGCACCCCGACGACGCGCGCATGTATCGGCACCGTGGGCACCGCTACATCAGCGTCCGGGAGTTCGACAGCGCGCTCGAGGACTACCGACGCGCGGCGGAACTGATCGCCGGGCACCCCGATGAAGTGGAACCGGACGGCGCTCCGAACTCGCGCGGGATCCCGACCAGCACCCTGCAGTCCAACATCTGGTACCACTACGGACTCGCCCACTACCTGAAGGGGAACTTCGAGGCCGCCCTCGACGCCTACGAGGAATACCTGGCGGTGACCACGAACCCCGACCAGCTGGTCGCGATCTCGCATTGGAAGTACATGGCGCTACGGCGTCTGGGGCGCGACGTCGAGGCCGCGGCGGTGCTCGAGCCGATCACTGCCGATCTGGACGTCTTCGAGAACGGCAGCTACCACGATCTCCTGCTCATGTACAGGGGAGAGATCGGCCCGGGTGAGCTGTGGGGCGGTCAGGAGGACGCGCTCGGTAGCGCCACGGTCGGGTACGGTGTGGCGAACTGGCACCTCTACAACGGGCGGGAGGCCGAGGCGCTCGAGGCGCTGGAGCAGGTGCTCTCGACCGGGCAATGGGCGTCTTTCGGGTTCATCGCCGCCGAGGCCGAGCTCGCGCGGATGCGCGACGACGGCTGAGGCTCGAAACTCCAACCCGCCACCACTCGTCCAACTGGAAGCCGGAAGGCCTGCAACCATCGAATCGTCCGCGGGTGTCAAACTCCGCGTGACGGCCGAGGCAGGGCGGCCCGGCCAGCCAGTCGAACGCTGATTACGATGACAGTGGTGGTGCTGTGCATAGATGTCTGCGGGCGGCGCTCTTCAGCGTCGCAGTTCTCGCTCCCTCGGGCCTCGCGGCCCAGGGAGCACTCGACGCCGGAACGGCGACCTCGGTCGGGTCCGGCCGGACCAGGGCCCCGGGGTTGCGCGCCTCGCGGGCCGAAGAGGCCCCCCGCATCGACGGACGTCTCGACGACTCCGCCTGGCTGAACGCGGACGTCGCGACCGACTTCGTCCAGTTTCGGCCCAACCCCGGAGTACCGGCGACCCAACCGACGGAAGTTCGCGTCCTGTATACGGAGAGCGCGATCTACGTCGGGGCGCGCATGTACGATTCCGAGCCCTCGGGCATCATCAACCGACTGGCCCGCAGGGATCAGGATGTGACCGCCGACAACTTCCTCGTCGGGTTCGACAGTTACTTCGACCGGCGCACCGCGTTCGTGTTCGCGGTCAGCGTGGCCGGTGTCCAGCGCGATTTCGTCGCATTCGACGACACGAACATG
>JBDHIO010000011.1:0-84297 GCA_039587355.1 Gemmatimonadota bacterium | reverse complement strand
AATCAGGTTCTCGCTGGAGCGAGCGGAGGACGGGACCGTGACGGCCCTCCTGCTTCTTCAGGGTGACGAGGAGGGGCGCGCGCCCCGGGTTGAGTCGCCCTAGGGCCGGACTCGCTCGATGTGCAACGGGCTCATTCCGGACCACACTCAGCGCGGTCGCCCGGCGTCATCGACAGTGCCGAGTTGGAGCGAACACCGGGTCGCGAAGCTGAGGAGCGGAATGAGTCCAGAATACGTTACTGCACTGGCCGAGTCGGTAGGCGCGTCGGCCGTCGTCGTCAGCCGATCCGTCGGACTAGCCGGCCGTTTGGCCCTCGATGAAGCGAGTGCGCAGGGACTCGCGATGACGAATTACCTTCAGGAGCGCGCCGAGTGTTTGCGCGATCGCCAGCCCCACCGCGACCGACGGTGGTTCCTTCGGGTGGAACGCCGAGCAGAGGAAATGGTGCAGAGCGTCCGTTTCCTTGGCGCGCCGGTCGTTACTCGACGCCCTCGGGCTCGGCTGCCGGATCCTCCGGCGCGGTCCACCCGCCGCCCAGTGCGCGGTACAGGTCCACCAGCGACGATAGCCGGAGCCCGAGTGCCTCCGACGCCGCGAGCTCGGCAGAGAACTCGGACCGCTGCACGTCGAGCACCTCCAGGTAGCTTGTCATCCCGCCCTCGTACCGTGCCCAGGAAAGCGTGGCGGCGTTGCGCGCCGCCTGGAGTTGGAGGAGCCGCTGTCGATACTCCGCCTCGTAACGATGGACCGCGATCATGGCGTTCTCGACCTCGCGGAACGCGGTCAGGATCGTCTGCTCGTAGGTCGCGAGAGCCTGTCGGGTCCGCGCGATCTCGATTTCGACACGCCGGTCGTTCTGGCCGGCGTTGAACAGCGGAGCGAACAGATCGGCCGCCATGTTCAGGAACCCGGCGGACACGCTGGCGAAGCTGGCTCCCAGATTCGCGGACAGGGTGACGGACGGGTATTTGAGCGCCTCCGCGACACCGATACGCGCGGTCTGGGCAGCGAGCGCGTGTTCGGCGGCGAGGATGTCGGGTCGCCGATCGAGAAGGTCCGAAGGGAGCCCGGCCGGCAGATCAGGAGGAAGCATGTCGTCAGCGAGGGACGCGCCTCGGGGGATCACGCTGGGAGGTGACCCGATGAGGAACGCGAGCACGTTCTCGACCTGTCCGCGCAGCCGCTGGAACGCCTCCACCGCCGATCGGGCGATCGCGAGCTCGATCTCGCCCTGGTTGACCTCGACCTCTGAGATCATCCCCGCGGAGTAGCGGACCCGCAGGATCTCCAGGCTGGTAAGGCGGGCGTCGGCTGTTTCCTCAGAGACGACGAGCCGGTTGTCGAGGTCGCGCAAAAGCAGGTACTGGTCGGCCACCTGCGCGACGAGCGCGACCGTTACACCTCGGAACACCTCCTCGGTAGCGAGCAGATCTCGAAGCGCAGCCTCGTTGGTCCGGCGCAGCCGGCCGAACAGATCCGCCTCCCAGCTGACCGCAGCCCCTACGACGCCGGTCGCATCGACGCCTCCCTCCGCGGTCGTGTCGTCCAGGTCGCCCGATGCGATCGCGTCCACGCGCGGAATCAGGTTCGCTCTCTGGAAGCCCAGGGCGGCGCGAGCCTCCTCGACCCGAGCCCTCGCCACCGCGAGATCCCGGTTGTTTGCGAGGGCAGTCTCGATGAGGTCCTGGAGGACCGGGTCGCGAAACAGCTCCCACCACGGCAGATCGACGACGGACTCGACGGATGGCAACGGTGCGGGCGGCGGGGCGAGCGTGTCCGCGACCGCGACGGGCGTCACCTCCTCGCGGTACTCGACGTGCTCGGGGGTCACCGGCCGTGCGTAGTCGGGGCCCACCGTGCACGCGACGAGCGCCGGTGCGACGAGCGCCAAGACGATGAGCCTCGAGGCCTCAGGCCACCGCATTCGCGACCGCCTTCCGGCGCATGAGGTGGGGGATCACCGAAAACGCGAGCACTATGTACCCGACGGCCGCGCTGATCTGAACGACTCGTGTCACCGCCTTCGCGTCGGCTTCCCCAAAGATGCTCGTGGTCGACGCGACGATGAGGATCGCCGTCTGGAAGGCCATGGTCCACAGCGGCCCGGTCTTCGCACCAGAGAACGTGCGCCCCCCGAAGATCAGCCCGCCGAGCAGCGTGAGAATCAGCATGAACCCGTACTGGGGCACGATCACGAGCAACTCGTACATCAGAATCGAGACGAGGCCGCCCAGCAGGTTGCCGACGATGAGCGCCTTCCCCGCGCGGACGCCCGATTGGGTGTCGAGACGTACGCTGAGCATCGCTACGAACACGAGCACGATGACCGCGGTGCTGCCCGTCAGGAAGAAGAAGCACACCAGCGGGAAGATCACGAGGGTCGTGACCCCGGCCCACGTGGCCGCCTCCTCACGCCCGAGCACGGGGCTCGGCCCGCTTCCCTCCCCGGCTGCTTCCCTCTCGCCCTCCGGAGGATCGGGAAACAGCGTGTGCGCCACCCAGACGACGATCAGCGCGCCCCCGGCACCCATGACGAGGCCTTTCGCGACCGCGACGGCGAGCGCCGAGGACATGAGACCGACCACCGGGATGACCGTGGCACCGATGAGCACCAGCGCGACCAGCATCGGCGGCCGGCCGAGCGCGACGGCGTAATACAGCAGGTAGACGATCAGTCCGTCCACCAGGAGGAACACGACGGGATAGGAAAGCAGCGCCGAGCTCAGAACGACTCCGAAGAGGCCGACGACGCCCAGCGCCAGGGGCACGCCCACCATGAACTTCGCCGAGGGGCGGGGCCGGCCGGTGCCAAGCAGGTTGATCGCCAACACCGGCGTCAGGTACGCCAGCTGCCAGTCGATCCCCATCGCGAGGGCCATGGCTAGCATCGCCCCGAAAGCATACCGGAAGGTGCGGACGGTCCGTCGGTCGTGCCTCCAGGCGCCGCGACCGAACGCCATTGCCATGACGCTACCGGACATACGAGAGAAGACTCACGAAACGCTGACGAAGCCACGCGATCGCGTTCAGCACGGGACGCCGGCCCGTGTACACGACGATGTCGGCCTGGCCCCCGACGCGGAGCAAGCCGACGACTCCCTCCGATTCGAACGTGATCACCACCGGGAAGCGTTGCGGCTCGCGCAGCCAGCCGCTCGACCCGGAGACCTGCTCGAGTTCGCCCCGCGACCCGGTCCGACCCGTCCGTACGCCGAACCCGACGCTACGCACGGTGCCCTGGAATACGCGACCCGGGGCCACGTCGAGCACGATGTCCACGGCATCGCCCGGATCGATGTGCGCGAGGTTGTTCTCGCGCAGATCAGCCTGAAGCCAGATGTCGTTCGTCGTGATCAGTGTCCCGACTGGCTGGCCGGGAGCGGCGAAATGGCCGACGTCGACCGTGAAGTTCTCGACAGCGCCCTGCGATGGGGCCGTAATTGTCGTAAACGCGAGGTTCAGTTCGGCCTGCTCCAGCGCTGCGATCGCCGAGCGCACCCGGGGGTTCCCTTCGCCCTCGACGCCCAGCTGCCTGCGAACCGCCTCGAGGTTCGCGAGGGCCGCAGCCCGACGCTCTTGCGCCGACTCGAGGGCCGTCTCCGTCTGGTCGCGGTCGGCCTGCGACAGGGCTCCCGGGTTCTGCCGCTGGATCGCGTCGACCCGGTCGTAGTTCCGCTGCGCGCGGTCGAGCGACGCGTCGGCCACCCCGAGTTGCGCGACGGCGGCCTCGACGCCGGCGCTCTGGGCGCTTACCTGCTGGAGCGCGTCCTCGAGGGCCGCTCTCGCCGACTCCACGGCCAGCTCGTACGGGCGGGGATCGATCTGGAGTAGCCGCTCGCCGGCCCCGACCGTCGAGTGCAGGCGGACATCGATCTCCGTGATCGCCCCCCCCACCTCCGGAACGATCGGTACGATCAGGGCCTGGAGACGCGCCTGGTCGGTGAACGGCGTGTGCCGGTCGGCAAGCACGTACCACACGAACACCGCGGCGGCGATCGCGAGCACGACGAGGACGCGCCGGCGCACCGGGTCCTTTCCGCCCCCGGCGGTCGGTGCCGAAGCAGTGCCTTCCACGTCAGGCCGGCTCGGCGACGCCGGCAGTCGCCTCGGCTGCCTCGTCCGCTTCGGCAAGCTCCGCCCGGAGCCACGCCATGAAGAGCTCGTGGCCGACCGCGAGCACGACCGCCCCAATGAACAGACCGATGATCCCGTACACGATCATGCCACCGATCGCTCCGATCAGAATCACCGGCATCGGCACGTCCAGCCCCCGACCGAGAAGGACCGGTTTCAGGAACATATCGCTCGTGCCGGCCGCGACGCTCCAGACGGCGAAGATGATCGCCGTGACCGTGCTGTCGCCGGTCGAGAATACGTAGGCGATCGCAGGGATGGTGATGAGCAACGCCGGAAGCTGGAGGATCCCCGCGAACAATACGAAGATCGTCCAGACGCCCCAGCCCGGAAGGCCGACCAGGAAGAATCCCAGTCCCACGAGACCGGCCTGGATGAGGGCGATGCCAAGGACCCCGACCGCCACGCTTCGAATGGTCGCGGCGATCAGCGCCACCATGCCCGCGCCGCGGTCGCCTCCGAGGCGGGCGAAGATACCCTCCGTCGCGGACACGCCACCCGGCGCGTATGCGAGCATGATTCCGGCGATGATCAACGCGAGAACCAGGTGCAACACCGCGCCGAGCAGTCCCCGGATCTTGGTGAGAGCCCAACCGCCCATGGTTCTCAGCTGCGGCGAGAACCGCTCCGCCGCGGCTCGCAGATCTGCGTCGGCAAGCGCCCATGCGTCGTAGACCCGCCCTCCGATCAGCGGCCAGTCACGAACGCTTTCGTTCGGAGCAGGTACGTCGATCGTCTCCGCCTGGAGCTGGTCCGCCAGCCCGACCGACGATCGGACGACCGAGTCGACCACCTGAAACGTTGGGAGGATGGTGAGGACGATCGCGGCGAGCGCGAAGATCGTCGCCGCCAGGCCTCTCCGTCCACCCACGAGCTTGAGGAGTCGCTGGTAGGGACTCTCGACCGCTACGGCGATGATGATCCCTGTGACGATCGGGATCAGGAACGGCCGGAAGATGTGGAAGCACCAGGCGACGAGCACCGCCACGACCGCGAGCCGCACGCCGACATCCACGGCCAAGTCGAGTACTCGCTTCTTCTTCGCCGCCTCTTCGGCGGCCGTATGATTCGCTTGCATCGGCTTTCCTCGGCCACGGTCTCACGAGCGTGGGGCGGCAAACAAGCCGGCCCGGGTCACCGAAGATCGGGGCGCACCTGCAGGGCCACAATGGCGGACGAGCGGCAGATCCTAAGAGCCGAGTTGTCGGTCGATGGCCTGTCGGGCAGCAACCAACGCGTGCTCGGCACCCGCGTACTCGTCATCGAGATAGCGAACCAGGTCCAGCTTGAAGAGCGCGCGGTTTACGAACTCCCGATCCGTCACGAAGTCGAAGTCCGGCTCCACGTCACTGAACGCGTCCTCCAGGTCGAGCCACTCCCGAAACAGCGGGCGAAGATCGGTCCGGTCCATCAGGTAGGTGTCCAGGTTGAGTTGCTGGACGAACGACAGGTCGGCCTGGCTCGCCTCGACGGTCTCGATGCGAGACTCGACGGCGGAGAGCGCCCGTCGCACGTCGGGATCGGTGAGCAGGGCCAGCTCGCCAGAGCTCTTCAGATCTTCGTACACGTCCATCTCGGAGGTGAACGTCGGCCCGTAGGTCGCACCATACATGACGGCCGCCTGCAGCTCCTCCGAGGTCCATTCGGAGCGAGTCACGAGTTCACGCAGCGCAGCGCCCGCCCCCTTCGCCTCCTCGCGAGCGGCATCGAGCGCTGCCAGCGTCTGTGTGATGTTATCCTGGAGCGCCCGAAGGCGGGCGATCTCGACGGTACGCTCGCGCCGTTCGGCGGCCCAGCCATCCGCCCACAGCGCGATCGTCACACCGAGCACCACGACCGCGAACTCGGCCAGGAGCCGGGTTCCAAGCCCTTTGAAGCGAGGCGACGCTTCCATCTACCGGGCCAGCGGGTTCGGGCGGACCTGGAAGTGCACCACGATCGGCCTGGACCCCTTCCCGCCCTCCTTGAGCCACGGAGTGCGCCCGCCTTCCGGAACCCACAGCCCCCGGCCCTTCCACCCGGCATCGGGGTCGTCGATTCGGCCCTCGAAGCCCTTGGTGTAGAACCCCATCGGATACGGGACCCTGAGGGTGACGAACTCTCCTTCGACGAGGGCATGCACGCCATCGAACAGATTGCCGGTCGCGATCGGGACATCTTCCCCGAGCCCCAGCGAATTGTGCTGGTCCACCCAGGTGTAGTAGCTGGACTCGACGCTGAACTCGGGCAGGTCCGCGAACCCCGGACCGGGTAGGTCGTGGAGGGTCCAGCCCTCCGGGCAGTGGTTTCCGTCAGCCTCGGGACCGTTCAGCGGCCCCTCGCACCTGCTGCGATCGAACTCGCCGAGATGACCGCTCCCGAGCGAAGTCCAGACGACCCCGGTCTTGTCGATGTCCGCCCCGCGCACGGCGAACCCGGGCAGCGGTGGGTAATAGACCTCCGCCAGAGACGTCCGCGGCGGATTGGAACCGGGCATCAGTCTGGTTATCGACCCCGGGTATCGGAACGCGTTCGAACCCCAGATCGCATCGCCGCGAGGCTCGGGCATCACGGCGTAGAACCCGTTCGGGATCCGTCGGTCGAGCGCCGGGTCCGGATCCTCTCCCGGCTCGGTCCAGTTGTCCCGCTCGCCGTTTCCGTTGTGGTCCAGGATGAGGGGCGCCCATCCCTGAGATCCCGCCGCGTCTCCCGTCTCCAGGAACCGGTTGGTGTCGAGCCACCCCACGACATCCCCGCCACCGCTCGTCCACAGGATGTTGTCATCGCCGTAAGCGAACTGCAGGTGGTGGGTGCTGAAGCACGTGTCGACGAAGGTATACTCCTCCGTTTCCGGGTCGAAGACGGACAGATGGCGACCCGTCCGCTCCTTCGGGTAGAGCTGCGCGGAGGGGTGGTCCGAGCCCTCACGGCAGAACGCCGGATTCTCGGGCCCACGGACCCGCGCGGTAAGCCACACACGACCATCCTGATCGAGCATCGGGTTGTGGACGTTCGCGCGGCTGTCCCAGATCCTCTCTTCCCCCCAATAGGGCGACGGGGCGAAGGCGGGGGTCTCGTTCGTCGTGGGCGTATCCTCGTCCCGAACCGGCAGGTCGAACACGGTCGCTTCGTTCGCGACCGGGTCGAGAATCGGCATCTCGTCCGTGCTGAGTTCGGGGGCGCCGTAGAGCTTTCCGTAGCCGTTCACCGTCGGATCGCGTCGGTCGGTTCCGGAAAGGTCGTGCATGTAGAATTGGGGGCTCGACCAGTCGCGCACGGTGGCGACCACGTTGCGCTCGACGCCTGCCGGGCGCTCGGGGGTGTGAGCAGGCAGCTCTCCTGATGCGATCCGGTCGGTCCACTCCGCCATGTACTTGATCGGGAGACCCCCGAGTCGATTGACGGTGCCGACCATGCTACGCCCGGCCTGGCCGCCCGAGATGCGGCGCAACCACGCGTCTTCCGAAGACTCCGAGTCCGCCAGCACCGCGGGAATCGTACGGGTGGCCTCGTTGCCCAGCTGGTGGCAGCCGATGCACCCCATGTTCTTCACCCAGGTCAGGTACTCGTTCAGGCCGCCGTCGAGTTCCGCGACCTCTTCCTCGGTGGGCAGTCCCATCATCGCGTACCAGTACGCGGCCGGATATACCCGTGCCGCCGCGGCGGCGTCGGGGGCAACGGTCGCGTTCAGGTCTACCAGCGCGCCACGCTCCCCCGGGACCGGATCGGAATCGATCAAACCGTAGCCCCGCACCCAGAGCCGATAGCCGGCTTCGGGCAGGTCGGGGACGAGGTATCGACCCTCATCGTCCGTGACGACGATCCGCGCGAAGCGGGTGCCGAGATCGTCCGTCTCGGCGATGACCCACACGCCGGCCTCCGGTCCCGCGGCGCTCGTCACGACGCCCCCGATGTCGTCGTTGTCGACGACGATGCCCGACGCCGAATCGGCTCCCGGACTACAGGAGACAACGACGATCGCGATTGCGACCGGAGCGAACGCGGAAGCGAATCTGAGTCTCATGGCGGGGCGCCTCTTGTCGGCGTGACCGAACCACTCGAACCGGTGGAAGGTACGTGACAATACCGCATCCCTGCAGCGGCGAAGCGACCCGACTCCCGGCGCGCCCGGCCAAAAGGGGGCGCATGCGCTCAGACTAGCGTTGGCCGAGCGACGGCTCGCCCCGCTCGGGTAGCATCCCGACGAGCGTCCCGGAGAGCTGCCGGATCATCGAGGGCAGCGACTCGTTGATCTTCAAGTTCATCTTCGAGGCCCCGTTCACGATCTGCGTCCGGTGATACAGAACTTCTGGCTCCTCGTCATAGAGGGCCACCGTCTCGGTCAGCATGATGTCCGTCGTGAGCGTGTGAGCCACGTGCTTGTTGTACGAGTCGAGGAGGAACCCGATGATCCCGACCGCGATGCCGACTTCCGCCCCCGCATCGGAGAAGACCGCGTCGGTGATCACGCCGGCGGCCAGTCCGGCAGCGAACGCCGACCCCATCGCGTCGCCTAACGAGTTCTCCTCTCCGAGATCGTACTCGACCAGACTCCGATGGTTGACCTGGAAGATGTACGTCGCCTCGAGCGGATCATCGACGACCACGTAGCCGGCGTCCCTCAGCCCCATGTCCAGCGTGGGCCGCACGTGGACCTCGGTCCCGTTGAGCGTCTCCTGTGGAATCGTGGATTGGACCGAGATGTAGACCGTGGGGGCCAGCCCGGTGCGCAGGTCAAGGAACACGGACTCGGTCACCTCGGTCTGCGTGGCCAACTCCCCGTGGCGGATCGCCATGTGCGTAGTCGCACACCCGCCGAGCAGGACCGCGACCGCCAACACCGACGTCGCCCCCGCGAAGGGTCGTGCGGGCGACGAATTGAAACGGGTACGCATGACACACCTCCTTTGCCAGGAGCATCGGCACCCGGACTCAGGTCGTATGCCCCGGCGGAGGTTAAAGGAGCAAGGGCCGCGCCGAATGTCGCTCGCAGGCACGACTAGCCACAAATAGTTTATTTTCAACAAGTTACAGGTTGCATATCATGTGGATAATACGTTTGATCTCGGGGCAGGCGGTCCCGGTCGAGATGGCCACCAGTGGCAGATCGCCCCGGCCTTGAACGTTCCTCAGGTCCCGTCCGTCCCGTCGGCGTCCCGCACGCATAGCTTGTCGTCGCCGTAGCTGGCGGCGGGCGGGCTGGCCGCCGTCGTCCCGTGGTAACAGAACTCGAACGACACCTCCGCCCATGCGGCGATCGGCTCACCGTTAATGGTGGCCGGCCAGTAGGTGAGGTTGAGCACGCGGTAGGTGATCTCGTCGTTCGTCTCACGGTCGGCGGTCCGGGAAGCGAACTCGATGGCCCCGGTGGGTGAACCGTTTTCGTCCGTGTAGACTCGAACCAGAGCTTCCGTCCCGAACACGTGCTCGGGCGGGCTCCAGGTGCGCAGGATCGTTCGGGCGCGCGGCGCGATGTAAACGTCGCCTCCCTCCCCTTCGCCCTCGCCCGCGCCGTCCCCATCGCCGCTCCCGGGTCGGCCACCCAGACCATCGCCGAGCCCGGGAAGCGCCATGCCGGCGAGCGACGGCCGTCCCTGAGCCCGCACGAGCGACGGCCCCATCCGGCGGCGAACCGGCTGACGGCGCACGACGAGCGGAGGATCGATCTGTTGGACAGGGACCGCCCGTCGACCCTCCGAGGACGGAGCGGGCTCGGAGGCCGGCTGGATAATCGCCTCGCGGACGTGGACGACCTCCATCTCCACGGAGGCGCTGGGACGGTGGTTCGCGAAGGCTGTCGCGGTCCCCTCGGAAAGAACCGGCTGGCGGGCCCAGACGAACACGAGGATGTGCGCCACTGCCGAGGCACCGAACGCGGACGAGGCGATACGACCCTCGCGTCTGAACCGCACCTCCGACGCATGAGCGCATGGCACCTCGCCGCGACTCGAATCCGCGCACGGCGGGGCTACGTGCGGCCTACGGGCGAACTGTGGCTCGAGGCCCCATCGGACCGTCTTGTTGGATACGCCACCACGCTTGAGTACCGACATGACCCCACCTCCACCCCCGAAAACGGAATCCCGAGGCGGCGTGGATCATAGGTACCGACGAAACGGACGCGATAGACCCCGGCTCGCCAGGCTGCTACGACCCGAACGACAACGCGATCCCGTACACGGCATTCACGCCTTCGAGGTCGCCGAACGGGACCCGGACGAAGGCGATCGGCCGCAGGCCGTTGAAGTCGAAGCCGATGCTCCCGGCCACATGGTTGAACGTCTCGCCGCCGCTTCCGGTTATGACCCTGCCCGAGACTCCGCCCAGGAGATGGATCAGGTCCCCCTCGAATCCGACCTGCCCCCCGTACGCCACGATCACCTCGGTGTCGCCCGTTGCCCGGCCGGTCGGCAGAAACAACGAGGGGCCACCGCGAAGCCGGAGAAACAGCCCATCCCGGCTTCGGTGGATGAGATTCGGCGCAAGCTGGAACGACACTGCTCGATCGGCCCACGCCTCGAGCCGATCGGCCGCATCGCTGGCGAGCCCGAGCGCCGCCGCCTGGTTGACGGCAGGGTTGTCGCTGAACGGGAGCCGCGCCCCGAACTCCCACACGAGGGCGTCGGTATGCTGCCATTCGACCCCGACGTACGCGTTGCCGAGCGTCTGATTCGAGAACGCCCCGCCCTGGGTCTTCGCACTCGCGACAGGAAGATCACCGACCAGCACGAGGTCCCGTCGAATCGGAACGTACGTCCCGAAGTAGTACGCCATGGAGAAGCTCGTGAGCTGCTCGTCCCCACTGAACGCGACCTTGTTGAACTCGATCGTCGTGCCGCGGTCGAGCGGCGTGCGCAGCCAGATTGCCTGCCCGTCCAGTCGGGTTGGATAGAGGGTGGCGGCCAGCACCAGAAAGGTGAATGCCGCGATCGTGAGCGTCTGGACCTTCTTCGGACGATACAAGCGGTACTCCGTTCTGGGTTGGCCGGCGCTTCAAGGTTCACGCTGTCAACGTTCGTGAGGTCACACGAATGACTCGACGCATCGTTCGTTGTGCGGATTCTGGCCGTCAGCGATCGGGATCGGCCAACGCCAGGTCGGCCTGCTGCCGAATGTAGTGGCGCAGCGCAAGCAGCATCTGGTCGGTGAACTCCCGGTATGCCGGCATGCCGCCGACCGTTCGGTCCCCGCCGCGAACGACCCCGGCGAAGAGCTGGGGGGCCAGGACGAGCTGGGAGGCCCGGAGGTCGGGGGCCATTCCGGCGGAGATCGCGGCCGCGCCGTGACAGTACGCGCACAGACCGTAGAGCTGCTCTCCCATCGCGGCGAACTGCGGGATCACCTCGAACTGAGCCTCGATCGGCTCCGGCACGTACGGCTCCAGTTGCGGCGGCATGTCGGCAGCACCGTCCAGCGAGAAGGCGACGAGCCTGCGCGTCTGCGCTCCGTACGACCACCCGTATTCCGGCTGCCCCGAGTCTCCCATCCCGGCCATCGCCCCGCCCCACCCGACGAGCAGTGCCACGTACTGCTTCCCATCGACCATGTACGTGACGGGCGGAGCGGAGATGCCGAGTCCAAGATCGTAGCTCCAGAGCTCGTCACCGGAATCCGCCCGATACGCGCGGAACGTTCCATCGACCCGTCCCTGAAACACGAGATTGCCGGCCGTGGTCATCGTTCCCGGGTTGAATGCGCCGTCGAGCGGGATCTCCCAGGCGAGCTCCTGGCGCACCGGATCCCATGCCTGCAGCGACGACGCCCCGATGTCTCTGGACGGCCCCAGGAACGTCACGTTCACGCCGAGTCCTCCCTGGAAGTCGACGGACTGGAACGTCGCGAGATCGATCCCCGTCTCGTCGTACCGCCAGTTCACGTGCATGGCCGGCAGATAGGCGAGCCCGGTCGTCGGGTTGAACGACATCGCGTGCCAGCTGTGCGCTCCCAGCGGACCCGGCGTCACTTCCGCCTCTCCGTCCGGATAGCGCGCCCCGGGAATCTCGACCGGACGGCCGGTCTCGGCGTCGATGTGGCTCGCCCAGGTGGTCGTCGTGAACGGCTCGGCGGAGATCAGCTCACCGTTCGTCCGATCGATGACATAGAAGAACCCGTTCTTCGGCGCGTGCAGGATCACCTGGCGATCGCGACCGTCGATCTCGAGATCGGCGAGCACGATGTCCATGTTCGAATTGAAGTCCCAGGTCTCGCCCGGCGCCGTCTGGTAGTGCCACAGGTAGTCGCCCGTATCCGGGTCGAGGGCGACGACGGAGGACAGGAACAGATTGTCGCCGCCATCGGGGCTCCGGATCCTCCGGTTCCAGGGCGACCCGTTTCCGGTCCCGATGTAGAGTTGGTCCAGCTCGGGGTCGTAGGTGAAGCCGTGCCAGGCGTTCCCTCCCCCTCCGTGCCGCCACCAGTCTCCCGTCCACGTTTCGGCCGCCATCCGCATCGCGTCGTTCTCGAACCCGTCGGCGGGATTCCCGGGGACGATCCAGAAGCGCCACGCCTGCTCTCCGGTCTCGGCGTCGTAGGCCGTCACATAGCCGCGGGCGGGGCCGTTCTCCGTGCCGCCGTTTCCGATGAGGACTTTGCCCTTGAAGACCTTCGGCGCGCCGGTGATGTACAGGGCCCGGTCCGGATCCACGGTCATGGTGCTCCAGAGCTCCGTCCCGGTCTCCGCATCCACCGCGTTCAACCGACCGTCCCAGGTCGCCACGTAGACCCTGCCGTCCCAGAACCCGATCCCCCGGCTATGCTCCCAGCCGGCCCGCATGCGCTCGCCCTGAAGGGCGACCTGCGGATCGTACTCCCAGAGCAGCGTTCCGTCCGTCGCATTGACGGCGCGGACGACGTTCAGACTCCCGATGAAGTACATGACGCCGTCGACGACCAGAGGCGTCGACACGAGTCCCCGGTCCGAGTAGAGCTCCACGAACCAGTCGACGGACAGCGAACCGACGTTCGAGTCGTCGATCTGCGCGAGCGGGCTGAAGCGCTGTTCACTGTAGGTCCGACCGAACGCGAGCCAGTTCTCGCCAGTCGGGTCGCTCGTCAGCCTCCGATCGTCCACCCGCGGCGAACCGGTGTCGTCTGCGGCCTCAGGGGCGCAGGCGGAGATGGACACGCCGAGAAGCGCGATCGGGAACAGACCTGCAAGTCGTTGACTGCGTTGCGACATGTTCACACCGGAGCTAGGGACGGGTCACGTCCCTGATCTTCCGAGTCGCAAGGTGTCGCCGCCAGATGTGGGAGGAGAGCCCGGTCCGAGGTCAGGCGCCGTCGATCGGGAGGTCTTCCATTATCCGGTGGACCGTCGAGGAGATGAAGTCCGGCAGGTCCTCGACCTCGTCCGTGTAGAGGAGCGCCGCCTCCGCCCAACCCCGCCACAGCAAGTCGCCGCTCTCACCGTCGTGCACGTCGACGATGAAGCTGCCCGGTGGAAGACTGAGGTCCCGGCTCGCCCACCCCCCGTAGCTCGCAACGCCGACACCGAAACCGACGTGCGTCGGGTATCCGAAGTAGGGGGTCCTGTACCCCAACCCGGCCCCGATGTAGGGGCGACCTCCCCACCCGTATCCGTACCTCGAGCCCCACGAACCCCAGCCCCATGGGGATCCCCAACCCCACGGACTGTACCAGCCGGGGTTGATCCCGAACCCGACGCTGAGGAAGACGGGCGTGCCGCCGCCTCGGCCACCGCGCGGAATCTCACCCACCCGGTTGGCGTCGAGCACGTCGACGGAGACGAGGAGATCCACCGGGCCCTCCTCCACCCGTTGGACTCCTCGCGCGGCCAACTCCGCATCCACGGCCCGCCGCAGTCGGCGGTCGATGAACGGATTGATCCGGCTCACGGCGCGGACGTTGTCGTCGGCCGCCTCGGGGGGGGCGACCCAGTCGTAGGTCGTCGCGTCCGCGAACGAGGCCTCGTGATCGTAGTCGCTGCCGACCTGCATGCTCGCGCAGGCGGTTCCGAACAGAACCAGGAAGATGGGGGCCGCGAGGGTCACTCTACGCACGGACGTCTCTTCTCCGAAAAGGGATACCGATGATATACGAGAAGGACGACTCCCGAGGCCAGTCGGTCACATGCCGCCCCGGCAATCGGTTTTGGAACGCGACCTGCCCCCTCAGGACAGGTACGCCGTGAAAAACAGGCGACTCCGGGGCGGTGGCTAGCCGGCGCATCGGGAGGGAGTCGCGAACCAGGACGGGGCCATGCGTGCCTCGACGAATGTTCGATGTCCCCAGGCAGCAACAACATATGGCCGCTTGCCGTCCTTCTCGGTCTCGCGGCGCTGGCGAGCACGACCGCATTCTCGCCCCTCGATCCCGCATGCGCACCGGGCGCGCTGGACCGGTGCACGCGCGCGACAATCGTCGACGACTTCGATGTCCTCGACGGATCGATCTGGGTCTCCGAGAGCCATTCGCTCGGCCAGGGCGGCGTCCACGCTTCGCACGCGTCCCACGTGCCCGGGATGGTCCGGCTCACACTGCCGGCCGGGACCCGAGAGGGGTCCGAGATCCGTAGCCGTCGGAGAGGCCGTTTCCGCACGGCGGAGGCTCGCATTCGCACACCCGACGCGCCCGGCGCCCTCGTGGGGTTCTTCCTTTATCAGGGTGTCCGCGGGACGAACGATGAGATCGACGTCGAGATCTTCGCCGGAGAGAGGCGGGTCATGTTCACGACCTGGATCGCCGGTACGCGGACGAATCACGTGAAGCGGGTCCTCCCCTTCGATCCGTCCGAGGATTTCCACGACTATCGGATCGAATGGTCGCGCGACAGCGTCGCGTTCTTCGTAGACGGGGAGCGGTTCGTGTCGTTCGACACCGGAGTACCCGAACAGCCGATGTTCCTGATGACGAACGCGTTCTGGCCTCACTGGCTGGACGGGCCGGCGCCCTCCGAGCCGCTCTCTCTGGAGATCGAGCACCTGGCGTTCTAGGTTATTGCCCTCGTTATGGTTACGGGGGTCCGGCGGCGGCGGGGTGAGGGGATGCTCCCCCGCGGAATCAACGCCGCACCCGGGAGCTCCCATGTCGTCCCCCCGACGCGCGACCCTTCTAGCCGGCCTGCTCGCACTCACCGTCGCGTGCTCGGACGCTCCACTCGCTCCTGAGGACCCGTCCGTCGCCGAGGCCCGGGGCGGAAACGGCAAGGGCAAGGGCGGCGGAGGCGGAGACGACCCGGACCCGGCACCACCCGTCACCGATGAACTCGATACCTGGGATGGTGTCCAGTGGACGGCCGAGCACCACACGCTCGGAAAGGGGCTCCTCGACCGAACGAACGTGAGCCAGGGTCCGATCGGGCTTCTCCTGACTCTCCCCGCGGGCGCGTACGACGGCGCAGAGATCGCGTCCGCACAGCGCCATCGGTACCGGAACATCGAAGCCCGGATGAAGACCCCGATCGCCCCCGGGTCGATCTCCGCTCTCTTCTTTTACGAAGGAGTGCGGAAACGAAACGATGAGATCGACATCGAGATCTTCAATGACGACTCGCACGAGATCATGTTCACGACGTGGGTCCAGGGGCGGCAGACGAACAACGTGCGGGTGCCGCTACCATTCGATCCCTCGGCGGCGTACCACGACTACCGGATCGAGTGGAGCCCGGGACGCGTGGCGTTCTACGTGGATGGGTCACTCATGACGGAGTTCACGACCGGGGTACCGGGCGACGCCATGTATATCCTCTCGAACGTCTGGTGGCCGACCTGGTTGAACGGCCCGACGCTCACCGCGGCGGACGCCCTCGAGATCGACCGGATCGTCTACTAACCAGGCGGCAGCGCCGTCGAGGAGTCCTCACCACCTTCGATGCCCCGCTGGGCGATCAGGGCGGCCACCCGGTCGACGAGACGCTGGAACGTCACCTCGGCACGCTTGCGACGCCCGCATCTGGCTCGCCCGTTTGAGGATCTTCGCGATCTCGCGGTCGCCGTAGCGGCGATGGTCGGGAGGGAGGAGGTCGTTCACGCCGACCCCGTGCTCCCGAGCCCACCGACCCTATCGGTCGAGATGCCGACGGTCCCCTGCTCCCAGGGCACCGCCTCGTAGCGACTGAGCACGATCTGCGCGACGCGTTCATCGTGTGCGATCGCGACCGCCTCGGGCGAGGCGTTCAGCACGAGGACGAACCACTCGTCCGGGTAGTCGGCGTCGACCGTGCCCGGCGCGTTCGGCACGATCAGGCCTCGCTTCCAGGCGAGCGAGGAGCGCATGCGGATCTGCGCCTCGTATCCCCGGGGCAACTGCGCCTTGAACCCTGTCGGAACCAGGGCGCGATCTCCTGGTTGCAGCACGATTCTCAGTCCGCCATCGACCTCCTCGGGCGGCTCCGAGATCGTCACGCCTGATGCGCCCCGGAAGATCTTCACCGCACCGCGACGCAGGTAGGCGCGAACGTCGTATCCGGCCGACTCCTCGGTGGAACGGGCCGGCACCGTCACGTCCGGCGCGAGCGGCTCGAACACCACGGTTTCCGTCACCGGTCGTGACCCGATGCCGCAAAGACGCGGGCCCACGCGACCGCGGCAGCCATGAACCGCTCTAGGCGATCACGCTGGTCATCATCGACCAGGACGCCCTCCCGGAACGCGCCGGCAGCGCCACTCAGCATCACCCGCGGCTGCGGCATCACGCGGGCGTTCACACCCGCGAGCGTCTCACGCAGGGCCCGTTGGGCGCTGACGGTTCCGAACCGACCGGGAGAGGCCCCCATGATCGCGACGGGCTTGCCGTCCCACGCCTGCGGTTTCGGTGGGCGGGAGGCCCAGTCGATCGCGTTCTTCGGCACGGCCGGGATGGTCTGGTTGTATTCGGGAGTCGCGATGACCACGAGATCCGCGTCGTGAATCGCGCGCTTGAGCGCTGCGACCGAGTCGGGATCTCCGGTCGCCTCGACGTCCGCGTTGAACAGGGGCACATCGATGAGATCGATGATCGTGAACTCGACGTCGGCAGATGCGACGTCGGCCGCCGCCCGTAGCAGGGCACGGTTGTAGGACTCTCGCCTGAGGCTCCCGGCGAATCCCGTCACTCGCAGCTGGCTCATTCGGTCTCCTCGATTGCTCCGGTGAGCATCTTTCGGGCGGCCCGGAGTTCGTCCCCGTTGACCGTGTGCCCCATGCCCGGATAGACCCGCGCATCCACTCGTCCACCCATCTCCTCCATGGCCCGCGCGGTATCCATCACGCGGCCGACCGGAATATGCGGATCCGAGTCGCTGCAGCCCATAAGTACCGGGGTGCCTTCGAGCGAGCCAGCCCGGACGAGAGCCATCCCCTCCGGACCGATCAGGCCGCCGCTGAAGGCGAGCAGCGCCGCGTAACGCCCCGGGGTCCTCGCGGCATACTCGAGGGCAAGGCAGGCCCCCTGTGAAAAGCCGCCGAGCGCCACCCGCTCCAACGGGATTCCCGCTTCATCAAGACCGTCGAGAATGCTCCGCACGAGATCCAGAGCCGAGTCGAGCCACGGTTGATTCCGCTCGACGGGCTCCATGAACCGGTAGGGATACCACGTGCTCGAGGCCGCCTGCGGAGCGAGCGTGGCAAAGTCAGGCGGGGCGATCTCGCGCCCCAGCCCCAACATGTCACCGGCGGAGCCCCCGCGTCCGTGCAGAAGAACCAGCGCATACGCCGCGTTTTCCGGACCCGCCCGGTAGATCGGTGCGGCGGCGTGCGGGTCGATCACCCTCGTTCCACGGTCGGCAGCGGAGTCAATCGGCTTTCGATCTCGTCGCGATGCGGCTCCATCCATTCGGGCAGAACGAGCCGGCTGCCCAACGCGTCGGGCGCTTCGTCGACGGTGAACCCGGGCCCGTCCGTGGCGACCTCGCACAGCTGTCCGTCGGGTGCCTGAAAGTAGATGCTGCGGAAGTACAGCCGATCGATTACCGGGGTCGGTGAGAACCCCCGCGACACCAGCCGCTCGCGAACCTCAAGCTGCTCATCCTCATCCGCGGCACGAAACGCGATGTGGTGGGTCTGGCCCGTACCGCCCCGAGCGACACGGGCGGAGTCCGCCCACTCGAAGAGCGTCATCGAGCTTCCCGGGAGGACCCGCCGTCCGTCGTAATTGGCCCAGAACCAGTGAGGGGTCTCTCCGTCATCCTGATTCACCGTCCGTTTGACGAGCCGCAGCCCGAGCCCCCCGTCGTACAGGTCCCCCGCACGCTCTACATCGTCGGTGATCCCGGAGACGTGGTGAATCCCCGTGATGGCCATGTCCTGCCCCACGCTCTGCACCGCCTCGTCGTGCGTCGCCGCGGCGATCCCGGCCTCGTCCCGGTGCCCCGGGAGACGCTGCTCGGCCGGAGTGATCACGGACGCGCCGAGCGCGTCGGCCGGTTCATCGAAGTCGTAGCCAGGGCCGGCGGTGGCGATCTCGAGGATCTGCCCATCCGGGTCGCTGAAATAGATGCTCACGAAATAGCCGCGGTCGTACGGCCCCGTCACCCGGACCCCCGCGTCGGTGAGGCGCCGCTTCCATTTGAGTTGCGCGGCGACATCCGGAACGGACAGGGCGACGTGGTGAATCCCCCCGACGCCGAACCGGCCACGCGGCAGGTCCTTCCACTCGAAGAACGTGAGCAGAGAGCCCGGCCGTCCTCCCTCCACTCCGAAGTAGAGATGATAGGCGGAGGGGTCATCGTGGTTGACCGTGATCTTGACCAGGTCGAGACCGAGGATGTCCCGATAGAACTCGACGGTGCGGGCCGCATCGGCGGCGACCATCGTCACGTGGTGGAATCCGGACGTCATCATGCTTCAGAACCTCCCATCGCTTCGCCATTCGCCTGACAGAATGCAACGACCAACTCCCGGCGCCGTGAAGCCTGCCCCGGGGTCCATCCGCGTGAGCGGACCTTCGGACCGTTGTGGTGGTGGGACGATGAGCCGGCGGGACTGCCGGGCGTCGAGGGCTCCTAGCTCTCGGCCAACCAGGCGTCGTGCGCGGGGTGGCCCTCGCGCACGACGACGAACAGACCGGTGCACGTGGCGGTCACCTCATCACCTGATCGCAGCTCTCCTTCGACGGTGACGCGATCCCCGTCGATCTCCGTTGCCCGCGCGACGAGGCGGACGGGCCGATCCGTCGGAGTGGGCTTCCGCAGCCGGATCGTGTAGCTGGCCGTCACGGTGACTTCGGGGCGGTCGAGACCACGCTCGCGCATCACCGCGTGCACGGCGGCCCAATTGCAGTGGCAGTCGAGCAGGGTGCCGATGATCCCGCCGTTCAGCACACCAGGGAATGCCGCATGGTGCGGATCGGGCATCCAGTCGCACACCACCGAATCGCCGTCCGGGACGCTCTTGATGTGGAGCCCCTTCGGATTCGCCGGCCCGCAACCGAAGCAGACGCTGTTCGGCGCGTGAAGGTCCTGTAGGTTCATCGAAGTCATGTCGGACGTTACCGGGGAGGGCGGCGAATTGTCGAGTGAGGCGGGACCGGGAGGTGGCGGACGCATGATCCGCGAATGGCTTCTGCGGGTCGTGTTGCTGATCGCATCGACCGCCATCGCGCTGCTACTCGGCGAAGGGCTCGCCCGGGTGGCTCTCTCCGACATCACGACGGTCTTCGACACGCGCTACTACCCCTCCGTGCGCTGGTTCGAACGGAATCCGATCTCGTACAACTCCTGGGGCTTCCGCGAGCGGGAACTCCGGGGCCTGCCGCGCGGGGACGCCTACCGCATCGCCGTCGTCGGCGACGGGTTCACACATTCCCAGGGGATCGACGACGCGGACCTGCTGACCCGCGTTCTCGAGCGACGACTGAACGAGGCGGGGGGGCTTTCGCCGGACGGGACCCGTCGGACGTACGAGGTCCTCGCGTTCGCTCGCTCCGGCGATCAGACGGACGACCAGATCGAGTACCTCCGAACGCACGTTCTCGAGACCCGACCCGACTTCGTCCTGCTGCAGTGGTTCATCAATGACGCCGAGAACGACCGCCAGTGGCGACCCCCCGAGCTCGACGTCCCGCTCGTCTGGCGCCTCGAGAACCTCCTGGGAGTCGACCTCCGGCGCTGGTTTCAACAACGATCCGCCCTCTACTACATCACGGCGCATTGGCTCGGCTCGGTGGGAACACGGCGCGGCTGGCTCGAGACGTACGAGGAACACATGACCGCCCGCCTCACCGATCCCGACGGCAAGGACGCGCGGGACATGGAGGACTCACTTCTTCGGTTCGTCGAGATCGCGCGGGACAACGACCTACCGGTCGGGATTTTCGCATTCCCGCTGATCACCGCCGTCGGAGGCGAACCGCAGAGCTATCCGCTCGGGTTCCTCATCGATCGTGTCATGACGTATTGCGAGCGGGAGAGCCTCGACTGCGTGGACCTGCGATCGGCTCTCGCGGCCGCCGGACCGGCTTCCGGGCTCTGGATCAATCGCCTGGACGGTCACCCGGGACCGGCGGCCAACGACGCGGTCGCCGCGGCGCTCATGGATGCGTACGCGCCCCAGTGGGGAGCCGGGCGTTGACCCCCGGGAAGCGACGGGAAGTATCCCGTTGTATCGCATGACGTTACGCGATCGCTCGAGCAGCGGGCCGGGGCATGGATGTTGCCGCCTGCCGCACCGGGGACCGTAGCTCCAGTCGGGGGGACGTAGGGAGTGGCGAAAACAACGATCTTGAGGAACCTGGTACTGCTCGGCGTGTCGGGCCTCGTGGCCCTGGGCGCGGCCGAGCTTTCGCTGCGGCTGGTCCCCGGGCTCCTACCCGAAGAGACGGCGCTTCGCCTTCACTGGGATGCCATCCGCGACATGCCGACGGCCACGATCGGCGACAGCGTGCTGGGCTTTCGCTATCCCCCCGACTTCGAAGGCTTCGTCGATCGGGGCGATACCAGGTTCGCCTACACGACGGACTCGGATGGTTTCCGGAACCCGGTCGAACACGCCCGCCCCGCGGACATCGTCATCGTCGGCGATTCGCACGTATTCGGTTGGGGCGTCTCCGATGAGGAGAACTGGGTTCATCTGGTCGACACGGCCCTGCCCGACCGGGTGATACGCAACCTCGGCCTGATCGGCGCCGCACCCGAGCAGTACACGCGGGTGCTGGAGCGCTACGGACTGGGAGCGGCCCCCGATCACCCCGACCACATCATCTACATGCTTTTTCCCGGAAACGACGGCGGTGATCAGCGTGTGTTCGATCAGTGGCAGGCCGCGGGCTCCACGGGGAACCTCGACGTGTGGCGGTTCGGGGCGGGCGGCGGGCCCGGCCTTCTCGAGCGCAGTGCCCTCCTCAAGCTGGTGAAAGCGGCAATGGAGGGGCGCGCGCTGCGCGGACACACCATCGAGTTCCCGGACGGTGGCCGGGTCCGAATCGCCCGTGGCGCCTATGCGAGCAGCCAGCGGGAACTCGTGGACGGCACGCCGACACGGGCCAGCATTATCGCCAGCATCGCCGGCGCTCGTGCCCTCGCCGACTCGATCGGGGCGGACTTCACGATTCTACTCATGCCGACGAAGGCCGAGGTCTACCTCGATGCGGGCGAAGCACCGCCGGAACTCATCTCCGCCGTACGCCCCGCCCTCGAGGCGGCGGGGTACGAGATGCTCGACCTCACCGACGTCCTGCAGACCGCGAGTTCGGAGGCGCTGTTCTTCGAGGTCGATGGTCACCTCAACGCCCGGGGCAACGAGGTCGTGGCAGGTGCGATCCGCGATTACCTCGAGACGTGGAGCAGGATGGAGCCCGGCGGGTGAACATCCTCGACGCGCGGGACCTCGGCGCCGGCGATCGTCTGGAAACGTCGGTGTGCGTCATCGGTTCGGGCATCGCCGGGGTCACCGTAGCCTCGCGGCTGGCGGATGCGGGCCTCGACGTTCTCGTGCTCGAGAGCGGCGATGCCGCCCCGGACCCGGAGACGCAGGCCCTGTACGACGTCGATAGCACCGGGTACCCCCAGCGCGAGAACTTCATGTCGAGGGCGCGCTATCTCGGGGGAAGCTGCAACCTCTGGGCGGGCCGATCGATGAGGCTGACGCCGGACGACCTCGAACGCCACGCCACGGCGAACGCCGGCTGGCCAGTCGCGTTCGCCGAGATCGAGCGCCACTACGCCGAGGCGGGACGCGTCCTCGGTCTTCCGGGCGCGAACTCCTTCAACTTCACCGCCGACTCGCCGGCGCTGTCTCCGGCGGAGGCGACGCTACTGAGAGGAGGCCTCGCACCCACCGTCTCTGTCTGGGCGCCGAAACCGAAGAGGGTCGGCGGCCGGCGGCCGACGTGGCTGCGGACACGCCCCCGCGCACGACTCGTCCTTAACGCGAACGCCGTCGGGTTCGAGACGGACGACGGCGACCGTCGAGCCGTCCGCACCGTCCGGGTCAGGACACTCGACGGGACCGAGTTCGGGATCGGGGCCCGGGCCTTCGTGCTCGCGTGCGGCGGCATCGAGAACGCGAGGCTCCTCATGGTCCCGAACGGGACCGATGCCGAGGGGCTCGGCAACCGGTTCGATCAGGCGGGCCGATACTTCATGGATCATCCGCGCGCGATCTTCGGCACGGTCCGACTGCGGGAGGGAGTCCGTCTTCCCCTGCTCGGAGGCCGACCGGTGCGTGACGGGAAGATCCAGATCGGCCTCGGGTTCGACGAGCGTACCCGACGCGAGGAAGGCGTTCTCAACCACTACGTCACGCTCGAGGCGACGCGCTCGGACTACGTGGCTCAGGGCTACGACTCGGCAGTGCACACCGCCAAGGTCCTTCTGCGACGCGGATACGCCGGCAAGCGGACCCTCCCCGGGAGGGCGAGGCTCGGACGCGTCGACGATCTCATGTACCTCCTGACGCCGAAGGAGCTGCTCCCGCACTGGGCGTATCGGGGCCTCGTCTCCGTGCGCGACCGCCTGCGGCGGGGCGGCGGGTCACGCGATCGGACGGTCGTGTATTTCTGCGAACAGCCTCCCGACCCGGAGAGTCGGGTGCTGCTGTCGCGAGAACCTGACCGTCTCGGCCTGCCGCGGGTCGAACTGCGCTGGAGAATCGGCGATGAGGTGATCGAATCGCTGAAGCGGCTCCAGACCGTGCTCGCCAATCGCCTGTCGTCGACCGAACTCGGGACGCTGACTCCGGGCGAGGGAGACCCGCGCTTCACCGATGCGTCGCATCACATCGGTACGACCCGGATGAGCGATTCCGAACAGTACGGCGTGGTGGACGCCGACTGCCGGGTGCACGGCACGGAGAACCTCTTCGTCGCCGGCAGCTCGGTGTTCCCGAGTGCCGGACACGCGAATCCCACTCTGACGATCGTCGGCCTGTCCCTCAGGCTCGCGGAACACCTGGCCGCTCGAACCTCGTGAGCGTCAGCTCGCCGTCGACTTCGCGGGCTTGAACAACTCGACGTCTTCCGGACGGATCAGCCGCAGCAGGAACGCCACCCCCAGGTAGGTCACCGAGAGACCAATCAGCTCGACCAGCAGGAGAAGGCCTGACGCGTCGATCCAGGTGGCCGCGGCCCAGAACGCCACACTGACGCCCAGCGTGAGAATCACGGCCCGGAACGACACCAGGGTCCCCACGTGCCTTCTAACGCGCGCCGCCACCAACGTCGAGACCAGCGACAGCGAGGCCATCGCGGCCACGGGCGCTCCCGGCGGGCCGAGGCCCTCGATCAGGACATAGTTGAGCAGGAAGGCGACGGGGATCGCGCCAACCGAGATCCACGCGACCTCGCGCTCGAACGAGAGACCGATGAGGATGCTCGAAAGGGCCACGAACATCGTGAACAGAACACCGTGGCTCACGACGAGCATCGCGAGAAACGCCGCTCCGTCACGGTATTCGTCCGAGTAGATCAGCGCCATGATCTCGGCCGCGTTGCCGATCGCGATGGCCGCCATCGGCACCAGGGACAGGACCAGGAAACGGGACGCCCCGCGCGTGGCGCGCCTCACGAGGTCGATGTCTCCGGCGGTCATCGCGCGGGCAATCGTCGGGATCAGAACGGCCGTCATGACGAACGCCATCACGTTGGCGATCCGGCCCAGATTCGTCGCACCGACGTAGTAGCCCTTCACCTGCGGGTCGAAGTTCCCGCCGAGCGCGTTCAAAGACCACAGATCCAGGCTGACCAGCGCCTGCGCGCCCAGCGAGAACATCCCGACGTAGAGGGCCAGTCGCAGGACGCCGCTAGCGTGCTTGAGCGTCGGACGGAACGAGGGGAGACCGATCTTCCAGACCGCGTATGCGACTGCGGTGACCGAGGACACCGCGTTCACGATCAGGGCGCTCTCGATCGTCACGGCGGTCAGGATCAGCACGACGATCCCCACGACCTTCGTGAGGGCGTAAACGAAGACGGTGATCGCCTCGCCGATGAAATCCCGGCGTCCGTTCATGATGTGGGAGGCCGTGAAGTAAAGACCGAAGAACGGGATGTCGATCGCCGCTACCCGGAACAGCCCCGCACCGTTCTCGACGTTGAACGTCTCCGCGAGCCACGGGGCCGCGAACCAGAACAGGAGAAAGAGGGGGATGTAGATGAACCCGGTCAGCGCGACGCCTGTGCCCTCGAGTTCCAGATCGCGGACTCCGCGCTCGGCGAGCATTCGACTCATCGCCTGTGGAATGCCGAGTCGCCCGATGAGCTCGGCGCCGATCAACACGGAATACACGATCCCGTAGACGCCGTACAGCTCGGGGCCAAGGTCCCTCGCGAGGACCACCGCGACGATGTAGCCAGCCACCATCAACGCGCCGTGCGCGGCGGTGAGCCAGGCGGTCCCGTGCGCGGCCTGCTTCGCCGCCCCGTCGGTCGACGGATCGGGCCCGGGCGAAGACTCGATCGATGGGTCTCGCGCGGTCGTCATGCCGCCGTCTCCGCGAGGCGGTCCGTCAGTTCCTCCACGCTCTCCCCGCGCACGAAGATCCGCCCCCACAGTTCGAGCGTGAGGAACCCGAACGCATCGACTTCACCGCGGCGACCCCGCTCGAGCTGGCTCGAGATCCCCAGCCAGCGAATCCCGAGCTCGCGTCGCAGATACCCCTCGAGGAAGAGCTCCTCCGTGAGCAGTGGCTCGATGAACTCGGCGACCGGAAGCGGGAAGCCCCTCTTCGGCCGTTCGATGATCTCTTTCGGCAGGTGCGGGTGCGCAACGCGCTTCAGGATCCACTTGTCGGCTCGAGCCCCGAGCCGGTAGGACAAGGGGAGTTGATTCGCCATGTGGACCAGCCGGTGGTCGAGGAACGGCACCCGGCATTCGACGGAATGGGCCATCGTCGTGCGGTCCAGTCGGCGGAGGAGCGGCGCGAGAAAATCATTCAGATCCGCGAGGATCGCCCCGAGGATCGCCCGATCCAGCGGCTTCTCGACGAAATCGTAGGCTTCTTCGCAACGGGCCAGCCAGGCCCGACGAGTATACCGGTCGACGAGATCCACGCTCTGCGGGAGCAGCTCGCGGAATCTCCAGCTGGTGGTCGGCAGTCCCACCATCGAGTAGGTGACGAGCGCGAGGATGTTGCGGACCTTCCGGGGCAGCAGCTCGAGCAAGGGATTGATCCTCAGCAGAAGGCGGCGTCGCCGGTAGGCCCAGCGGTATCCGCCGAACAGCTCGTCCGCCCCTTCCCCGCTCTGGAGGACGGTCACGCCGTGCTCCCGGGCCACCCTCGCGATGGCGTAGTAGGCCACCGTGTTCGGATGGGTGATCGGCATGTCGGAGTGGTAGATCACCCTCGGGAGTTCCCGCCGGAACTCCTCCGCGGTGAACTCGTGCTTGACCAGATCGATCCCGAGATGCGAGGCGACGCGCTCCGCGTGACTAGATTCGTCCATGCGAGCATACCCGGGCACCGATACGTGGAAGGCCTTGAACTTGCCGTGCCGGCGCGCGGCGATCGCGGTCACGAGGCTCGAATCCAGTCCCCCGCTCAGAAGCGTCCCGACCGGAACATCCGCCACGAGTCGCGCTTCCACCGCGTCATCCAGCAGCTCCGACAACTCCTCGACCACCTCGAGAGTCGGCGCCTTGAGGTAGCGGCCGAACGCCTCCTCGGACACGTCTTCGGGCTGGACGTGCAGGGCCCTCCGCTCGAGCTCGCCGTCCTCGATCAGCACCCGTTCGCCGGGGAGGACGGATGACACTTCGGAGAAGAGAGTGCCGGCCGTGAGTGCGTCCACGTTCCGGTACAGCGACCACTCCAGCAGCGCGTGTGCATCCATCGTGGCGCCGTGAATCGCCGAAATCGCTTTGGTTTCCGACGCGAAAAAGAGGTGGTCGTCGCGAATCGCGTAGTACAACGGCTTGATGCCGTATCGGTCCCTCACGAGGGTCACGGTCCCCTCGTCCGCGTCGTGGATGGCGAACGCGAACATCCCGACGAGCCGCTCGTAGCACTCCTCGCCCCACTCCATCCAGGCGTGGAGAAGGACCTCGGTGTCCGATCCCGAAAAGAACCGGTGACCCGCGTCCACGAGCTCCGAGCGGATCTCGCGGAAGTTGTAGATCTCCCCGTTGTACGTGAGCGTCCAGCGCCCGTCGGGGCTGGTCATGGGCATGCGGCCGGCTTCGCTGAGATCGAGGATAGCCAGGCGCTTCGACCCCAGGCATGCACCGTCCAGGCGGGCCACGCCCTCGTCGTCCGGCCCACGGTGGTGCAGCACGTCGCACATGTGGGACACGACCGCGCGGTGGTCGAGCTCGCACTCCTCCGAGAGGCACACGGTGCCCGCGATTCCACACATCGTCAGGCCCCTGCTCGCGAGAGACTCATCCGGTCACCTCGGGCCAGGGAGTCCCGACGTGTCGCATCGGCGGCTCGATGTCGAAGAAGGCGAGCGCGGTCGGCGCAAGATCGGCGATGTCTCCGGTGATCGTGGACCCGGGCGGAACCGCCGGGCCCCTCGCGGCCACGAACGCGTTCGGTCGGTGGTTCCCGGTGTAGCAGGGCGACGTCTCGAACCCTGCCCGACCTTCGATTACACCGACGTCGCCCCCTTCCACCCGGCGTCCTACCCGCGCTTTCTCGTTCCACGCGAACACGACATCCGGAAGATCGTCTCGACGCGGGCCTTCGATCACGTCGTCGACACGAAGGACTCGGGACGCTGCCTTCTCACCGTTGTCGGGGTTCCTCAGACCGGCCCCGGCGCGCACGAGCGCCTCGGTGACATCGGCGGCAGACCGCTCGCTCTCGCGGCCGCCGGGGTCGCGGCCTTCGCAGCGGACTCGGAGATAGGCCTCGTTCGAGTTGGGGACCATGAAGACACGGGTTCGATCCCAATCCACGGCGTCGTTCACCCAGCGCATGCTCAACCTGTAGTGGACGCTTCGCGGGATGCACCGACTCACAGTCTGCCGGACGGCGAGCGGGATCAGCGCCCGTACCCGCGCCGCCACACCCTTCTTCGAGGCCGACCCGCTCGACTCGGAACCGGGATCACCCACCCCGGCGCCATGGAACAGGTCGAGGCGGTGAAGCATCTCGGGAACGTGCTGCGGTGCGGCGTGATTGGGCCCCATTCCATCGGCCGAAACGACGAGAACCGTCACATCATCCGCCACCCGGTCGAGCAACCGCGAGATCCCGCGATCCACCGCGGCGTAGACGTCCCGGAGGGGGTGCGGCGCTTCCTCGGTCAGGTGCGCGTCGGCGGGATGGGTCGGATCGTCGTGGTGCCAGAGGTAGTGGCCGGCTCCGTGCGGCTCACCGTACGTGACGAAGAGAGCATCCCAGTCGGCCCCTTCCAGCATCCACTCGACGATCTCCGTCTTCCGCTCGACCCCCTCGACGAGCCTGTCCCGAAACCAGACGGGGTCCGGGGGCTCCAGGACGCTCAGGTGCTCGGGGGCCGGGTACGGCCCGAACCGTTTCAGGATCGCTTTCAGGGCGGCCCGCGGACGAGAGGTGGTGGACCCGAACCAGGTCCACGTGCCGTACTCCAGCACCTGCGTCCCGCCGAAGCCATCGAGGGGGGCGGTCATGAACGCATCGAATACGATCGTGCGACGCCCTTCCCGGTCCAGATCCTCCCAGAACGACGGCGCTCCGCAGCGATCGGGACGCGCTCGCTCGACGCCCCGCAGACCGGCGCGAGTCTGATACGCGTGATATAGGCCATGAGTGCCGGGGCCGACTCCCGTGTACAGGGTCGGCCAGGCGGAGACGTGCATGACGTCCGCGGAGGTCGAGAGGCGACCCCACGCCCCTTCCTCCCGCAGCCGCGCAAACGCGGGCAGGTGGCCGGCACTCATCCACGACTCGATGAGGTCGGCGTCGGCGCTGTCCAGGCCGATCACCAGCAGACGGCTCATTCAGTCCGCCTGATTCCGGCCGTCGGACGCGGGGGCATAGACCTCCTCGATCCGCACCCTCCGCCCCTCGCGGTCGGAGCGTCTCCCCGCCTCGAGCATTGCGACGTTCCAGATGTTGTCCGCGCCGATCGTCTCCGGTACGCGTCCGTCCACGACCAGATCGCGAAGTGCGTTCAGGAGCGACGTCGTTCCCTCTCTAGGGTACTTGGCCGCATCCCCCTTCGGAGACGGAACGTTCCGCACGAACTTCGGAAACCGGGATCCGCCGTGACGGACGAAGACCTGCTTCCGGTTCGTCCAGATTTCCCCGCCCTCGCCTTCGAGCGTGAGGGAGAACGCGAAGCGGACCGACGTCAGCGTCCCGAGGTACTGGACGCGAGTCCGTTCGAACTCGAGGAGACCCTCTGTGCACGCGCCGTGGGCGTAGTCGGACCTGGGCGGATTCCACGCCCGCACCATCATGGCGCGCGGGCGCTCGCCCAGCATGAAGCGCAGGCTGTCGAAGTGGTGGATCGCGATCTCCTGGAGCTGCGGATACTCGATCTTCGCGAGCCACGGCCCCTCGGTGTGACTCGGCATGTTTCGGCGATCGACCAGGGTCGCGTTGTCGATCGGGCCGACGACGCCGTCCGCCACGAGCTTCGCCACGGTGCGCTCGGCGGGTCGGAATCGGTAGTTCTCGGCCACCATCACCGGCTTCCCGGTATCGCGCGACGCGGCGAGCAGATCCTCGGCGGCGGCGACATCGTGAGCGAACGGCTTTTCGACGAACGCGACGAGTCCGGCCTCCATGGCCTGACGGGCGTGCTCGGCGTGTAGTGACGTCGGAGAGGCGATCACGACGGCGTCGGCCTCGACGCTCCCGAGCGCATCCGAGAGATCGGTGAACGTGGCTACGCCCCCGACGCCGGTGGCGACACGGTCGAGCGCATCCTGATCGACATCGACGAAGCCTACGGCGTCGAAATCCGCGTGTTCCCGAACGAAATCGACCCAGTGACCGCCGCGAATCCCCACTCCCACGTGCAAAACCCTGATCATCGCCTCAATCCCCACGCCTCGCAGTCATGTACGGCGGGGCGGGGACATCGAAGCTCCCCAGCGCCACCCTCGCCACATCGCGCACATCCTCGACAGCGGACCAGAGCTCCGCCGCATCGGGTCCCATCGCCGCGAGAAACCCGGGCCCGGTGTGCGTGCCGGGACGCGCGTCGGGAGGAGCTTCTCCCACTTCCCCGAACCCGGCGCCGCGAACGCAGTCAAGCTGCTCCGTAACTTCCCACAGGACAACGAGATCCGGCAAATGATCGACCCGCCGTCCCGGGTAGCGATCGCGCGTCTTCACCACGTCTCGAACGACCGGCCGACCCGTGGAATCGGTCAGCTGCGACAGGTCCGCCGCGATCTTCTCACAGAGCGCGTCGAACTCCGATTCCGGGACGATCCCCATCGGTTCGCGACCCTCGAGGTTGATCCGGATGCACCCCTCGAGGTCGGTCGGGAGACAGAACGCGCGCGTCCGCTCCCAGTCGATGAAGGCCGAATCCACCTTTCGGGCGAGCCTGTCCCTGATCGCTGTAGGCAGACGGCGTGCCAACGACTTACGGAAGTCCTTCGGCAGGAGATCCCGCACTCGTCGGACCAGACCCGGGCTGCTCGACCCTTCCCCACTCTCGTCATCGGTCGGCGAGGGCTCGGAGAGGTATCCCAGACCGCGCAGCACACCGGGCAGCAGGTGCCAGCCACCGTACGTAGGCGAAATCGAGTCTGGAGAAAACACGACCGCGGTCGCATCGTCGGGCAGAGCCTCGAGGATGGCACCGAGGCCGCGGTCGATCTCCTCGTAGAGATCGCGCAGCTGCGCCGTGCCCCCCGGCGTCTCACCCGCCTCAAGCGCGGCATGGACCTCGGCCCGGGACATCCCTCGCGGCCAGCAATAGTGAGCGGCCGCATGGGGCTCGCCGTATACGGTCAGAAACACCGGTGCGGGGTGCGAGTCGAGCAGCCAGAGGGCGGCCCGGGTCTTCGCCGCGGCCGCCTCCACCAGTCGCGGACCGATGAGATCGGGTGCGATCTCATCGAACCCGACGTCGTGGGCCTCCATCCCGAGGGGGTAGGCGCCGACGGACCCGCGAAGCCCCTTCAGAGCGAAGGGCGGCGATGACCGTGGCCCCAGGTACTGGGCCCACGCGCCCCAGTCGATGACCTGGACGACACCCGCCGCTCCTTCGGCATGGGTGTACGGTGCGTCGAGCACCGTGGACCCCACCCCGGCCTCGCCCAGCAGGCTCCAGAACGTCGGGCGCCCGTACAGCCCCTCGTGGAACCGGCGATGCCCCTGCTCGCCGGGCACCGGTTGGAACGTGAAGTACACCCCGTGCTCGCCCGGCTCGGCGCCCGTGTAGAGCGACGGCCAGGCCGAGACGTGTAGGGTATCGGCGCTCGATGACAAAGGTCGGACGACACCGTGCTCGAACAGCCGCCGGAAGTTCGGCAGCCGCCCCTCCCCCGCCCAGCGCTCGAGCAGATCCCGATCCCCGAGATCGAGGCCGATGAGCGCGACGCGCACGGCCTCAGACACCGGTCATCAGCGCGGCAAGGGCCAGCACGGCGAGGGCGATCACCATGTTCACCAGGATCGCACGAGGGGCCTCCCGGTGGCCGAACACCGCCTGATATCCGACCATCGCCAGCACGAGCCCCAGCTTCACGTTGAGAAAGAGCCCGAAGCCTCCTCCCGCGAACTCGGGCGAGAACAGCGTGTCGAACCCGATGCCCCGGGTGAGGATGAGGTGCAGCCCCGTGAGGGACAGGACGACCAGCGCGGGCCACCCGAGCCCGGGCCCGGACAAGCTGAGGTCGCGCAGTCGGGCCCCGAGTTCACGATCCGGCAGACGCTTCAGCCCGGGACCGGAGAACACCGACCAGAAGAACATGTGGCCCAGCCAGAGGCCGGCGGCCGCGATGTGGATCCCCAGCGAGACCGAGTAGAGACCGCCGAACGGGCGCGGGGCGATCAGCCCGACCCCGGCCAGCACCACGATCAGGAGAAACACCAGCGCGGCCGATCGCGAAGGCCGACTCAGAAAGACATGGTGCCCGGCCACGACGACCGCGCCGAGAATGACGGAGGGCCCCACGCCGATGGTGGGCGCGTCCATGAGGATCCGCAGGGCATGGGATCCGAGCAGCGCCGCTACGAACGCCCACCCGAGAACCGTGAGAGACAGCCCCGCGCCGCTACCCGGCCAGCGGAACGCACGCAGCCCGCCCTCCACCTCATCCGGCCCGGGAGCACCCGGACGGAGAGCCGCCCGCGCCATCAGGTACCGGAACAGCGCGTACCCGAACAGGAGGACCGCCGCCCCGATCTGAGCGAACACCACGGCAGCCCTCATCTTTCCACTCCGACCACCGATTCGCAGACCTTCAGATAGTCCTTCGCCACGTCGTCCCACCCCCTCGGCCGCTCGGCCGCCGCGCGTTTACCCATCACGTGCAATGCTTCCCTGCCCGGGAGGTCCTGGAACACGGACCTCCACGCCTCGGGCTCGTGCTCCACCAGCATCCCCGTCTCGCCATCTCGAATGAGGTCCGGGATCGATCCGGACCGAACGCTGATGACGGGGCGTCCCGCCGCGAGGCATTCCCGTGTCTTCAACGTCGAATACGGGACCTGGTCGTTGTAGAAAGCCGACGGGTCGTACGGGGCCACGCACAAATCCGATGCGGCGATCCAGCGTGCCACCTCGTCGTGCGGCAACCCCCCGCGGAAACGGACCCGGTCCGTCACACCGGCATCCACGGCGACGTCCCGATACCCATCGCCGAGGGAACCGTCCCCGACGATGTCGAGCCTCACGTTCGGGGCCGACGCGATGCCGCGGATCACCGGCTCCAGATCGTGGATCCGATCGAGAACCCCCACGTAGAGGAGCATGGTCGTCTCCTGATCGAGACCCAGCCCTTCTCTGGCCTCCGCGCGATCCGAAGGACGGAAGCGATCGCGGTCCACGCCCAGCTCCACGACATCGATGTGGTCCGGGTCGACTCCGTGACACTCCACGATGGCCTCGCGAAGCGCCTTCGTCTCGGCGATGACTCGGACGGCGTTTCGGAGATAGCGCCCCGACACGTGCCGGCCGATGGACTGCTTCATACCCTTCACGAGATCGGTCCGTCCGGACGAGCTCTTCAGTTGCACCAGGTTCTCGACCGGGATTGCCGGCGTCCCCCGGGCCCGGTAGCGCGCCGACGCGTACCCCGAGAACATCCATCCCTTCTCCAGGACCACGTCGAACCGATCGGCGGTCTGGTCCACGAAACGTCGGAGAGAGCGCAGGTACGCGAGGAACGGGCGGTATCCGATCCCGCGCAGAGCCGCGTCGTCCACGATGCCCGAACGCTCCCCTACCATGCCGGGAGCGATCTCCATGGTGCGCACGCCGGGAGGGGCCCCGGTGAGGCCGTCGCTGAAGGCCACCGTCACGTCGGCGAGCGACGCCAGTTCTCCAGACACGTTGAGCACGTTCCGCGTCGGCCCCGCCGAGGGGACCAGGCGGTGTCCGGGTACCACGTACCCGATCCTGAGGCGCTCCGTCACCCGGCACCCCCCGGGTTTCGCCGGGTGACCAGGCGTCTGTAGATCCCATCGACCCGCTCGGCGATCGTTCCCCAGCGATGGTGGACCTCGGCATAGCGTCTGCCCGCCCGGCCCAGCCGTGCGGCGCCCGCCGGGTCGTCAAGGAGCGACACGATGGCCTCTCCGAAGGCCGCTGCATCGCCGTCGGGGACGAGGGCCGCGAGCGGCTCGTCACCACGGATCGGAAAGGACCCCTCGTACGACACGATCGGTCTGGATGTGGCCATGTAGTTGAGGAGCTTGATCGGAATCCCATCGCAGTCGGTGCGAGGATTCACGGTGACCGACGCGGTCTCCAGCCGCGCGGGGAGATCGGTCAGGGAGACGGCCTCGATCTCGATGGCATCACGGATTCCCAGAGCTCTGGAGTGCTCCTCGTATGCGTCGAAGTCCGAACCCGAGAGAATGCTGAGCCGGGCATCCGGTCGAGCCTGGCGCACGACGGCGAATGCGTCGAGCAGCGAATCGATGCCCTGATACGAAGCGAGGTTGCCGGCGAACATGATCGTTGGAGACGCGCTCGACCCGTTCGCGGTGGACGGCTCGATGAAGAACTCGTCCTCCACCCCCTGGGACGCGACCGTGATCCGATCGTGATCGAACCCTAGCGAAACAAGCTTGCGCTCGATCGTGTCGGTCACCGCGACGATGTGATCCGCGCGTTCCGGAATCCGACGGTCGAGCCACTCCCCGACACCGCGAAGTACGCGCTTCGGAACGGGGAACCGGTACTCCGGGAGCTCGGTCGAGAGCATCGTGTGAGCGTCGTAGACGATCGGCACGCGTCCACGGGCCGCGGCGGCCGCGACAAGGAGCCCCTCGTAGTGATGGGCATGGATGACATCGACCCGTTCCGTCGCGAGAAACCCCCTCAGCAGACGTGTCAGCGCGGGATCGAGCCGCGTCAACTTCGGAACGGACGGTCCCGGTCCGGTCTTCGAGTAGGAGGGCACGTCCGGAATCCGATGAATCTCGAGCCCCTCGGGATCCGAGCCCGTCCCCAGGTGATACGTGAGCACGCTCACGCGGTGGCCGAGCCGCGCGGTCGCCTGCGACAGCCTGAGGATCCGCACGGGCGTACCGCGCGGCTCCGGGAAGGGACACGCCGCGATCACCGCGACATGAAGCGCATCGGCGCCACTCAAATCAGACGCCCCGCGAAGCGCCAGTACGCGGTCACCACGCCGTTCAGGGTGGCTTGCGCCTTCCGCTCGATCGAACCCGCCGTGAGTTCCTCGCGGAACGGAATCTCACCGCCCCGCATCAGCTCGGCGTCCGTCGCGACGCGTGCGGACTGGAGCTCACGTCGTCGGGCGAGCACGCGCGGAGCGTGGCGCCCCATCCAGCCGAGCGCTCGGACCCACTCGCCGAACCATCCCTTCCGCAGAACCATCCCGAACTGGGCGGCCTCGTAGAACGCGAACAGTGGGGCCAGCACGAGCAGTGTCCGGCCGGCGTAGTTCTTGGCGATGAACTGCCAGCGATTCCGGATCAGACAGAAGACGCGGCGCGACGAGTACGTCCCGAGGGCTCGGATCGAGAGCCCCGGCGTTCCCTCGTTGTGGAAGCATCGCGCCGCCGGGACGGACAGGACCTCGTATCCGTGCATCCGGGCCCGGACCCCGAAATCGTGGTCCTCCAGGTAGATGAAGAAGTCTTCGTCGAACGGTGCCGAACCGACCTTCGTCCGATCGACCAGACAGCAGGCAGTGATGACCGAACCGATCCCGCGGATGCGGTTCGACAACTCGGCGTCGGGAAGGTCACGCGGCTCTATGATCTGCAGACCAATGAAGTGCCAGTCCGCCCCCGCGTACTGCACCGTGCCCGGCGCGGACTCGTAGAGCACGCGTGGCATCGCGATGGCGGCGTTCCGGGCCGTGAGGGCGGCGACCAGGGTGTCGGCGCATTCCGGTGCGAGTCGAACGTCGCTGTCCAGCAGCAGCACCAGGTCCGAGCCGGCGTGTCGGAGCGCCGCGTTCCGCACCGCCGATGCTCCACGATTCTCGTCGAGAGCGATGACCCGCACCCCGGCAAACTCCCCCGCGATCACGAGGCTCTCGTCGTCGGAGCCGTTGTCGACCAGGAGGATCTCGTGGAACCGGTCGCGCCGGGTTACGGCGGCCTCGAGCGTGGGACGCAGGAAGGCGGCACCGTTGTAGTTCACGATGCACAGGGACGGCCTGACATCCGCCTGGTGAAACGTCCCCCCGGACGCCGTAGAAGACGTCCGTCGTCTCGGAAAGGCCCCGCCCATCACGTAAGTCTCACCGCCTTATCGAGTTACGGCGCCGGTACCCCCGATCTCGCCGAACCGCATCGTAGCCGTTCCGGGGCGCACTTTCCATGCCACCGAAGGGCCCGATGTTGCCCGTCTTTCAGGGCCTTACGGCGTTTTCCACTCCCGGCGCGAAACGCGGAGGTGCGGTGGCGCCACAAAACCGTGGCTGGCTCGCTCGGCTCATCCTTCCCGAGCGGCGACGTCGGCTCGTTCCTTCTCGACCAGCACGCGTCGCAGGATCTTGCCGGATGGCGACTTGGGGATCTCCTCCACGAACTCGACGAGCCTGATCTTCTTGTACGGAGCCACCCGCTCCGCGACGAACGCCATCACCTCGTCGACGCCGACCGGCCCCGAAGCCACCACGAAGGCCTTCGGCACCTCCCCGCTCTCGTCGTCCGGACTCGGGATTACCGCGGCATCGCTGATCTCGGGATGGCCGAGGAGCACGTCCTCGAGCTCCGCGGGAGGGACCTGGAACCCTTTGTACTTGATGAGCTCCTTGGCGCGATCGACGATCGTGAGAAAGCCGTCTTCATCGGCTCGCCCGATGTCCCCCGTATAGAGCCACCCGTCTTCGCGAATCGTCGCCGCCGTCGCCTCGGGGTTGTTCAGATAGCCCTTCATCACCTGCGGCCCCCGGACGCACACTTCACCTTCCTGTCCCGGCCCCACGCGCTCGCCCGACTCGAGATCCACGAGGCACATCTCGGTATTCGATAGGGGCGGTCCGACGGTGCCGATCCGCTCGGAACCGACGTCGGTCAGGGGCCGCAGATTCGTCACGGGAGACGTCTCCGTGAGCCCGTACCCCTGCGCCACCCGCAGACCCAGCCTCTCCTGGCACCCGAGCGCCACCTCGACACCCAGGGGCGCCGCGCCCGACGTCACGTACCGGAGGGACGAGAGATCGTATCCGTCGACGACCGGGTGTTTCGCCAGGGCGAGCATGATGGGCGGAACCAGATAGGCCCGATTGATCTGCTGGTCCTGGATGACCTGCAGGAACTGCTCGAGGTCGAACCGGGGAAGGCTGACGACGGTCGCTCCCGCGCGCAGACACGCACTCATGACGACGACCATCCCGTAGATGTGAAAGAACGGGAGGACGGCGATCACCCGGTCGCCGCTCGCGACCGGGTCGGCCTGCAGGGACTGCTGGATGTTCGCGACGAGGTTCCGGTGAGTGAGCATGACGCCCTTCGGCCGGCCCGTCGTGCCGCTCGAATACGGAAGCGTGACGAGCCTCTCCGAAGGGCCCCCGGCGCGTGCCGGAAGGTCCTCGGCGGGATCGTGTCCTCCCGTCCCCGCCGCCGACTGACGAGAAGACGCCCCGATGCGGATCACGTCCGCAAGCGAGGTCACACCGTCCTCCTCCCCGAAGACGATGACCTCTTCGACGTCCGTTGCTTCGGCCACGGCCTCCCCCTTCTCGAGCAGGGGCGGAATCGTGATGAACAGACGCGCCTTCGAGTCGGAGATCTGGTGGACGAGCTCATCGACCGTTTGCAGCGGATTCAAGGTCGTACTCGTCGCACCGGCCATCGCGATGCCGTGAAACGCGATCGCGTATTCGGGAAGGTTGGGGCTGCAGATCGCAACCACGTCGCCGGGCTCGATGCCGCGGGCGATCAGCCCGAGGGCGAGCGCCACCGACTGATCGTACAGGTCTCCATACGTCAACGTCCGGCCGTCCGAGCCATCCACCATTGCCGGCTCGGCACGCCGGGACGCCAGATCCTCGAAGACGTAGGCGCTGAAGGAAAGCTCCGGGATTTCGACGGGGGGGTGAGGACTCTCGAAGATCATGTCTCGACGGCGCTCCCATGTCGTGGGTCTCGTTCCGCCGCCCAAGATGGGGGGCGCGGATTCGACCGGCGAGAGGCATGCGATATGTTGGGCGCCATGAAGCTCACTGGTCGCGACATCGCGCTGATCCTCGTCGCCGTCATCCTGGCGGCCGTCTTCTCGCGCCTCGGCGTATGGCAGCTCGAGCGGCGCAGCGAACGCATCGAGAGAAACGGAGCCATCCCGGAGCGGATGGCGCTTCCCGCTCTCGACTGGACGGAGGGGCGCGTGCCGTCGGACACCGCGGGGCTCGTCTGGCGGCGCGTCCGGCTGGCAGGTCGGTTCGATCGAGAACGTGAGATCGTTCTCCGCGGTCGCACGTTCGAGGGCCGCCCGGGCGTCGAGATCCTGACCCCTCTGCTGAGCGGCGAAGCCGAGGCCGTTCTCGTGATCCGCGGCTGGATGCCGGCCCCCGATGCGATCCGACCCGAGATCGATGCGAGCTGGCCCGCGGGATGGGACGACGAAGCGTCGATCGCGTTCGACGGCCGGATCGTCCCCGCGGCCATTGGACGGGCAGGCGCGCCGATCGAGGTAGACTTGGGTGACCGGGAGTACCTCGCCTTCGCGGGTGTCGACCCCGACGTCATCGGAACCGAACTGCCATACGCGGTGGGGCCGCACGTGGTCCGCATGGATCCCGACCTGCCTCACCTGGCAGGGCTCGTCCAGCAGCCCGCACCCGAGCCGGGCGCGGGACCCCATCTTTCCTACGCCATCCAGTGGTTCGCCTTCGCCGCGATCTCGCTGGGCGGCACGGCGATTCTACTGCGACAGGAGGACCGCACATGAGCTATCGACGATTCTCCGACCAGTCGGGCGAGCGGTGGGAGATACGCGAGCGAGGGGGTGGTGACTGGGAGTTCCGGCCGATTCACGGGAACCCCGCCCCGGTCCATCATGGCTCCGCGCCGCATTGGCAGACGGATCCCTACGAGCTCAGCGACCAGGAACTGCAGGCGGTGCTTTCCGACGCGAGACCCGTCGACACGGGCCCATCACGTGGCGCCTATCGGGACGACGCGGGGAAAGCGGGGGAAGGGCTGTTCGCGGACTACGAGCCCCCGAAGAAGCCGAAGAGCCCGTTTCTGGACGACCAGGACTGAGCGCAGCTCAGTCGAGACCTCCGAGACGGCGTTCCGCCGGGGCAATGCCGCTGACCCCCGGGGGCTCGTTGAGCACCTCGGAGAGGATGATCGCGCGCTTGAGCGGTGAGTACGACTCGAGGCGTTCGAGACCGCTCGCCTTCCGCCGGCCCCGCCGTGCCACCGGCTCCGCGTGGGGCCGCGACTCGAGGGTGGAGGGTGCGCCGGCCCCGCGCGCCGGCGAGGCTTCCGCCCGGCGTGCGATCGTGCCCGACGGCTCCCTGGTGCGCGCCGGGTAGACCCGGCGACCGGGCACGACGACGAGGCGCTCGGGCTCTTCCGGCGGCGCGTGTTCCATTCGCGCCTCCGCCTGCGTCTCCCGCGCCGTTTGCTGCTGCTCCTGCATCTGTCGCTCGAGCTCGGCCGCGAGCTCGGACCAGCGGGAGAGAAGTCCGCCCTTCTTCTTCTCCCCGTGTTCGCGATCCGGCGCACCCGTCGATCGACGCTCGACCACAGGCTCCGGACGAGCAGGCGCCGCCAGGTCGAAATCGTCGTCCTCGAAGTCCGGAAGCCGGCTCTGCTTCTGTTCGCTTCGTCGCTTGTTCTGTGCCGCCGATCGAAGCGCCACGACCGCCATGATTCCGAGCCAGAGAAGGACCTCGAATCCCTCACCCACGGGTCGTCAGCCCTCTTCTCCGCCGGGCCGTCCGCTTTCATCCGGCGCCGCAATAGCCTTCCGCATCTCCGTGTCACTCTGGATGTTACGGTACCTCATGTAATCCATAATCCCCAGATTTCCGGTGCGGAACGCGTCCGCGATCGCCTGCGGGACCTCCGCCTCGGCTTTGACCAGCGCTGCGCGCATCTCCTCGACGGTCGAGCGGTTCTCCTGCTCCGCCGCGACCGCCATCGCGCGCCGTTCCTCGGCCTTCGCCTGGGCGATCCGCTTGTCGGCCTCCGCCTGATCCGTCTGAAGCTCGGCGCCGATGTTCTTGCCCACATCCACGTCGGCGATATCGATCGAGAGGATCTCGAATGCAGTACCGCTGTCCAACCCCTTCGCGAGCACGGTCTTCGAGATGTTGTCGGGGTTCTCGAGCACCGCCTTGTGTGACTCGGCGGAACCGATGGTCGAGACGATGCCCTCCCCGACTCGCGCGAGAATCGTCTCTTCCCCCGCCCCTCCGACCAGGCGGTTGATGTTGGCGCGAACGGTGACGCGCGCGGTTGCGATCAGCTGAATCCCGTCCTTCGCCATCGCCGCGACCTTCGGCGTCTGAATGACCTTCGGATTCACCGAGACCTGAACGGCGTCGAACACGTCGCGGCCGGCCAGATCGATCGCCGCCGCCTGTCGGAACGGAAGTTCGATGTTCGCCTTATCGGCCGAGATCAGCGCGTTGACTACGCGGCCGACGTCACCGCCGGCCAGGTAGTGTGATTCGAGTTCGTTCGTCGCGAGCGGGAGACCCGCCTTCGCAGCCGCGATCATCGGGTGGATGATGCTCGGCGGGTGCACCTTTCTCAGGCGCATCCCCACGAGCGCCGCGAGTCCCACGCGGACACCGGATGCCAGCGCCGTGATCCACAGTCGGACCGGAACGGCCCACAGGAGGATGAAGAGGAGCGCCACCCCCAGGAAGAGAAAAACGATGCTCCCTGCTGCTACGCCTTCCATAACTACCTCGTCTTCAAGGAATCAGTCGGCCGGCGCATCGGGGTCCTCCGCCCGCAGCGGTCGGACGACGTGTCGATAACTCTCGGCGCGAATCACCTCGATGCGCGTATCGGCCTCGATCCACGGCCCCTCGGTCACGACGTCGATTCGCTCGTCCCCGATGACCGCGGTCCCGGCGGGACGCAGATCGGTCACGGCGGTGCCCAGCGCCCCGATCAGGTCGTCGCGTTCGGGGGCGGACAGGTATCCGATGTCGCGGCTCGTGGAGTCACGGAGAAATACGCCCGACAGGCGGCGGCTCCCCGGCAGATACCGCAGGAGCGCCCACCCGGCCACGGCCACGAGAATGAGCGAAAGCGCCACGAGCCCGGCGGCATTCACGATCTGACCGACCTCGGGAACCTGTCCCACCATCCCCATCGCGGCGCCCGCCACGATGGCGCCACCGCCGAGGAAGCCGGCGATTCCGGTACCGGGGATCACGAGAACCTCTGCCGCCACGAGCACGACGCCGGCGGCGAAGAGGATGATCTCCTCCATGCCCGCGAGGTGGACCAGGTGGTGCGCTCCGAAGAACGCGGCCAGCGCCCCGAGACCGATCGCCCCGGCGATGCCGAACGAGGGGCTCTTGATCTCGATCAGCAGACCGAGGAAGCCGAGGCTTAGGAGCATCGGCGCGACCACCGGGTTCGTCAGAAAGCGAACGATCGCCTCGGCCCAGTTCGGCGTCGACTCGACCGTGACCGCGTTCTCGAGATCGACGGCCTGGAGCAACGCGCCGAGGTCGTCGACCTCCTGATGCGCGATGTCGAGCTCGAGCGCCTCGTCGGTCGTCAGCGTAAGCAGCTTCCCGGCCGCGACAACGCCGTCGACCACAATGGACTCGTCGACCATCGCCTCGGCGAGCCGCGGATCGAACCCCCGGTCCTCGGCGAGGGCACGGAACTCCGACCGCATCGCGCTGACCATCTTCTCCGAGGCCTTCTCGCCGTCCCCGACGACCGGCGTCGCGGCACCGATCGTCGAACCCGTGCGCATGTAGAGCCGGTCGGCGGCCAGCGCGATCATGGCTCCGGCGGACAGCGCACGACGATTCACGAAGGCGTAGACCGGGATCTCCGCGTCGCGAATCTCGTCGATGATCTTCCAGGCCGCGTCCACCCGTCCGCCGGGCGTGTCGATGTCCAGCACGACGGCGGACGCACCCGCCTCCCAGGCCTCGTCCAGCGAACGGGCGACGAACGGCGCCAGGCCGAGTTCGATCGTTCCCGTGATCGGTACGCGGACCACGGTGCGGTCCGCATCCTGGGCGTCGGCGACCGAAGCGCGTCCACCGAAAGCCAGGGCGACGAGCGTCAGCGAAATGCTCAGGACGAGCAGGGGCGAAAGGTCTTTGTGACGACGGTTCACTTGGTTTCCAGACATGACCGGAACGTAAGGAAAGCGCGATCCCGAGCGCCAGCATCGGGCCGGCGGTTCTGCCCGCCGACAAAGGTGATACCCGCGGCGAGCCCTAGTATTCCGCTACCGCGGATCCCCGTCCAGCACCGACTCGATCCACCGGGCGGCACCATCGGCGAGCTCGTCGAGGACTTCATCGTCGGTCCGGCCGCTGCGCTTGAGGACGTGGAACGAGTGATCCGCGCCCTCCACGACGTGGAGCGTCGCGCGATCCAGATCCGCGACGATGGGCTCGAGCAGATCGAGGTCCGCGAGCCTGTCCCGGGTACCCTGGAGAAAAAGCATCGGGGCCTCCACGCCTGACAGGTGTTCCGCGCGATCGATCGAAGGCCGGCCCGGCGGGTGTAGAGGGAATCCGAAGAAGACGAGTCCGCGAGCGTCGGGAATCAGCCCTTCGGAGGCGGCCGTCGAGCTCATTCGGCCGCCCATGGACTTTCCACCAGCGAAAACGGGCAGCCCTCCAGCGAGCTCCGCCGAACGCTTCACGGCGGCACCGACCGCGTCCACGAGAACGGGCGGCCTATCGGGCGGACGACGACCCGCATCCATATATGGGAACATGTATCGGAGAGTGGCGATCCCCCTCAGCGCGAGCCGTCGCGCAGAGTCCCGCATGAATGTGTGGTGGATGCCCGCGCCGGCTCCGTGCGCGTAGGCGAGGATGGCCTTCGCCTTCGGGGGCAGCAGCAAGGCGGCCGAGACCTCGCCCTTGAGCGGTGTCGAGACGAATTGGGCGACCTCCGGGACGTCCGCCACGGGTCAGGAGGCCGTGTCGGTAGCGTCGACCGTGTCCGGCGCTGCCATCCCGCCGGCCCACGCTTCGGAGGAGTCGATCGCCCGATCGGCCGGACCCGGAATGCGCAGGGAGAACGCGAACGCGACGAGGCTGAGCGCCCCGCCCATCACGAACGGGGTCGTAATCGCCACCTGCTGGAACAGGAGACCGGCCCAGACCGGGCCCAGTACGCGCCCCAGCCCGCCGGCCAGCTGGCTTCCACCGAGGATAGACCCCTGCGAATTGGCGTCCGTCGCCTGCGAAACGAGGCTCGCGAGCGAGGGGAACAGGATGCCGGTCCCGAAGGCCCACAGGGGGATGACCGCGGCGAGCCACCACTTGCTCGGGATCACGATGACAGCCACGAGCCCGAATCCGAGCACGACGGAACCCACCCGAACGGTCAACGCCTCGCCCAGGCGTTTGACGAGCTTCCCGACGACGACGCCCCGCACCACGACAGTGACGGCGCCCGCAGCCGTGAACACCAGACCCATGTCCGAGGCATCCATTGCGAAGACGCGTTCGAGATACAGGGCCAGCACCGCGGTCATCGCAGTGAACGACGTGATCGTCAGGAAATAGACCGACAGCAGCACGCGGAGGGGGAACCTGGTGAGCGCGTAGAGCCAGCCGCGCAGGGTGGCCGCCTCGCCGGCGGACCCTCCGTCGCGGTCGCGTTCGAGAAAGTGTCGGGACTCGGGGAGCAGCGTGATCGCCGCGACCGCGTTGAGGGCGCAGAGACCCGCCGCGACGTAGCCCGGCGCACCGAGCCCCCACTGGCTGAAGAACCCTCCGATCGCCGGCCCGATCATGATCCCGAGCCCGGACGCGGCTCCGATCAAGCCCATGCCCCGGGCGCGTTCGGCCCCTTCAGTGGAGTCGGCGACGTAGGCCTGCGCCACCGCGATGTTGCCGCCCGCCGCCCCCGCCGCGACACGCGACAGCAGAAGGAGAACGAGCGAATCGGCGACCGCGAAGACCAGGTACGAGACCGCGGAGGCGAAGAGTCCCCCGATGAGCAGCCAGCGTCGCCCCATGCGATCCGAGTAGCGACCCCAGATGGGTGCGGCGATGAGTTGCATCGCCGAGAACGACGCGATGATGAGCGTCACCTCGAAGGGCGTCGCGCCGAAGTCCTCCGCGTAGAACGGGAGGAGTGGGAGCACGATCCCGAATCCGATCATGTCGACGAGGACCGTCGCGGCGAGGACCGTGAGCCCTGTGCGCCTCAGCATCGCGTCAGCGGACGTCGACCTGCGGATTTGTTCAAGCGTTCGTCCCCGGTGGAGGAATCAAGGTGATGGACACCCGCGTCATACGGCGCGTTGTCCACCCGGCGGTCGTATCTCGTTCAAGTAGAAGTGCCACAGCATCCTCGCCGCCACCGAGCGTAGCGGTCTCCACGGCTCCCCGAGCTCGACCAGCTCCGCTTCGTCGGGGTCGCCACGCAGTCCCTTGAGCGCGCGCGCCGCGACGACGAGAGCCCGGTCACCGACCGGCCAGACATCGGGGCGCAGCAGGACCATCAGCAGATAGACGTCCGCGGTCCAGGCTCCGATTCCCTTCACCTCCATGAGACGCTCACGCGCCAGCGAATCCTTCAATCCGTTGATGTGATCCAGGTCGAGGCGCCCATCGACCATCCGTCCGGCGAGGTCGCGAGCATACGTCCGCTTCTGCCGGCTGAACCCGATCTCGAGCAGTCGATCGTCGCCCAGGCGCAGGAACGTCTCCGGCGTCGGCGTCCCGATCGCCTCGACGAGCCGGCCCATCGCGGCGGCCGCCGAGGCCAGCGAGACCTGTTGCTCGAGGATCATGTGCACGAGGGTCGCGAACCCCGGCTCCCGGTCCCAGAGAGGGGGCGTACCCCAGCGATCGAGCACCCTTCCGAGATCCGGATCCTGCTCGGCGAGCGCTCGACACGACCGGGCGAGGCCCGCCTCGTCCAGCCGAACCGATGGGACCGGTTTCTCGTCCGCCTTCCCCGCGATGCTCGCCTCCTTCCGCACCTTGGACCTTCTCCGTCTCCGCGATACTTTGGCCGCCCCATCCCCAGGAGGAATAGAGTCAATGGCTGACAAGCTTGTTCGTTACGAAGTGCAGGACGGGGTCGCCGTGTTCACGATGGTCGATCCGCCTGCGAACACCTACACCCACGAGATGATGTGCGATCTGGACGAGGCGATCCTCAAGGCTCGTTTCGACGAGGGCGTCCACGTCATCGTGATCCGCGGCGAAGGGCCGAAGTTCTTCTCGGCCGGAGCGAACATCAACATGCTCCAGACCTCGGATCCGTACTTCAAATACTTCTTCTGTCTCCACGCGAACGAGACGCTGACGCGCCTGGAGCAGACTCCGAAGCTGGTGATCGGAGCCCTCAACGGCCACACGGTCGGCGGCGGACTCGAGATCGCGATGGCCTGCGACCTCCGGATCGCACGCGCCGGCGGCGGCAAGATCGGCCTGCCCGAGGTCAACCTCGGCGTGCTGCCGGGTACTGGCGGGACGCAGCGGCTGGGACGGATGCTCGGCAAGTCGAAGGCGATCGAGCTAATGGTCGAGGGACGGACGTTCGACTTCGATGAGGCGCTCGATCTCGGACTCGTCAACAAGATCTTCGAGGGCGAGGACGAAGAGTACTTCGCCGCGGTCATGGAGTACGCGAAGCAGTTCGTTCCGCCGGCCAAGGCCTCCCGGGCCGTCGGCCGCATCAAGCGCGCCGTCTGCAGCGGCGTCGAGGTGCCGTTCTCCGAAGGCCTGGCGATCGAGCGGGAGCTTCAGCAGCTCCTCTTCCAGGGTGACGACGCGAAGGAAGGGCTCGCCGCTTACGTGGATCGTCGCGATCCGCAGTTCTCCGGCACATAGGTGCCCGCATGGCGCCGGTCGGGATCGTTCCCGGCCGGCGACTCCACCATGCGCGAGCCCGAACCCGGATGAGCGAACGAGAAGCAGTAATCATCGATGCGGTACGCACCCCCGTCGGACGACACGGGGGAGCCCTCTCCTCCATCCGTCCCGACGATCTCCTCGCCCGCACGATCTCGGCCCTGATCGAACGGACCGGCGTTCCCATCGACCGCGTGGAGGACGTGATCGCCGGCTGCACGAACGGCGCGGGTGAGGACAACAGGAACGTGGCGCGCATGGCAGGGCTGCTCGCGGGTCTGCCGGTGGAGGTCGCCGGACAAACCGTGAACCGGCTGTGCGGGTCCGGGCTGCAGGCCGTCGTCTCCGCCGGACACGCCATCCGGTCCGGCGAGGGGGACGTGTTCGTCGCCGGTGGTGTCGAGAGCATGTCCCGGGCGCCCTGGGTCATGCTAAAGCCCCCGACCGGCTTCTCCCGCTTCCCTCCCCCGGTCGCCGATACGACAGTCGGATGGAGGTTCACGAACCCCTCGATGCCCGAGGAGTGGACGGTGTCGCTCGGCGAGACCGCTGAGATCGTCGCCGAGTCGCATGGGGTGACACGAGAGGAGCAGGACGCGTTCGCGCTCGAAAGCCAGCGGCGTGCCGGAGCCGCGCTGGACGCCGGCAGGTTCACCGACGAGATCGTTCCAATCGAGGTTCCGCAGAGGAAGGGGGAGCCGGTCGTCGTCGATGTGGATGAGCACCCGCGGCCGGACGTGACGCCGGAACAGCTGGCGAAGCTCCGACCGGTCTTCCGGACCGACGGCACGGTTACCGCCGGCAGCGCTTCCGGAATCAATGACGGAGCCGCCGCCCTGCTCGTGACGAGCCGCCCGGCGGCGGACGAGCTCGGGCTCGATCCGCTCGCTCGCATCGGGGCATCGGCCGTTGCGGGCGTCGACCCCGCACACATGGGGATCGGGCCCGTACCGGCGACCAGGAAAGCGCTCGCGCGAGCGGGCCTGACCATCGACGACATCGACCTCGTGGAGCTGAACGAGGCGTTCGCGGCTCAGGCGATCCCGTGCATGAGGGAGCTCGGCCTCGATCCGAAGCGGGTAAACGTCAATGGCGGAGCGATCGCACTCGGGCATCCCCTGGGCGGCACGGGCGCGAAGCTGCTCACGTCGCTTGTACACGAGCTTCGACGACGCGGCGGAGGAACCGGCCTGGTCACGATGTGCATCGGCGTTGGCCAGGGGATCGCGACGATCGTCCATGTCTGAGATCCCCGGCTCCACCGCGGACGACTCACACGTCCTCGTCTCGATCGAGGGCGCAGTCGGGACACTGACGCTCAATCGGCCCGACAAGCTCAACTCCTTCGCGGGTACGATGCGGGACGAGCTGACGGCCGCGCTGGAACAGTTCGCGGCCGACGATTCGGTTCGGGCCGTGATCGTGACGGGCGCGGGTCGAGCCTTCTGCGCCGGAGCCGACGTCGGGTATCTGACGCACCTGATCGAGACCGGCAACATCGACGAGGCCGTCGCTCTCGTGGAAGCTGGCCGTCGCGTGGTCACGGCCGTCCGATCGATGCCCAAGCCCGTGATCGCCGCGATCAACGGGGCCGCCGCCGGAGGGGGTGCGAACCTCGCCATGGCGTGCGACCTGCGCCTCGCCTCGGACCGCGCGAAGATCGGACAGACGTTCAACCGCATCGGGCTCGCCCCCGACTGGGGCGGATCGTATCACGTACCGAGGCTGGTGGGCCCCGCGCGAGCAGCGGAACTGTTCTTCTTCGCGGAAATGGTGACGGCCGACGAGGCGGAACGGATCGGGCTAGTGAATCGGGTCGTTCCGCACGACGAGCTCCTCGGGCTCGCCCGCGAGTGGGCTGATCGCTTGGCCGCCAAACCGGCGCTGGCGCTCCGCTACGCGAAGGAAGCGGTTCAGAAGAGCCTCGGTTCGACGGTGGAAGAGATGCTCGACTTCGAGACTGCGGCGCAACGGGACTGCTTCGGATCGCCGGACGCGCTCGAAGGCGTCCGCGCATTCGTCGAGAAACGGCCCGCCGTCTTCGGCAAGGAGGAATCGGAATGAGCGCTTCCGGCACGATCCGGCTGGCGACGACGGAAGACCTCGACGAGCTCGTTGCCATGTGGGCGCAGTACATGAGGGCCCACGCTCTGAACCCCGCCTATCGTCAGCTTCGGTTCGACGCGCTGACCTCCCGTCGGGCGGCCTTCGTCCGCTTGATCGACGAGGCGACGTCCGCGGTCTTCGTCCTCGAAAGCGGCGGCGGCCTCGATGGCATGATCAGCTGTTTTCTCGAGGAGAACGATCCGTACTTCAATCCACCCCGATACGTGAGGATCCAGACCCCGTTCGTCCGTCCCGACGCGCGGCGCCAGGGCAACCTGAAGCGTTTGCTCGAGGCGGCGTTCGAGTGGGCTCGCGAGTGGGAATTGGAGGAGGTCAGGCTGTACACGGGCGCGGACAACATGATGGCGAACGCGGTCTCGGAGGAGCTCGGGTTCGAGGCGATCGAGATCGTCCGGCGAAAGCCGCTGGATCGAGTCGAACCGAACATCAACTGGGAGGATGTCCTCGGTGAGTGATTCGGTGATCACCGTCCTCGGCGCGGGCACGATGGGACACGGGATCGTGCAGGTCGCCGCCATGGCCGGGTACTCGACCCGCATGTTCGACATCGATCCCGAAGCACTCGAGTCGGGGCGCGCCCGAATCCAGGCGAACCTGGACAAGGGGGTCGATCGGGGGAAGGTCGAACCCGCGATCCGCGAGTCGGCCCTCGCGGCCATCAGCACCCACTCCGATCTGGCGGAGGCCGCGTCTGGGGCGAACGTGATCATCGAGGCGGCCCCGGAGCGGCTCGAGCTCAAGCAGGAACTCCTCGCGCAATGCGCCGAGGCCGCCGGTCCGGGCGCGCTGCTCGGTACGAACACGTCTTCGCTCTCGATCGGACGAATCGCCGAAGCGGTGCCCGGTCCCGAGCGCGTTGTGGGCATGCACTTCTTCAACCCCGTCTACATCATGGCCCTTCTGGAGATCGTTCGCGGCGAGCGGACGAGCGAGGAGAGCGTCGAGCGTGCGCGCTCCATCGGAGATCGGATCGGAAAGACGCCGATCGTCGTGAAGGACTCGCCCGGGTTCGCATCGTCCCGGCTCGGCGTCGTGCTCGGGCTCGAGGCGATCCGCATGCTCGAGGAAGGCGTGGCGAGCGCGGAGGACATCGATACGGCGATGCGCCTCGGGTACCGGCACCCGATGGGTCCGCTGAAGCTCGGGGACCTGGTCGGACTCGACGTTCGCCTCGACATCTCGCGCTATCTGTACCGCGAACTCGGCTCGCCGCGGTTCGAGCCCCCCGCCCTCCTCGAGCGGATGGTCGAAGAGGGGAAGCTGGGACAGAAGACCGGCGAGGGCTTCTACCGCTGGGACGACTGAAGCCGATCGGAACGGCCCGCCTCGAGGCATGGCCGGAGGCACCGCTCGCCCACTAGAATCCGAAACAGCTCGTACGGAATGCACGCCCGCGCCGATGCGCAGCACTGCTGCATATTCGCCGGGAGCCGAGAGGAGTCATCACGTGAGCGACGTTCAGACGGCCCCTGCGGCGGCCGACCCCACCGAGATCGCCCCGAACGCGACAGGCGGCCAGGGCGGAGCGCGCGATGCCTCCGAGACGCTCGCGGCGCACACCGAGCACCTGTTTCCCTGGGTGCGCCCCTACTACGCCGACCCCCTTGTCCTAGCTGAGGCCGAGGGCGTGCGAGTCCGCGATGTGGATGGCAACGAGTACCTGGATCTCTTCGCCGGCATTCTGACGACGTCGATCGGCCACTGTCATCCGGCGGTTCAGAGCGCGGTGTCAAGCCAGATGTCGAAACTCGGGCACACCTCGACGCTCTACGTGACCGAGCCTCAGGTCGATGCCGCCGAGACGCTCGCGAATCTCGCGCCCGGCGACCTCTCCGTTTCCTGCTTCACGAACAGCGGAACCGAGGCCGTAGAGTCCGCGATCGCCGTCGCCCGCATGCACACCGGTCGACACGAGATCGTCGCGCTCAGGCTGGGCTACTCCGGACGGAGCATGCTGACCAGCCACATGACGGCGCATAAGGGCTGGCGCCTCCCGCTGGGTGGAGTGACCGGCGTCGTCCACGCGCGATCCCCTTACCCGTTCCGCTCCCCGGTCGATGCCGAGCAAGCCGCGGACTTCTTCATCGACGACCTGGTCGAGGTGATCGAGACGACGACGGGCGGCAAGCCCGCGGCCTTCTTCGCCGAGACGATCCAGGGAGTGGGCGGCTACATCGTCCCCCCGATGGACTACTTCCAGCGCGCGGCCGAGGTGATTCGGAGTTACGGCGGGCTGATGATCATCGACGAGGTGCAGGCCGGATTCGGACGAACGGGTAAGCACTGGTTCGGAATCGAGCACTGGGGGGTCGAGCCCGACATCATGTGCATGGCGAAGGGGATCGCGAACGGGTTCCCCGTTGGAGCGACGATCACGCGACGCGAGATCGCCGAGGCGTGGCAGGGACCGTCGATCTCGACCTTCGGCGGCAACCCGGTCTCGATGGCCGCGACGAACGCCACGCTGCAGGTCATGCAGGACGAGGACGTTCCAACACGCGCGCATGAGCGGGGCGAGCAACTCACGCGGGGGCTCGAGCGCCTGCGCGACCGGTTCCCCTGGATCGGCGAGGTCCGGGGCATGGGCCTCATGCAGGGGATCGAGCTCGTGAAGGACCGCGCCGGGAAGGCCCCCGACACCGAGCGAGCCGGGCGCCTCACGGAGGCCGCGAAGGACGAAGGGCTGCTCGTCGGCCGGGGGGGCCTGTACGCGCACGTCATCCGGATCGGGCCGTCCCTCCTGGTCACCGAGGCCGAGATCGACGAGGGTCTCGAGCGGCTCGGCAGAGCGTGCGAGCGTGCCGACGGCTGAACCGGGCGACCGCATCCGTCGAGTGACCGGACGAGCGCGGCTGGCAGTCGCCGCGCTCGTTCTGCTGTCCGGCGGGGCCGCCTCCGACGGCGTGTCTGCCCAGGACGCCGCGACCCGCACCGGCGCCCTCGGCGTCGATGCCCCGTTTGAGCTCCGGTACGCCGATGAGCCGCGAATCTCCGGCGACGGGCGAACGGTCGCGTGGGTCGAGCGCTTCGCCGATCGCATGACGGACCGCTGGGGGTCCCGGATCCTACTGCACGAGACCGATCTCGGCCGGACCCGCGCGATCACGGACGACAGCAGGATCAGTCGGACTCCAAGATTCTCCCCCGACGGACGCCAGCTGGCCTGGGCCAGCCTGACCGAGGGGCTGTGGGAGATCCGCGCCCTCGAGATCGGAAGTGGCCGCACCCGCACCATCGCGACGATCACCGATCCGCCGTATTCCCTGGCCTGGTCGCCGCGCGGCGACCACATCGCGTTCATGGCGCACTCGGATCATCCGGAAAGCGTGGTGAGAGGGCTTCCGTCTCCGCCTCCCGGCGCGGACTGGGCCCCGCCTCCCCACGTGATCGAGGAGGTGATCTCACAGCGGGACGGTGAGGAGTTTCCGGAACCCGGGACCATGAACCTCTTCGTGGTGGGGACGACATCGGGACAACCGACCCGGGTCACCAGGCCGGGCTTCGCGCCGGGGGCCTGGAAATCCGGTTCGCCGCTCTCCTGGACGCCGGACGGATCCGCGATCGTCCTGTCCGCCAACACCGACGAGGACCCCTGGCGGGAGCCCCTCGACACCGAGGTGGTAGAGGTGAACATCGCCAGCGGAGACGTGCGGCGGATCACCTCACGTTACGGCCCGGATGATGAACCCGCCCTGTCGCCGGATGGGCGGCAGATCGCGCACACGGGGTTCGACGACCGCCACCAGTGGTACCAGACACGCGAGCTTTACGTCACGGACCGAAGCGGGGTCGGAGGGATCCGCTCACTTTCCGGCGGGTTCGACGGTGACGTTCGGAGTCCGGTATGGTCCGCCGATGGGACGGCCGTGTACGCGCTGATGGAACAGGCCGGCCTGACGCGGCTCGCCCGCTTCGACCTTCTGGGCTCGTTCCGAATCATCGCGGACAGTCTGGGGACGGGCAGCCGGGCAGCCGTAGGATCCGCCGCCTTCGACATCGCACGCGTCGCGGACCCGGCGCGCATCGTCGCCACGATCACGAGCGGCGACTCCCCCGGCTCCGTGGCGCTGGGCGTCGGTGAGGCCCCGCTCAGCATCATCGACCGGGGAAGCGAGCCGGCCGGGGACCGGCTGGGAACAGTCGAATCCGTGACCTGGCTGTCCTCGCTGGACGACCGGGAGATCGCCGGGTGGGTCGTCTTCCCGCCCGACTTCGACAACACACGCACCTACCCCCTGATCGTCGAGGTCCACGGGGGGCGCGGGTCGAACCACGGGCCGCGTTTCGATGTGGAGAAACAAGTCCTCGCGGCCGCGGGGTACATCGTCCTCTATCCGAACTATCGAGGCAGCTCGGGCTATGGAGCGGAGTTCGGAAACCTGCTCCACCGGAGTTTCCCCGGCGACGAATACCACGATCTCCTTTCAGGGGCCGATGCGCTCATCGAGCGCGGCTGGGTGGATCCCGATCGTCTGTTCATCGTGGGCGGGGGTGCCGGCGGCACGATCGCGGCGTGGACCACCGCCCACACGGATCGATTCAAGGCCGCGGTGATCTGGTACCCTGCGATCGACCTGGACACGTACTGGTTCACGGTCGGAGCCTCGCCGAGCATGCTGCGCTATCAACGCGAGGCGTTGCCGTGGGAGGACCCCGGAGAATACGACGCCCGCTCTCCCCTGAGTGTCGTGGACCGCGTGACGACCCCCACCCTGCTCGTCGCCGGGGATGAGGACTACGTCACCCCCGTGCAGGAGTCGATCGCCTATTTCCGCGCGCTGCGGATGGTAGGCGTCGAAAGCTCCCTCGTCCGGGTGCCCGGCGCCGGCCACGGCATCCGGAACCGCCCCAGCCAACAGATGGCCAAGCTCCAGGCGACGCTGAACTGGATCCGCTACTTCGACCGAAGGGACTCACCGTGATTCTCGGACTTCCGTGGGAAACATGGCTGCTCATGGCCGCGGCGACGCTGCCCGGTCTCTGGATCGCGTTGAAGTTCGGCCGATCCACGAAGTGAATCGGCTCGAGGGGCGGGTCGCGATCGTCACCGGCGCCGGCCGCGGACTCGGACGGGCCCACGCGCTCGCCCTCGCGGCGGGCGGGGCGCGGGTGGTAGTGAACGACCTGGGGGGGGCACTTGCAGGCGACGGGCGGGACGCCGGTCCGGCGCAGGCGGTCTGCGCCGAGATCCGCGCCGCCGGAGGCCAGGCGGTGCCGAGCGACCACGACGTCTCCGATTGGGGCGCCGCGGCAGATCTGGTCGAGTTGGCGATCCGTACGTTCGGCGGCCTGGATGTGCTCGTGAACAACGCGGGGATCCTCCGCGACCGCGCCTTCGGAAACATGTTGGAAACGGAGTGGGACGCCGTGGTCGCGGTCCACCTGAAGGGGCACGCCGCCCCGAGCCACCATGCGTTCGACTATTGGCGGGACGAGGCGAAGACCGGACGACCGCGGCACGCGTCGGTCGTCCACACGACCTCGTCCTCGGGTCTGTGCGGCAATTTCGGCCAGGCGAACTACGGCGCAGCGAAGATGGGGATCGTCGGGCTCTGCAAGGTCATCGCGATCGAGGGCCAGAAGTACGGCGTTCGGTCGAACGCGATCTCGCCCTCGGCTCGGACTCGGATGACCGAGGTCATGGCGGGAGCCGCCGATCTCCTGGGGAACCCGGCTCCCGAGGAGCACGACTCGTTTGCGCCCGAGCACATCGCGCACCTCGTCGCCTGGCTCGCGGAAGCCGGCTGTCCGGCCACCGGTCAGGTGTTCCACGCCTCCGGTCGGCGCATCCGCGTCCTGGACGTTCCGACCGTTTCGTACGACGCCCGCTCCGAGACCGATTGGACCCCGGGGGCGATCGACGCGGCCCTCCGCGGCCACCTGGTGACTCCGCTGACCGCGCTCGACCTGATCACCTGACGGCGGCCGCCACGCGGCCGAACAGGGTCGGCCGCCAGAACCGATGTGCGTTGCTGGCCCGTGTCGCGACCCCGAAGTTCAATCGATGATCGAAGACCGGCCGTCACCAATACGACCCGGCGCCAGTGACCGGGGCTTCCGCGAGGTGAGCGACGCGTGACCTCCCCCATCATCATCGGCGTGCTCGCGGTGTACCTCGTCATACTCCTCGTCATCGGGATCTGGGGCGGGAAGGACTCCCACGACGTCGAGGGCTATTTCGCGGCCGGCAAGAAGCTCCCCTCGTGGGTCCTGGCGTTCTCCTCGAACGCGACCGGGGAGAGCGCGTGGCTGCTGCTCGGACTGACCGGCACCGGATACGTCTTCGGCATGCACGCCCTGTGGATCGTCATGGGCGAGGTGCTGGGGGTCGCGGTCGCCTGGGCGTTCGTCGCGCGTCCGTTCAAGGCCTACACGGATCGCTACCGGTCGATCACTGTGCCCGACTTCCTCGAGGATCGCTTTCAGGATCGCGCACACGTGTTCCGACTCGTCGGCGCGGTGATCATCCTCTCGATGGTCGCCTTCTATGTGGCCGCGCAGTTGACCGCGACCGGAAAGGCGTTCGACTCGTTCCTCGGAACCGGGTACCGGGCCGGCGTCTTCATCGGACTGGCGGTCATCCTCTTCTATACCGGCGTCGGCGGGTTCAAGGCGGTCGCGTACTCAGACTTCGTTCAGGGCGTGCTCATGTTCGGGTGCCTGCTGACCCTGCCGTTCGTCGGGATCGCGGCGGTCGGCGGCTGGGGCGCGTTCGTCGACGGGCTTCGCGCCGCCGATCCGAACCTGCTGCTGCCCGGCGGCGGGATGGGATTCACGGCTACCGGCGTCGCGAGCACCGTCGGTTTCCTCGGCGTGGGCCTCGCGTTTCTCGGAGCCCCCCAGCTGCTCGGCAGGTTCCTGGCTGCAAGGAGCCAGCGCGAAATCGTGAAGGCGGGCCCGATCGCGGTGATCTGTATCATCGTGTTCGACATGGGTGCGATCTTCGCGGGTATGGCGGGACGCCTCCTCTATCCCGGGCTCGCCGACCCCGAGACCATCCTCCCGCAGATGGCGGCCGGGCTCTTCCCCGCCTTCTTCACCGGGATCTTCCTCGTCGTCGTCCTCGCGGCGATCATGTCGACCGCCGATTCGCTGCTGATCCTGGCGTCGTCATCGGTCGTCCGGGACCTCTATCAGAAGATGTTCCGTCCGGATGCCGCGCAGCGCGTACTGTCTCTTCTCGGCAAGGCGGTGACGGTGGTTCTCGGTCTCGCGGGACTGCTGATCGCACTGACCGCGGAGCGGGTGATCTTCTGGTTCGTGCTCTTCGCCTGGTCCGGGCTCGCCTGCGCCTTCGCCCCGACCGTCCTCCTGTCGCTCTTCTGGTCGCGCACCACCCGGGCCGGAGCGGTCGCCGGCATGATCGCGGGCTTCGTCGTGACCGTCGGCTGGGTCGTGTGGTTCAAGGACGGCTTCTACGACCTCTACGAGATGCTGCCGGGCTTCGCGGCGGGGCTTCTCGTCACCGCCATCGTGAGCCTCCTGACTCGTCCGCCCAAGGGGGCGGCCGAGGAGATGGCCGAGATCCGTGCGGAGGTGGGGCAGGCCTGAGTCGTCGCCTCAGCGGCGCTCGAAGACGATGCCTCGGACCCGGCCGGACGAGGCCATGAACCCGTCGACGGGAGCCGTCCCGGGCTCGAACTCGAACCGGTTGAACCCGCGAGGGTCGATGGCGAGCACGTAGGGTTCGAACGGACGAAGCCGCGTCGAGTCGTCTTCGTGTACCAGGAAAAGGCCCCCGTCTCGAAGCTCGATCGAGTAGGAAGCGTCGAGCTCTTCGCTGTAGAACGTCCCGGTGTACCTCTCCAGGGCTTCGCTGTCGGGCTCCCACGCTTCCCGCTCGGCCGCATTCGCCGGCGGGGGGGTCTGATCCCCGGCCGCATCTTCCGATGCCTCGCTCTCGAAGAGCCAGATATCGGCCAACCGCATCGTCAGCTGACCCGGGTTGATTCGACCGAGATTGCAGAGCGCGATCGCGGAGAAGCGATCGTTCGGGAAGCGGATGAACTGCGTCCTGAAACCCAGCATGCCGCCTGCGTGGGCGGTCAGTTCGCGCCCGCGATACTCGCCCCGACCCAGTCCGAACGCGTAGTCGAGCTCGGTCCCATCGTTCAGGGCTCCACGCGTTAGCATCAGGTCGGTCAGCTCGGCCCACTTCCCGTCCGTCTCGTAGAAGATCCGGTCCCACTGCGAGAGGTCCTCCACCGTCGTCAGCAGGTTGCCATCCCCCTTCCCGTGAAAATGCTTGAGCCAGGTGCGGTACGTACCGCCCGGCCGCGCGTCGTAGCTCACGACGCGGTTCGGCAGGACGGCGGCGTAGTCCTCGCCCCAGGTGGTGGACGACATCTCGAGCGGCCCGAAGAACTCCTCGAACGTGTATTCCTGGAGAGTCCGACCTGTGACGCGTTCGACGATCTCGGCGAGGAGGATATACCCGGAGTTGCTGTAGAGATGCTCGGAGCCGGGCTCGAAGTTGAGCGCCTTCTGTCGGCTGAGCAGCTCGATCCCGCTGGCGTTGTCCCAGTAGTTCTCGTAGTTCCGCCTCGACATCTGCATGAGCGCGAGGTAGTCGCGCAGACCGCTCGTGTGGTGGATCAGATGCCGGATCGTCACGGGCCAGTCGTAGCGGGGGATCTCGGGCACGTACTCCTGGATCTCGTCGTCCAGCGACAGCCGCCCATCAAGCGCGAGACGCGCGATCGCGCCAGCCGCGAACTGTTTCGATGTCGACGCGATGTAGAAGACGGAAGACTCATCGAGGGGGACCCCGTAGTCGAGGTTCGCGCTTCCGTATCCCCGGGTGAACGTGAGGTCACCGTCCTCGATGATCCCGACCGAGCAACCGGGCGAATCGCCGCGGTTCCATTCCTCGAACAGCGCGTCCGTCGCGGCCTCCTTGTCGGCGCGGGTCTGCTGCGCGAGCGCGGGGGCCGCGGTGGTCACGAGCAACGTCGCAACAAACAGCGGGCGGAACAGACGGCGAGGTGCGAGGGGGCTCATCTGGATCTCCGTGAAAACCGGGTTCAGGATCTTCTCGATGCTAGGAGGCGCCGAAGTCCGCGACCAGTGCCGCACCCATCATGAGGCCCGCGTGTTGGACCAGACCCGTACACGTAGCCTAGGTTCGAGTCTCGGCCCAGCGAACGAATCCGGAGGCTTCCGATGAGCGAGTTCACCCGTCGTGACTTCATGGCCCTGTCCGGGCTGGCGGCCGGGAGCGCCGCCCTCTCTTCCTGCACGACGGACTCCGGCGGTTCAGGTGCAGGCGGCAGTCGGGCGGATCTGATCGTGACGGGCGCGAACATCTACACCGTCGACGACGGAAACCCGCGGGCGAGCGCGCTGGCCGTCAGCGACGGCCGTTTCGTGGCGGTCGGATCGGACGCCGAGATCCTCGCGCTCCGCGCCCCGGGAACCGAGGTCATCGACGCCCGTGGCCTGACCGTGACCCCCGGGTTCATCGACACCCACAACCACCCGTTCTACTCCGGCACGCGGCACCTCAAAGAGGTCGACCTGAGCGTCACCTCCATCGCCGGGATCAAGAGCGCCCTGCAGGAACGGGCCCAGAACACCCCGCCGGGGCAGTGGGTCCAGGGGTTCCTCTACGACGATACGAAACTCGAGGACGGCCGGCCGCTCACGCGAACCGACATAGACGAAGCGGTGCCCGACCACCCGGTGTCGGTCACGCACCGGGGAGGCCACACCGGTGTGTACAACTCGAAGGCCTTCGAACTGGCGGGGATCACGGTCGACACGCCGGACCCCGAGGGCGGGAAGTTCTACAGGGAGGGCGGCGAGCTCACCGGACGCGTCGCCGAGCGCGCGAAGGAGCCACTCGAGAGCCTGATCCCGGCCGGCACGACGCGCGCCGAGCGCCAGGAGAGCATCCGGTTCATCGGCGAGATGATGGCGCAGGCCGGTCTGACCTCCGTTCACGAAACCGGAGGGGGCACGGACAACCTCGTCGCGTATCAGGACGCACGGGACGCCGGCGATCTTCATTTCCGGATCTACCTCTTCCCTTCCGGTGACTACGGAGGCATCGCCGGGCCCGAGCTGTTCCGCGGTCTCAAGGCCGCGGGGATTCGGACGGGGTTCGGCGACGACGACATCCGGATCGGAGGGGTGAAGTACGGAGCCGACGGGTCGGCGTCGGAGCGTACGATGGCCATGTCCACCCCGTACGTCGGCAGACCAGACGATTTCGGAATCCTGACGATGAGCCAGGACGAGATCTACGCCGCGGTCGACGACGCCGTGCGTCACGGATTCCAGATCGGGATCCACGCGAACGGCGACCTCGCGATCGAGATGTGCCTGAACGCCTACGAACGGGCGCAACGCGACATGCCGCAGGTCGATCCGCGTTTCCGGCTGGAGCACTGCTCCCTCGTGAACGACGACCTGCTGCGGCGCATCCGTGACATCGGCGCGATCCCCACACCCTTCTACACGTACGTCCACTTCCACGGGAACAAGTGGGGCGAGTACGGACAGGAGAAGATGGAGTGGATGTTCGCACACCGTCGCTTCCTGGATCACGGCATCCCGGTGGCGGCCGCCTCGGACTATCCGCCAGGCCCGTTCTCGACGTTGATGGGGATCCAGAGCATGGTCACCCGCACGGACATGCAGGGACGGGAGTGGGGCCCGAGCCAGAAGATCAGCGTGGAAGAAGCGCTGCGAATCTGCACGATCAATGGAGCGCACGCCGCCTTCGAGGAGGAGATCAAGGGATCGATCACGCCCGGGAAGCTCGCCGATTTCGTGATGCTCGGAGCCGACCCGCACGCGGTCGATCCGTTCGCGATCAAGGAGATCGAAGTGGTCCGCACCGTCGTCGGAGGTCGCACGACCCACGAGGCCTGAGACGGCGCGTTACCTTTTCGTCAATTGGAACGTCCGTTTAGAAGAGTTTCTGCATCCTCGAGAGACGTCCGTGAGCCCGTTGCGATCTCGACGACCCGCCAACCGACGCGCCCCGGGCGCGCTGCTCGCGCTGGCGCTCACGTGTCTCCCGTCCGCGCTGACCGCACAGGATCCGCCGCCGACGCGGCCGGGATCCGCGGTGGACGAGGGTTCCATGGGGCGCATCGTCGTCGTGCTGTACGACGGCGTGACGGGGGCTCCGATCTCCGAGGCGCTCGTCACGCTGGACGCGATCAGCCGACGCACGCTCTCCGACTCCGCGGGCAGCGCCTTCAGCGGCGTGACCGGACGCTGCGGCGCCATGGCGACCTGGACGAAATGAGTACCCCCGCGCGCAGCCTCTGCGTCGCGACGCTGTGCGTCGCCACCTGGACGGCCGCGCTCGGGGCCCAGGAGCAGGACGAATCACCCCCTTCCGAGTCCGACCAGATGGCCCGCGTGATCGCCCGGCTCGTGGATGCACGGACGGGCGCCCCCGTCGTCCAGGCGTTCGCCACGCTCGAGAATCTTGACCGACGGGCCTTGTCCGATTCGACCGGCCTGGTCGTCTTCCGGGATATCCCGCCGGGCGAGCACGAGCTGTTGATCCGCCACGTCGCGTACGGCGAGCAGAGCCAAACGCTGCAGGTCGAAAGCATGACCAGCATGGTGCTCGCCGTGGAGCTGACGCCCGTCGCCATCGCCGTCGCGCCGCTCGAGGTGCAGATCGAACATCGTCCCCGCTTTCTCGAGACCGAGGGCTTCTACGATCGTCGCGCCGTCGGGCTGGGGTCGTTCTTCGATCCTCAGTTCGTCGATCGGTGGGGCGTGGGGGCGTGGGCCGAGGCAGTCAGCTTCGTCGGCCTGTTGTTTGAAATGGCGCCGGCGTTTCGGGCGAGTCAGATCGGGTGCCTCGGTGGATCCCCGGCCATCTACATCGACGGCTTCCGACGCGGGTCACTCGGGGATCCCATCTGGATACGGGGTATGTCGACCTGGGACATCGGGGCCGTCGAGCTTTACGGCGGTACGCACGGGGTACCGGACTTTGCGCTCACCCCCGAGGCGACGTGCGGCGTGGTCGTCATTTGGACGCGCCGCTGGCGAAACCGGCAACGCCAGCTGGGGGGTGGCGACGTCACGCTGTGTGAACCGAAGGAGTTGGAGGCGCGGGTCGTCGAGGGCGTGATCAGGGACGAGTTCACCGGCGTCCTGCTCCCCGGCGCCCACGTATTCGCGACCTCCTACCCCGCGGGCAACACGCGGGCCAGCGAGACGCGCGAGATCGTCTCCGACCCGGATGCCCGATACCGGATCTGCGACCTCCCGCTGGACCACGTGCTGAGTCTCAAGGCGGAGACCACCGGTTCGGATACGCAGGAGATCGAGATCGAGTTGGAAGGGCCGCTGGTCCGACACGACATCGCGATCAGGGTCGCGGGCCCCGGGGACGTGGTCGGTCGCATCGTCGATCGCGCGACGGGGAACCCCGTGCCCGCCGCCGACGTCTTCGTCCGGGGCACCACGGCGCGGACCCAGACCGACGGGCAGGGGTTCTTCAGACTCGAGGATGTGCTTCCGGGGGACCATGTCCTCGAGGTGGGGCACATCGGCTTCGAGCAGGTCGAACGTCCGGTGTCCGTCGTCGCCGATCGTACCGTGGAGGCCCGCGTCGAACTGAGCGCCGACCCGATCGAGCTCGAGCCTCTCGTCGTGACGGCGTTGCGGGACCGCCGGCTCGAGCGCCGGGGCTTCTACGACCGCCGGATGGATGGCGAGCGAAGAGGGGCCGGCTTCTTCATGGATCAGGTGGCGATCGACCGTCGCGGCGCGGCGACCACGACGGGCCTCATCCAGGACGCGCCCGGTGTGCGGGTGACCTGCGCCGGCCGGTCGTGCACCGTGGGCTCGACACGCGGATCCTGCGGAAACCTGACCGTCTACATCAACGGCGCCGTCGCCATGGGCGCGGGTAGGACGGGAATGTCGATCGACGAGCTCGTTCGTCCCACCGAGATCGCGGCGCTCGAGGTGTATTCCGACCGAAGCTCCACCCCGGGCGAGTACCTCGACGCCTCGGGTTCCTGCGGGGCCGTCGTCATCTGGACGCGCTAGCGACCAGTAAAGGTCGGCGACCCCCTAGCACGGCGACCGGTTCCCCCGGTACCGTGGGTGCCCGTACCCGAAACCCGTGAACCGAGGCCTTCGAATGAGCGACGTTCTTCTCGTTGAGAAACTCGACGGACATATCGCGAAGCTGACAATCAACCGACCGGACAAGCTGAACGCGTTGAACGGCGAAGTGCGGTGCGCCCTGCTCGGCGCACTGAACGATCTCGCGACCGACGATGATGTGCGGGTCGTGATCCTGACGGGCGCGGGCGAGAAGTCCTTCGTCGCGGGCGCCGACATTTCCGAGTTCAAGGACGCGCGGCCCGTTGAACAGTACCGCAGCATGGCGGGGAGCAACGTGTTTTCGGCCGTCGAGCAGTTCCCGAAGCCCGTCATCGCGATGATCAATGGGTTCTGTCTCGGGGGCGGCTGCGAGCTCGCGATGGGGTGCGACATGCGGATCGCGGCCACGACGGCTCGCATCGGTCAGCCCGAGATCAACCTCGGCCTCATCCCAGGGGGCGGAGGCTCACAGAGGCTGCCGCGCCTCGTCGGAGAGGGCTGGGCGATGCGGTTGATCATGACGGGCGAGATGATCTCCGGCGAGAAGGCGGCCGAGATCGGGCTCGTCGAGGCGTCGCACCCGCTTGATGAGCTCGAAGATGCCGTCATGGAAGTCGCACGGAACATCGGGGCGCGAAGCCCGATGGCGCTGCAGGCCGCAAAGGAGACGATTCTGGCCGCGCGCCGGATGCCTCTGGACGAGGGGCTCAAGTTCGAGCGCGGGTGGTTCTCGTTGCTCTTCTCGACGGACGACATGGCCGAGGGCGTCGGCGCGTTTCTCGAGAAGCGGAAGGCCGAGTTCAAAGGCAGCTGACCCGGCCGAGATGCGGCCCCTGCCAAAACGAAGAACGCCCGCGACCGGATTCGGTCAGCGGGCGTTTCTCGTTCCAGTCACCGCCCGAGGCGATTGATCGGCTCAGCCGGCTTCAGCCACCACGTTCACGAAGCGACGACCGCCGCGCCGGACCTGAAACTCCACGTAGCCGTCCGCGAGAGCGAACAACGTGTCGTCCTTGCCCCTGCCGACGTTGCGGCCGGGGTGGAAGGGCGTGCCGCGCTGCCGCACGAGGATGCTCCCCGCCGACACCTGCTGACCGCCGTAGCGCTTGATCCCCAGATACTGGGGATTCGAGTCGCGTCCGTTTCGGCTCGAGCCGACACCCTTTTTATGCGCCATCCTTACGCGTCCTTCTCTTTGATCGCCTTGTCGATATCGCTCTTGAGGATCCGGCCGTCCTTGCCGCTTCCCTCGACCGTCGCGAGATCGATGCCGTTCTCCGCCGCGTAGTCGCGGGCCGCGGGGGTGATGTCGTAGTCAGCGGAGTCATCAGCCGCCTCCTCGGAAGCCGTCTCCACGACTTCCTCGACGACCTTTTCCGCGGCGGCTTCCTCAGCCGCTTCCACGACGTCCTCGACAACCTCCGGAGCGACCTCCTCGACGACGGGCTCTTCGACGACAGCCTCGGCAACCGGCTCCTCGACGACGGGCTCCGCCTTCTTGATCGGCTTCTTCTTCCCTGTCGGGAAGGAGATGTCGACGATCCTGATCTCGGTGTAGCCCTGGCGGTGCCCCTGCTTCTTACGGTAGCCCTTCCGCCGCTTCATCTTATAGACGATGATTTTCTCGCCCCTGCCGTGGCCCATGATCTCGGCCGCGACGGTCGCACCGTCGAGCGACGGGGTGCCGACCCGGACGTCACCGTCCTTCGCGGTCAGCAGCACCTCGTCGAAGGTCACCTTGTCGCCCGGCTCGGCGTTCAGCGACGGGATCCGAAGCTTCGCCTCGGGTACCGCCCTGAACTGCTTGCCTTGAGCGCGAAAAATCGCGTACATGCGTGTATCTCGTATCGGATGTTCCGAAAAATTGCGAGCCTAAAATGTTAGCCGCGAGACTCCGTACTGTCAACGGATTGCGGCGCGGCGCGCCTACTGAAGGACGTACTTGTTCGTCACGTCCGTGTCGGCGGGGTGGGCCAGCAGACGGAATTCGTCCAGGGCCAGCAGCGGATCGTCCCGCACGTCGAGATCCAGCCCGAGATCGTTCCCGAGACCCCGCAGCAGTTCCGGCTCCGCTTCGAGGAGGTGCAGGGCGATGACCGGGTGCGTGAGAATCGTGATTCCACGCTCCTTCCCTGCCTGAGAGACTCGCGTGAGCGCCCGCTCGGCACGCCGAACGACGGTCTCCGGCGCCAGGATGCGCCCCGTACCCTCGCAATACGGACAGGGCTGGGTCATCCGCTGGTCGAGGCTGGGACTGACGCGCTGGCGGCTCATCTGCAGAAGCCCCAGCTCCGAGATCGTGAAGATCTTCGTGCGAGCCCGGTCGCGGCCGATGTGGGTCCTCATCTGCGAGACGACCTTGTTCCGCGACGCCTCCTCATCCATGTCGATGAAGTCGATCACGATGATCCCGCCGACGTCGCGAAGGCGAAGCTGGCGGGCGATCTCGACCGCCGCATCCATGTTCGTCCGCAGGATCGTCTGCTTCGGATCCTTCCGACCCGTGTAGCGTCCGGTGTTCACATCGATCGAGACGAGCGCCTCGGTCTGCTCGATGACGACGTGACCGCCAGAGGGCAGATCCACCTTGCGCTTGAAGGCGTTCCGGATCTCCTCCTCGATGCCGAACGCATCGAAAATCGGCGTCTCGCCGTCGTACAGCTCGACGCGATCCAGCAGATCCGGATCGACCGTGCCGAGGTAGGACTTGATCTCGTGGTGCAACTCGGAAGAATCGACGGACAGCTTGTCGATCTGATCGCTGAAGATGTCGCGAATGAGACCTGACGTGAGACGGGCGTCCTCGTAAACGAGCGCCGGTGCCTTCGTCCCCTGCTGACGCTTCTGGATCTTGTCCCAGGCCTTCCGCAGAGACTTCAGCTCGCGATCGAACGTCTTCTGCGTCAGTTCCTCGCCGACGGTCCGGACGATGACCCCGCCGTCCCCTTCCTTGAGGACGTTCCGGATCATCTTCTTCAGGCGAGAGCGTTCCTCGCGATCCTCGATCTTGCGGCTGACCCCAACGTGCGTGCTCGTCGGCATGTAGACGAGGAAGCGGCCGGGCATCGAGACCTGGCTGGTGACGCGGGCGCCCTTCGTCCCGATGGGCTCCTTCGTGACCTGGACGAGCAGCGTCTGCCCCTTCCGCAGGACATCCTGGATCGGAGGGTAGGTCCGGTCGCGCCGTCGGACGCGCTGGCGGGGCTTCCCGCCGTTCGCCTCGCCGTTCTCGTCGTCATCGTCTTCATCGGAGACGAGATCCGACGCGTGGAGGAAGGCGGACTTTTCGGCGCCGATATCCACGAACGCGGCCTGAAGGCCGGGTACGATGGCCTCGACTACGCCGAGGTACATGTCTCCGACGATCCGTCTCTCATCGGGACGCTCGTGCATGAGCTCGACGAGTTTCGAATCCTCGAGAATGGCGACGCGCTTCTCGCGTGTCGTGGCGTGGACGACGATCTCGCGGCGCACGCTAGTCAGCGTGCCGCGGGTCGCCGTCCGCTGTGGTGACCGTGTAGATGCCTGGCACCTGTGCGGACGAGTTTATCTGTACGGACACCCGCGTTGCAGGCGCCCCTCCCTTACGTCAGATGTCGCGAGAATAACACGCATTCACGCGCAGTGCTGAATGTAGGCCAATTGTAACGCGAGGGGAACGGAACTTGACCCCGGCTCAGCCTTGCCCGTGCTCCTTCAGCAATTCGCGCGCGATCACCATCTTCTGAATCTCGGACGTGCCTTCACCGATCTCGGTGATCTTCGCGTCTCGCATCATGCGCTCGACGGGATACTCGCGAGAGTACCCGTACCCGCCGTGCAGCTGGACCGCACGCGTCGTCACGTCCATCGCGGCCTCTGACGCGAACAGCTTCGCCATCGAAGCCTCACGCTTGTACGGCTTGCCCGCCATGCGCAGCCGCGCCGCGTGATAGGTCATCACCCGCGCGGCGTGAATCGACGTCTCCATCTCCGCGAGCATGAAGCGGACGCCCTGGAAATCGTTGATCTTCTTGCCGAACTGCTCGCGCTCCCCCGTGTATCGCACGGCCTCGTCGAGCGCGCCCTGGGCGATCCCCAGGGCATGCGCGGCGATTCCGATCCGGCCTCCGTCGAGCGTGTCGAGGAAGATGGGAAAGCCCCGGTCGACTTCTCCGAGCACGTTCTCCTCGGGCACTGCGACATCCTCGAAGATCAATTCCCGGGTGTCGGATGCGTTCCAGCCGAGCTTGCGAAGCTTCTGGCCGACGTTGAAGCCGGACATGGCATCGAGCTCGTCGGAGTGGCCGAATCCGAGCGACACGGCCCGTTCGAGATCGCAGGTCTCCTTGGTGAGGATGAAGACTGTGATCCCCTTCGCACCCTTCGCCGGATCCGTCATCGCCCCGACCACGAAGATCTCGCCGACCCCTCCGTGCGTGATCCAGGTCTTCTGTCCGTTGAGGATCCAGCGGTCGCCCTTCCGCTCGGCCGTGGTGCGCATCGCGGCGGCATCCGATCCCGACCCGGGCTCGGTCAGCCCGAAGCCGCCCAGGACCTGTCCCGACGCGAGCGGTGTGAGGAAGCGACGCTTCTGGTCATCGGTTCCCCACCGCGAGATCGGAGTTGCGGCGAGCGACGTATGCGCGCCGATCATGATCGAGTGGCTTCCGTCGACCCGGGCGAGTTCCTCGACTGCGATCGCGGCGGCGAGCGTGTCCATCCCCGCCCCGCCGAACTCTTCCTCGAACGGGATCCCGAAGAGGCCCAGCTCCGCCATCTTCGCGCCGTTCTCCCACGGGAACTCTTCATTCTCGTCGAAGTGCGACGCGACCGGCGCGATCTCTGCCACCGCGAACTCGCGCACCATCTCGCGGATCATCTCGTGATGGTCATCGTAGAAAAGACTCAAATCGCCCATGAAGCCTCTGGCAGACCTGGTTATCGTTGCGTTGGATTGTCTGTAAGGGAGGCGGTAACGTATCGGACGCGGCATTTCCGGCAAAACCGAGGATCGGGTTCGCCCGGTCTGACAGCCTGCACATCGATACACACCCGCGCCGACCGTCACGATCCGGATCGGACGCACGTTCCTGAGTGGGTTTCAGAGGTCCGCGGCGCTCGTACGCGCGCCGGCTCGGGTGTGGACGGGAGAAACGTGGACTTCGAGGCGGCGTTCAACAGCCACCAGGAAGCGCTGTTTCGGTACGTCAACCGACTGGTTGGCGATTCCGATCTGGCGTCGGACGTCGTACAGGAGTCGTTCGTGAGACTCCTGGAGCACCCGCTTCCCGCCGATGAGGTGAGGAGGTGGTTGTTCACGGTGGCGACGAACCTGGTCAGGGACGACGCCCGAATGAGAACCCGCAGACAACGTCTGCTGACCGAGCGTTATGATCGTTCGGATATGGCGGGCGATCCGGCGGAGGTGCCGGACGAGATGCTGTCGCGGTCCGAACGGGTCGCCGCCGCCAGGAAGGCGCTGGAGCAGCTGTCGCCGAGGGATCGGCAAATGCTGTTGATGAGAGAAGAGGGATTTCGGTACTCGGAGATCGCCGAGGTGATCGACGTGGCACCGGGGTCAGTCGGTACATTGTTGGCCCGGGCATTGCGACGTTTCGCGGATGCGATGGACCCGGCACACATAGATCGAGAGGGTGAGGAGTGAGCGTGCAGGAAGTGGATGGCATGCACGTCGATGAGGGCGTCCTTCTGGCGCTGATCGACGGCGAGGAGACTCCGGGAGATTCCCGGGCTCACATGGACGCGTGCGAGGAGTGCGCGACGCGGCTCGAGGAGCTGCGTTTCGCGGCTCGTCGCGTCGAGGGAGCCCTGTCGGAGCTCGATGTGGCGTCTCCGTTGATGGAGATGCCGGACCGGCTCCGTGAAGCGCTCCGGGATACGCCGAGGTCCATCGAGACGGCACCCTCTCGACGCCGGATCGTCGGGGGACGCTCCATCGCGACGGCGGCCAGTCTCATACTCGTGCTGGCCGCCGGGGCGTATGCGATCCCGGGCTCGCCGGTGCGCGGCATCGTGGACGGTTCGTTCACGGCGCTCCAGAACCTCTTCGGCGGCGACGCCGGGCCGGTCGACCCCGGCCCGTCACAGGTGGCCGTCGAGCCGGTCGATGGCCAAGTGCTCGTGACCATCCGCGACGCGTCGGCCGACCTTCGCGTGACGATCCGTGCGGTCCAGTCCGGTCAGGCGACGGTCTCGGCTCGTAACGCGCGGTTCGGCGTGGAGGCGGGCGAGATTCGGGTCGATGACTCGAGCGGCGACCTCACGGTGGAACTCCCCGCGACGGCAATCGGTTTGGTCGAGGTAAACGGCACCGAGGTCGCTCGATCGTCCGACGGTGCTGTAACCCGACTCCCGGGGGCGGATGTCGTCCCGGCCGCGATCGTCGTGGAGACTTCCGGGTAGCAGGTCCCGGAACAGATCTCAGGCGGCAGCGGTGTTCGCGCCCGCACGGCTCCGCAGGTGGACGGCTGAGCGGTAGTTCGGGCGCCGCGGAGGACGCGACCTAGCGGTGGTATCGGCAATTCTCGCAGGCGTCATCGGCTTGGCATCGCTCGGCGCGATGCAGGACACGACCGGAGTGCTTCACGGGCGCGTGTTGAGCCGTACCACCGGTGCACCCATCTCCGGCGCCGCCGTCCGCATCCGCCACGGAACCTCCTTCCGGCTGATCGTCACCGACGATGATGGCTCGTACCGGGCCGAGCGTCTCGTCGCCGGAGACGCCATGGTCGTCGCCGACGCGCTCGATCATGCTCCACTCCAGGTCGCGGTACGGATTCCATCGGGCGGCGTCGTCCCTCTCGATCTCGCGCTGGAGATCCGGCCTGTCGAGATGCCGATGCTCTTCAGCCGCATCGAACGCGACCGCATACGACTGCCGCCCCCCGGCCTGACGCGCGGTGGGCTGCGAGACGAGGGCGAGACCGAGCTTCGCGCTCTCGACGCGAGCCCCGGAGTCGCGGAGCTCGGACTGGGCCGAGGACCCGACCCGACCGATCCGACGAGCACGCTCTACGTGCGCGGAGCCTTCGCCGATCTGAAGCTCGTGCTTCTCGATGAGGCCCCCGTCTACGCACCCTTCCATCTCAGCGGACTTCTCGACGCCTTTCCGGACGGCGTGCTGAACGACGCGACGATCTACGTGGGGGGCACACCGGCGAAGTACGACGGGGGGCTGAGCTACGTGCTCGATCTCGACGTCCGGGAGGGGGATGATGACAGGCTGCGTACGTCGGGTGCGGTCGACCTCCTCGGGGCCACGGCTCGAGTCGAGGGGCCGATCGGCGACAAGGCCCGGGTGCTCGTGAGCGGAAGAGGGCTGCACGGGGCCGGATATCCCCTGCTCACCGGACGGGGCGAGCTGCCCTACGGCTACGGAGACGCGCTCGGCCGGCTCGACATCGACGTCGGCGCGGGGCATCTCGCGACGACCGGGTTCTGGAATCGTGAATCGGTGACCCTCGACATCGGAAAGCTCGAAGGTGCGGCACCGGAGTCGGCGTTCTGGGGCAACACCGCCGGGTCAGCCCGGTACGACGTCCCGCTCGGTGATGGGGTTCTCCACGTGAACGGCTCGTATGGCCGGTTCACGACGCGGATTCCGGCGCTCCGCGAATCAGGGAACAGCCCGGTGCCGTTCACCACGGTGCGCGGCGAGACGTCCCGTAGCAGAACCGGCGCGCACTACAGCTTCGGGGAATCGATCCGCTGGGCCGTCGGCACCGGTCTCGACACACACCGGGCGATCCTCGACCAGCGGACGGTGTTCGGCGACACCACGGTGCACACCGTGTCGACGGCACGCGTCGGCGCGGTATGGGGGGAGGCGACGTGGGGCGTCGCCCCGGACATCGAGATCCGGGCGGGGCTTCGCGCGAGCTACTTCCAGCCCGTCAACGCCACCCGCTTCTCGCCCCGGGTGTCCGCCGTCTGGCGGGTCGACGACAGTGCTCGCCTCAAGCTCGCCGCCGGTCGGTTCTTCCAGGTGGTCCGGGGGCCCGAGACCATCCTGTCGTCCGACCTTACGGGGCCGACGGTCGGCGAACGACGCGATCTGGGGGGACCTGACGTACCGGACCCGATCATTGGCTCGCAGCTCTTCGCCGTGGCCGGAGCGACCCACCTGGTGGTGGGCCTGGAGAACGATCTCCCGAGCGGACTCAACATCGGCCTCGAGGGGTACTTCAAGTCGTTCGACAACCTCCCCGAGACGAACGACCTGTACTCCTCCGGCGCGGACATCTGGCTCCAGGCGAACGAGGGTCCGGTCCGCGGGTGGATCGGGTACTCGCTCGCGTGGGTGTGGACGGATGAGCCACAGCAGGACACTCGTTTCGTCGGGCGTCAGCTTCTGAGCGGCGGTCTGGCTGCGGCGTGGCGGAACGTCGATATCGGCGTGCGTCTCGCGTACGGCGCCGGTCTCCCGTTCCAGCAGGTCGGCGGCCCGATCAACGAGCCCGGCGATGAGCCGGCACCGGCGCTCTCGGGCGCCCCTGACGACTCGTATCTGCGAATCGACGCTGAGATCTCGCGACGCTGGATAGCATCGATCGGCGAGTCGAGGTTCGAGGTCGCTCCGTATATCCGGCTGCTGAACGCCCTGGATCGGCGGGACGCGCTGTTCTATCGCGCGGCCGATGAAGGACCTACGAGACCGGTTCCCCTTTCGTCGGTTCCGGTGCTGGCGGTCGTCGGGGTCGCGTGGAGCTTCTGACGAGCTTCCGGGTGTCACATCCGTCGCTCCCCGAACGTCGTCTGGGCGCAGGACGGGGGCAAAGGGCCTCCGCCTTAACCGATCGAAGTAGAGTCGCATTCGTGAAGCGGAATAGATCCGGGGTTGGGAGAAGGGCACTGCAGGCGACGCTGGTCCTCGGGATCGCGTCCCTGGTGGCGGGGTGCACGACGAGTCCGTTCGACCTGACTGCGTCCGCGGTGAGGGATCACCGTGCGGCGTGGGAAGCACTCGGGCTCACGGATTACGAGTTCGATGTCCAGCGGCAGTGCGAGTGCTCCGCAGACTGGGTACGACCGGCTCGGGTCGTCGTCAGCGCAGGGCGGGTGGCCGAGGCCACGTACGCGGACTCGGGCCAGCCCGCCGCGGCGAGCATGACGTACCCGACCATCGACGAGCTCTTCGACATGATCGAAGAGGCAATCCGGATGGAGGCCCCTGGCCTGTGGGTGAGCTACGACGCGCGTCTGCAGTATCCCACGGAAATCAGCATCAATTATCAGGAACAGGTGGTCGACGATGAGATCTCGATTTCGGCGAGGAACCTGGTCGCTCGCTAGCGGCCTGGTGTTCGTGGCCGCGGCGTGCTCGAGCGCCGTCGGCCCCGAGCTCGAGTCGCTCGAATCGGCCCGGGCGCGCTGGGAACGCGAGGGCTTCACGTCGTACACGTTCGTCATGCAGCGATTCTGTTTCTGCGGTCACGACCTCCACAGACCCGTACGCATCGATGTCCTGGACGGGAACGTCATCGCGGCGGCCTACGTGGACGACGGCGAGCCGCTGGGAATCCCGCTCGACGAAGTCGACACGATCGAGTCGCTCTTCGACGAGGTGCAGGCCGCGATCGACCGCGAGGCGCACCAGATCCTCGCCGAGTACGATGCCGGGTTGGGGTACCCCAGGAGCGTCTCGATCGACTTCATCCTCGAAGCCATCGACGATGAGATGGCCTTCTCGGTCCTGGACGTCGACGCGCTGGCCCTGCCCCTCCGCCGGTAGAGCCGGAGGTCAGGCCGGCTCTTCCTGGTCGCTCCAGCCGGTCAGCAGCAGGACCGTGGCCACCGCGATCGCCAGTCCGAGCCAGGGACTGAACAGCGCGAGGGCGCACCCGCCGAGCACCGCCGAGCCTCTGCCCGCTCGCCCCCGCACCATCTCCATGGAGACGTAGGCGCAGGCGAAGCCGGTCAGAACGAGGGTGAGAGCCAACGCGATCGGCAGCATGGGGCGCAGCGCCGTAACCAGCGGTAGGAAGAGGTACAGGATCGGCACGCCCCACAAGTAGTACGAGCCGATCCCGGTGAAGAGGGAGTCCATCGCCTTCCGTCCCTCGGCCCACCGATTGACGATGATGACGTGCACGCCCGTCCACAGGATGCCCTGCGTCGGGAAGAACGGAACGAATAGCCCCATCGCCGCATTCCGGACGCCGGTGCTGACATGCGTCCTCGTGACATCCACGTCGATCTTCTCGTCGGGCCGGGCAGACGCGGCGTTCTCGATGATCGCGATTCCCGTGATCATGTCGCCGAACAGCACGACGTACGCGATAAACGCGATGCTGAGGATGTCCGGGTCGAGCATGAGCGCGAGCGAGGGAAACCCGATCCCGAACGGAGACGCCTTCTCGAGCAGGGCCCCGACGGTCGGTATGACGAAGCCCCCCTGGAGCAGGCTCTGCCCATCCACCGTGTAGACGATTTCCCCGACGAGGACCCCCACGACACCGCCGATCACGAGCCCGGGCAGCAGGCCGAGTGAAACAAACCGTGAGACGCGAGGCGAACGACCCGCCAGGCGACGAACCGGGATGGAGAACGCGAGCACCAGTGAGATGCCGATCGCCAGGGACATAGACACCGGCATCGCGAACAGCGCGTCCGGCGCGTCGTCGAGAAACACGCGTTTCAGAGCCGCGATCGCCGCGCCCATGATGATTGCGGCCTTGAGTGCGCGCGGAATGCCCTCGATCACCCTGCGTCCCAATCCCGTCAGCCCCAGCGTCAGGAGAATGATGGCGAGGTCGAGCGACATGGCCATCATCGCCCGGAACTTCTCGTCCGGCGTCGGAAACCGGTCCCCCAGCACGAGCGTGAGCACGAACGGAAGGGCCGGGGTGATCCACCCCGTGGCGAACGGTTCGCCGAAGATCAACGGGGCCGACGTGATCAGGAGCGCATGGAAGAAGGCCATCGAGACGGCCTCGTGGAACGTCAGGCCGAATGCGCCGGTCATGACCGGTACCAATGCCAGTCCGGTCGCGGCCGAAAGGAGGACGCCCTGGGCGAACTCCGGGCCGGCGAATCCGACGTGCATCCCGGGAAGACGAGTGGTGAACGGCCCCCAGCGGATGCCGGGCTGAGTCTCTCCCGTCTCGCGACGCCTCACTTCAGTTCACCAAGACCGGCCGGGGTGTCAGGCGTCGGTCGCGTCGTCGCTCCATGGCGTACCGTCCTTCCGCGCCAACCTCAGAATCAGTGCTGCGAGAACCAGCCCGGTCCCGACTCCCGAGACGTACTCCTGCTCGAAGTACAGGCCGGCGAGCCAGGCGGCTCCGCCGGCCAGCCCGAGGGAGATCTGGAAGTTCAGGCAGCGGCGGCCGGCTTCATCGATTGTGGCATCCCGGCGCCCCATCTGTGACGCGCGTTATTCCGCGATGCCGCGTGCGACAGGAGCCTCGTCATCGGTCTCGCCCCAGCCGATGGCGTTCCCGGTGACCGAGCCCCAGAGCGCGTTGAAGACGATGACGAACACGAAGGTGAGCACGCCGAATGCGGCGCCAAACCAGCCGGCGTCGAGATCGAGGGGGTAGACCTTCAGCAGCATGTAGAGGCTCACGACGAGGCTGAACCGCGTGCCCCGGGACCCGGGCGACACGCCGGGGATATGCGGGTAAACGATGCCGAGCACCATCCCCCACACCGACGCGGCGCCGAGGTGTGACAGCATCGCCGCACTCGTCCAGACGGACGGGAGGTCGACCCCCAGGGCCGAGTCGATCCCGATCGATGACACGACCCACCGCGCGACGGCGACCGTCAGCCCGCCGAGCAGGCCGCCGAGCAGACCGAGGCCCACGCGGGCGCTGAGATCGAGCACGCCTTCCGACTCCGCGCCGTACCGTCCGGCGCCGAGGAGGACACCGGTCGTCGCCAATCCGGCGATGAGGAGCAGCACCGCACCGCTGGTCGTTCCGCGCCCCGTCGCGAGCAGGAATCCGCCGGCGGCCAAGGTGGCCACGCTCGCGGCACGCCACATCAGGCTCGAGCCGGGAAGGTCCGCTTCTCGCGTCATCTCATCTCTCCAGGAACCGGCGGATACCCGCCTGACAGTCTTCGGTCAGCCTCGCGATCGCGTTGACGCGGGCTCCCGCCCCTATCGCGGCCTCGAACCCCATCCCGTCGGTACTCGTGAGCAATCCCTTGGAAAGGGCGAGCGCCGTCGGACTTCGGGAGGCGAGTCGCGCCAGGAACTCGTCTGCACTGCGATCGAACTCGTCATCGGCGAACACGCGGTTCACGAGGCCCCAGTCGGCCGCTTCCCGCGCCGACAAAGCGTCCCCGGTCGCAATCAACTCGAACGCGCGCTTCTCGCCCAGGCTTCGTCGCAGCATCGCCATGACCATGGCCGGGACGAAACCCAGCTTCACCTCGGGATAGCCGAACGAGGCGCTCTCCGACGCACACACGAGGTCACACGCCGTGGCCAGCCCGCAGCCTCCGGCCAGCGCCCTCCCGTGCACGATCGCCACGACGGGCTTCTCCAACCGCCGCATGAGAAGGAAAAGCTCGCCGAGCGACGACGCGTCGCCCAGGCTCTCCATCACGCCGGCCTCGATCGCCGACTGTATCTCGCGGAGATCCGCGCCGGCGCAGAAATCGGGACCGTTTCCGCCGATCGCGATCACCCGAACGCGTTCGTCCGCCCCGGCGAGGGCGAGCGCCTCCTTGAGCTCCGCGACGAGACCGATGTTCAGCGCGTTTCGCTGCTCGGGCCGGTCGAGCAGGATCCGATTGATCCCGCGCTCTTCATCGATCTCGATCTGCAGGTAATCGAACATGGGCGTGGCCTACTCGGTTGCTCGGCCGGAGCGGATCTCGGGCTCGCGATCCAGCAGCTCGTCGGGGACGTCGATCTCCATCCGCAGGAGTGCCGTCGCGAACGTCTTTCCCTGGGCGTCGAGCATCAGCGACACCGTGCCTCCGCCGCCCAGGGAGCCGTGGAGGAGGAAGTTGAGCGCCCGCAGGTTGGGCAACTCGAACCGCTCGACATCGCCTTCACAAATGCCCGTGAAGTGTTTCTTTACACGGTCGGCTGTAACCTCTTGCACCAGAACGGGATATATGGATGGACGAAAGGCCACGAGGCCGATGTTCGCCGTGTCTCCCTTGTCCCCGGAACGGGCGAACGCGATCTCCCGCAACGCGACTCTCATAGTTCCACCGTCTCCACCGTGACACCGCTTTCGACGACACCCCGATCGATCAACGCCGGCCAGTACGCGACCACGTCCTGAACCCTCGGACGGCCCCCGGCGAACCCGGTGACCGTCGGCGGCCCCGCCAGAATCAGAGGGGCCATTTCACGGGTGAAGGCCGCCACGGACCCCCTGTCACCATCGCGAACGCCGACGCGCAGGGTCACCTCGGGCAGCTCCTCCAGCGGCGGTCCCGCGAGGTGTCCGTGACACGCCCCCGCCCCGATGAACTCGGTCCGGATCTCCTCGAAATCGAGTTCGAGGTATTCGAGTCGCCCGCGGAGGATCTCGTCGGCGCGCTCCGCCTTCTCGTACGCGTCTGGCCATGCGTACGTGAGCGTGCCGATGGCCTTGTACCCATCGTTGTACGCGATCGAGACCTTCAGCTTGTCCGTGCGGGCCCTCCCCCGGACCCCGCCGACGCGCACGCGATCCTCACCGAGGTCCTGCAGCTCGATCGTCGAGAAGTCCGCGACCACGTCGGGGGTGATGTATTCCTCGGGGTCGCCCATCTCGTAGACGAGCTGCTCCGTGACCGTCTCCCAGGTCACGCGTCCCCCCAGCGCCGCATGCTTGGTGACGACGAACGTGCCGTCTCCTCTCGCCTCGATGATCGGGTAGCCCGGCACCGTGAGATCGATCTGCCGCCAGTCGACGAGCGAGTTGCCGCCGGTCGCCTGACAGCCGCACTCGTTGATGTGCCCGGCGACGACCCCCGATGCGAGCAGATCCCAGTCATCGGCCGCCCACCCGAACTCGTGCATGAGTGGAGCGTAGGTGAGCGCGGTGTCGGTCGAGCGGCCTGTGATCACGATGTCCGCGCCCTGCTCGAGCGCGCGCACGATCGACTCGGCCCCCAGATACACGTTCGCGCTCGCGACCCGGTCCCGAACCGTGGAGAGTGGCTCACCCGTCTCCATGTGACGCAGCTCGTGCCCGTCCTCGATCAGGTCGTCGAGTCGGCCCAGGATGTCGTCGCCGCGGACGACCGCGACTCGGAGCGGACGGGGAAGATCGACCGACCGCAGCGCGAGCCGCAGAGCCTCTCGACAGCCAACGGGATTGACGCCGCCCGCATTCGAGACGACGCGCACGCCGCGATCGATAAGGTCGGGGGCCAGATCCGTCATCAGTTGAACGAAGTCCCGCGCGTACCCCGCCTCGGGGCTGCGATCCCGCTGCTTCTGCATGATCGACATCGTGATCTCGGCCAGGTAGTCGAGCATCAGATAGTCGATCGCACCTGTCCGGACCTGGAGCTTGGGGGCCTCCTGCCAGTCCCCCCAGAAACCCTGGCCGGATCCGATCCGGATGACCTTCTCGGAGGAGTTCGCGACCGCTTCCCTCGCCTCCTCGGTCTCCGGGTCAAGCCCCTCGTCGTCGGGGGCATCGAGGACCGCGGCCCCCATTCCGGCCTCGAACCCGAGCGTCGTCGGCTCGACCGGATCCCAACCTTTTGGGTCGGAATCCGACGGGCTCTTCTCGCTCGAGAGGTCGCCGGCCCTGTCGTCTGTGGAGTCCATCATGCGTCGTCTGGAAGAGTGAAGGTGCCGATATGCGGCGCCGGATTGTTCAGCGCGCAACGGAGAGCCAGGGAGAGAGCTGACCGGGTGTCGTCCGGGGTGATGATCGCGTCCACGAACCCGCGAGCCGCCGCATAGGTCGCGTCGAGCTGTGCGTCGTACTCGGCTCGCGTGTGCTCGATCGCGGCGGCCGTCCCGTCGTCGACGGGCTCACCGGTCTTCGCAGCCTGGTCGAGCGCCCGGCCGTGCACCGCCCGGACGGCCGATGCGCCTTCCATCACGCCCATGCGTCCCGTGGGCCAGGTGAACAGGAAGTCGGGATCGAACCCCTGCGCGGCCATCGCGTAGTAGCCGGCTCCGCTCGCATGGTTGATCGTCAGCACGACCTTCGGAACACGCGCCGTGGCCATCGACTCGACCATGCGCGCGCCCGCGCGGATGATCCCGGACTGTTCGGCGTCGGTCCCGACCATGAACCCGCTCACGTCCTGCACGAAGAGGAGCGGCGTCCCGTGCCGGTCACACAGGTCCATGAAATAGGCCACCTTCTCGGCACTATCAGCGTAGACGATGCCCCCGAACTTCGGTGGCTTCCCCTCTCCGGCGGGGAACATCCCGCGCCGGTTCGCGATCACGCCGACCTTGAACCCGTCGAGTCGGCCCACGCCGGTCAGCATCTCGGGCGCGAAGTCCGCCTGAAACTCCTCGAACGGAGCGTCGTCGAGGATCGTGGACAGCAGTTCTTCCATGTCGAACGGCTGCCGGTGATCCTCCGGAAGCAGCGTGCAGGCCTCTCTCGGAGCGCGGGCCGGCTCGCTCGACGCGTCGTGCCGCGCCGGGCGCTCCGACATCGGAAGATCCCGGACGAGACTTCTGAGCTTCTCGATACAGGCCTGATCGTCCGCGACACGGTAATGCGCGACACCGCTGATCTCGTTGTGCATCCGCGCGCCGCCCAGTTCCTCGGCCCCGACTTCCTGTCCGGTGGCCCCCTTCACCAGATTCGGGCCGCCCAGGCCCATGAAGCTCGTTCCCTCTACCATCACGATCACGTCGGACAGCGCCGGCAGGTACGCGCCGCCGGCAATGCACTGCCCCATCACGGCGGCGAGCTGCGGCACATGCAGATAGTGTCGCATGATCGAGTTGTAGTAGAAGATCCGGCTCGCGCCGTACTTCCCGGGAAAGACGCCGCCCTGGTAGGGCAGGTTCACGCCGGCCGAATCGACGAGGTAGATGATCGGGACGCGGCAACGCATCGCGATCTCCTGCGCCCGTAGGATCTTGGTGATCGTCTCGGGCCACCAGCTGCCGGCCTTCACCGTCTGGTCGTTCGCCACGACGACGACCTCGCGACCCTCGACTTCGCCGATGCCCGTCACGACACCCGCCGCCGGAGCGGCGCCGTCGTACTGATCGTGGGCGATCAGGAGCCCGATCTCGAGAAACCCGCCGCCGGAGTCGATCAGAAGATCCACCCGCTCCCGGGCGGTCAGCTTTCCCTTCTCGTGCTGACGCGCGACCCGCTTCTCACCGCCCCCTCGCTGCACCCGCGCCTCGAGTTCGTGGAGCTCGGCCACGAGTCGGCCCATGCGCGTCGTTCGAGCGGAGGTGTCCTCCGCGGGAGCCTCCGTCACTCGGACCCCGCCCCCGACGCGGCCGCCGATCCCTCGCGTTCGGTGAACCACCCGCGGATGTAGTCGATCGCGTCGGTCGTCGGCGTCCCCGGCCCGAACAGCTGTCCGATCCCGCGCGACCGCAGTTCCTCGATGTCCTCGTCCGGGAGAATCCCGCCGCCCGTGATCAGGACGTCGGACATCCCCTGCTCCACCAGCAGATCCTGCACTCTCGGGAAGAGCGTCATGTGGGCACCCGAGAGAATCGAGAGGGCCACCACGTCCACGTCTTCCTGGAGGGCCGTCGCCGCGATCATCTCGGGCGTCTGGTGGAGTCCCGTGTATATGACTTCCATGCCGGAATCCTGTAGCGCGGCGGCAATCACCTTGGCACCGCGGTCGTGCCCGTCGAGCCCGGGCTTCGCGACCAGCACGCGGATCTTTCGGTCAGTCAAGCGACAGTCCTGTCGGAGGTGGAAACGGCGCGTTTCGGCCGGCTCGAAGTTACCGACCCAACGTCACGGGCGGCAACGAGGTTGCGGGGCCCCGCCGGGGGCTTGCACGAGGTGATATCTTGAGGCACCCTGCGTCGTAGAACCCCGATGGAGGATTGATGGGCGAAGATGCTGCCAGAGTAAACCGGATTCTCGTCAATCTGGCGGCATTCGTCGTCATCGTGGCGGGAATGCGGGCGGCCTCGTCTCTCCTCGTGCCGTTTCTCCTGGCGATGTTCCTGGCGATTCTCTGTGCGACGCCGCTGCGCTGGCTGACTGCCCACCGGGTGCCACGCGTGCTCGCGGTGATCCTCCTGGTCATCGTGGTGCTGGCGGTCGCGAGCGTCATCGGCGGCATCCTGGGGACCACCATCGTGGACCTGTCCCGGAGCGCTCCGCGATATGAAGCCGGATTCCAGGAGCAGCTCGGCAGCGTGGTCGCCTTCATGGACCGCTTCGGCCTGCCGGTCTCGCGCGAGACGATCACCGCGTACTTCGACCCCTCGAGGCTCTTCAACCTGACGACGACGCTGCTCGCGAGCATCGGTCAGGTGCTGACCAACGGCGCGCTGATTCTCCTCACGATGGTCTTCGCGCTCCTCGAGATGTCCCACTTCCCGCTCAAGATCCAGGCGGCGTTCGGGGCCGCGGACGCGAACGACGCGCAGCGGAGCTTCGCGGACATCGGCCTGAGCGTCCGCCGCTACGTTGCGTTGAAGACGGTGATCAGCCTCGGCACCGGGGTGGGCGTCTACGTGTGGCTCCAGGTTCTCGGCCTCGACTACGCGATTCTTTGGGGAGTCGTCGCGTTCCTCCTCAACTTCGTCCCGAACATCGGATCGTTCATCGCGGCCATTCCCGCCGTGCTGCTCGCCTTCATCCAGCTGGGACCGGGCGCCGCCGTCGTCGCTGCCCTCGGCTTCCTGCTCGTGAACGTGATCTTCGCGAACATCCTCGAACCGCGAGTGATGGGGTACGGGGTCGGTCTCTCGACGCTCGTGGTCTTCGTTTCGCTCGTCTTCTGGGGATGGGTTCTCGGTCCGGTGGGCATGCTGCTCTCCGTCCCGCTGACGGTGATCTTCCGGATCGTCCTGGAGACGAACGACACCACGCGCTGGCTCGCGATCCTGCTCGGGTCCGAGCGTTCGCTGGACCCGGTGATCACGGTCACCAGGGTCGAGCCGGCGGGTCCCTAGGAGGCTGCCGGGCCCGGGGCCTTCAGAGCCTCGCCGATCACGGAGACGGCGGTCTCGACGTCCTCGTCCGAGACGTCGAGGTGCGTCACCGCCCGGAGGTCCCGGTCGTTGAACGCGAGAAACACCACCCCGCCCTCCCGGCTCCTCCGCGCGAGATCCACCGCCGACACCGCCGTCGACCGGAAGCGGATGATGTTCGTCTCCACCGCGTCCAGGTCCAGCTCGATGCCCGGCAGATCGGCCATGGCGCCGGCGAGCGCCCGGGCCCTGCGGTGATCCTGTGCGAGCCGGTCCCGATGGTGCTCGAGAGCGTGGAGCGCCCCGGCCGCCATCATCCCGGCCTGCCGAAAGCCGCCGCCGTACAGCTGCTTGAACCGGCGAGCCCGGGCGACGAACTCGCGTGATCCCGCGAGCGCCGACCCGATCGGGGCCCCGAGGCCCTTGGAGAAGCAGACGCTCACGCTGTCGAACCCCTCCGCGTACTCACGGACCGGGATTCCGGTCGCGGCCGACGCATGCCATAGACGCGCCCCGTCGAGGTGCCCGGCGATGCCCAGCTCCCGGGCCGTGGCGAGCACGTCCCGCTGAACATCGAGGGGCCAGATCGAGCCGCCGGCTCCGTTGTGGGTGTTCTCCAGACAGACGAGTCGCGCGGGGGCGGAAAGAGAAGCCGGCGTGTACTCGTCCACGTCGGGATTGGCGGCGGCGAGCGTCTCGGCCGTGAAGACGCCTCGCCGGCCCTCTAGGGGCCGCACGACGACCCCCGAGATGGGGGACGGCGCGCCCGCCTCTCCGAGCCAGATGTGCGCGTCGGGTCCGACGAACATCGCGTCGCCGGGCTCGGTGTGCGCCCGGACCGCGACCTGGTTCGTCATCGTGCCGGTTGGCATGTAGACCGCGTCATCGAGCCCGAGCAGGTCAGCCACGATCTCCTCCAACCGGCAGACCGTCGGATCATCTCCGTAGACGTCGTCTCCCACGGGAGCAAACGCGATCGCCGCCCGCATGGCCTCCGTGGGCCGCGAGACCGTGTCGCTTCTGAGGTCGATCATCTCCGGTCCACCGCGATCCCCGGGCTCAACTCGCGAAGAGCGGCGGCGTCCGCCGATGGAAGTCCGTCTCGTCCTGGTAGGCCTTCGCCAGACGGAGCGCCTCGGCGTCGCCGAACAGCTTTCCGACGAACGAGATGCTCATTGGCGTCCCGTCGTCCGTCGAATACCCGTTCGGAACGACCACCTGCGGGTGCCCCGTGAGGTTGGTCAGGAGCAGCATGTTGCCGCCGTAGCTCGGTGTGACGACGACGTCGATCCCTTCCATCGCCGTCTCGAACCGCTGCATGGCGATCGTCCTCAAGCGGTTCGCCTGCAGATAGTCCACGGCCGGGATCATCCGCGCCTTCCGAAACGTGTTCGGCCACGCCCCCCGCGTCTGACGGACGAGCAGGTCGTCACGGCCGCTTCGAGAGAGATCGTCGAACGCGGCGCCCGCCTCGGCGCTCAGGATGATCCGCATCGCGCTGATCGGCAGATCGTCGGGCGTCTCGACGGGGACGGGGTCGATCCCGAGGCCGCGAATCACGTCGAGCGACCTCAGGGCGAACCGGTTCGCCTCGTTGTCGTCTTCCGCGGCCGCGTCGAACGCGGCCTTGTAGTACCCGATTCGAAGATCGGAAAGCGGGCGACCGGCGTCCCAGTCGAACGTGACGTCGCGCGCGGTGGGATCGACGCCATCCGCACCGTGGATCGCCTGGAGCACGAGGGCGCAGTCCTCCGCGCCGCGACAGATCGGTCCGAGCTTGTCCATCGTCCACGAGAGGGCCATCGCGCCCGCCCGGCTGACCCGGCCGAACGTCGGACGGAGGCCCGAAGCCCCACACCGCGTCGAGGGCGACACGATCGACCCGAGCGTCTCGCTGCCGATCGTGAACCCGCAGAGCCCGGCGATGACGGCCGACGCGGAGCCCGCGGAGGAGCCGCTCGACCCCTGCTCGAGATTCCACGGGTTGTTCGTGCGTCCGCCGAACCAGACGTCGCCCATGGCGAGGGCGCCGAGGGTGAGCTTCGCGACCAGAACCGCGCCCGCCTCCTCCAGCCGGCGAACCACCGTCGCATCCGTGGGGATCTGCTGGTTCTCGTACGGCTTCGCCCCCCAGGTCGTCCGGTATTCGTCCTCCGCCAGCAGGTCCTTCGCACCCCATGGAATCCCGTGCAGCGGTCCGCGATAGTGACCGCGCTCGATCTCCGCGTCCGCGCGTGCCGCCTGCCGCATCGCAAGCTCTTCGGTCAGCGTGACGACGCACTCGAGCGTGGGGCCGTGCCGCTTCAGCCGCGCCAGATACATCTCGGTGAGCTCGGTCGATGTCGCCTGGCGCGTACGTACGAGCTCCGCGAGGTCGGTCACCGGCCAGAACGCGACTTGTTCGAGCCGGGCCGGTCGACGGATCCCACGCGGGCGGGTGTAGCGGAACACTGTCGACTCGGTCGGGAACGAGTTCCACGGGAGTGTCGGCTCGAAGTGCACCGCCGGAGGTACGCTGTTGGGGATGTGGATTTCCCTGAGCTGCTCGTACGCCGAGAGCTGTCGAGTCAGGTCCTCGACCATGAGATCGAGCTCCTCATCGGTGAACTCGACGCCCGCCACGCGCGCTGCATCGTTGATCATCGAGGCGGTGAGCTCGTTGGACTGCCCCTCCTGCAGCCGAGCCCACAGGGTCGAGGGCACCGCGGTCGCTCCGAGCCCCGCGGCCGCGAACGCCGCCATGAACGATCGGCGACTGACGCCGTCCGCGCTCAAGCGACCGTTCCCCTCGAACCGATCCTGGACACCTCGCTCCATCCGTTCCTCCTCAACCTCTGAGCCTGAACCGCTGGATCTTCCCCGTTGCCGTCTTCGGCAGGTCGTCGAGGAAGTGAATCCAGCGCGGATACATGTACGGCGGTAACCCCTCGCGACAGTGCCTCACGAGCGTCGCCTCCATCTCCTGCGCGACGGGTGCTCCATCCGCCAGGACGACGAACGCCTCCGGCTTCACCAGGTCGTCTTCATCCGGCCGTCCGACCACCGCCGCTTCGAGGACCGCCGGGTGTTCGATCAACCGGGCCTCGATGTCGAACGGCGAGCACCAGATCCCGCCCACCTTGAGCATGTCGTCCGCTCGACCCAGGTACCGGAAATACCCGTCGGCGGAGCGAGCGTATTGATCGCCCGTCCGGAGCCACCCGTCCACGAGGGCGTCCCCGGTCCTGTCCGGGCGATTCCAGTAGCCGCTCGTGATCGAACCGCCGCGGATCTCGAGTTGCCCGGACTCGTCCGCCCCGACCTCGACCCCGTCGCTCCCGACGACTCGGGCGTCGTAACCGGGCACGAGCGTGCCCGTCGTCCCCGGCCTCACGGCGCCGGGCGCGTTCGAGATGAAGATGTGCAGCGCCTCGGTGGATCCTATCCCGTCGAGGATCTCGAGCCCGGTCCGGTCCCTCCACCGCCTGAACAGATCGGCCGGCAGCGCCTCGCCCGCGGAAACGCAGACCCGCAGCGACGAGCAATCCGGAGCATCCGCCGCGGAGTCCAGCGCCTGGAGCTGCGCGGCATAGAGCGTCGGCACACCGAAGAACATCGTCGGCCGGTGCGTCGAGATCGTGTCGAAGGTGCTGGCCGGCGTCGGGCGCCGTTCGTCGAGAATCGCCGTGCCACCGACGTGCAGAGGAAACGTCATCCCGTTACCGAGACCGTACGCGAAGAAGAGCTTGGCCGCCGAGAAGCACACGTCGTCTTCGGTCATGCCGAGGACGCCGACCGCATAATGCTGGCACGTACAGGGGGCGTGCCCGTGGTGGTGGACGACGCCCTTCGGCCGACCCGTCGTTCCGGAGGAGTAGAGCCAGAAGGCGACCGCGTCGGGGCCCCCTGGCACGGCCTCGAGGTCGGGCGATGCCTCCGCGATCCGGTCCACGAGACCGCCCTCGTCGTCGAGAACGAGCCCCTGCGCACCCGTGGCGGCGGAGAGGAGCGCGGGCACGACCTCGGGCGCGAACTCGGGCGAGTACACGACGAGGGTGGCTTCTGAATCGGCGATCATGAACGCTAGGTCGTCGGTGCGAAGCATGACGTTCACCGGGACCGGGATCAGACCCGCCTTGACCGCTCCCCAGAACAGATAGAAGAACTCGGCGCAGTCCTTCACCACCATGAGCACGCGATCACCGGGCGCTGCCCCCGATTCGCGGAGGGCGTTGCCCGCCCGGTTCGTGAGCTCCGCGAGCGTCCCGTACGTGATGCGCCGACCCGGATCCCCCGCCTCGACGATCGCGATCCGATCCGCGCGGCCCTGTTCGATGTGACGATCGACGAACCAGGTCGCCGCGTTGAACGTCGGCCCGAAGCTCAGCTCGGCCGGAACTCGCGTGTCGTCGATCGTCAGACGGGTTGATTCCATCCCTGTAGATGTCATCGCGAGGCGCCGCCGTCGAGGGTTCGGAGGCGCGGGGGTCGCGCGGGACCGCCCCGTTACATAGGGTGCGACGCGCTCGGCACTCCCGGACCGACCCTCCGGGCAATGGCGAGGGGCCCGCGCGCGAACGCCGGACTCGAATTCACGGAGTCATCGATGTCGCGCACACCCGTCGCGTTCATCGCGATACTCGCCGCGGCGGCCCCGGTCGCCGGCGTTCAGGACGTGCACGAGTCCGATCTCCACGCCTTCCGCGTCACCACCGTCGTCGAGGGCCTCGAGCATCCGTGGTCCATGGCGTGGCTTCCGAACGGCGACATGCTCGTCACGGAGCGCCCGGGCCGGCTCCGGATCGTACGGAACGGCGTCCTGGACCCGAACGCCATCGAGGGCGTTCCGGAGGTGCGGGCCCGGGGCCAGGGTGGCCTGCTGGAAGTCGCCGTCCATCCCGAATACGAAACGAACTCCACCATATATCTGAGCTTCTCGAAACCGAACACGCGCGGATCCGAGGCCACGACGGCCGTGGTCCGCGCCCGGTTCGACGGCCGACGACTCGCCGACGTCGAGGAGATCTTCGAGGCCGACGCGTGGAGCCCGGGGACCGGGGGGCCAGCCCGTTCGCCCTCGAGGACCACCCCGCCCAGAGTCTCATGAACCACCAGGGAACCGTCGTTCGCCTCCATGACGATGGCGAGGTTCCCGACGACAATCCGTTCGTACGCCAGGACAGCGCCCTTCCCGAGATCTGGAGCTTCGGTCATCGGAATCTTCAGGGTCTGGCCTTCGATCCCCTTACCGGGGATCTCTGGGAGACCGAGCACGGTCCCCAGGGCGGTGACGAACTGAATCTGATCCGACCCGCCCGCAACTACGGCTGGCCCATCATCGGGTACGGCGTTCAATACGGGGGCCGACGGATCCACGACTCCACCGAACGCGCGGGGATGCAGCAGCCAGTGCATTACTGGGTGCCGTCCATCGCGACGTCCGGGCTTCTGATCTACCGCGGCGATCGCTTTCCCGCGTGGGATGGTGACGCGTTCGTCGGCGGTCTCGCTGGTGCTCAAATCGCACGCGTGACCCTCGAAGGAGGGGAGGCGGTGGCCGAAGAGACGCTTCTTCGCGGCCTGGGTCGAGTCCGCGACATCAGACAGGGTCCCGATGACCTGATTTACATCGCGCTCGACTCATCGAGAGATGCCTCGACGGCCATCGTGAGACTGGAGCCCGTGACCGACAGGTGACGACCGGATGAGCCTGTAGGAGCCACAACCGACGTTAGACGGGGAGAGACCCGGTTGGTGGAGCCCGACCAGATCAAAGTGCACGAGCTGCTCTCGCGCGTACGCGAGGGTGACGGAGAAGCGCTGGACAGGCTGATCCCGCTCGTATTCGACGAACTCGAGGAACTGGCTCGCGTGCAGCGGCGCCGTTGGCACGGGACCGTGTCCGTTCACACGGGATCCCTGCTCAACGAAGCCTATCTTCGCCTGGCCGGTCAGGAGGCCCCGAAATGGCGCGATCGAGCC
>JBDHIO010000003.1:0-181178 GCA_039587355.1 Gemmatimonadota bacterium | reverse complement strand
CCGGAGCTGGACATCGCGGCCCGCACGGTCGCGCACGCGATGCGGTTCACACCGGCACAGATGCGCGACAAGCCGGCGGCCGTCTGGATCTCCCAGCAGATCGACTTCGTCGCCAGATGAAGAAAGGGGCCTCGAGAGGCCCCTTCAAACGTTCCGACGAGAGAGTCCCTGGAGGGTCAACTCGCTCCGGGCAGCGGCTCGATCACGCCCTCATAGACTTCCGACTTCTCGAGATCGACGGTCGGCCGGATGGGCTCGTTGCCTTCCCGTACCATGCGGGCGAACAGGTCGAGGTTCCGGTCGAACAGGAACTTCATCAGCAGCTTGAACCACGACTGGTGGGCCAGCAGGTCGTCGTAGTACTCCGGCGCCGCCTCACGGATCTTGGGCAGCTTGTGCCAGGGAACCCGGGGGAAGTCGTGGTGCTCGTTGTGGTACCCGACGTTGAACGCGAACACGTTCATCGGTCCGTAGTAGCTGAACGTCTCCTGATCGGATCCTTCCTTGTCCATCAGGTAGTGGCGCTGAATCCAGCGTGCGCCGAGCGGGTGAATCCCCGCGGAGAAGAAGAAGGACAGGAGCAGGTAGAGCACGGCCGTCGGTCCCACCAGGAACCAGATCGCGGCGTTGGTGCCCATGATGATCACCCAGTTCAGGACGACGTACTTGTCGACCGCCCGGACCTCCTTGATTCGCATGATCCGAGTCATCGAGAGGATCGGGAAGAGCATCAGCCAGATCGCCTTCCGCAAAGGCGAAGTGCCCACGACCTTCGCTTCCCAGGCGTTCGGGATGTCCGCATCGAGGTGGTACTCGCCCTGATGCCAGTGGTGGACGAGGTGGTAGTTCTTGAACGTGACCGAGTACGGCAGGATCCCCGGAATGTTCGCGAAGATGCCATTCAGGATGTTCGGGAACTTCCGTTTGAAGATCAGGTTGTGGCACGACTCGTGGATGATGACGAGCAGCGCGTGATTGCAGACGGCGCCCACCGTGTACGCGAGGATCAGGAAGACCCACCAAGGCTGCCCGACGACCCAGTACGCGGCGGCGAGCTGGATCGCGACGAGTCCTGCCGTGGGGAAGAACGTCCATGCGCTCTTACCGTTCAGCTGTCGGATCTCCGGGTGCGCACGCGCGATCGCTTGCGTTCGTCCCCTGTGGGGTTCGGCGTGGTCCGAGTGGGCAAAGCCCGTAGGCATGGTCATGTAATCGTCTTCCTGTTGCTCTGGATTCGGGGGCCGGAGCCTAGGCGCCGCTCAATCGCGCGGCAAGCTCTCGATGCCGTCAGAGGAGTCGGGCGTCTCCCCGCTCGGACAAGATGTGGGATGATGCACTCTTGAGGAAGGTTCCGACCCGGGACTAGGATGAAGCTGCCCAACACAGGAGAGGACCGGATGTCCGATGTAGCCGAGGGAATCGCGGGAGAGGTCGAGCACGCAGACGGGATCAACACGGTTCGGGGCGGTGGGGCCATACGCGCCTGGAACGGGATCCGTTACCGGAGCGGCATGTGGGCCGAGAACGTCGGCTCGAAGGAACTCTCCATGAACGTCGCCATGATCCCGCCCGGTGGCGTGGCGAAGGCCCACATCCACGTCGGGTTCGAGGTGATGCTCTACATCCTCGAGGGGAACGTCCGGCACGAGTACGGCCCGGCGCTCGAGAAGGTCCTCGAGAACACCGCGGGTGACTTCATATACATCGAGCCCGGTGTGCCGCACGAGGTCTTCAACATGAGCGACACGGATCCTGTGGTGGCTGTCGTGGCCCGATCGGACGCCCGCGAGTGGGAGAACATCATCGACTTCGAGCGTCCCGGCTGACCCTCTCGACAGACCACCGGCCGTGACCGGCGACAGGCCGCGCTTCGGATCGCGCGCCGGCGCGCTCCTCACGCTGATCGGGGTCGCGGTCGGCCTGGGCAACATCTGGCGGTTCCCCTACATGGTGGGCGAGTTCGGGGGCGCCGCATTCGTCCTCCTCTATCTGATCATGGCCGTCGCGGTCGGCGTCCCGGCGTTGATGACCGAATGGGCGCTCGGCCGGCATACGAGACGCGGCACCGTCGGGGCGTTCGCAGAAGGCGGGCTGCCGGGGGGGCGGCTCGTCGGGTGGTTCTTCTTCTTCGTCGTGTGCGCGGCGACGGCGTACTACACGAACGTCGTCGGTTGGGTGCTCTACCACGCCGGGGCCGAGGTCGCGACGCTCCTCGGTGCCGATGTCGACGCCGCCCGCATCCTTCCGCCGGAGGACGGATTCGATTCCGGCTCGTTCGTGCGTCAGCTGGTGATGACGGGCCTGGTCATTCTGTCCTGCGCCTTTGTCCTTCTCCGCGGGCTGCGGCGGGGCGCCGAGCGGGTGAGCATGATTCTGATGCCCGCGATCCTCGTGATCCTGTTGATCCTCGTCGCGCGCTCCCTGACGCTCCCGGGAGCCGGGGAGGGCCTGGCCTGGTACCTCGGGAAGCTGGACTGGGGGGCGATCCGCCCGGCCGTGGTGCTCGGCGCGCTGGGGCAGGCCGTATTCTCGATGTCGCTCGGCGGAACGTTCATGGTCGTGTACGGGTCGTACCTGACGCGCGACACGCCGCTCGCCCCTAGCGCCGCCCTGACCGCGCTCGGCGATACCGTCGCGGGCCTTCTCGCCGGTCTCGCGATCTTTCCGGCGGTGTTCGCCCTCGGGCTCGAACCGGGCTCCGGCCCCGGTCTCCTCTTCAACACGCTGCCGGGCACCTTCGACGCGATGCCGGGCGGGGCCATCTTCGGGCTCCTGTTCTTCCTAGCGCTGGCGGGCGGCGCGTTGCTCTCGGATATCGCGGCGTTCGAGGTGGTCGTCACCGGTCTCACCGACAACACGCGTATGTCGCGCCGGCGCGCGGTCTGGACGATGGCCACCGTCGTTCTCGTCCTCTCGCTCGCTCCCATGATGAGTATGCGCGTGTTCGTGCCCTGGGACCTGACCTTCGGGTCGGGAATGCAGACGCTCGGCGCGCTCGCGGCCGTGGTAACAGTGGGGTGGTCGTTCCGGCGGGGCGATGCGATTCGCGAGCTCGCCGGCAATGCCCCCTGGGGCGGGTTGCTCTACGCGTGGGTCCGCTACGTGATACCGACCGCGATCGTTCTGGTCGGCGTGTGGTGGTTGCTTACGGACCTGCTGGGCGCTGTGGAGGGGGCGTAGCGGTGCTTCCCGGCGCGGCCTGCCCCTTCGCCGGTGGCATGGAGTCGGACACCGCCACCTCGGCGAGGCTCATCGTCGGGTGCGCGCGGTAGATCCAGCCCGCCATCCCTCCGATGGCGATCACGTTCGCGAGCCCGATCGACCACATCGGGACCACCTCCAGGACCGCCTGTCCGATGGACACCAGAGCCGCGAAGACGAGCGCCTCCAAAAGCATCGCGCACATGACCGTGAGGTAGGCGAAGCTCGGAAGGTCGTCGATTCCTTTCGCGACGGCGACGAGAAAAATCCCAACGGCGGCGAACGCGAGCAGGTGCACGACGCTGAACGCGAGGAGGAGTCCGGGGGTGCTCGACACCGCTGACAGGTCATCTGCCCCGAAGAACATCGCCGATCCCAGGGCCGCCGGAGTCCGCATGGGGTCGCCGCCGATGATGTCGATCAGGAGGAACCAGATCGCCACGGTTCCGGCGCCAAGAATGCCGACCTTGACGCCCTCCGCGATGACCGGCTGGTGGCCGGAAAGGGCGGCCGCGATCAGGTGCCCTTCTTTTTCGGCACCTCGCATGTAGGTGGCGAACGCGGCGCCTGCCACGAGGTTCGCGCCCAGCACGTGGGGCCACGGCAGCAGGTTGATCAACTCGGAATTGGTGACGAACAGGCCGACGTAGTGGACCGCGTTCAGTACGCATACGCCGACGAAGAACCCCAGGAAGACGCCCGGTCGCTTCTCGTAGACGGCGAGCGCCCAGCCGGCGAGCCCGCCGATGATCGCGAAGGCCCCGAAGTGTACGATCGTGTAGAAGCCCACGAGCAGTCGTTCGCTCACCTCGGGTTGGCCGAAGAGAGTGCCACCGAGGAGGGCAGGGGTGCGGAGCGCGTCGCCTGCGAGGAAGTCGGCGACGAGGAACCAGCTGGCGACCATCGCGCCCGCAATGAGCCCGCCAATGATCCCGTGTACCAGGGACGAAGGGTTCTTCGATTCTATGGGCCACCTCCAGAGGATCCGGACCCGACCCTCGACCTGCACCTCGCCCCTGTCCGGACCTTGTCGTGCGTCAAAACGCCCCGACACCCTCCTACCCTAGTGCCGACGGGCTACCCGCGTCCAGTGGACCGCGCCTTCGCGCGCCCTTTCCCGGAGTCTGCGACACTGCGCAACTCGTCCGGGTAGGGGTGGAAAAAGGCCTGGCCCATCAGGTAGTCGACGCCGAATCGCGCGACGGAAGTCTCGAGGACCGCCAGCACGGCCGAGACGGGAACCCGCCCGGCCCGAAAGCGATCGAGCTGACGCCGATAGTAGGCCCGTTCAGGGGCACCCAGCCGGTCGGAGACGTACCCCCAGGCGTGTTCGATGGTGTTCACGACGGCGCCGACCGTAGGCACCCTCTGGAAGGCCCGGGCCAGCCCGGTGCGATATGTATCGATCACTTCCTGGAACGTGAGCCCACCGGAGTTGGCGACCGTGCGTCCGAGCTCGCGCATGGCGGTCTGGTTGTACGCCATCAGCGTCAGTTTGTACCGGCTATGGAAGGCGACGAGCGCGCGCATCTTCCCCTCCGTCTCGACTCTGCGCAGGGCGGCCAGGGCGAACAACTTCGTCAAAAAGTGCTCGCGAATGCGGTAGTTCCGGAGCCGGCCTTCGTCTTCGATTGCCGCATCGGGGTGCCGGTCGAGCACCTCGGCGGCGAACACGCCCGGGCCGTGCTGGTGGGCGGAGGATGTGTCGATCGCGTCGTAGATCTTCACGCCGTTCGTCCCGCATGACGGGGATCGGTTCTTGAGAATGAACCCATCGACCCGACGTCCGGACAGGAACCCCTTCGAGAACCCGGCCATGGAGTTCGTTACGTCGAGCCCGGTCGACGGCTGTACCAGGGACGGTCCCCCGACGCCGCGGACCAGCCGTATCGGCGCCCGCGGCGTTCCGAGACCGATCTCGACCTCCGGGCAGATGGGCTGCAAGTCCACGTGGTCGTTCAGTTCGGTCAGGAAGTCGAACGGGATTCGCTGCCCGTTGTAGCGGCATGCCTCGGTCTCGAGGCACGCGCTCGTCACTACGATCGGCTTTTCATGAGCGTTCATGATATGTCTAACTGTTTAGCGTTGCATTGTATGGATATGCAACGTACTATACTGGACAAAACTTGAACAAACAAGGTGTAAGGCATGAGCGCATCCATGAACCGACCGAAGATCCTGCTGACTGGCGCGACCGGTTACGTCGGCGGGCGGCTGCTGACCGTACTCGCGAACCGGGACGCGGACATCGTCTGCGTCGCGCGAGATCCACAGCGGCTCGAGCACCGGGTGAACGACCGGGTGTCCGTGGTGGGTGGCGACGTTCTCGATGCCTCATCGCTCGAGGGGTGGTTCCAGGGGGTCGATACCGCGTACTACCTGGTCCACTCGATGGGAACCGGAGCCGACTTCGAGGAACTCGATCGTCGCGCCGCCGAGAACTTCGGACGGGCGGCCGCAGCGGCGGGGGTGAAGCGCATCGTATACCTCGGCGGTCTCGGGAGCGGGGACGACCTCTCACCTCATCTGCGAAGCCGGCATGAGACGGGTCGCGTGCTTCGGGAGTCCGGGGTCGAAGTGGTCGAGTTCCGGGCTTCCATCGTCATCGGTTCCGGAAGCCTGTCCTTCGAGATGGTGAGGGCGCTGGTCGAGAAGCTCCCGGTGATGATCACCCCCCGGTGGGTCAGCCAGCGCGCGCAGCCGATCGCGATCGAGGATCTGATCGAATACCTGGTCGCGGCGCTCGATCTCCCCGCGGGTGAGGGTGGGATATTCGAGATCGGCGGCTCCGATCGTGTTTCTTACCGGGACCTGATGACCGAGTATGCGCGCCAGCGCTCGTTGAACCGACGGATGATCTCGGTGCCCGTCATAACTCCGAGGCTATCCAGTCTGTGGCTCGGGCTCGTCACTCCCGTCTACGCGCGCGTGGGACGAAAGCTCCTGGATGGCGTCCGCAACCCGACCGTAGTCGAGGACGACCGGGCGCTCGATGTCTTCGATATCCAACCGCGATCCATGTCGGAAGCGATCGCGCGGGCGCTACGAAACGAAGACGAGGCGTGCGCCGAGACACGGTGGTCCGACGCGATCTCGTCCTCCGGCCGACCGCTGGCTCGGCCTGACGCCCCGGGGGGCTCCCGGATCATCGACTCCCGATCGATCCACGTTCCCGTGCGACCGGACCTCGCCTTCAGCCCGATTCAGCGCGTCGGCGGGGAGGCCGGTTGGTTCTACGGGGACGCGCTGTGGCGGATTCGCGGGTTCGTCGATCTGCTGTTCGGAGGTGTGGGGATGCGTCGGGGTCGACGACACCCGACGCGGGTCGTTCCCGGCGACGCGCTGGATTTCTGGCGAGTCGAGGCCTTCGAGCCGGATCGTCTGCTGCGGCTCAGGGCCGAGATGAAGTTGCCGGGGCGTGCGTGGCTTCAGTTCGAGGTCGATGCGGAGGGCGAGGGGGCACGAATCCGACAGACCGCGATCTTCGATCCGGTCGGCGTCGCGGGGCGTCTCTACTGGTACGGGCTCCTCCCGGTCCACGCGCTGATCTTCGGCGGCATGCTCGGGAGTATCGGGCACCGCGCCCGCGCGCTCGGCGCCGCCCCGTCCACGTCAGGGACCGTATCGAGTGAGATACTCGCGTAGGCGGACCTTGCGGGCGGTATTGGCCGAACTCATGTAGCGGACCTTTCCGAAGATCGGGCGTTCGGGACCCCAGGCTCGATCGTATCTTCCGAGCACCCAGAAGATGCCGCTGTACGAGTTGGGGTTCCGGCCGTCGAGCGCGTAGCGGTTGTTGAGCTCAATCATCGCGGACAGGGCCTCCCGTGGCGTCGGGGTCCATTCGAGGATGCGTTTGCCCCACAGCATGCGGAGGTAGTTGTGGAGGCGGCCCTCGCGGCGGAGCTGGGTCTGAGCGGCGTTCCACACCTCGTCCGCGGTCTCGCTCGCAGCGAGCTCGTCCAGGGAGTACAGGTGTGGTCTGGGGTCCTCCTCGTGCACCTCGAGCGTCGCCCGGGCCCACTCGGGTAGCGATTCGTAACGATCGTAGTCATCCGTGAGGGCGCACCGGTTGTACCCGAGCTCGCGCCACGTGACGAGCTGGTCGAGGAACGCCTCGGCGGCGCCCGACATCCCCCACCACCCCTCTCGACTTCCCGTGACCGGTCCCAGCCGGTCGATCGTCCAATCCTCCCGCTCCGTGAGCCGTGCGAACACGTGGTGCGCGGACAGGTGTCCGAAGTGGAGATAGGGCGAAAACCCGCTTGCGCCGTCCCGGTCCGGGTGATTGCGGTCCTCGGTGTAACGGGCGAGCCGCAAAGTCAGGAACTCATCGAGGCGAGCCTCCGCCGCCCGCTGGCCCCCTCGAAGCGGAGTCGACCCGATCGCATGGTCGAGCGGGAGCGCCGCGAGGTCGACGCCGTCGTGCGACGCGCGAAGCCGATCGTCCGCCGACGCGGGCGTCCCGGGAAGGAGTGGAAGCTCCACGCCTGCGAGCGGGTCAGGAAGCGGGCCTCGCCCGAGGTGGGGCTCCAGCTCCTTCTGCAGGAATCGCCGGAATGAATGCGCGACGGTGAAGACCCGGTCGGTGGCGCGCATGGGGAAGATCCCGTTCGAATCCACCCTCTCCAGCCGGACGGCGAGTCGTGACTCGACCGCATCGACCATTCGAGGGAGGAAGAAGGAGGGGAAGTCATCTGTCACGACGGCGCATGCTTCGTCGGCCAGCCCCTCGACCAGGCCGCGTCCCGCGCCGGGAGCGGGCTCGACGTATGACCGGTAGAGGACCGGCTTCCCCTCGAACGCCCTGGCGTTGTCGCGCATCCCGTCGATTACGAACCCGTGCGTCCGATCGCTGGCCCACGGGTAGTCGCACCGGAGGGCTTCCAGCACCATCAGAGGCTTGCCTAACTCGAGGGCAAGATTGACCGCCCGCTGAAGTCCGAAGTTCCACCCCGAACGCCGGGAGGCCGTCATCCAGTACAGGACGAATCGCGCGTTCGTCCGGATCGAGCCGGTACTCGACCGGACGCGCTCTTCAGGTACGGCTCTGTCGGCGGTGGTTGGCATTTGCACGGCGCGGGTAGGGAGCGATCGAAGCGGGCCAGGATCAAACACTCCGGGTGGCGCCCGCCGGGGTCAACCTGCTGTCGAAAGTCAACGCCGACACAATCTCCCTCGGGTCGATCGGATCGGTGCCGGGCCGGTCCCGGGCCGATGGCCGAAGGTGCACGCCGTGGACAAGATGACCGGCGACGAGCTGGCCGTTATCGACTTCGCGATCGGCGGGCGTGGTGCGGACCAGAATCTCCATCCGGGATCGCTGGTGGCGTTGAAGCTCCCCTGCGGCCTGGTCGTTCCTGAGAGCGGAAAGCCCCCTGACCCGCCGAGGGCCAGGGGGCTCTTTCGTGCCGCGAAGGTCTGGTGTCTAACGCTCGCGCCAGAGCACCTCGGACAACGCGCCGCCGCCCGCGTCCACGGCGAAGCAGAAGAAGCGCCCGTCACCGCCGGTTCCGCGGAGGTCGTCCAGGCTGCAGCCCCGCGAGGCGTGCGCCGAATTCCACGACGTCGGATTCTGTCCGCCGCCGATGCGATCGTGATGTCCGACCAGCGCGCTGCCGTCGGAGGAACTCGTCGTCCAGTTGGAGCACGTCGTGTCGCCGTCGGCGTCCGACGCCGTGCCTTCCATCGTCGAGCCCGTGAGCACGTCGTGCATGTTCGGCTGGTCGCCGCGCCCGTTCAGGATCTCGCCGGACTCGGTGAGAATCGACGCCTTCGTCAGATTCACGCCGTTGCTATGCAGGTGATAGAGGTCGCGCGCGATCTGCGCGCCCTCGTAGTTGTACCACGGCCCCGAGCCGATCCGGTCGCGTGCGTCCACGCCGCCAGGTCCAGTGGTGCTCAGGTAGGCCCGCCAGCCGCGTCCGCCCGCGCCGACGGCCTCGGCGAGCGTCTCGCAGTACGCGTCCGCACCCTCGAGTCCGCCGAGGTCCGCGCCGCTCCCCGGGTTCGCGCTTGTCACGAAGAAGCTCATGTTCTCGGCCTGCGCCGTCGTCGCCTGCGCCGTGGCGATGAACAGGACCGCCAGGATTGCCGATATCCGTCTCATGGGTGGTTCTCCTTGTCGCGTTTCGTGCCGGCGACGGTCGCCGGTAATTCCTTCGGGGTGTCCGCGAGATCCGCCCTACCTGCGAGGCTCCCTCGGAACGTACTTCCGCATCTGACGCGGTCCGACTTCCGCCCCGTAGAGGTTTCCGTCGGCGTCTACCGCGATGCCCTCGGCGGCACTCGTCCCGGAGTTGTCGGGGTCCTGCTCGGGGTCGGGAACGAACGCGTAGACCCAACCGGTGACCGCGCTGCCGATGTAGATCCCCCGCCGCCAGCCTTTATTGCGACGGGCGTTCGACTCCGAATCCGTCGCGTAGAGGACGTCATTGTCGTCGATGAAGATCCCGCTCGGACGCCCGAACTGGTGCCACGTCTCGAGGTGGTTCCCCTCCTGATCGAAGATCTGGATCCGGCTGTTCGCGCGGTCTCCGACGAAGAGGCGACCCTGCGAGTCCATCGCCAGCGCGTGGACGTCTCGGAACTGACCATTCGCCGTTCCCGTGCTCCCCCATTCCATGACGAACTCGCCATCGTTGGTGAGCTTCACGATGCGGTTGTTGCCGCCAGCGTCGTGTCCGTCGGCGACGAAGATGTGCCCATCCGGGGCCACGAGGACGTCCGACGGTTTCGCGAACGTGTCGGGCCCGTCGCCCGCCACGCCCTTCCTGCCGAGCGTCTGCAGCAGCTCGCCCTCGGGGCTGAACTTGTAGATCACGTGCCCCCAGCCGTCTGGTACCGGTGCGTAACCGACCGCGTCCGCCACCCACACGTTGTCGTCCGCATCTACGAACATCCCGTGTGGCCAGGCGATGATCCCGGCGCCGAAGCTCCGGACGAGGTTGCCCTCCTGGTCGAAGAGCAGCACCGGGTCGACGTCGCTCTCGACGCAGAGGTTCGAGCCGCATCGCTCGGCCACCCAGATGTGCTTTCCGTCGTTTGTGGGATAGACGGCACTGACCGCACCCCATTCACGCCCGTCGGGGAGATTCCCCCAGCCGTCGGAGGCCATGTAGGGATTGGTGGAAAGCGACTGCGCGGCGAGCGGTACGGCGACGAATGCGAGCGCGAGGCTCGTCAGGATCGTGGTGCGGAATGGAACCGCGTGCGACATGGAATCCCTCCTGGCAGGGGAATGCGCAGCAGTGCTGCGCATTTCTCAACGGCGCGGCAACTGGTTTGTCGAATCAGGGAATATGCGGCGGGCATACCCGTTCGTTCCAGAGCCCCCCGCCACCGGGTCACGGCGTCTGCGGCTCGGCCGCCTCGATCCAGCGGGAAAACGGTCGTCGGAGCAGCCACGCCGCGGCCCCGATGATCAGCGCGAGCATCGCCCAGCGCATGGCGGTCGCCGCGAACGCCGCGTTCATCGCCGGCCAGCCGATGTCGTACTGGAGGAACTCCCCGCCGCGGTCCGTCATCCAGTGCCACGCGGTATGGGCGATGATCACCGATAACACCACCACGCCCATGCGTTCGGACACGAGGCGGCCGAGGACGAACGCCAGGGCCGGGATGAGGATCGCGACGACGAAGAGCTGTCCGAGCTCCACGCCCACATTGAACGCCAGCAGCGAGGCGAGGAGGTGCGAACCGGCAAACTGGAGCGTCTCTCGCAGGATGAACGAGAAGCCGAATCCGTGCACCAGACCGAAGCCGAACGCGAGCGCCCAGCGTCGATTCGGTTTCGCGCCGACGATGTTCTCGATCGCCATGTAGACGATGGAGAGCGCGATCAGCGTCTCGATGAGCGGCGGGAACCACAGGCCCCCGGGGGCCAGACCGAACGCGGACGCGATCAGGGTGATCGAGTGCGCCACGGTGAAAGACGTGACGACCGGGACGAGGGCGCGCAGGCTGCGGAGGGGCAGGACCAGGCAGAACAGGAAGAGCAGGTGGTCGAGCCCGTCGAGGATGTGGTCGAACCCAAGCTTCACGAATCGCCACGCGGCCTGGAACCAGCTCGGGTCCAGCTGCACGAGACCCGGATCGCCGGTGAACTGGAACACCCGTTCTCCGCGGTCGGGCGGGAGGAAGCGCAGCACGGTCAGGGTCCGGAGCCCCAGGTGCGCCAGCTCCGACCGAATGCCGAACCGTGCGTCGTCGGACTGGATGTCGTACTCGAACTCGACGTCCATCAACGCCTGTTGCCAGGGAATTTGCGTCGTGTTCGGCAGTCGGGCTCCCCGCAGGTGGGCCTCGGCGCTCTCGAACGTCGCGAACGATCGATCGGAGGGAAGCGTGACCCGGGCCGTCAGAAGCCTCGGTTGACTGAGCTGCCGACCCTCCTCGTAGAACGACACGTAGCTCTCGAGCCAGGTGGTCGCCGCGTCCCGGAGGTCGGGTTCGGCCGCCTCGATGTCGAGAAAGCCGAGCCCGAACGTGGGGAACTCGATGTCGCGCATGGCTTCGAGGGGAACGCGGACGAGAAACTTCAGAGTGCTGCCGAGCGGGCGGACGAAGGCCTGGACCGTCACGTCGCGGGGGATGTCGTGAAGCACCGGGGCGTCGACGACGCCGGCGCTGGCGAGTCGTCCTCCCGTGGATGCCAGGAGTGTCAGCGCGAGCAGGCACGCGACCGTGAGGCGGCTTCGTGAGAGGGTGTGCGGCACGACGACTCGGCGGGTCGGGGTCTCTGGACGAATTCTCATACGACCCGTAGCGTGCTTGGGCCGGGCGGCCCTGACAAGCGGTATGTTGCCCGGACCGCAAACCGCCCACCCCGGGTGATCCCGCGTACCCGCAAGGGAGAAGTCGAATGATGCGTAAGCGCGATCTTCTGATCGGAGCCGGACTCGTCATCGCGTTCGGTGCGCTCTGGCTCGGACAGGCCGCCATCGGAACCACGGCCGAGGACACCACGGGGATGGTCGAAGCCCCGATGTTCGAGGTCGATCCGCTGTGGCCGAAGCCGCTGCCGAATCACTGGACGCTGGGTTCCGCGGTCGGTGTCGGCGTCGACTCGCGCGATCACGTGTTCATCATCCACCGGGGGAACCTCGTGCAGCGCACCGAGGACGGTTCTTCGTCCGACCCGCCCACGAGCGAGTGCTGCAGTCCGGCCCCGCCAGTGCTTGAGTACGATCCGGAGGGCAATCTCGTGAACGCCTGGGGTGGTCCGCCGGAGGATGGATCGTACGAGTGGCCGGGGTCGAATCACGGGATCACGGTCGATCACATGGACAACATCTGGATCGGCGGGAACGGCCAGGACTCGCACCTCCTCAAGTTCACGCGCGACGGTGAGTTCATCGCGTCGTACGGAGAGGTCGGGGCCGAGATTCCGAACAGCAACTCGACCACGCACTTCAACAGGGTCGCGAAGATCGCGTTCGACGCGGAGGCGAACGAAGCCTACCTGGCCGACGGGTACGGGGGGCGTCGCGTCGCCGTCCTCGACGCGAGTACCGGTGAGTTCAAGCGGTACTGGGGCGCCTACGGCAACCGCCCGGACGATACGCGGACACCGCCGTACGATCCCGACGCGCCGCTGATTCAGCAGTTCCGGACGCCCGTGCACTGCGCCGATCCGACGCTCGACGGGTTCGTCTATGTCTGCGACCGGCCGAACAACCGGCTCCAGGTGTTCCAGAAGGATGGGACCTACGTCGACGAGATCCAGCTCGCGCCGCGCACGCTCGGCGATGGCTCCACGTGGGACGTGGCCTTCTCGCGCGATCCCGAGCAGAAGTACATGTACGTCGCGGACGGGAAGAACATGAAGGTCTACGTCATGGACCGCCTCGAGCTCCGCGTCCTGACCGAGTTCGGCGACGGCGGCCGGCAGCCCGGGATGTTCTTCGCGGTTCACAGCATCGCGACCGATTCGCAGGGCAACATCTTCACGACCGAGACCTACGAGGGGAAACGCGTCCAGCGGTTCGTCTACAAGGGGATCGGCAACGTTCCGGAAGACCAGGGCGTGGTCTGGCCGTCCGGCAACTGACGGCCTCTGCGGGCCTGCGCCCGCGATGATCAGGCGCTCTCCGTGATCCGGGAGAGGTAGTTCACGGCCCCTGCGGCGTTCGCGTCGGAGGGGCCGTCCTGCAGGGCCCTGGCGATGACCCCCGTCGCGTTCGCGACGGCGAAGCTGATCCCGCTGAGATTCCGCTCGACCGGTACACCGGGGATCGGGCGCGGATAGCCGGAAGCAGCGAGTACCGCAGGGCCGGCCTCGGGGCTCCGGACGCGGACCGAATCTCTCGGACACTCCGGATCGAGGAGCACGCCGAGCGCTCCGGGAATCGAGCCCGGAAGCCAGGCTGTCCCCTCGTGCGCCATGGCGGACACGACCAGCGTGCCGCGTGCGACGGCGCGCTCCACCGCGGGCCCGAGCTGTTCGGCCCTGAACTCGTTCGGTGTGCCCAGGCTGAGGTTCACGAGGCGGATCTCGCGCTCGCTGGCCCAGTCGATCGCCTTTACGAGCGCGGCGACGCTCGTGGCCAGCACATCGTCGAAGACCTTCACGACGTGGATCTCCGCGTCGGGCGCCTTCTCCTGAATCGCGGCAGTGACCGCCGTGCCGTGACCGAGCCGATCCACGGTGCCCGTCCCCACGTCGCCGTCCGTCGTGAAGGCGATGCCTCCCGCTACGGCGCCGATGTGTGGGTGTTCGGCATGGACTCCACTGTCGATCACGGCGATGCTCACGCCCAGGCCCGTGCTCCGGTCCAGCGGGGGCGTCGAAAGCGACACGAGGCTCACGACCGCGCCTCCTCCCCGAAGATCTCGCGGTAGGCGCCGGGGCGCGCTGCCAGATCGTCGGGCCGCCCGTCCTGTGCGATCCGTCCGTCTTGAACGACGATCGCGCGGTCGGCGCGCCGCGCCAACTCGGCGCGGTGGGTGATCAGGATGGTGGTGCGTCCGCGCATGAGCGCCTCGAATCCCTCCAGCAGTCGTTCTTCGGAGGACGGGTCCAGTGCCCCCGTCGCCTCGTCGAGGATCAGAACGGCGGGGTCGGCGAGGAACGCGCGCGCCACGGCCACTCGCTGCCGCTCGCCGGCCGAGAGCTGCTGGCCACGCTCGCCGACGACAGTCTCGAGTCCGTCCGGGAGCCGATCGACGAGCGCATCCAGCGCTGCCGCGCTGACCGCGGCCTGAAGTTCGACATCAGACGCGTCCGGGTTCGCGTAGCGGACGTTCGACGCGATCGAAGCGTGGAAGACGAAGGGAGACTGGTCCACGGTCGCGACGAGCCGCCGCAGATCGGTGAGAGAGAGCGTGCGGAGGTCGTGTCCGTCGAGTCGGACGACTCCGTCGTCGGGGTCTGCCTGACGGACGAGCAGGTCGGCGATGGTGGATTTGCCGCTCCCGCTCGCGCCGACGATCGCCAGAACCTGCCCGGCGGGCACACGTAGCGACGCGCCGTCGAGAACCGGCTCGCCTCGACCGAACCCGTACCGCACGTCTTCGAGCTCCAGCGCGCCCTCGGCGCCGCGAAGCCGGACCGGCTCGGCCGTCTGGAGAACATCGGGCGGGGTGTCGAGCAGCTCGTGAACGCGGACGAGGGACGCCCGCGCGCTGGCGAGGTTCGCGTAGAGACCCATCAACGCCTGTACCGGCGAGAGGAGCCGTGTCTGGTAGGCCATGAACGCGACGAACGTCCCCAGCGTCATGGCTCCATCGATCACACGGTAGCCACCATATAGAAACACGCCGGCCGCGCCCACCTGCAGGAGGAGACCGGGGAATCCGCCCGCCAGGTAGGTGTACCAGCGCATGGAGAGCAGCGAGGAGACGAATCGGTCGTTTCGTTCGGAGAACCGCCCGACCTCACGCTCCTGGGCGTTGGATCCGACGACTAGCTTCATGCCCTGGATCGTCTCGATCAGGAGGGTCCCGATATCGGCGCTGCGCTCTCGCAGGTCGCGTACGCGGGTCTCGAGCTGGCGTCGGTAGCGCACCAGGGCCCAGAGGCTGGGCGGCAGGGCGATTAGCCCCACGAGGAACAGACGCCAGTCGAGGATAACGAGCATCGCCACGGTGCCGACCAGGAAGAGCACGTTGCCGAACCAGGCGAGGGCGGTCTCGGCGGTGACTCTCTGGATCTCTCCGATGTCGTTGTTGATGCGCGAGACGATGTCGCCGAGCGGTCGTCCCGCGTAGAAACGGGGGGACAGCCGCTGCAGGTGCCGGTAGAGCGCCAGCCGCATGTCGAAGAGGATGTCCGCGGACACCCGCGTGTAGCGCATGCCGCTGGCCACGTTCGCGGCGAAGCTGAGCGCCGTGATCCCGATGAACAGCCCGATGATCCGGATTAGGGCAGGGAAGTCGCCGGCGAGTATCCCGTCGTCGACGATCGCTTTCGACAGGTAGGGGAGAATCAGGGACAGGCCCGTCCCGAGCAGGGACAGGAGGATCACGGGTACCAGTGCGCCGGCGTACGGTCGGACGTACGCCAGCGCGCGCTTCAGGTCTGGATCGCGGAACGGATTGTCCACGGAGGGCTCAGTTCCCGCCGGCGTTGTCTCCCATCGGGACGACGACCACGTCCGTCATGTCCTCATCGAGCTCGACCGTCCGCAGATACTCGAACGTCTCCGAGTCGTAGACGTCGATCGTGTTCCCCGCAACGAAGATGAACAGCCGCGTCCCGTCGGCGCTCGGCATGAGGCCCATGCGCGGCCGACCCTCGAATGGGACTCGGGCCGCCACACGATTGCCCTCGACGTCGAACTTCCAGAACTCGTAGTTGCCGATCTCCGATTTCAGGCCGTATGCGGTGCGACCGTCCGCCGCTAGGACGAAGCTCACGCCCTCGCTGGGGCCGAACGTCTCGAACTCGACCTCCTGGTTGTTGAGATCGACCGTCGCGATCCCCATGAGGCTTCGGTTCTGCAGGGGGTCGCGGACACGAAACAGACCGGTGTAGACGCCGTTGTCCTCCTGGTAGGGGCTCCGAGAGAACGGCAGCGCCATTGGACCGAGCCCGGGTTCGAGCGGCTCGGAAATCTCCCACCGATCGACCTCCTCGAAGGTCTCGGTATCGAGGGCGATGAGGGCCTCGTCGAACACGTAGAGCAGGCCGCCGTCCGGCGAGAGCCGGAAGCCCGCCTGATCCGGCATTTCCTCGCCCGGATAGGGGATGGTGTCGGTGACCGCCTTCGACTGCATGTCGTACTTGAGCATGAAGGGGCCCTCGACCTCCCAGCGGTCGCGCTGCTTGGTGTACTTCTTCACGAACAGGATCGCCCAGCGCTCCTGCGGATCGAGCGAAAACCCGTTCAGGCGCACCGTCGTGCGCCCGCTCGAAAGCCGGATCTCGTCGATCGTCTTGCGGGTCCCGAGATCGACGACTTCGATACGCTCGAAGAAGGAATCCATCGCGTAGAGCCGCTCGCCGTCGTCGGAGAGCGTGAGCGAGATTGGGATGCGGTTCTGCAGCTGAATCCGATCCACGACCTCTTCGGATGCCTCATCGAAGACGAGCACGTCGTTCGTGTACGTCGCGATGTACCAGTGGGCGTTCGCGTCCGAGCTCTGCGCGTGACCTGCGGAAGGGAGGAGGACTCCCGCGGCGAGCGCGAAGCCGAACAGGCGAAAAGTGGCGCCGAGGCCTCGGATCACGGGAACACCAGGTCGAGCTTGCGCCAGTCCTTCTGCGCGGAGGCACACTTTCCGGTCCAGTCCACGGCGTGGTTCAGCTGGTCGGGAACATGCGCCGGCCAGAAGCACGCCAGGTGACAGTCGAACAGGTCGCGCTCCACCGGCTGGCAGAGCCCGGCCGTGCCGCCCTGGCTGTCGGCCTCCCACCCGGGATAGAAGACGAGCGAACACCCCAGCGGGATGTGGGCGCCGCTTCCGCTCTCGAGACCGACGACGTCGAGGTCTCCGTCCGCCGCCTGGCGGCGCACCTGGGCCTCGATCCGCCCGGCCTTCTGGTTGATCGGCTTCACGTGCTTCATCGTCCACTCCTCCATTGCGTCATCGCCCGCACCTCGCGCCCCGTCAGGCGTCGAACCGCGCGAGAAACTCCGGATTCCGTTCGGCAAGCTCGCCGTAGATCCGCAGACACGTATCCGTCCAGCTTCGGACCCAGGTGCAGAAATGCAGGTTCGGCCCGGTCGTCGAGCCGTTCCGCACCTGCGACTCGTGGTAGCAGCCGCCCGAGCAGATCGGGCGCGCCCAGCACGTGTGACAGTCCGTCTTGTTCTTGACGTGATGACCCTCGAGGAAGTCGCGCTGGCGTTCGCGATCGATTCCCTCGGCGACCGACCCGAAGCCGTGGTCATCGGATCCGGCGAAGCGGTGGCAGAGGCTGACCTCGCCGGCGGTCGATACGCCCATGAGACCCAGGCCGGCCCCGCACGGATATGCCTTGCTGACACCCTTGTGGATCTCCTCCAGCGTGTCCTTCACGTTCGAGAAGCCGTGGTGCCGGTTCTCGACCGCCGCTTCGAGCCATTCGTACGCGAGTTCCTCGAACTGACCGAGCATGTCGTCCAGCCCCTCGTCCTCGAGGGCGTAATCCCGGTTCGCATCCGTCGTGACGGGGGCGAACCCGATCTCCCAGAACCCCATGTCGTTTCTGAGGTGCTCGTAGATCCGACGGATGTCGAGGTTGTCACGCGTGAGCGTCACACGCGCCCCGATGGGCCGGGTGCGGTGCTTGTTGAGCAGTTCCTTGATCTTCGGCTGGACCGTCTCGTAGGACCCACGCCCGCTGTGGAAGACGCGCATTCGGTCCTGGACTTCCTTCGGACCGTCGATCGAGACGGTCACCCCGATCTCGTTGTCCGCGAGCCACTCGATGATGTCCGGTCTGAGCAGGGTGGCGTTCGTGGTCAGGCTGAATTCGATCCGCTTGCCGACTTCCGCCGCGCGCTTCCGTGCGTACGCGACGGTGTCCTGCAGGACAGGGAAGTTCAGGAGGGTCTCGCCGCCAAAGAACGTCAGGTGCGCGACAGGCAGGTCTCCCGACTCCTTCAGCAGGAACTCGACGCTGTCCCTCGCGGTCTCGTCGAGCATGAACTTCGGCTGATCGCCGAACGTCGTGTCGACGATCTTGTCCTCTCCGTACTCGTAGCAGTACGTGCACGCGAGATTGCACTTGTTCGTGACGTTCAGGACCATCGTGGTGAGCGGGAACCCCTCCGGCGGAAGGTCGTTAACGACCTCTTCCCGCGGCGCGCCCGCCGGCCCGATCGCCTTGATCGCCTCGAGTTCGGACAGCGTCGCCACCACCCGGTCCTGCGTATACCGCGAGCCGAGTCTGGAGACGACGTCATCCGGGGCAAGCGCCCCGCCGGCGAGGAGGTCGATCACCGCCGCCGAGGGCTCGTCGAGCATGAATACGCCGGCGGACGGGACCATGTAGAGGAACCGCTCGCCCGCGGCTTCGAACGGGTGGAACTCGCGGAGCGCGACCCGGGCCATCGTTCCGGCTTCTGCGACGGCGGGGTTCACGGGACCAGCCTCGTCGGAGAGGTCTCCTGCCAGGGGTCGAACCGCATGTACAGCGGTACCGTCACGAGCAGGTGAGCGCGCGCGCGAAGCGCCCGCTCGGACCCGCGGTCGAAGGTCGCGACGACCCAAACGTCGCCGACGTTGTTGCGCTGTCCCTTGCGGGCAGGGTTCGGTCCGTCGACCGCCGGGGTGAATACGCCGTTCGAGTCGAGGGCTCCGACGAACTCGATGTCGTCGTCATCGTACGTCGCCGAGTACTCCACCATGCTCCACGAGACGGGCACCCGGCCGAGACGGAGATCGTCGTCCGTTTCCGGCTCGCCGTCCGCGCCATCGCTCCAGCCGATCGCCTCGAATGTCTGGTAGCCCTTCGGGAAGTTCGCCCCCCCGATGCGGGCCATGCCGCTGCGGGGCGTCACCTCGAGGCGGTCGACGCCGTCGTGGATCGTGAGCGCGCCCTCGAGGTTCGCTCCACCGGCGAACAGATCGTGTCGGCCGACGGGCGCGTCCCCCGCGACGCTCACCTGCAGCCGAACGGAGTTGCCGTCGCCGGGCTCCACCGACGCGACCATCACCCGCGGGCCGAAGTCGTAGTCCGACGCGGCAGCGGGAAGGTTCGCCCCCATCACGGTAACGTCGACCATGCTGGCGCCGCGTTCGAGCGCCGCGGGATAGACCCCGGATACCATCGGGCCGCCCGTCACCCGGCGCAGCGTCACGTCGGGGCCGTGTTCGTCATAGGCGCCCCTGAACCACCGCCCCGTGATCAGGTCCCAGCCCCGTTCGACCGACATCACCTCGCGAAGCTCATCGGGCTCGCCCGGGTTCGTTCGGCCGCGCCACTGGTGACCCGTGTACACGAGGGCCGAGCCGGAGCGACGCACCACCTCACCGGTCTCGGGATATCGGTATCGGGCGGTCGTCGTGAATCCGTCGTCACTCTCACCCGCGGCGATCGTCATCGTGCCGAAGAGCGGGCCCTTGCCGGGCTCGTAGCCTTCGATGGCCCAGGTGCCGGCCAGTCGCGGCGCGCGCCGCGTCGCCTGCCAGGCCGACCACTCCGGGGTCTCGAGCGGGAAGGCGGCGGAGAGGTGGTCGATCGCACGGTCCATGGGGTGCCGCGCATCGGGCGGGGCCCCGTCCTCGCCGGGCTCGGGCGGCCCCGATCGGCGGAACGCCTGGAAGTCGACGAGCGGGTACAGCCCCCGGTGCGTCGCGAGGAGGAGTTCCCATTCCTCACGTGTCCGGCGCTGAGTGATGACGCGCCCCATGCTGTGGCACTGGATGCAGGTGAACTCGACATCCCGATCCGCCTCGTACACGTGCTCGATCAGACGCCGCTCGACCTCGAACCGACCCGGCTCGAGCTCTTCGGGAGCGAGTCCCTGATTGTTCGCCAGGTATCGAACCACCTCGCGGGCGTCCTCCGGCGAGATCTCCACGTTGTTGAGTGCGACCATGCGGCGAAGCGACGTCTGCCACCCCTCCGGCGTCTTTCGCTCGTAGGAGATGCGGCTCATCCGCCCCTCGTCGTCCCGCTCGTGACACCGCGAGCAACGTGCGATCACGGTCTCGTTCTCGATCGGATACCCCTCGTCCTCGATCGAGCGGACGCCGTTGATGGGGGGGAGATCGGCGGCAGAGATGGCGACGCCTGAGGGTCCCTCCTGGGAACGCCAGGTCATCGCCATCGTCGTGGCACCGATCGCGGCGATGGCCGCGGTGATGCCGAGGATACGAATCCGACGGTGCATCGATCCTCCGAGTCGCGGGTCGGGGTACGGCCCGGGGTGACCGAACCCGGCCTCAGCTTCGAGCTTAAATGGTGCGACGCCACGCGGTGGGGCGCCAGTCGGACAGATCCAGCAGTCCCTTCCCGACGGAGACGGCCAGAGCCGCGAGAAAGTCCGGGAGATCGGCCGCACCTCCCGACCGGTTGTACGCGTCGAAGATGTCCGGCACCTGATCCCGACCGCGGACCGCTTCGACCAGTCGCAGAAGGTCGACGTTGCGCACGAATCGGATCCCGTCCGGGAGGGCGTCGCTGATAAGATGAGGCGCGAGCACGATCCGCTGGTCGCGGACCAGGGGAAGATCAGCGGTTCCCGCGCTTCCCCCGGGGGTCAGGTGCACGTCGGGCCGCCGCCGGATCTCTTCGTACGCCTCCCTCACATCGCGATGGCCGACGAGGGCGTCGTCCTCCTCTGTCGCATCGACCCGGTCCGCCGGATCGACGGGAGCCCCCTCGAAGGTCGCTCCGCGTCCGACGCCCCCCGCGACCCGCGCCGCCTCGGCCCTCGCTTCCCAGAACGGCGTGCCATAGGCCCCGGCGGCTTCCTCGAAGAAGGGGACGGACAACTCGCGGTATCGCCGGTATACCTCGCGTTCCCTCGCGGCGAAGAACTCCAGCGCCGGACCGGTGAGCCCTACGTCCGTGAGCACGGTGTTCAACGTGACCGCGGCGAGCCAGGCGGATGCCATCGCCTTCTTCACGCCGTACGAAGACAGCGGGTCGATGAACGAGCCGGCGTCTCCGACCAGGAGATGGCCCTCGCCGGCGAAGGCATCGGAGGTGTAGAGGGATGCGGGACAGGCGTGGGACCCGCCGACGAACGTCGCTCCGTCCAGGCGCCTCATGAGGTTGGGGGCCTTGGCCAGTTCGCGGAGCAGCATTCCGTCCATATCCGCGCTCTTCTCGAGCTCGGTCTCGCGCGGATCCACCATTGCCGTGACGCAGCGAGTCGTCGCCGAGAGGGGGACGGACCACGCCCACCCGTCCTCGTAGCTCTCGATGAAGGTGTGGGAGGCACCTGGACCGGCCCAGCGGTCATGAGCCCACCGCCCCACGAGGGCGAGAGTCCCGGTCGGTCGGTCCTCGCGACGGCTTCCTCGACCCACGACTCCCGCGCGCCCGGACGCGTCCACGACCCAGCGTGCCCGGATCACATGGTCGCCGTGCTGGATGCTCCATTCACCGTCGCGGCGCTCGATGGACCGCACGGGCGCTCCCTCGTGGACTCGAACTCCGCGCCCGCGTCCCTCCTCGAGCAGGGCCTCCTCGAGCGCCGCTCGCTCCGCGTGGATCCCCGCCGCGTCGGACGCGAAGGCCTCGGAGCGCTCGGGTTGTCCCGCCCACCAGACCGTGTTGCCGAGATTCGGCTGAAACCTCCCGCTGTCGATGACGCCGAGCATGCCGACCGTCGAGAACAGCTTCCGGGCCGATGAGGGGATCGACTCCGCGAGCCACCCCGCCGGGGGGGACGCTCGCGTAACGAGAGCGACATCGTGCGAGAAGGAGGCGAGGAGCGACGCGACCGTCGCTCCTGCAGGGCCGCCTCCGATGACCACGACATCTCGCATCACGTCGATAGCTGCTCTCCGATGCGAGTTCTCTGTCTCCGGATGGCTGCCGTGAGCTCGGGCGGGGTGCGCGGGAAGGGACAATCCAGCCACGCCATCGCCTCCTCGAGCTTCTCCCGGCGGGCGCTCCCTTCGAGATCGCCCGCCGCCTCCACGAGCGCGAGCGCCCGATCGAGCGGGACCCGTGCGATTCGTCCGCCACGCGCCGGCGGCGGCGTGATGCCGGCCCCTGCCCAGTCGCTCGAAAGGACACCCGCGTCCTCCGCCCCTGTAGCCGCCTGTTGACAGTGCGCTTTCCAGTCGTCCAGATCGATGAAGGGCATTCGGGCTCAACTCGTTGGCGTAAAACGACTTAGGTTGTGGGCGGGCAATGGTGCCCGGGGGGCAGGGATCTTGCAACCGACCTGTCCGTTCACTCAAGCAACAGACGGGGGCAGGGTCGGTGCAAGTATTCCTGGCAGATCTCGGACACAATCTCCTCACCATCAGCTCGGATACCTATCCGCTCGGTGTGGCCAATCTCGCGACGTATGCGAAGGCCCATCTGGCCGGTAGCGACGATCTGGACGTGCGGATCTTCCGTGAGCCCGACGAGTTCAAGGCGGCGCTCGATGCCGCGACTCCGGACGTCGTCGGATTCAGCACGTATGCGTGGAATCACAACCTGTCCGTGCATTTCGCCGAGTACGTGAAGGCGCGCTCGCCAGGGACCGTCACGCTCATGGGCGGGCCCAACTTCCCGCTCACGGCGGACGAGCAGGAAAGCTGGATCCGCACGCTGCCGAGCATCGACCTCCACGTGAGAGGGCCAACGTACGAGGGCGAACGGGCGTTCCTGAACTTCCTGGAGCGGTTCGCCGAGACGGGTCGAGATGGCCTCTTCGACGAAGCCCTCCCGGGCAGCGTCTGGATCGATCCGAGGACGGAGGAGTTCGTCGAGGGAGGCTGGGTCGATCGGATCGAGGACCTCGACGATATCCCCTCCCCGTACCTCGCCGGGCTGATGGACCCGTATTTCGAGACCGGTTACTTCCCGCTGATGCAGATCACCCGCGGGTGTCCGTTCACGTGCCAGTTCTGCAACTCTTCGGTCCGCACGAACAGCAAGGCGTACCGGCACTCCGTCGAGAACGTCATCGCGGATATGCGTTACATCGCCGAGCGCGTGAAACCAGAGACGCCGCTCTGTTTCGCCGACGACAACTTTGGCATGTATCCGTGGGACGAGGAGATCGCCGACTACGTCGCCCACCTTCAGGATGAGTTCGGCTGGCCGCACTACATCCGGACGACCACCGGGAAGAACCGCAGCGATCGCATCATCAAGGTGATGCGCAAGGCGCGCGGAGTTCTGCCGATGACGTCGGCCGTCCAGTCGCTGAACCCGGTCGTCCTCGAGAACATTCAGCGCTCCAACATCAGCCTCGACGCGTACGCCGAGATCCAGGACGAGGTCCTCGCCCAGGGTATGCAGGCCTACGGTGAGCTGATCCTGGGGCTCCCCGGCGAGACGAAGGAGTCGTTCCTCGACTCGGTTCAGCGTCTGCTGGCCACGGGGGTAAAACGCGTGTCGGCGCACCAGTTGATGCTGCTGCACGGAGCTCCGCTCTCGGATCCGGAGACCCGCGAGAAGTTCGGGTTCCAGACCCGTCATCGCGTGGTCGCGCGAAACATCGGCAACTACACCGGAACGAAGGTCATCGAGACCGAAGAAGTGGTCGTGGAGACGCCCACGCTCTCGTTCGACGACTATCTCGAGTGCCGCGTGTTCCACCTCCTCCTCACGATTTTCTTCTACGAGGGGAACTTCGAGGAGGCGTTCGAGTTCGCCCGGCGTCGGGGGATCGAGGCCTTCGATCAGATTCGGGCGCTTCAGGGGATGCTCGACGAGGCGCCTGATGCGTTCCAGGCGATGATCGCGGACTACGTCCGGGAGACGCAGGACGAGCTGTTCGACACGCGCGAGGAGTGCGTCGCCTGGGCCGAGGAGAATTACGACCAACTCATCGACGGCACCGCGGGCGGTAATCTCCTCAGCAACTACTCGATGATCGGTCGCTTCATGGTCATGGACGAAGCGCTCGACTTCCTACACGCCGGGATCGACCGACAACTCGCCGCGGTCGAGGCCTCGGGCGAGGAGACGCGGTCGGCCCTCGCCTCCGTGATCGACTACTTGAGGGCCGTCATGCTCTCGTCGCCGTTCACCGAGAGTCTCGCGACCCGTCCCGCCTGGACGACCCGGTTCGACGTCGAGGGTTGGCGTGATGGAGGGTACGCGACGGACCTGGTCGAGCACGGGTTCGAGCAGGAACTCACGTTCGAGACGACCGTACTCGAGGATCGCAGGGTGGCTCTCGAGCGCCGGGTCGAGACGTTCGGGGATCACGCGGCGGGCCTCGGGAAGTTCACCCGGACCATGTTCGCGACGGACCTGCGACGCTCGATCGTGGTGGAGGAGCGCGCGGCGGCGACAGCATGAGCTGACACGGGCACTCCAGCGCGCGGCATCCCACCTCCCGCTATACTGGCCGACCACGACAACCGGTCACGAGCAGGAGAACTGATGTCCATAGATGTGTCCGTGCGCCGCATGCGCGTACCCGCCACGATCGCCATGGCGATCGCGATGGCCTGGACCCTCACCGGGTGCGCGAGCTCCGGTGGGCCGCCGGCCGACCCTTTTCCGCCGATTCCGTCGATTCACGACGCCCCGACGAACGTCGAGGCGACCGGGAGCTTCGTCTGGCACGATCTCATCACGGAGGACGTGGAGACGGCCAAGCGGTTCTACGGCGAGCTCTTCGGCTGGACGTTCACCGCAGAAGCGGATGATCGACTCCACGTGGTCCGCGTGAACGGCCGACAGACGGCGTCGCTCGTGGACGTGCGCGAGACAGAGCAGGATGTCGACGGGGGCGCCTGGTTCAGCTCGGTGTCGGTGTCCGATGTCGACGCCGCCGCGGGGCGAGCGGAATCCGGCGGCAACGTGGGCGTCTCTCCCGTCGACCTCCCCGATCGCGGACGGTACGCCGTCGTGACCGACCCGCAGGGTGCCGTCCTGGTGCTACTGCGGGCGAGTGGGGGAGACCCGGTCGAGCCCGAGGAGATCGGGCCCGGCGAGTTCCTGTGGACCGAGCTCTGGACCACCGACGTCCGGGCTGCTCTGGGCTACTACGAGGACGTGCTCGGCTACACCTCGGAACTCATGGCCGACGACGCCCGCCAGTACCACTTGCTCAGCCACGGCGGCACCGCCAGGGCCGGGATCGGTCAGCTCCCTCCGGGCGATGCGGAGCCCGCGTGGCTGCCGTACGTGGCCGTGGACGATGCTCAGGCGATCGTGGACAGGGTGGCGGCGCTGGGCGGCGAAGTGATCATTCCGCCGGAGGCGATGGTTCGGGGGAGCGCGGCCGTGATCGCGGATCCCACCGGTGCGATCTTCGCCGTCCAGGAGTGGCCGCTTCCCGACGAGGGCACGGACACCGGACGAGGGGGGTCGAGATGAAGCGGATGCTCACGATGGCATGCGTGCTGGTGGCGGGCTTCACGTTCGCCGGCTGCTACGGCAGCGGATCGACGGTCTCGGTCGGTGTCGGAGTCGGCGGGTACGGATACCCGTACTACGGCGGCTACGGAGGTTACGGCGGCTGGGGTGGTTGGGGCGGAGTGCCCTACGGCGGAGTCGTGATCACCGGTCGGCCATACGTGCCGCGTACGCACCAGCCGATCGACGACGTCGAAGCCGTGCAGGACGACGACGCCGCGAGCTAACCGGCGAATCAGCGCCGCGGACGGATCCCGCCGCGGTTGCCCAGGGTCGCCCCACGAATGCGGTTCGAATCCGGGAGGCCGCCGTCCCTGCGGTTCGTCAGCGAGGTGTCGTCCGGACGCGCGAGCCCGGGGGTGATGCAGTCGCCACCGGTGCCCGTGACCGTGAGCCCCCCCAACGAGATCCCGTAACCGCGACCCGCGGTACCCACGCCCGATCCGTTCGCCTGCCAATCCGAGCCGCCGCTCTTGAGTACGACGCCGCGTCCGGGTCGCGGATCGGGTCGGAAGACGGGTTCGTCCGAAGGGTCGGCCTCGACACCGGACGTGGAAGCGAGCACCACCTCGCTGAACTCGGCCACCGGTGCTCGAGGTGCGAGCTCGATCGAACCGGTGGAGCGCAGCGACGGGCTGGCGCCCGGCGAGACCGCGGCCGTGAGAGCCCGTGGACTCGCGGTCGGCGGCTCGTTCGGGACGGCAGCGGCGGCGCCCGCCGAGCCACCCGACGGCAGCACCGTGCCCGGTGGCCGGATCTCGATGACCTGAAGGACGGGCTCGACCGGAGGTTCCGCGGTCGGAGCCGTCGCGATGATCGACAGCGCGCCCGGAGCCGACCGGGGCTCCGGGATCTCTATCGTCACCACGGCCAACGCCACGGCATGAACGGTAATCGACAGGAGAATGCCGATGGAGATTCGGCTGCGGCCACCCGGAGTGCGCGCCATTCCAGTTCCGTGTTCGAGAGGTTCGCCGTGTGCCCCGCCACGATCCATCGGGGAACTCTACACAGGAGACGACGGTCGGGCCGGTCCGGTCACACCGCGCCCCCCCTTGATGACCGCGAGCGTCTGGCCGATCCTCAACCACCGCGACACCCCGACGACATCCCCGCGAAGGACAGAGCATGAGGAATCTCACGACTCCGGTACAGTCGATGTCACGGGCCGCCGGCACGTGGCGGGCCGCCGGCCTCGCAATCGCGCTGTCGGTGCTGACCGTCCCGGCGACCCCGGTCGCCGAGGCCCAGGTCGACTCTCGCTACTTCGATTTGCTGTCCTGGCGCTCGGTGGGGCCGTCCCGAGGGGGACGGGTGCTCGGGGTCGCCGGTCACCCGACCGATCAACTGACGTTCTTTCAGGGAGCGGCCGGCGGGGGCGTGTGGAAGACCGAGGACGGTGGTCTGAACTGGCGCAACGTGTCCGACGGCTTCTTCGACACGGGATCGGTGGGGGCCGTCACCGTCGCCCGCTCGGACGGCAACGTCGTGTACGTGGGGATGGGCGAGGCCTGCATCCGCGGGAACGCCTCGCATGGTGACGGCGTCTACCGAAGCGACGACGGGGGACGGACGTGGCGGCACCTCGGGCTGGAGGAGACGCTCCAGATCGGTCGAGTCGCGGTTCACCCGACCGACCCCGACATCGCCTACGTCGCCGCGCTGGGGGACGCATGGGGCCCGAGCGAGGAACGCGGCGTATTCCGCACCCGTGATGGTGGAGGATCGTGGGAGAGGATCCTCTATCGCGACGAGGACACCGGCGCGATCGACCTCGTCATCGACCCGAGCGACCCGAATACGATCTATGCGTCGCTTCTCGAGCTCCGGCGGTTTCCGTGGGGGTTCCGAAGCGCGGGGCCGGGCACCGGTCTGTTCAAGAGCACGGACGGCGGGGACACCTGGATCGAACTGACGGACAATCCGGGACTCCCCGGGGGTCTCAAGGGACGGATCGGCATCGCGGTGTCGCCGGCGAACCCCGACCGCATCTGGGCGATCATCGACGCGGAGCTGGGCGAGAAGGGGCTGTTCCGATCCGACGATTCGGGCGAGACGTGGACTCGGGTCAACGAGAACGCCGATCTCCTGCAGCGCCCCTGGTACTACCACCACGTCACGGCCCACCCGACGGACCAGAACACGGTCTTCGTCCTGAACGTGCGACTCTGGAAGTCTACGGACGGCGGCGAGTCCTTCGAGATGGTGATGACGCCTCACCCGGACCACCACGATCTGTGGATCGACCCGGAGAATCCGACCCGCATGATCAACGCGAGCGATGGAGGCGGAAGCATCAGCATGGACGGTGGCAATTCCTGGTCTGGCCTCCTGAATCAGTCCACCGCGCAGCTCTACCACGTCGTCACGGACGACCAGACCCCGTATCGCCTTTATGCCTCGCAGCAGGACAACACGTCCATCTCCGTCCCGAGCCGCTCGGACCTCGGGCGGATCTCGATCGAGGACTGGTTCACGGTCGGGGGTGGCGAGGACGGGTACATCGCGGTGAACACCGCGGACCCGAATATCGTATACGCCGGCGACCATCACTGGGTCTATCGCTACGATCACCGAACGAAGCAGGTCCGCGACATCTCGCCGAACCCCGAGACCCACTACGGCTGGGGCTCGGCGGACATCAACTATCGCTTCTGGTGGACCTACCCCGTGATGACGTCCCCGCACGATCCGGACGTGCTCTACGTGACCTCGCAGTATGTGCACCGCAGCCGGGACGAAGGACAGTCGTGGGACGTGATCTCTCCGGATTTGTCACGGGCCGACCCCTCAACGCTCGAACGCACGCCGTCCTACATCGACGACGAGCCCGGCGAGTACTGGGGGCCCATCACCCGCGAGGCGTACGGCCCGGAGTGGTACGCCACGATCTTCGCCTTTGCGGAGTCGCCGGTGCAGCGCGGGCTGCTATGGGCGGGGTCGGACGACGGCTACATCCACGTCTCGCGCGATGACGGAGCAACGTGGGATGACGTGACGATCCCGGACCTGCCCGAGTTCGCGATGATCTCGATCCTAGAACCCTCCGCCCACGACGCCGGCACCGCCTATGTCGCAGCGACCCGGTACAAGCTTTCGGACCACACGCCGTACCTCTACCGGACCACGGACTACGGGGACACCTGGACGCTGATCACCTCGGGGATCCGACCCGACGACTTCACCCGGGTCATCCGGGAGAACCCGGCGCGAGCCGGCGTCCTGTATGCCGGGACGGAGCGTGGCGTCTACGTCTCGTTCGACGCGGGCGACACCTGGCAGTCGCTTCAGCTCGACCTCCCGGTGGTGCCGGTGCACGACCTCTCCGTGCGTCAGGGCGACCTCGTCGCGGCGACCCACGGTCGGTCGTTCTGGATCCTCGACAACGTGGACCTGCTGACGCAGGTGTCCGATGGGGTGGGCGAGACGGGCGTATCGCTGTTTGGGCCGCGGCCGACGATCAGATACCGGTCGGGCTCGTCCCCGGCGGCGCTGTTCTCCGCCATGGGGCGCCCGGGGGCCGGCGACCCCGCGGGTTCGAATCCTCCGGATGGCGTTGTGATTCCGTACTTCCTGGAGGACGAGCCCGACGAAGTGATCCTCCGGATCCTCAGCGCCGAGACCGATGAGGTGATCCGCACGTTCTCGAGCGGTGGGGCTGAGGCGGGCCCCACGGGCGGCTTCTTCGGCGGTGGAGGCGGCGACCGGCGCGTATCGAAGCGCGCGGAGGCGAACACCTTCACGTGGGACATGCGTGTCGACCCCGCCGTAGTCCTCGACGATGCCGTCTTTCAGGGGAGTCCGGCCGGGCCGCAGGTGCCCCCGGGCGAGTATCGGGTCGAGCTGGATGTCGACGGTGAAGTGTATCGGTGGTCGTTCGACATCCTGCCGGACCCGAGGAGCGGAGCCAGTCAGGCCGACCTCGTCGAGCAGTTCGAGTTCCTGCTCGAGACGCGCGACCGGCTGAGCGAGACGATGGCTCTGGTGGGGCGGATCAGGGAGCTTCGAGACAACGCCACCGAACGAGTCGACGGGGCGCGCGGCAGCGAGGAGTCGAAGGCGGCGCTGAGGCGAGATCTCGAGGCCGTGTCCGGAGAGATGTTCGCGCTTGAGGAACGACTCGTCCAATACCGGGCCCGGGCGGGGCAGGACCTGATCGCTCAGCCCACCGGAATCGACAGCAAGCTCGCGAGGCTGATGCGGTTCGCCTCGATGGGTGATGGGCGGCCGACGCAGGGACAACAGGAGCTGCTCGATCGGCTGATCGAGGGGATCGAGTCGCGTGCAGCGGCGCTCGCAGAGCTCGAGGCCGGGGCGTACGCGGACCTGATCCGCCGGGCGACGGCGCTCGTCCCGTGAGCATCGGCGTGCTCGGAGTCATCTCGCGCTGGTTGGTCTTCACGGGGATACTGGTCGCCGTCGGGGCGGTGGTGTTCGATCTGTGGGTGCTCCGGGGGGATCCGGAGACCCGCGAGGACGAAGGCGATGCGGAGGCGTTTCCGGCCGCATCGGTCGCCGCCCGGATCGGCGCCCTCGCCGCCATCGTCCTTCTGCTGGGCGCGGCGGGGCGGCTCGCCAACGAACTCGTGATATTCCGCGATCCCTTCGAGCCGTGGGTGGCCGAACTGAACCTGCTGGTAACCGGGACGAGCTTCGGCACGTCGTGGATGGCGCAGTTCGGTCTCGGGCTCCTGGCGTTTCTCGCGTTTCTCGCGGCCTCCCGCGGGGCGACGGTACGCCTGCCGGTCCCCGCGCTGGTCGTCGCCCTCCTGGCGACTGTGGGACTCGCAATCACGCCGGCTTACTCGGGTCATGCCGCGGGTTCGCAGGAGTTCCGGGCGCTCGCGATCTCATCCGACGTGGTCCATGTGGCGGCCGGTGGGGTCTGGCTGGGTACGCTCGCGGTGATCGCCGGGGTGTCGAGAGAGGCCCGACGGCGCGGCCGTCCGATCGGTCGCGAGCGCCTCGTGTCCTGGATCGGGACGTTTTCGCCGGCGGCGCTCGTGTCCGCCGCGGCTCTGGGCGTCACCGGCGTCTTCGCCTCGTGGCTTCACCTCGACGCGGTGTCCTCGCTCTGGACCTCGCCGTACGGACAGCGCCTGCTGATGAAGGTCGCGGTCCTGTCGGTGATCCTCGCCTTCGGGGCGTACAACTGGAAGAGGTCGCGCGACGAGATCGACCTGAGCGACGAGCCGGGCCGCCTGCCGCGATCCGTGACTTTCGAGCTGGCCGCGGGGCTCGTGATCTTGCTGGTGACCGCCGTCCTCGTGACGACCTCGCCACCGGGGGAGTGATGGTGACGGAGCGGCTCGCGGCCACTGGCCCTCTCGACAGCCGCAGGACACAATGGTGCGTTCGTGATCGTCGGGCCGGAAGGAGTATTCCCGACCGGGAGCGCACGGGTCTCCCAAGGAGAAGCGACTGAACACCCACGAATCAGACGGCACAGCGCTTCCGCGGCGCGACTTCCTGCGCCGAGCGGCCGCCGTCGCCGGCGTCGCTTCGCTTGCCCCCTCTGTGCCCGGGCTATACGCCTGGCAGTCGCGGCGGACGGTCCGGCACCATGAGGGCTATGGGGCGCTGCGGGAAGCCGGTCCGGAGCTGGCCCTGCCGGAGGGATTCTCCTACGTGAAGCTCGGCGTCCAGGGTACGCCCATGTCGGATGGGACGCCGACCCCACGGGCGCACGACGGCATGGCCGCGTTCGGGATGCCCGATGGGTCCGTGCGTCTGATCAGGAACCACGAGGACACGGACCTCCCCGGCGTGGCGCGCGTCCTGGGAGACCCGCGACTCGCCTACGACCGCAGGGCGGGTGGGGGAACGACGACTATCGAGCTGCGGCTGGCGTCGGACGGGACTCCGGAGGTCATCCGCGAATTCGTGAGTCTCGGCGGTACGACCGTGAACTGCGCCGGCGGGCCCACGCCTTGGGGTAGCTGGTTGTCCTGCGAGGAGACGATCCGAGGCCCGGCCCGCGGATTCGAGCGTCGGCACGGATACATCTTCGAGGTTCCTGCCTCCGCCGACGGCCCCGTGCAGGCCGTTGCGCTTAGGGACATGGGTCGGTTCGTCCACGAGGCGATCGGTGTCGATCCGGCGACAGGCATCGTCTACGAGACCGAAGACCTCAATCGGCGCTCGGGGTTCTACCGGTTCACGCCCGACACTCCGGGCGTGCTGGCCGACGGGGGCGGTCTCGAGATGATGGCGATCGTTGGGCAGCCGCAGGCCGACCTTCGGCAGGGCCAGCGGGTCGGCGAGTGGCTTCCGGTGGAATGGGTTCCCATCGAGGATCCGGATCCGGACGAAGCGGATACGAACGCATCCGCCGTCTTCCAGCAGGGCTTCGAGGCCGGAGGGGCGCGTCTAACGAGGCTGGAGGGCTGCTGGCACGGCGACGGGAGCATCTTCTTCCACTCGACGAACGGGGGAGACGCGCAGGCGGGGCAGGTCTGGCGCTACGTCCCCGAGAGCGAGTCGCTGTCGCTGATCTTCGAGTCGCCTGGTCGCGAGGTTCTGGACAGCCCCGACAATCTCACCGTCAGCCCGAGCGGCGGGCTTCTCATCTGCGAGGACGCGACAGGGGTGAGCCACCTGAGGGGGCTCACGGCGGACGGCGAGATCTTCCCGTTCGCGAGGAACATCCTGAATTCGCGAGAGTTCGCCGGTGCCACGTTCAGCCCGGACGGACGGGCTCTCTTCGTGAACATCCAGGGAGACCTCGACTCGTTCGGGCCGGGCAACCCCGGGATGACGTTCGCGATCACGGGTCCCTGGGAGTCGGGACCGCTCTAGGCCGCGCCACCCTGGTCCGCCGAGTCGCCGCGCGAGCCGCCGGCCTGGTGGGACCACTGTGGATCGCGCAGCCGCATCGGGATCAGGATCCGCGCGACTCGCTCGAAGAGGATGTAGCCCCATGCCCAGTTGATCAGCACCGCGAAGCGATTGCGGAAGCCGATCAGGTAGACGATGTGGATGGACAGCCAGAGCCACCACGCCGGGAACCCGGTGAAGTTCCGCCCGAAAACGCGTGCGGCGGCGGCGTTCCTCCCGATCACCGCCATCATCCCCTTGTCCCGGTAGGTGAACTTGCCGGGTTCCCGCCCCTCTTCGAGCGCGATGATCGCCCGCCCCGCGTGCTCGCCACCCTGCATGGCCGTCTGAGCGAGCTGCGGCGGCGGGTCGTCGATCGCCATGTGGGCCAGGTCGCCCACGACGAAAACGCCCGGGAAGCCCGCGACCTGCAGCGTATCCTCCACCTCGACGAGCCCTCCCCGTCCCACCGGCAGACCGGAGCTGGCGACTTCCGGCGCGCCCCGAACACCAGCCGTCCAGGCCACTGTCTCGCCGCCGAACCTCTGCTCTCCGTCGTCCGCGGCGACGACGACTCCGTCCGGGCCGACCTCCTGCGCGAACGCCCCACACCTCACTACGAGGCCCATCCGCTCGAGCCGCTTTCGAGCGTAGCGGCCGAGGTCCTCCGGCATCGCTCCAAGGAGCCGATCGCTGCCTTCCAGGAGGGTGATCGAGACGTCCTCGACGACATCCGGGTAGTCCCTCGCCAACGGGCCCCGGACGAGTTCCGAGAGGGCACCCGCGTACTCGACCCCGGTCGGTCCTCCGCCGATCACGAGGAAGCCGAGGATGCCGCGTCTTCGGTCGCGATCCGGCTCGTGCATCGCGGTCTCGAACCGGGACAGCACGCGCGAGCGTAACGTGATGCCGTCTTCCAGCGTCTTGAGCGGGTACGAGTGCTCACGAACGCCGGGGACGTCGAAGTCGAACGCCACGGTCCCGAGCGCGAGGACGAGGTAGTCGTACCCGTGGACACCCCGGTCCGTGTGGACGACTTTTCGGCGGGGATCGACCAGCGTGACCGTCGCGTGAAGGAACCGGAGATTCCGTTGACCTCGTATGATGGTCCGAACGGGACGTGCGATCGCGAAGGGTTCCAGCTCGGCTGCGCCGACCTGGTAGAGGAGAGGGAGGAAGGTGTGGAAGTTGTTGCGATCGGTGAAGGTGACATCGACGGACGCCCGGCGCAGGGCTCTCGCGGTCCACAGACCGCCGAACCCGGCTCCGAGAATGACGACGCGCGCGCGTCGGTCCGTCATCTGTTCGCCTCTCTCTTCATCGCGTCGACGTTTGCGGGCTGCGCCTCGGCCCCGCTGCCGCCGCCCCCGCCCTTCGAGCCGCCGCCCGGCGGAGATGGGGCCGCTTCGTCGGAGAGTTCGCCCGCGACACCGACGGTCGGGTGGTCACAGACCGGTGTCGGATCCTGGTACGGCCACCCGTTCCACGGCCGCCGGACGGCCTCCGGCGAGGTCTACGACATGGATGAACTCACCGCCGCCCACCGGACCCTCCCGTTCGGGACCATTCTCGATGTCCACAACCTCGACAACGGTCGGCGCGTCGAGCTGCGCGTGACGGACAGGGGTCCCTTCGTCGACAACCGGATCCTCGACCTCTCGCGAGCGGGTGCCCGCGCGATCGACATGATCGGACCGGGGACGGCGAACATCCGCATCACGATCGTTCGACCCGGGGGGGATCCGGTGGCGGTGCGGGGAGGGTGCGTGGTGGTTCAGATCGCGGCGTACCGCGACGCGGACGACGCGCGGCGCCGGGCCGGCGAAGCCGCGGCCCTGGGGTTCCGGTCCGAGGTGGAGCACTCTGACGGGTGGCACCGCGTGATCGTCGGTCCGTTCACCACCCCCGAGGAGACGCAGGACGCGGTCGACACGCTGGACGGATTTGCGCGACGCTGCAGCGGGTGAGCCAAGGCTCCGACGGGCGGACCGACCCGTCCGTGACCTTATGCCGACTGGGGTCGTGGTCCCAACAAGAGCGCGTGGCACGTTCATGGTGGGAAACGGGGAGGAACCCGGCGGGTAGGATGATTCGTTTACATGACGATCGGTAGCGTGGACAGAGGGCCTCGGGTAGCTTTTTCGGCCCCCGGGCCGAGAGGTCTGTCTGCGTCGCAGTTCCGCCGGCGGACCCGTTCGTACGGCGACGTTCCCTTGGAGGATACATGCTTCGCAGAAGGCTGATCTTTGGCGCGTTGTTCAGCGCCGCAGCGCTTCTCGGTCCAGCCGTCGATACGGTCGATGGTCAGGCGGGCCGGTACTTCGGACAGAACAAGGTCGTCTATCGCTCCTTCGATTTCGAGGTGCTCCGCACAGAGCATTTTGACATCTACTTCTATCCGGAGATGGCCGAAGCCGCGGAGATGGCAGGCCGGATGTCGGAGCGGTGGTACGCGCGCCTGTCCCGGGTCCTGAATCACGAGTTCCGAAATCGGCAGCCGATCATCCTCTACGCCGATCACACGGACTTCGAGCAGACGAACGCGACGCCGCAGCAGATCGACGAATCCACCGGCGGATTCACCGAGATCCTGAAGCGACGCGTGGTCCTCCCGCTGGCGGGCACGCTGGCCGAGTCGGACCACGTGCTCGGCCATGAACTCGTGCACGCATTCCAGTTCGACATGACGGGGCAGGGGCAGAACGCGACCGGCCTCAACGTTCCCGGCGCGATTCGGCTGCCGCTGTGGTTCATCGAAGGCATGGCAGAGTACCTCTCGATCGGCCCGATCGATCCGTTCACCACCATGTGGATGCGAGACGGTCTCGACCTGGAAGAGGGGTTCCCGACGATCCCCGATCTGCGGAACCAGCGCTTCTTCCCCTATCGGTACGGACACGCTCTCTGGTCGTATCTGGGCGGCAATTTCGGGGATGACAAGATCGGCCGGATCCTTCAGCTGGCCGGACAGACGGGCAGCGCCATGGGCGCGATCGAGGCGGTCCTCGAGGTCCCGATCATGGACCTGTCCGCCCGCTGGGCCGCGGACATGGAGACGTACTTCGCCAGCGCGCGGAGCCAGACCGGACAGCCCGATGACTTCGGGCGCCGCGTTATCTACGAGGCGGAGGAAGGGGAGGGGGCGTTGAACCTCGGCCCGTCGATCAGTCCGGACGGATCGAAGATGATCTACACGTCCGAGCGAAGCCTCTTCGCGATCGAGATGTTCCTGGCCGATGCCGAGACCGGCGAGGTCCTGCGGCGACTGACGAGCAATTCCGTCGATCCCCACTTCGAGAGTCTCCAGTGGATCAACTCGTCCGGTGACTGGCACCCGGATGGGCAGCACTTCGTGCTAACGGGCGTAAACCGGGGCAGCTCGATCATCAGCGTGATGGACACGGAGACCGGAAACATCGTGCGCGAGGTGAAGCTCAGGGATGTCGGAGATGCCTTCACGCCCACGTGGTCTCCGGACGGGAATCGGGTCGCGTTCTCGGCAATGGTCGGCGGGTTCCTCGACCTCTTCGTCCTCGACCTCGAGTCCGAGGTGATGACCCGGCTCACCGCGGATGCGTTCGCGGACATGCAGCCGGCGTGGTCGCCCGACGGACGGTATATCGCGTTCACGAGCGACCGGTTCGGTACCGATCTGCAGCAGCTCGTCGCTGGTGGATACGAGCTCGCGCTCTACGATCTCGAGACCGGAAACATCGAGCGGCTGCCGAGCTTCGAGGACCAGAAGCACAACATCAACCCGCAGTGGTCGCCTGACGGGCGAAATCTCTACTTCGTTTCGAACCATGACGGGATCTCGAACGTCTACCGCCTCGACATGGAGACGCGCGAGCGCTACCTCGTCACGAACGTGTGGACGGGCGTGAGCGGCCTCACCGCCACGAGCCCGGCGCTGAGCGTGGCGCACGAGACGGGCGAGGTCGCGTTCAGCGTGAACAAAGGCGGCCCGTTCAACTTCGAGATCTACGTGGCCGAGGACGAAGAGGTTCTCGCCGGGCAGGTGGCGCCGGACATGCTCGTCGACATCGATGCCTCGATCATTCCGCCTCGGGAGCGCGTCTCGACAGATCACCTCGCGCTGCTGCAGAACCCGCGGTTGGGCCTCGCGGATCCGATCACGTTCGACAACGACTCCTATCGTCCGCGCATGTCGCTGGACTACGTGTCGCAGCCGACGCTGGCGTTCGGCGCCTCGGACTTCGGCGTCTTCTTTGCCGGGGGTGCAAGCCTCTTCTTCTCGGATATGCTGGGCGACCGGACGTTGCAGACCGTGTTGTCGGTGAATACGGCGTACGGCGACTTCTTCAAGAGCACGGCGCTTCTGGCCGGCTACGAGAACCGCGCCGGCCGGTGGAACTGGGCGGCCGTGGCGGGCCAGGTTCCGCTGGTGACGCGACAGTTCCAGTTCTTCTCGGGCGACATCGATGGGCGGCGTGTGGACATCTTCCGCGAGCTCCTTTACTTCGAGATCAACCGCGAACTGACGGGAATTCTCTCCTACCCGCTGGACCGTGTGTCGCGGATCGAGTTCTCGGGCTCGGCCCGCCAGATCGACTTCGCCGGCGAGACGCGCGACGTCGGGTTTGATCCGTTCACGGGCGAGCTGCTGCTCGATCAGGAATCGAACCTGCCGGCATGCGACGCCGGCGAGCAGGTCTTCCTGAACTGTGCCCCCGAGGCGTTGTACCTGGCGAGCGGTGGAGCGGCGTACGTCTACGACAGTTCGATCTTCGGCGGGACCAGCCCGATCATGGGTCAGCGGATCCGTTTCGAGGTTGAGCCGACACTCGGTACCCTCGACTACTTCACCGTGACGGCGGATGCCCGGAAGTACTTCCGCTTCGCGCCGCTGACGCTCGCGGCTCGGGGCCTCCACTTTGGCCGGTACGGCGAAGGATCTCGCGACGTACGGCTCGGGCGCCTCTTCCTCGGTGTTCCGTCGCTGGTCAGGGGATACACGGACTCGTCGTTCGACATCCGCGAGTGCACCTCGGCCGGCGGCCAGACCGGGTTCTTCACCTGCCCCGAGTTCGAGCAGTTGATCGGGAGCCGCGTGGCGGTAGCCAACCTGGAGCTCAGATTGCCGCTAATCGGAGGCGTCGGGGTGATTCCGGCTCCCGGAGTGCCCCCGATCGAGATCGGCGTGTTCTTCGACGCCGGTAAGGCGTGGACGCACTCCTCTGATCCGAACTGCACCGTGGAGGCCACGTGCACGTGGTCCGAGCGTTCATGGCAACGAAGCGCCGGCTTCCTCTCGCGGCTGAACCTCTTCGGCTTCATGATCGCCGAGCTCGACTTCGTGCGGCCGTTCGACAGGGCCGAGAAGGGGTGGCTGTGGCAGTTCAGCCTGACGCCGGGATTCTGAGGAGCGTTCGAGCGTGAGTTTCGTCCTCAACTGGCTGGTGAACGCGGCGGCCCTCTGGGTCGCCGCCAGGGTGGTCCCGGGTGTCTTCGTGGAGGACACGGACTCGCTGTTCATTGCCGCGCTGATCATCGGGCTGGTGAACGCGATCATCCGACCGATCCTGGCGTTCGTCACGTTTCCGATCACCGTTCTGACGCTGGGTCTGTTCTACTTCGTGCTGAACGGCGCGATGCTCTACCTGGCCGCCTCGCTGGCGCCGGGCTTCGAGCTCGAGGGAATGGTGACGGCGATCTTCGCCGCGATCGTCATGACGGTCGTCGCGACGATCCTGCACCTGTTCGTGACGCCGAAGAGGAAGAAAAAGGACTGACGAACCCCTATTCGTAGTAGGGGTTCGTTCCGGCGGAGTGATCCGTGACGTCGCGGACGTCCACGACTTCCGGCGCCGCTTCCTTGATCATCTCCTTGATGCCCTGCGTCAGGGTGACGCCGGCCATGCCGCACCCCTGACAGCCCCCGCCCATCTGCACGTAGACGATGTTCTCGCGGATGTCCACGAGACGAATCTGCCCGCCATGCATGGCGACGCCGGGGTTGACCCGCTCGTCGATGATGCGCTGGACCCGCTCGACCAGCGGTCCTTCGAGCGGCTCGGAGCCGAGGGGCTTGATGTTGGGGTTCTCGAACTTGAACCCCGATCCGTGCATCGACTCGACCCAGTCGATCGACGTGCCGTCGAGTATCGAGGCGCTGTCCGGGTCGACGACGACGGGAAACCCGCCCCCATCGATCTCGAGGTCCCCGGCCTCGCGCTCGTCCGGCTCGATCAACGCCATCTCGTAAGCGGGAGCGATCGGGCTCGCATTCTGGACGCTGACACGTACGGCGAGACCGCTCGCCTCGTCTTCTTCGATGTATGTGCGGATCCGCTCGCTCGCGGTATCCGAGAAGGTGATGCTCGGTCCTTCGGACATGCTGGACTCTCTATTGTTCGAGGGGCGTTCGGCCAGCGTCGTCAGCGACCGATGATCGCTCGCGTGACGAACCACAGGTTCGCCGGACGCTCCGCCATTCTCCTCATGAAATACGGGTACCATTCCGTCCCGTAGGGGACGTAGATCCTGACATGGTACCCCTCATCGAGCAACTGTTTCTGCACGTCTCGACGCACGCCGAAGAGCATCTGGAACTCGAACGTATCGATCGGTACCGCGCGGCTCTCCACGAAGCTGCGGGTCGCCTCGATCATCGCGTCGTCGTGCGTCGCGATCCCCACGGGCGGGACGCCGCCTACGGCTTCCTTGTCGCGCGCCCCGTCGAGGAGGTGCCTCATGAGATGGACGTAGTTCGCGTCGATGTCGTCCTTACGCGTGTACGCGATGCTCTGCGGTTCCTGATACGCGCCCTTGCAGAGCCGGACGTGGGCCCCGGTCTCGACCAGGTCCGCCACGTCCTGCTCGCTCCGCTGCAGATACGACTGGATGACGACGCCCACGTTGCGATGGATGGTGTAGACGCGGCGATACACGTCCAGCGTACGCTGGGTGTGCGAGGATCCCTCCATGTCGATTCGTACGAAGGAGCCCGTCTGCTCCGCGGCGGCGAGGATGCGCGTCAGGTTCGCGACCGCCAGATCGGCCGAGATGTCGAGGCCGAGTTGCGTGAGCTTCAGGCTGATCGTGGCCGACGCCCCAGCCTCCGCGATCTCGCGAAGACTCGCTTCGTACGAGGCCGTCGCGCCCGCGGCGGCTGCCTCTTCGTGGACGCTCTCGCCCAGGTAGTCCAGGGTGACCCGAAAGCCATCGGTCTCGAGCCCCCGGACGACATGCAGCGCGCTCGCCAGATCCTCCCCCGCCACGAACCGCTCCGCCGTGCGACGCGCGGCGGGCATTCGCAGGAGCTTGTCCTTCAACCCCTGTCGTTCACTGAGGAACAGGAGGGGTTTACGGAGCATCCGCGCCTTCGAACTCGGTCTGCAGCACGGCCTTCAGGTCCGTCGCCGTGTACAGAACGATCGTGTTCAGACCGGCCGCTTCCAACGCGGCGCGTCCGCCCTCCTCACGATCGACCAGGCCGACGACACCGATGACCTCGCCCCGCGCCTGGTTCACGGCCTCGCAGGCCTTAAGCGCCGAGCCGCCCGTGGTGATCACGTCCTCCACGATGACGACCCGGGCGCCCGGCTCGAAACAGCCTTCGATCAACTGGCCGCGCCCGTGCCGCTTCGCGCGCTTCCTGACCGAGAACGCGTGGATGGGCATGCTCTCTCGCCAGCTCTCTGCCGCGATCGCGTAAGCGATCGGGTCTGCACCCATGGTCAGCCCGCCGACGGCGTCCGGGCGCAGGCCGGCGGTCTGGATCGCCTCGAGCCCGACCCGCCCGATCAGCACCTGCCCCTGTGCGTGCATCGTGGTCGTGCGGCAGTCGATGTAGTAGTCGCTGCGTTTCCCCGACGCGAGTTCGAAATCGCCCAACCTCATGGACCGTTCCGCCAGCAAACGGCACAGTTGTGCCTGTGGAGAACTCAAACCGGCCTCCATTCTCAAAAGATGAGTTGCGCTAGATCGCTCGTCGCAGCGCGTCGCCGCTCTCGGAGTCACATCGGGCGCAAAGTCCGTAGAGCTTCAGTTGCCGGGTCAGAACGCGGAATCCGCGGTCGCGGGCAACCTGCTCCTGAATCGCTTCCAGATCATCACGATGAAACTCGACCACCTCACCGCAGGCGGTGCACACGAGGTGGTCGTTGTGTGCGGGTCCGATACGGGTTTCGTATCGCTTGAAGCCCTCGTCGAAATCGTGCTCGGCGGCGAGACCGACGTCCACGAGAAGCCCGAGGGTCCGGTAGATCGTGGCCTTCCCGACATGTGCATCACCTCCGTGCAGCCGGTCGGCGACATCGTCCGCGGACAGGTGTCCGCCCGACTCGAAGAGCACGCGGGCAACGGCTTCGCGCTGGTGGGTTACAGGTAGATGACGTTCCTGCAGGGCAGCGCGAAAGAGCCCCAACATTACCGCCGCGCAGCCCAGCGGCGGGCGCGGAGTTACTACTTCGCTCATGTGTGCTCGCTACGTCGGCGCGAAGCGCCGAACCGCGTCGGATCGCGCGGCTCCACGCCCCTGTTATCAGTCGGTTGAGAAAATACGGCAGGGCGTCACGCCTGCAACCAATCGGTCTCGAACCGGTTCCGCACCTGGCGCAGCAGACGGTCGACGGGAGACTCGGCGCGCGGCGTGAGAAACCGGTCGGAGAACCCGTTCAGCGCCCTGCGCATCGGAACGAACGAGGCGGCGGCCGCCCGAAACACGCGGTCCAGCTCGCTTCGCCGCGCGAACTCGTCTTCCGCGGCCATGGCGAATCCGCTTTGCCCCATTTCCTCGAAGTAGCCGAGCCCGGGTCCGCCGCGACGGTGGACCCGGTGGTCGATGCGGTCGGGAAAGAGCCCGCTCAGCCAAAGGGCGAGATTTCCAAGGTGGGCCCGCAGGAGAAACGCTCTTCGCCCCCGGGCCTCCGAGATCTCCGCCAGCAGGTCGACGAGGTAGCCGTATTCGATGTCGTCGTGGGTCGCGATACGGTAGGCGCGCCCGGGTTCGCCGAAGTGCAGAAACAACGACGTGAGGTAGTCCGCCAGGACTCGTTCCTCGACTCCTGACTCGAGCAAGCAGCGTCTCAACAGGACGTAGGCGACGACGGGAAGCGGGAGGCTGCAGACCGCGGGACCGTCGAGCACCGCTCGTCCGACGGCGGGATGATCGAGGAGCGGGTCGATTCCGCGATCCGCGAGAACGGCCCGCCACTGCTCCGCATCCTCGCCGTGCCGCGCGAGCAGATGTACGAGCAGCGCCCCTTCGTTTCTTCCGAACGACGATCTGACATCCGGCAGGATCATCTCCGCCTCCCTTCGGCCCGGCCTGCGCACACCGGATAATACCGTGCTGTGCACCTGACGTGCCGTTCGTTCCCCCGGGAAACCCGAACGGCTAGCTTGGGGTTTCATGAGGTTCGATGCCGTGGTTCGACGTTGCGGGAGGTAACCAGATGTCAGTGGGTCGTGCTCCGCACAGGGCGGGGAAGGTGTTGTGTTTCGCCGTATTGCTCTCGGCATGCGGTGCCGCGGGAGGCCAGGATGGGGCCGCCGGTTCGCTTCAGGATCAGGCGGGTGAGGAGGCACAGGACTATCGGCTGGAGGGGGACACGTTCCCGATCCGGGTCGCGGGGATAGAGATTCAGGTCGAGATCGCCGACGACGAGGCCGAGCGGTCGAGGGGACTGATGTTTCGGGAGTCGTTGTCCGAGAACGAGGGCATGCTGTTCGTCTACGAGTCGTCGCGCCCTCTGGGATTCTGGATGCGGAACACCTTGATCCCGCTCGACATAGCGTACATCGACGAACAGGGTCGGATCGTGGATATCCAGACGATGCAGCCGAAGGACGACACTACCCACTGGTCGAAGGCCGACGCCATGTACGCTCTCGAGATGAACGCGGGGTGGTTCGAGGCGAACGGCATCACGACCGGCGCGCTCGTCGAGTTCTGAACACGAGATTGAACCGGGTCCCCGGGGCCCTTCACGAATGAACAGGGAGTGATCGTACCCGTGACACCAGAAACCGCGACGGGGTCCTCCGTGGCCGTACGCATCGAGCGCGACTCGATGGGCGAGATGCAGATCCCCTCCGACCGCCTGTACGGCGCGCAGACCGAACGCGCCCGCCAGAACTTCCCGATCTCCAAGCTCAGGTTCGGCCGACGTTTCGTCGAGGCTCTGGGGGCGATCAAGAGGACCGCTGCCGCGGTGAACGAAGAGCTCGGACTGCTCGACGCCGAACGTGCCGACGCGATCCGCCGGGCGGCGACGGAGGTCATGGAGGGGCGGCTCGACGACCATTTCGTCCTCGACATCTTCCAGACCGGCTCGGGCACTTCCACGAACATGAACGCCAACGAAGTGATCGCGAACCGCGCGATCCAGTTGATGGGCGGCGAGGTCGGTTCCCGCGATCCGGTCCACCCCAACGACCACGTCAACAAGGGGCAGTCCTCCAACGACGTGATCCCGACCGCGACGCACGTTTCCGGGCTGGTCGCGATCGAGCGCGAGCTGTTGCCCGCGCTGGGCGTGCTGCGGGAGTCGCTCGCGGCCAGGGCGGAGGAGTTCGATCACGTCGCCAAGGCCGGTCGTACGCACCTTCAGGATGCGACTCCGGTTCGTCTGGGGCAGGAATTCGCGGGGTATGCGAGCCAGATTGCGAACGGGATTCGGCGTCTCGACGACGTCCGCGGCGCCCTGGGAGAGCTCGCGATCGGAGGGACGGCGGTCGGGACCGGGATCAACACGCACGAGGAGTTCGGGGCCCGGATGTCGAAGGGGCTGACCGATCTTCTCGGCGTGCAGTTCCAGGAGGCGTCAAACCACTTCGAAGCGCAGTCGTCGCGGGACGCCGTCGTCGAGGCGAGTGGCGCCCTGCGGACGGTCGCGGTGAGTCTGACCAAGATCGCGAACGATCTGCGGTGGCTGTCGTCGGGTCCGCGCACCGGGCTCGGAGAAATCGATCTGCCGGCGGTTCAGCCGGGGTCTTCGATCATGCCCGGCAAGGTGAACCCGGTCATGGCCGAGTCCGTGTTGCAGGTCTGCGCTCAGGTCATCGGGAACGACGCCGCGATCGTCGTCGGAGGACAGTCCGGGAGCCTCGAGCTGAACGTCATGATCCCCGTCATGGCGCATAACCTCCTGGAGAGCGTCGAGATTCTCTCCTCAGTATCCGTCGAGTTCGCCCGACGGTGTGTCGACGGGATCACCGTCAACGAGGAGCGCTGCCGCCGCAATGTCGAGTCGACCGCGGCGCTCGCCACCGTCCTCGTACCGGTGATCGGATACGACAAGGCGGCCGAGATCGCGAAGCGGTCGCTCAAGGAGGACCGCACGCTGCGCGAACTCGTCCTCGAGGAAGGGCTGGTCGAGCCCCAGGAGCTGGACGGGATCCTCGACTTCCGGGCGATGACGGAACCGGGACTGGTCTGACGGACGACCCGGTTCCGGCCCGCCCGATCGGCTCGGGCTATTCCGGAATGAGGTCGTCGGGCTCGGGAGCCAGCCGGGTCACGACGTAGGCCGGCAGACGGTAGACCTCGTCGCCATCCACGGTGCGCAGGATCCAGTCGCCCTCCTCCTCATCGAGGAGGAAGATCAGCCCCAGCACCAGTTCACGGCCCGTGACGTCGGATCCGCCTTCGGCGAAGACGTCGATCTCAATGTCGGCGTTCTCGAAGTCGGCGGCGGCCGCCTCGGCGTCGGTCGGGAACCCGCTGGCCGTGACGGCCGGGAGCAGCTGCACCAGTCGATCCATGGTCGCGGAGTCGGCAGGCACCCCGTCGAACATCCATGCATCGCCCTCGCGGCGAATCACCATCTCGCGCTCGGGTCGCCGGATCACGATCTCGCGGACGCGGTCCACTTCGAGCGCCGCGATGAGGCGCATCCGCCATCCGTCGCGATCCCGACTCAGGTGTCCCGCCGCATCGTTCTCCAGGCGATACACGATGTCGTCTCCGGACGCGCGCACGTAGTAGGTGCCCGACGCGGGGTCCCGGTTGCCGAGGTAGAAGGAGTACGGACCTCCTCCTTCGGTGTAGACGTCGATTCGCCGTCCGCTGGTCTCGGCCACCCCGAATGCCTCGTGGTTCGCCGGGTTCCGCGCCACGAGATCGACCGAGGACAGGTCGGGGAGGAGTGCCAGCAGCCCGTCCACCTTCTCCTGATCGATCCGGTACCCGTCGACCGTCCATTCGGGCTGCCCGCGCTCGAGATGGATCAACGCGTCCTCGGCCACATCGTGAACCTCGATGCGGGTAATGGGATCTGTGAGATGGAACGCGAAGCCTTCCTCGACGGTGACCGTCCCTCGGCCCTCTTCGTTCGAGAGAACCCGCGGGAGGTAGAGCGCGATGGCGACCAGTAGCAGAATCCCGATCCATCTGAGGTGCTTCTTCGTCATATGAGGGCGCCTCCGGCCTCGTAGGCCTTTCGCTGCGTCCCTCGCCTCCGCGCGAGCCGGAAGATGCCGTACACAATGAACAGCAAGGGGACGCCGAGCAGGTTGCCCCACTTGGCCAGGTCTCTTGCGATCGCGCTCGGGAACCGCAGCTGCGGCGCCGCCCGGTCCTTCGAGCGGATCGAGATCAGCGCCTCGTCCTGTGCCAGCCAGTCGATCGCGTTCTGGAAGAACACGAGCCCGCTCACCCCGCCCGCCAGTCGAATGGCTCCATCCTCCATGATGTCCCGTGTCCCCGCCACCACCATCCGTCCTCCTCCCTCACCCTGATAGGCGAGGGCCAGCACCTGCGGCTCGAGGGTATCGGGATCGACGACGGTGTCCCACTCCATTTCGGGGTCCACCGATGCCGGCGCCAGCAGAAAGCCCCCGTACTCGGTGGTCGTGAGGAGCGGCGTCACACGCGAGGAATCGGCCTGATCCAGGTAGAGCGGGCTCGCCCACCGCATCACCATCGAGTTTCCGTCCCCTGTGATCGGGTGCTCGAGGGGAAGCGAGATGGGGAACAGAGGGTACTGTCGGAGCACGACGCCGCCCGCAGTCTGGAGCGGGACAGCCTCGTTCGAGGTCATGTCGTAGGCGACCGCGGGCATGACTCCGAGGCCTCGCGATGCGAGCAGGGAGTCGAGCGCCGGGTGAAACGACGGGCGGGCGTATCGGGCCTGGCGATCGATCTGGACTCCGCTCATCAGCAGCATGATGCTGCCCCCGCGGTCGAGGAACGATCCCAGCATCGCGCCTTCTGCGGGACTGAGGGGCGTCTCCGGTCCCGCGATTACGATGACGTCGATAGAATCCGGGATCGCCGTCCTCGCCGGATCGGGGATGAGTCGCTGGGCGGAGTATTCCTCGGAGAGCCGCCCCACCCCGATCGTCATTCTATTGGCCCCGTGGAGCTCGCCGTGGCCCTCCATGATGGCGACCACCGGTCGCCGCTCCGCCGTCAGCGTCCGGATCATGGAAGCCAGCCGATACTCGAGATCCGCCGTCTGCTGAACGAGGGGGATGACCTCCGTCTCGCCTGCGTACTGGACGGCGATCCCGAGGTACCCTTCGCGGATGGACCGCTCCTGATCGCCGACGACGGTGAACTCGGCGGCCGGAATCCCGAGGAGATTCGCCTCTTCGAGGACCTCGGGATCGTCGTCCGGCGCGAGCGGAAGGAGATTGACGTTCCCGCCGCCCGCCGAGTCGAAGTCCTTGAGGACGTCCTCGATGTCGCGTCGCAGCGGCGCGTACTCCGGCGGGAGCTCGTCCGATCGGAAGAACTTCAACGTCACGACATCGTTCACTCCCCCGATCAGATCACGCGTCGCCTCCGAAAGGGTGTAGAGCTTTCCGGGTGTGAGATCGAGACGTCCCCGAAGCTGTCCCCCGGCGAGTGCCGAGAAGACCGCGAACGCGACCATGCCGGCGACGCCCAGACGGAGTCTCCCGTACGCCGGACGTTCACGGCTCAGTCGCTCGCGCATGATCGAGAAGTAGGTGAGCGCCAGGAACGCTGCCGTGAGCGCCACGAAATACAGGACGTCCCTGATGTCGATTACTCCCCGGGCGACGTTGCCGAAGTGGCCGAGTATTCCCAGCCGGCTGGCCATCACGGAGAAAGGCGGCGGCACGCTCGCGACGACCACCTCGAAACCGACGATGTACAGGGCGAAGGAGATGGAGATGCCGAGTATGAAGGCCGTCACCTGGTTCCGGGTGAGGGAGGATGCCCACAGACCGATCGCGGTCATGGCGGAAATCAGGAACCCTGATCCGACGTATTGAGTGACGATCACACCGGAATGGAGGTCCGCGCCCAAAGAGAGGCCCAGCGGGACTCCCAGCGTCGCGAGCATGGCGATCATGAGGAACGCGAAGGTCCCCAGGAACTTCCCGACGAGAAACTCCGCCACGTTGATCGGCTGCGCGAGAACCAGTTCGATGGTCCCGGCATGCCGTTCCTCGGCCAACGCCCTCATGCAGACGGCCGGTACGAAGAACAGGAGCAGCCAGGGTAGAAGACCGAGCATGGGGCGCAGCGTCGCTTCGCCGATCTCGTAGGCGCTCTGGAAAAAAAGGAAGAAGTTCACGGCCAGGAACACGACCAGCAGGATGTACGCGGTCGCCTGGTCGAAGTACCCCTTGAGCTCGCGCCGGACGATGGTCCAGATCCGCCCCATCATTCGCCCACCTCCTCATCGGGGACCGTGGTCCCGGTGGAGCTCTCCGTCGCTTCGCCGTCCGCCGGGGCGATGCTGATCGTCAGCTCGCGGAAGAGCTCCTCGAGGCTCGCGCGCTCCAGGTGGAGCTCCCACAAAGGCCACCCGCGGCCCGCGGCGAGCTCGAAGATATCGCGCCGGGGATCTCCCTCGGCGCGGACGTCGAGGCGGGCTCTCGTCCCCTCGGCCATGTCCGAGGGGACGACCGTGCGAACCGAAGGGAGCGCATTCAGCGCCGCCGAAGCTTCCGTGACGTCCGCCTCGATTTCGACGCTTACCCGGCTACCGCCCTGAGCGGCATCCACGAGCTCATCGACCTCGCCGTCCGCCACGATCTTCCCGCGGTTGATGATCACGACCCGCGAGCACGTCCTGCGGACCTCCTGCATCACGTGGGTGCTCAGTAGCACCGTCCGATCCTGACCGAGATGCGTGATGAGGGACCGGATCTCGACGCGCTGGTTCGGGTCGAGCCCCTCGGTGGGCTCGTCGAGGACGAGGATCTCCGGTTCCGAAAGAATCGCCTGGGCGAGCCCGACACGCTGCCGATACCCCTTCGAAAGCTGGTCGATCGGCCGATAGTACACGTTCTCGATCCCCGTTTGCGACACGACATCGTCGGTCCGCCGCCGGATCTCAACGACCGACATCCCCCGCAGCCGGCCCATGAAGCTGATGTACTCGCCCGCGAGCATGTCCCGGTACAGAGGGTTCGTCTCGGGCAAATAGCCGATGCGGCGGCGGAACTCGGCCGGGTGGTCCTCGATCGACTGGCCGTCGATCACGATGGACCCCGAGTCGGATTCGAGATACTGGGTCAATAGACGCATGGTCGTCGTCTTTCCGGCACCATTCGGTCCCAGAAAACCGACGACTTCGCCGCGATCGATATCGAAGGACACGCCGTCGACGGCACGCACCTCGTCGAATGTCTTTACGACGTCGGAGAGAGCTACCAGAGACATGAAACCCGCCTGTTTACTGAAGTGCGAGCGAAACTAAGTAGGGTCTGTTCGCAGTCAAGTTTCCCACGTATCGAGCGAGTTCGATAGGTTTCGCGACGTTCGACGTCTTACCGCGCCGTGTCGTTGCCCGATGTCGGACACATCTCTTGAACGTCTCGCGCGCCCCGGATCCGACGAGCCCGATGCCACGCCAGCCACAGGAATCACAGGATGTGGTCGCCCCCCGGACCGCGATCGCCGACGCGGCCCGGCGGACCCTGGGCCTCGTCCTTCTCGCCCTCGTCGTGCTTCCCGTCTTCCGACTGCTCGATCCTTCCGACTTCCTGGAGGGTCGGATGGCGCAGTCGGGCGAGATCAACTGGCGGTACACCTGGGGCCTGGCTCAGGGGTGGTGGCCGGGAGTCGCGATCGCCGTGGCCGCCGTGGCGGCTACGCTGACGCGGGGACGGTTCGTCGACGGCCTCTCCCGACTCGGCGCCGCAATTCGGCGTCCGCCGACGCCGATGTTCGCGTCCGTGGTCGCCGTGCTGGGGCTTGTGCTCACATTGCTGGTCGCGATGCGGGTGTTCGACCAGCGCACGATCCTCAACGACGCGAGCGTCCAGCTTATCCAGGCGCGCTACTTCGCCGCGGGCATGCTCGCCGGACCGGTCCTGGCTTTTCCGGAGTTCTGGTCGATCCAGTTCATGGTGCACACGGCGGCGGGGTGGGTCTCGCAGTACCCGCCGGGACACGCGCTCCTCCTCGCCGGCGGGTTCAGGGCGGGTTCGCCGCTGATCCCGATGGCACTCTCCGTGGCCCTCACGGCGGGTCTCCTCGTCCTCGTGCTCCGACGGCTGATGCCGAACCGGGAGGCGACGGCCCGCCTGGCCGCGCTGCTGGTCGCGACGAGTCCGTTCGTGCTCGGCCTGGCCGCCGGATACATGAGCCATGTCACGCTGGCGGCCGCGAGCGTCGCCGCGCTCTACCTGGCGCTCCGGGCCGAGGACGGATCCCTCGCCTGGTCCATCGCGTCCGGCGCCGCGGTCGGTCTGATGGTCACGATCCGGCCGGTTACCGGAATCGTGCTCGGGATACTGCTGACGGCTCTCGTCTGGCTGACCGCCCCGGGAGCCGGGCTGCGGGACCCCGATCGTCGCCGGGTGCTACTCCATAGAATCGGGTGGTGGGTCGTCGGCGGCCTCCCGTTCGCCCTGGGGTTCGGGTGGTTCAACCATCGCTTCTTCGGGGGACCGCTCACGCTGGGATATGTAGCGGCCTCCGGTCCGAACCACGGGCTCGGGTTCCACGAGGATCCGTGGGGGCGCATGTACACCGCCACCGCGGCGGTCGGCCACTCGTCGTCCGAGCTCCTCTCGTTGAGTCGCGAGCTGCTGGGGACCCCGTTCCCCCTCGTCGCGCTCGTCGGCGTCTTTCTGTTACTGGCCCCTCGACTCGATCGCGGAGTCCGTCTCGTCCTCGCATGGGCGTTATTGCCGCTGCTGGTGAGCGCCCTCTACTGGCACCACGACCTCGTGTTCGGGCCGCGCATGCTCGGCGAAGCCGCCCCTGCCTGGGTGGTGTTGGCGACGCTGGCGGCTGTCTGGCTCGTCGCGCGTGTCCGGGGCGAAGGACCCGAAAACGGTGGTGCGGCGCCGTCCGGGCGTCGCTTCGCGTCCGAATGGCTGGCGTTCACCCTCGTCGCGGCCCTCGCGTACGGTGCCGTCGAAGGCGGGCCCGATCGGCTCAGGCTTCGGGGGGGCGCCGTCGGGGCGTACCCCGACATCGAGGAGAATCGTCCAACGCTCGTCTTCGTCCACGAAGCGTGGGGAGACCGGCAGGGGGCGCGCCTCGCCGCTCGGGGGATGCGCCTCGACAGCATTCGCGCGTTTCTGACGGACTACGATCCCTGCCGGGTGGAGGCGGCGTTGCGGGGAATATCCCTCGAGGAGGCGCCGCCGATCTGCCGGCGCGAGCAGGCGTCCGACGCACTGATTCAGCGCTTCGGCGGGCTTGGCCTGACGTCGCTCCTTTGGCTCGGCGACCTGCCCGGCCTCCCGGCGGAGGGGGTGCTCTGGGTCCAGGATATGGGGCCCGAACGGAACGCGGATCTCCTGGCCGAGCAGTCGAACAGGCACCCGCTGTTCATCTTGCCGACGGCGAGAGGGGAGTGGGAAGCGGTTCCGTATGAACAGGGCCTGAACACCCTGTGGTCACCGGCGCTGGCACCGCCAGAGGAGTAGCCCCCGGTTACCCGGGGCTACCGGGCTACCAGGGAGGACCCGGGTTACGCGTCCGAGAAGGCCGCGTCGAAGGCCCCGTCGGCGGACGGAAAGGCCAGGGATCGTACCCGGTCGCAGGCTTCCCGGGCGCCGTGCTCGCGATCCATTCCGCTGTCCTCCCACTCGATCGACAGCGGGCCCGCGTACCCGACCCGGTTCAGCGCCCGGACCACCTCCTCGAAGTCCACCCGGCCTCTCCCGATTGACCTGAAGTCCCAGGCGCGATCCGCGTGTCCGAACTCGAGGTGTCCCCCGAACACGCCGGCGCGCATCGGCCGATCCGACCACCAGACGTCCTTCATGTGCGCGTGATAGATGCGGTCGCCGAACTCGAGAATGAACCGCACGTAGTCGACGCTCTGATAGGCGAGGTGGCTCGGGTCGTAGTTGAACCCGAACGACGCCCGGTGCGAGACGGCATCGAGCGCTCGTGCCGCGCTTGAGATATCGAACGCGATCTCGGTCGGGTGTACCTCGAGAGCGAAGCGCACATCGACCTCCTCGAACGTGTCGAGGATCGGGCCCCAACGGTCCGCGAATTCACGGAAGCCCGCGTCGATGAACCCGGGAGGATGCGGTGGAAACGCGTAGGCAGCTCCCCAGATCGGGCTGCCGGTGAACCCGTTCACTACCGCGACGCCGAGCGCCGCGGCGGCATGTCCGGTGGCCTGCATCTCCGCCGCGGCCCGGTTCCGTACGGCTTCCGGCTTCCCATCGCCCCACACTCGTTCGGGCAGCACCAGGCTGTGCCGTTCGTCGATCGGGTCGCACACCGCCTGCCCGACGAGATGGTTCGAGATGGAGTAGACGGCCAGTCCGTGAGAGGCCAGCAGGTCGTGGACGGACTCGCAGTAGCCGTCGTCCTCGACGGCGCGCTGGACGTCGAAGTGGTCACCCCAGCAGGCGAGTTCGAGCCCGTCGTAGCCCCAGCCGGCCGCCTTCTCCGCGAGGACCGCGAGCGGAAGATCGGCCCACTGTCCCGTAAAGAGCGTGATGGGTCGGTCGGTCACGTGATAACTCCAGTCGTTCTCATGGTCCGTCGTATTCCGCGTCGACCCAGCCATCGGTGCGACCGGCCTCGACGGCCCGGTGGAGGAAATGGACGCCTCTGGCACCGTCGAACACGGTCGGAAAGTCGGCCTCGGCCGAGGGCGCCCGCCCGGCGTCCCGCGCGTCGATCGCGGCCGCGGCGCCCCGGTAGATGTTCGCGAAGGCCTCGATGAACCCCTCGGGGTGGCCGGGCGGGAGCCGCGTGGCGGCGGCCGCCGCCTCACCCAGGTAGTCGTGGCCACGCCGGTGCACCTCGGCAGGGCCATCCACGGGTCGGAACACCAGTGTCTCCGGCGATTCCTGGCGCCACGCCAGGGCGCCGTCCGTCCCGTATACGCGCAGCGTGAGGCCGTTCTCTTCGCCCACGCAGATCTGCGAAGCGGTCAGCGTGCCTCGTGCGCCGCCCTCGAAACGCAGCAGAAGGCTCGCGTCATCCTCGAGCCGCCGCCCTTCGACGAACGTCGTGAGGTCGCCGCACATCGACTCGATCTCGAGGCCCGTGATGAACCGCACGAGGTTGTGCGCGTGTGACCCGATATCGCCCAGGGCGCCCGCCACACCGGCGCGCTCGGGGTCCGTGCGCCAGTCGGCCTGCTTGGAACCGCTCTCCTCGAGGGCGGTCGACAGCCAGCCCTGGATGTACTCGACGGCGATCTTCCTCACTGTCCCGAGCTTCCCCGCGCGGATCCACGACCGCGCCTCGCGAACCATCGGATAGCCGGTGTAGTTGTGCGTCAGGGCGAAGACGGCGTCCCGTTCACGGACCAGTTCGCAGAGCGCGTACGCGTCTTCGAGAGAGGTCGTGAGCGGCTTGTCGCACACCACGTCGAATCCGGCCTCGATGAACGTCCTGGCCGGGGCGTAGTGGAGGTGGTTCGGGGTGACGATCGAGACGAACCGAATCCGCTGGTCCTCCGGGAGGGCGGCTTCACGCGCCGCCATCTCCTCGAAGCTGTCGTATACGCGCTCCGGATCGAGCCCGAGCTCACGACCCCCGGCGGCCGATCGGCCGGGGTCCGATGAAAACGCGCCCGCCACGAGCTCCATCTCTCCATCGAGGGCCGCCGCCATGCGGTGCACGGCTCCGATGAAGGCCCCGGGGCCACCGCCCACCATCCCGTAACGCATCACGCCGCGTCTTCGATCCGGGTCGCGCGGTACCCGCCCGCCCGCCGATCGGCCGCGTACAGGAGGCCGAAGATCAGTATCAACGCGCCGGTGAATGGCAGGATGTACCGGAACGAGGCCCGTCCGCCGTAGTTGTCGGCCGGCCCCAGAATCGCCCCCGCTCGTTCCGCCAGCACGTCATCTGCGCCCGAGTCGATGATCGCCCGCAGCGCGTTCGCGGTCGCCAGCTCCGGCAGGCCCTCCGCCGGGTCCGCCAGGGCCTCCGCCACGGTCGCTGCTGCCGTCTCGATGTCCGCACGTCGCTCGGCCGGCGCCGCGGTCGCGATGTCTGCCAGCGCCGTCACTGCGTCCTGGAAGAGTGCCGTCGTCTCGGCCACCGGGATCTGCTCGTGCCCGATCTCGTCCGCGATCCTCCCCATCCAGGGCGTCGTGAACAGGCCCACGACCGCCATCCCCATCGCTCCCATCAGTCCGAGTCCGAGCGCGCCCGATCTCGGAATGCGCTCCGACACGAACCCGAGCATCGTCGGCCAGAAGTAGCACACGCCGACGGCGAAGACCGTCGCCGAGGCGAAGGCCACCGTGATCGTCTCGGCGTAGCTGAGCCAGAGAAGGCCGACGAACGAGATCGCGGCGCTACCCAGGAGGACACCGGTCGGTGAGAGCCGGTGGACGGCGAACCCGGCCCGATACCGAAGCACCGCCATGAGACCGTTGATCCAGGCCAGCACCAGGATGCCGGGGATCCCTCCCGACTCGAGGACGGCGGGAACCCAACGGTTGGGTCCGAGCTCCGTGGATGCGGTGATCGCCATACAGGCGAGCATCAGGAGCATGAGAGGCGTCGTGAACGTTGCCTTGAACATCTCGCTCATCCCGACCCCGGCGCGGACACCCTCGGTCTCGGGGAAGTTCTCGCGGAGCATCAGGGCGCCGTACGCGAGCGTCGGGACGAGGATCAGCCCGACCTTCAACTGCCACGCCCCTACCCCGATCGCGTCGAGCCCGAACGCGAGGACCGAGCCGATCACGATTCCACCGGGGAACCAGACGTGGAACTGATTGAGCTTCACGGTCTTGTTGTCGGGGTACAGGCTCGCGACGAGGGGATTACACGCCGCCTCGACCAGCCCGTTCCCCATGGCCAGCGTCAACGCGCCGGTAAACAACAGACCGAAGCCGGAGGCGAAGATCAGGATGAGCGACCCGGCGAGGTGGCACAGAAACGCCAGCCGAAGCAGCAGCCTCATGCCCAGCGTGTCGCAGAACGGAGCGAATACGAGCTGCGAGACCGCGAAGCCCCACAGGGCGGCTCCCCCGATCCAGCCCACCTGCTGATTCGTGAGGACGAACGAGCTTTTGAGGTCGAGCATGATCGCGCCGACGACGGCGAAGGCTACCGACGTCGCGATTAGAGCCACGCAACTGGCGAAGAAAAGCTTGCGGGGGTTCACGGCGGTCGTCCGGGATCCGCTCGTACTATCGGGTGAGGTCACTCGCCGGCTCCTGTCTGGTCCCGTGGTCTTCTGGCGAATCCACCCTACCGGGCGCACCCGGAAAAAACCATGGCGCGGGGGCGTGACGACTGCCGATCCGGTCGGGTATGTTCGTGATTCCGAAATGCCCAAGGAGCTCCAATGATCCGCCTCGTCCACATGCTGCGCGCCGTTTTCATCCTCGCCATCGCGACCGTCTTCATCGCGCCGCCCGGCGAGGCACAGACCCGGACGCCGTACGCACCGGCCGCCCTGACGGCGTCCGACTACGCTCGAGCCGAGCAGTTCCTCTTCTTCAACGCCCCCCGGATGACCTCCGGCACGGTCGTCGCTCCGCGCTGGGTCTCGGCGGACCGCTTCTGGTATCGAAACCAGGTCTTCGGAGGACACGAGTTCGTGATCGTGAATGCGGCGGCCCGAACCCGGTCACTCGCCTTCGATCACGACCGTCTGGCCGCGGCGCTTTCGGTCGCCGCCGACACGAGCTACGAAGCGGGCCAACTTCCGTTCGACGAGTTCGAGTTCGCCGGGGCGACGTCGATCCGATTTCACACCGTCCCCTCGAAGCGCTGGGATTGTGATCTGCAGGCCTACACGTGCTCGGGGCCCGATTCGATCCCTCCAGTGACGCACGAGATCGAATCGCCGGACGGGTCGCTGGCCGCCTTCTCGCGCGACGAGAACCTGTGGGTTCGGGACACGTCGACCGATGAGGAACGGCAGCTGAGCAACGACGGGGCCGAACACTTCGGCTACGGCGTTCTGCCCGAGGGGTGCTGCACCGAGATCACGCTGCGTCGCCAGGGCTACGAGCCGCCGCCGGTCGCCGAATGGTCTCCCGATGGGTCGAGGATCGCGACGCACAGGTACGACGAGCGGGACGTGGAGGAGTTTCACCTGCTCGAGGCGGCCACGGGCCGCGCGATCCTGCATTCCTACAAGTACGCGCTGCCCGGGGACACGGTCGTCCCGACGTGGACGATGCACGTGTTCGATGCCGCGACCGGTGGGCACGTCGCCGCGCAGATGGACCCTGCCGTTGGCTACTTCGCCGGCCCGGATACGGCCTGGGTGAACACGACGTGGAACGGGGCGGGGGACCGCGTCTACTTCACGAACCACTCGCGCGACTTCAAGACACAGACGCTCCATGAGGTCGATGCGGTGTCGGGTGCCACGCGAGAAGTGATCGTGGAGAGCGGGCCGACGTACGTCGAGACGAACCAGTTCACCGGGGCCCGACCCAACTGGCGGATCCTCGACGACGGGTCGGAGGTGCTCTGGTGGTCGGAACGGGATGGCTGGGGGCACCTGTACCTCTACGATCTGGCGTCCGGGACCCTCAAGAATCGCATCACATCAGGCTCCTGGCTCGTCCTCGAGGTCGTGGAGGTCGATGAGACGGCGCGCCAGGTCTACTTCACGGGGATGGGCCGAGAGTCCGGTCGAGATCCGTACCATCGCCACCTGTACCGTGCCTCACTGGACGGGGGCGGCGTGACCCTGCTCACACCCGAGGACGCGAACCACGATGTCACGTCGTCGCCGGACGGGCGGTACTTCATCGACACGTACAGCACACGGGGCACCGCGCCGGTGACCGTCGTCCGCGACCCCTCGGGCCAGCCGCTCATGACGGTCGAGGAAGCCGACATCTCACCGCTGATGGAGGCCGGCTGGGAGCCACCCGTGCGCTTCAAAGCGAAGGCGCGGGACGGCGTCACCGACGTGTACGGCTATCTCTTTCTTCCCCCCGACAGGCAGGAGGGCGTCGTCTACCCCGTGGTGGATTACGTGTATCCAGGACCCCAGATCGGTCCCATCCGCTCCGCCGGCTTCACTGCAGGTCCCCGCGGGCAGGGGCATGCGTACGCCGAGCTCGGCTTCATCGGGTTCGTGGTCGATGCCATCGGGACGCCATTTCGCTCGAAGGCCTTCCACGACGGCTACTACGCGAACATGGGGGACAACGGGATCCCGGATCACATATCGGCGCTCAAGGAACTCGCCCTCACCTATCCGATCGACATCGATCGCGTGGGGATTTTCGGGCACTCCGGCGGAGGGTTCGCATCGACCGACGCGATCCTGCGGTACCCCGACTTCTTCAAGGTCGCCGTGTCCGGGGCGGGGAATCACGACAACCGCGGATACCATTTTCCCTGGGGCGAGAAGTACCAGGGACTCGTCACCGAGAACCCGGACGGCACCGACAGCTACGACTCGCAGGCGAACCAGAATCTGGCTGCGAACCTGAAGGGCAAACTGCTGCTCCACTACGGAACGCTGGACGACAACGTCCATCCGAACATGACGATCCTGGTGGCCGACGAGCTGATCAGGCACAACAAGGACTTCGACATGCTCGTGTTCCCGAATCGAAATCACGGCTATGCGCGCGAGCCCTACCTGGTCCGGCGGACGATGGACTACTTCGTCGAACACCTGATGGGCGCGCGACCTCCGAAGGGGTACGAGATCCGGGACCCGAACTGAATGATCTCGACGCGGCGGATGACTGGTGTTCCGGGGTCGACTCGGGGCAGGTTCCAGAGGTCGCAGGAAAACCGATCCCGGAGGGTTCCGATGCTCAGGTCGCCCGTTCGTCGTCCGCTGCTTCTTCTCGTCCTCGCGCCTCTAGCCGCCTGTTCCGGGGCCAGTGAGCAGCCCGACACGGCGGCATCCGGTGAGGGGGGAACCGCGGTCAACGATCTCTCGCCACGCGAGGCCCTGATCGCCCGCGGCGAGGAGCTCGAGCTCCCCACCGAGTGGATCGCCCCGCCAGGGGATCCGATTAATCACCACACTTCGGGGTTCGCGAAGACCCTCTGTTCGGCGGTCTTCATCACCGGACTCGACCCCGCCGATGCCGCGGAAAACGTGGGCGGGTTCACGAGTCCGTTCGATCAGAGAGGGGTCGTGACGGACACGGTCGTCGACCTCGACACGAGGACCGTCAGCCTGACGTTGCCCTCAGGGGTGGTGCGCACCGCGAGGTATTACGGCAGCCAGGGGTGCATCGCCCACAACATCGGTGAGGACGGGATCCACTTCGAACCGGTGACCGTCGAGCCGAGGACGCCGGATCCCGCCACCACTCCGTGGCCAATGGGCGACGTCCTCCCGGATGATCCGTTTCCGGCCGAGATCGACATGGAGCTGGTCCGACAGGCCGTGGACGTCGCGATGGAGCCCGAGGGGAAGACGCTGGGCTTTGTCGTGACGCACAACGGACGGATCATCGGGGAGGCGTACGACCCCGCGGTCGACATGCACACTCCGTTCGAGAGCTGGTCGATGGGCAAGTCGCTCACGGGTACCCTGATGGCCGTCCTGATCGAGCAGGGGGTCTACAGTCTCGAGCAGCGCGCGCCGATTCCCGAATGGCAGGGGGACGCCCGGAAGAACATCCGGATCATGGACATCATGCGGATGTCGAGCGGGATTCGGATCGTTGCCCCGCAGGACCCCGATTACGAACCGGAGATGGGGTATCCGGACCACCTCTACCTCTACACCGGACCCAACGCGTTCGAGTGGGCCGCCACGCGACCGCAGCAATGGATGCCGAACACCGTCGGCCGGTATCGGAACACCGACCCGGCGCTCACGAACTACCTGATCCGTCTCGGAGTGGAAGGTCGTGGAGACAACTACCACGAGTTTCCGCAGCGGCAGCTGTTCGACAAGCTGGGGATTCGGAACATCGTCATGGAGACGGATCCCTACGGGAACTTCCTGACGCAGGGGTACGAGTTCGGCTCGGCGCGCGATTGGGCACGCCTGGGCAACCTCTACCTGCAGGACGGGGTGTGGGAGGGCGAGCGGATCCTGCCGGAGGGGTACGTCGACTACGCGATGGAGGTGGCGCCGGCGTGGATCGCTGACGGGCGTCCCATCTACGGCGGGGGCTTCCTGTGGAAGGACCTCGGATTCCCGATCGAAGAGGACCACGGGGCCTTCGCGGGCGCCGGTGGTCAGTACACGATCATGATCCCGTCCCGCGGACTCGTCATCGTGCGGCTCGGAAAATACACCGGGTCCGGGCCGGGTGGTCGCAGCCTCAACCGCGCGATCGAGATGATCCTGGAGGCGGTGCCGGCGGGGTAGCTCAGTCGGGTAGACGAGGGCGCGCGAGCAGTTCCTCGGCCCGCCGCTCGAGATCCGGCGCCTCGAGGACCGAGCACACCAGCCCGAAGTCCTCGCGAGGTCCTGTCCACTCGAGTTCGTCGACTGTCTCGGATACGGGCGCATCCGTGACCAGCCGCGCGAGTCTACGGAAGAGCAGCGCATCCTCCATGTGCTCCTGCAGCGTCGCGGCGAGGGCTGTCGCGCCCCGCACGGCGACGTCCCAGGTCGCGCCATCGATGGGGATGTCCTCGATCCGTCCGTAGCGAGACAGCACGGCGGCCGCCGTCTTGGCGCCGAACCGGGGCACCCCGGGGAACCCATCCGCGGAGTCGCCGACAAGCGCGAGCCAGTCGGGGATCGCCGCGGGAGGGACCCCGAACTTCTCGATCACCCCGGCCTCGTCCCGCACGATGCGCTGCCTGCGATCGAACTGGACGACCCTCGTGCCCGAGACGCACTGGGCGAGGTCCTTATCGGGAGTACAGATCAACACCTGCTCGACCCGGTCGTCCGACGCCGCCACCTGCGCACCGGCCGCGAGGCCATCGTCCGCCTCGTACTCGACCATCGGCCACACGACGAACCCGGCGGCGGCGAGGCTCTCCTCGAGCAGGGGAAACTGGGACCACAGGATCGGGTCGATCCCGGATCCATCCTTGTAGCCCGGATAGAGGTCGTTCCGGAACGACTCGATCACCTGATCCGTGGCCACCGCAACGTGAGTCGCCCCGTTGTCGAGCAGGAAGAACAGAGACCCGAGCACACCGCGAACTGCGGCGACCTCGTGGCCGCCGGCGTTTTGCGACTTCGGCATGGCGTAGAAGTGCCGAAACAGCTCGTAGGTGCCGTCGATGAGGTGGACCTTCACGCCGACCGTTTCCGTGTGCGAGCCGAACCGGGACCCGATCGCATGCTGCAGACCGGGCGGGATCGATCATAGCGTCGACCCCGCCGGCCCGTCGGGCAAGGGCCTACTCGCCTTGAAGCACCGTCGCGGGGTCGTACCGGATCAGGGGTCGAGCCGGCGGATCCTCAGGTTGCGGAAGCTTACCGGGTCGCCGTGATCCTGAAGCGCGATGTGCCCCTCGGCGTGCAAGCCGTAGTCGGGCCACTCCGCGAACTTCGTCTCCGCGACCATGGCCTTCCACTCCGCCGTGCCGAGTTCGTACTCGACGACCTTCGTGCCGTTCAGCCAGTGCTCGATATGTGGGCCGCGCCGGACGATGCGGGCTTCGTTCCATTCACCCACCGGCCGGGTGACGTCGGCCGCGGGGGCGTGGAGCCCGTAGTTCGAGCCGGCCGCTGTGAGCGGATTCCGGCCATCGCGGTGCCCGGCGTTATCCAGCACCTGCATCTCCGGGCCCGACTCGTATGTCCGCCGGTTCTCCTCGCTCACGCCGAACATGATCCCGCTGTTTCCGGCCGGACCGACTCTCCACTCGAGTCGGAGATCGAAATCGGTGAACCGCTCGCGCGTAATGATGTCCCCGCTCTCGACGTCCGGCGTGTAGGCGAGCGTCGCTTCGACCGCCGACCAGCCGCCCGGCACGTCGTCCCGGCGGAAGCCCCGCCAGGCATCCAGACTCCGACCATCGAACAGCAACTCGAACCCGGACGCGGCCTCGTCCGGCGTGAGGACGTTCGCGGACTCCTGCCCGGCCGTCGAGTGGTCCGACGGATCCATGGAAGCCTCCTCGCTGCCGTGCGCGCCGGAGCACCTGGCGAACGCGGTCCCCGAGATCACGAGGATCGCGGCGAAGGCGGTCATTTGGCGGTTCATCATGCGGTTGCGACTCCAGTTCCTCGAGGCAGCAGTGAACGTGATTTCAGCCCCGGCCCCCGGCGATCCTGGACGCCTCGGGCCGTCTGCGGAGCGCGAGCATGCTCCAGGTGCCAAGGATGGGGCCGATCGCGAGCGGAGCGAAAGCCCAGCGCCAACCCCAGGCCGCCTCCCACGTCGGAACCAGCCGGATCGTGACGACTGTGAGAAGGAACCCGATCGCCGTCTGGAGGGTTAGCGCGGAGCCGACGTATTCCGGCTCGGCCAACTCCGATACGCAGGCTGAGAACTGGGCGGAATCCGCGACAACGGCGAACCCCCAGATCAGGCACAGGGTCGCGACGAGCCATGCGGGGCCGCCGAAGACGAATCCGGCCAGCAGACAGCAGACGCCGCTCACGATCATGCTCGCACTCGTCACGATCGAGCGGCCCAGCCGGTCCGCCGCGAGGCCGGCGAGGCCAGCTCCCAGTCCTCCCGCAGCGATCGTGGCGAACGACAGGTACGCCGCTGCCTCGGGCGTCGTCGTCGCGTTGCCATCGAAGGCGAAGCTCGCGGCCACGAACGCAGGAACCCAGGTCCAGACCGCGTAGAGCTCCCACATGTGCCCAAAGTAGCCCCCGTTCGCGAGCATAGTGGGACGATCACCGAGGATTCGTCGCACCGCGCCGGGGTCGAAGGGCGCTGCCGGAGCCTGATACGGTCCGGCTCGAAGCCCGGCCGCCGAGAGGAGGGCCGCGACGGTGGCGAGGCCGGCGGCGATGTAGAGCACCCGTTGCCACGATCCGATCCCGCCGAGGGGCCGCAGCAGGTGTGGCAGGGCGGACCCCACCGTGAGCGCTCCGATCATCACGCCGATCGCCATGCCCCGGCCACGGCGGAACCACCCGGCCATGACTTTCATCCCCGGAGGGTAGACACCGGCCAATGCGACCCCGGTGAGGAACCTGAGGGGGACGGCCAGTTCGGGACCGGTCGCGAAGGCCGCGATCGCCGCCGTACCGGCTGCCCCGGCGAGCGCCGACCCCGCGATGAGACGACGGGGGTCCAGGACGTCCGCGAGGGTGAGCACGGCCGAAAGCACGGCCCCGGTGACGAACCCGAGCTGCACCGACATCGTCAGCCAGGAGGCACCCGAGACCTCGAGTCCCCAGGACGACTCGAGCTCCGGCACGACCGCGCTCGCCGAAAACCACAGCCCCATTGCGAGCAGCTCGACGAGGGCGAGGGTCAGCAGTTGTCGGTACCGACCCGCCGGCGCGGGCACCGCGACGTGTTCGCTCATTCCGGCCGGAACGATACCGATCGACTCGCGAGTATGCAGGGGTCGCTTCCGCCCGGCGCGTGCTTGCGCGCCGATCGAGGTGGTGGATACTTGCGGGCCATGCACATGGATCCGCAGCTCCCCGTCGTGGTCGCGGTCGCCGCAGCGATCGTCGCCCTCGGTCTCGTTCTGCGTCGGCTGGGTCAGCCGCACGTCGTCGCCTATCTGATCGCCGGTGCGATCCTAGGGCCGCACGGGGTGGCGCTGGTGACCGAGACGGACACGCTGACCCGCGTGGGCGACATCGGTGTGGTGATGCTGCTCTTCTTCGTGGGCATGGAGATGTCGTTCGCCCGCGTCATCTCGAACTGGCGAGTGGCAGTCCTGGGCACCCTTCTTCAGATCGCGATCTCCGTAGGCAGCGTGTGGATTCTCGGGTCGCTGTTCGACTGGCCCGCCTCGCGCATCGTGCTCATGGGGTTCGTGATCAGCCTTAGCAGCACCGCCGTGGTGATCTCGATCGTTCGCCAATGGGGGCTTTTCGAATCGGAGTTGGGCTCGGATGCGATAGGCATCCTCATCGTGCAGGATCTGGCACTCATTCCGATGCTCGTGACGATCGGGCTCATGTCGGAGGCCCGCCCTCATACCGCGGACGTCATCCTGCAGCTGGTGGGTGGTGGGGTGATGATCGCTCTGGTGGTTTACGTGATCAGGCGGGGGACGATCTCGTTGCCGTTCGCGAGTTGGATCGAGGATGACCACGAGTTGCAGGTGTTCGTCGCGCTCTTGCTCTGCCTGGGGTTCGCCACGTTCACGGGGTACTTCCGCGTGTCGGCCGCGCTGGGTGCGTTCGTCGCCGGGTTCGTCGTGGCCTCGGCCCGCGAGACCGACTGGGTGTCGCGCGCCCTCGAGCCGCTGCAGGTCGTGTTCGTCTCGTTGTTCTTCGTCTCGATAGGGATGCTGATCGATTTCGACTTCCTGCGCGACTACGCGGGGGTGCTGGCGCTCACGGTCCTGGCCGTCCTGCTGACGAACACATTCGTGAACTCGTCCATCGTGCGTCTGCTTGGACGCGACTGGGGACCGGCGATCTTCACCGGGGCCATTCTGGCCCAGATCGGGGAGTTGAGCTTCGTCCTGGTCTCGCTCGGCCTCTCCGTCGGGATCATTGGTGGCTTCACGTACCAGCTCACCGTCGCCACGATCAGTCTGTCGCTGCTGGTCAGCCCCGCCTGGATCGCGCTGGTTCGGCGTTCATTGCGTGGTGTATGCGACCTCCCCGGAAGGACGTCCGCTGCAACGCAGGAGGCTGCCGACCCCGTCTAGCCGGCGTTATCCTTCACTGTCGGCGTACTGGTCCTGCAGCCCCTGGACGACCGCGGGGTCGGCCAGCGTCGTCGTGTCGCCCAGCGTCCGGCCCTCTGCGATGTCGCGCAACAGGCGACGCATGATCTTGCCGCTCCGCGTCTTCGGGAGCTCGGCGGCGAAGATCAGGTCCGCCGGTTTCGCGATCGCGCCGATCTGCTCGCCGACGTGGGCCCGGAGCTCCGATCGCAGCTCGTCCGAGACGGGTGTTCCTTCTACGACGCTGACGAACGCCGCCACCGCCTGGCCCTTGATCTCGTCCGCGCGCCCGACCACGGCGGCCTCGGCGACGGCGGGGTGATCGACGAGCGCCGACTCGACCTCCATCGTCCCGATTCGGTGTCCGGCGACGTTCAGAACGTCGTCCACGCGGCCCATGATCCAGAAATGTCCGTCGTCATCGACCCGGGCCCCATCGCCCGGGAAATACGTGTCGGGCCACTTCGACCAGTAGGTCTCGCGGTAGCGGTCTTCGTCGCCCCAGACCCCACGGAGCATCGCGGGCCAGGGAGACATGATCGCGAGATAGCCGCTCTCCGCCGGCTGCCCCGCCTCGTCGAGGATCGCCACATCGATTCCCGGGAACCCCTCGGTCGCCGTTCCCGGCTTGGTGGTCGTAGCCCCCGGGAGCGGCGTGATCATGATCCCGCCCGTTTCCGTCTGCCACCACGTATCGACGATGGGACACCGCTCACCGCCGATCTTCTCGTGATACCACATCCACGCCTCGGGGTTGATCGGCTCGCCCACGGTCCCGAGCAGACGGAGGCTCGACAGGTCGTACTTCGCGGGCCACGAATCGCCCCACTTCATGAAGGCGCGGATCGCGGTCGGCGCGGTGTAGAAGATCGTCACGTCGTACTTCTCGCAGATCTCCCAGAATCGGCCGCGGTCGGGCCAGTTCGGCGCTCCCTCGTACATGAGGATGGTCGCGCCGTTGGCCAACGGTCCGTACACGATGTAAGAGTGCCCGGTCACCCAGCCGACGTCCGCGGTGCACCAGTAGATGTCATCGTCGGCAAGGTCGAACACCCACTTCGTCGTCGCCGTGACCTGCGTCATGTATCCGCCCGTCGAGTGCATCACGCCCTTGGGCTTCCCGGTCGTTCCTGACGTATAGAGGATGTAGAGCAGGTCCTCGGCGTCCATCGCCTCGGCCGGACAATCGGGGGACGCCGCCTCGATGAGGTCGTGATACCAGTGATCCCGACCGGCGACCATGTCGCAGCTCGGCACCTCCACCTGGTCGCCGTGCGGCGCAGTCGCCGGGTCCGAACCGTGGGAACGCTGCACCACGACCACGCTGGTTACGACATCGAGGCCCTCGACGGCCGCGTCGGTGTTCTCCTTCAACGGCACGATGTCGCCGCGCCGATACCCGCCGTCCGCGGTGATGACGCAGTGCGCCGAGGCATCCTCGATGCGGTCCCGCAAGGACTGCGGGGAGAAGCCTCCGAAGACCACCGAGTGCGGAGCTCCGATGCGCGCGCAGGCGAGCATCGCGATCGCGGCTTCCGGGATCATGGGAAGGTAGATCGCGACCCGATCCCCCTTGCCGACTCCGAGGGATCGCAGGGCGTTCGCGAACCGCGAGACCTCTGCGTGTAGCTCCCCGTAGGTGTATGTACGCACGTCACCGGGCTCGCCCTCCCAGATGAGCGCCGGTTTGTCGCCGTGCGTATCGAGGTGTCGATCGAGGCAGTTGTGAGCCGCGTTCAGCTTGCCGCCGGTGAACCACCTGGAGAACGGCGGCGCCCACTCGAGGACGGTATCCCATGTCTCGAACCAGTCCAGCTCGCGGGCTTGCGTCTCCCAGAAGGCGAGGCGGTCACGGGCCGCGTCGTCGTAAGGCGTCCGGTCCGCCACATGCGCGTTCGCTGCGAATTCGGCGGATGGGGGAAAACGCCGGCTCTCGTGCAGGAGGACGTCGATCTCACCGCTGTGTGAATCAGTCATCGGTCGGGTTCGGCTCGTCAGTGTGAAACAGCAGACCCCGCGCCGGCGCCCGGGCACCCTGGCGACGGGGCGCGCGGCGTTGCGGCCGCGAAGTCGAGACCGCCATTTGTTCGGACCGGACCCGGCGAATCGACCGGCCGGGCGAGGATATCCGCGCGGCGTGACATTAGACGAGCCGCACGGAGACACGCAAGAAAGCGGTGCCTCGAATGACTGATGGCCAGATACTGCTCCTGCTCTCTATACCCGCCGGGTTGGCGTTCGCCTTCGGCATCTGGGCGGGGCTCGGCTACCCCGGCCTCTACGATAAGTATGAGCGCACCGGGCGAGCGCCTCGCGAGGCTCCTCTCAAGTGGTTGATCCGGGGTGGGAGACGTCCGCGGACGAGCGAGCTCGCGGAGCAGGAACGACTGGAGCAGGAAGCCGAGGAACTGGCGAGCAGAGAGAAGGACGAGCACCGTCCGAGATTCGACCGGGGCAGGCGCTTCAGCCGGTGACCCCCGCGGCAGCCTACGTGGCGGTCGGGCTCACCTGCTCCGCCGAAGAGGCGGCGCGCGCAGGATCCGCTTCACCGGCCGGCCCCGTCCCCTCGGGCCTGCCCGCAACGGGAACCGTCGTCGCCTCCGTCGTCACGAGCCATTCGCACCGGTCGCCTGCGCGGGCCTCGCAGCAATCATGGACGACGCGGAAGTCGCCGGCCCGAAACTCCTGAAAGACGTACTTGATGGCGCCCGCGAGCACCGCGCAGCCCGCACCATCGCGTGCGGACGACGCCGGGAGGCCGCGCTCCACGATCAGCGCGTGAGGCTTGTGTCGCAGGCTCACCGTCGCACCAGGGCTCAGGCGCCGCGCGATTCGGCGTGCACGCTTCAGCGCGCCACGTTCCCGCAACGCCTGCGGGAGCAGTCGGTTCCCGACTCGAGAGGCGACCTTGCGGGAATCGAGATCGGCCCGGGCGATGCGCTGGCCCGCCTCCACGAAGATCCGGGACGCATCGGACCGCCGCCCGATGAGCTCGAACAGGCTCGCGACCTCGGCGGCGGGGACCTCGGCGGACCGGCGTCGCTCGTATCGGCGGATCTGATCGACGACCACGGTGGACAGACCGAGTCGTCGCTGGAGATTGAGGGGAAGGTCGGGTTCGCCGAGGGCGTCGCGGTCCGCGGGCATGTCGACATCCCGCAGCGACTCAAGCAGCGCGAGTGCGACCTGCGTGGGGATCCGGCCCTCGAGAGTGGAGTCGTTTGCCATATGGAAAACAAGGCTATCCGGCGGTTCGAGAGGGAGCAAGGCGTTGCGCCCGCCAGACCCGCGGATCGGCGCCTCGACCCGGTCGCACGGTCGTGACGGATCTGCTCCGCGGGGACGGGGTGACCCTCGTCGCGGCCGCGGTCGGGCTTCTGGTCCTCGTCGGCGCCCACCGGCGAGGCTGGTTGGAGACCGGGGGCGTGTACGCGGCCGTCCTCGTCGGGACCGGGGTCTCCTTGGGACTGGGTGCCGCCGCGCTCGGCATGTTGATGTTCTTCTTTGTCACGTCCTCCGGGCTCGGGCGGGTGCTCCACGGCTCGAGCGGACCGCCCGACGAGCCGGGCGGTCGGACGGGCGGACAGGTGTTCGCCAACGCGGGAGTGGCGACGCTGGCGGCCGCCGCAGCCGCGTGGCTGCCGGGGAGCGTGGCGTGGGAGGCTGCGTTCGCCGGAGCCCTCGCCGCGGCCACGGCGGATACCTGGGCGAGCGAGGTCGGTGAATGGCGGGCCGGGGGGACGAGGCTGATCACGACCTGGCGCCGCGTTGATCCGGGTGTCGACGGTGGCGTATCGTGGCCGGGCTCGGTTGCCGCGTGCTCGGGCAGTCTCTCGGTAGCCGCACTCGCGGTCCCGGCGTTCGGGATACCCGGGTTTTTCTGGCCCGTGGCGCTCGCCGGGGTCGTGGGCATGCTCGTGGACTCGCTCGCCGGAGCGCTCATCGACCGAGCCCACGAGAGGGTACGCAACGACGCGATCAACTGGCTCGCGACCGCGACGGGGGCCGCGATCGGACTGCTTCTGGGGTGAAGATGACCGAATTCTCGACACGGTCCGTCCATGGCGACGGACACACGGTTCCCGAGCCGGCGAGTCCTCACACCGCGCCGATCCACCAGACGTCGTCCTTCACCTTTCCGTCCGTGCGGGACGGCGTGGAGGCGTTCGAGGGGAGCGGCGCGTACATCTACACGCGGAAGGGGAACCCGACGGTACGGGCGCTCGAGACGCACCTCTCCGCGCTCGAGTCGGCACCGGTCCACACGTCCGAGGGTCTACGAACGCCGGCCGACGAGGTCGACACGCTCTTCTTCACGACCGGGATGGCTGCAATCAGCGCGACTGTCCTCGGGCTCGGAGCCGGTGGGAGGGTCGTGTGCCAGGGCGGCATCTACGGGACGACCGAGAGCATGGTCTCCGGGCTCGGCCCCTTCGGCGTCGATGTGGATCTCGCCCCGGTCGGCGACCTCGAGGCGTTGCGGACGGCGGTCCGGAGCGGGCCTCCCCCATCGCTCGTCTACATCGAGACCCCGGCGAACCCTCTCGTTCAGGTCACCGACATCGCCGAGGTGGCGTCGATCGCCCACGAGGCGGGGGCCGTGTTGGCCGTCGACTCGACGTTTGCGACTCCCGCGATCCAGCGGCCCCTTGCCTGGGGCGCCGATCTCGTGCTCCACAGCACGACGAAGTTCATCGCGGGGCACGGTGTCGTGCTCGGCGGTTCGGTCTCGGGATCGACGCGTCTGTTGGCGGAACGCATCGAGCCGCTGCGGGTGCGATTCGGCGGAAGCGCCGACCCGTTCGCCGCCTGGTTGACGTTGCTCGGGTGCAGGACGCTCGCCCTGCGGATGGAGCGTCATGCATCCAACGCCGCGGAGATCGCGGAATTCCTGCGCAGCCATCCGAAGGTTCGACGAGTCTACCACCCCGATCCGGCCGATCTGCCTGCCGGTCAGATGAGCGCCGGAGGTCCGATGCTGTCCTTCGACGTGGACGGCGGACGCGAAGCAGCGCTGGACGTCGTGGACCGGCTGCGGGTGATCACGCTGGCCCCGACGCTCGGCAACGTCGACACGCTCGTCCAGCATCCCTGGACCATGAGTCACGCCGTGATACCGGAGGAGCGCCGGCGCGAGATGGGCATCGGTCCCGGGGTTCTGCGTGTCTCGGTGGGTATCGAAGCGGCCGCGGATCTCATCGCCGACCTCGCCGGCGCCCTCGAGGGGAACAGCGGGAAGGGAGACTAGCCCGCGGCCGACGCGGATTTGTTCCACGCCCTGAGACACCCCATCTTTTGCGCAGTTCGACGGCGGGCCCGTCATCGGGTACCGCCGTCTCGCGTATGCGGACACAACGAGAGCGGCGAGCAGGTTCAACCATGTACGACGTACAGGCCGTAGAGGCGAAGTGGCAGGCATTCTGGGAGGAGAACGGGGTCAACGAGCCCGATCTCGACGCGGTCGAGAAGCCGTTCTTCAATCTCATGATGTACCCCTACCCGTCCGCCGAGGGGCTCCACGTTGGGAACCTCTACGCGTTCACCGGGGCCGACATCTACGGCAGGTTCGCCCGGCTGCGGGGCGAGGACGTCTTCGAGCCGATCGGCTACGACGCGTTCGGGATCCACTCGGAGAACCACGCGCTGAAGGTCGATACACACCCGATGGAGCTCATTCCGTCGAACACGCGGAACTTCGAGCGAATGCTGCGAGCGGCGGGTCTGATGACCGACTGGTCGCGGACGGTCGATACGACGGATCCGAAGTACTACAAGTGGACGCAGTGGATCTTCGTGCAGCTCCTCAAGGCGGGGCTGGCGGAGAAGAAGGAAGCGCCGGTCAACTGGTGTCCGTCCTGTCAGACCGTACTCGCCAACGAGCAGGTCATCGCGGGGCTGTGCGAGCGGTGTGACACCGCGGTCGAGCAGCGGTTGCTGAGCCAGTGGTTCTTCAAGATCACCGAGTACACCGAGCGCTTGCTCGCCAACCTCGAGTGGATCGACTGGTCGGACACGACGATCACGGCCCAGAGGAACTGGATCGGGCGATCGGACGGCGCGCGTCTGCGTTTCCCCATCGAGGGCGAGTCCGACACCGCGATCGAGGTCTTTACGACCCGGCCGGACACGCTGTTCGGAGCCACGTTCATGGTACTGGCCCCGGAACACCCGCTCGTCGGTGAGCTGACGACGGCCGACCGGCGCGAGGAGGTGGAGGCGTACCGTACCGCCGCCGCGGCCGTCGACCTCGTCGAGCGTCAGAAGACCGACGACAAGGAGAAGACGGGCGTCTTCACCGGCGGTCACGCGATCAACCCGGCTACCGGTGAGCCGGTCCAGGTCTGGATCGCCGATTACGTGCTGATGGGCTATGGGACGGGCGCGATCATGGCGGTTCCCGCCCACGATCAGCGCGACTTCGAGTTCGCGACCCGGTTCGGGCTCCCGATCGTTCCGGTGGTCTCGGCCCCGGACGAGATCCCCGAAGGAGCTTCCTTCGAGGCCGTCGATCGTGGCGTGGGTGACGCGGCATACGTCGAGCATTCCGCCGACGAGATCCTGATCAACTCCGACCGGTTCAGCGGGATGCCGGCGGACGAAGGCGGTCGTGCCATCACCGAATGGCTGGCCGGGCGCGATCTGGGAAGCGCCGAGGTCAACTATCGTCTCCACGACTGGTGCATCTCGCGGCAGCGATACTGGGGGCCGCCGATCCCGGTAATCTACTGCGATGACTGCGGAGCGGTGCCCGTTCCGGAGGAAGACCTGCCGGTCATCCTGCCGTACGTGGAGGACTTCCGGCCCGACGAGTCGGGGCTCGGCCCCCTGGCGCGCTCGCCCGAGTTTCTCCACACGACATGCCCGACCTGCGGCGGCGCCGCGGAGCGAGAGACGGACGTATCCGACACGTTCCTGGATTCCGCCTGGTACTTCCTTCGCTACCCGTCGACCGATTTCGACGATCGGCCGTTCGACGCCGAGCGCACGAAGCGGTGGCTCCCCGTGAGCATGTACATCGGGGGCGAGGAGCACGCCGTGCTGCACCTGCTGTACTCACGATTCATCACGATGGTGCTGCACGACCTCGGGCACCTTCCGTTCGAGGAGCCATACACGCGGTTCCGGAAGCACGGTCTGATGATCAAGGAGGGCGCGAAAATCTCGAAGTCGCGGGGCAACGTGATCCTGCCGGACGAATACATCGTCCGATTCGGATCGGACGTGTTCCGCATGTACCTGATGTTCCTGGGGCCGTTCCAGACCGGGGGAGATTTTCGTGATTCGGGGCTCGCCGGCCCGCAGCGGTTCCTGTCGAAGGTCTGGCAGAGCGCCGTCGGCGCGATCGAGTCGGGCCGCACGGGCTTTGACGATGTGGACGTCGAGCGGGCGATGCACGCGACGATCAGGAAGGTCACAGAGGACCTCGAGGGGCTGAACTACAACACGGCGATTGCCGCGATGATGGACTATCTCAACGTCGTGCGGGCGGGGGGACGGACCGCGTCGGTGGACGAGATGCGACCCCTGGTCGTACTGCTGGCGCCGTTCGCGCCGCACATCGCCGAGGACCTGTGGGAACAGTTCGGTGGCGAGCCCAGCGTCTTCCAGCGGTCACCGTGGCCTTCGTGGGATGAGGCGATGCTCGTCGTCGACGAGCTCGACATGCCGGTTCAGGTGAACGGGAAGCTCCGGGCCACCATCCGCGTCGCGCGCGGTGCGAGCCGGGACGCGGTCCAGGAGGCCGCGCTGGCGGAGGAGAACGTGCAGCGCCACCTGAGCGAGCTGGAGATCCGGAAGGTCATTCACGTGCCGGACCGGCTCCTGAATCTGGTGGTGGGCTAGCAGGTCACGGTCTGGCAGGCGAGCCGCGTCAGGGGTTCGCCTGCCAGTCTACCTTTCCTTCCTTCGAGGTGTCGATCTCCGCTGACGCCTCTCCCTCGGCGAACAGGAAAGAGCTCAGGTTCGCGTAAAGAAAATCGCGCGCCTGGGCCTCCTGGAGTTTGAGGCCGTAGTGGTTGATCAGGAGCATCTGCCGCTGCTTCCACTCCTCCCAGCAATCGGCGCAGATCTCCTCCTGGATGCGGCGTCCCAGATCGGTCGGGAAGGGTGGGGTGGCTATGCCTTCGACACCGGAGCGTTCGCACCTGGTGCATTCGAGCGGATCCATCAGGGTTCCTTGGATGGGGGGGTGGGGAGAAGCCGGTCGATGGCCTCCCACGGGTCGCCGTCGCTCGCCGCCGCCATGATGGCCTCGGTCGCGCCCGGCAGGTCTCCCGCGTCGCGGTAGATCGTCTCGAAGTCGTCGAGCCGGGTGTAGTAGAGCAGGCGCGAGATCACCCAGGCGTTGTTCACGCCATCGGGATCGATCGCCCCGTACCTGCCGGCGGTGAGCTCCGGCCGGTACTCGTCCTCGAACCGGGCGGCGGCTTCGCGAAACACGCGCTTCTTCTCGGCACGCTTCTGATCGGCCGAATGATTGGCAGCGAACACGCGTTCGAGGGGGTCGAGCATCGAGTGGAAGAACCGGCCGAACACCCGTGTGTCCTCCCAACGCGCGTTCGCCTGCTCGCACAGACGCGCGTCCTGGAGCGCGTCGCAGAAGAAGGTGATCGCGCCGCGATACCCCACGAAGTTGGCGAAGCTCTCGTTGAAGTCCGCCTGTCCGGTGGGGAAGAAGGTCGTGTGGGTGATCTCGTGGATCACCGTTTCCACGAGAGACAGGCTGTCGAGCCGCAACGTCGTCGACATGATCGGGTCGGGGAACCACCCGAGTGTAGAGAAGGCGGCGACGGGCCTGACCGACACGTCGTATCCGTCCGCCTCGAGCCGGGCCGCTTCGGCATGGGCATCGTCGAAGTCGAAGAAGCCCTTGTACGGAACGTCCCCGATGATCGGGAACCACCACGTCTTCCAGCGAAGCTCGAACTCGGGTGCGGCGACCACGTTCAGCGCGAGCGTGTCGCGGTGGATCCGGGCGTATCCATCGTACGTCCGTCTCGCGTTCAGCCCGAGATCGCGCACCGCGAAGTCCCGGGCATCCAGCACCAGGCGAAGCTTGTGACGCGTCTCGAGGGCGACGGTCGTGTCGTGGATCACGGCGTGAATCGGGCGTCGCGAAGACAGGATGCGTGCCTCCTCCCACCCCGCTCGCAGGACGTAGGTCGGGGAGCAGGCCGCCGTGGTGGCGGCGAGTGCCAGTAAAGCCAGTCTCTTCACCGAAGCTCCAGTCGGATGGTCGCGCGTCGTCTCGACGGGAATCTACCCTTCCTCGAAGGCCCCGTGCCCTCCGACGGACCGAAGCCCGGATCTTCGGGGTAGGTTGTCTGCTCGACAACTGCGGCCGGGCGGGGGGAAGCCGGAATGCCCGCTTCCCCGGGCCGGGCCAGGAGAAGCCGAAGCCGACGATGAAACCCACGGATGAGGAACGGCGTCCGCCGCCAACCGAAGCTCAGGTTCGTGCCGCGTTCATGGCCTTCGCGTCGATGATTCGGAGGCTCGACGCCCAGGACCAGTTGATCCCGCGCATCCCCATGTTGATGGGTCGTCTGGGAGACCTCCGTCACATGGTGTTCGACTATGAAGTGCGGGTAACGGAACGACTCGTTCCTCGTGATGCCGACGATGACCCGGGCGAGTCCGCCTGAGTTCATCGGCAGCGCACATAGTGCAGGTGCTCGGCGACTCGATCCCGGGCGTAGGTCCGGGTCGGACCGTCCGAGTCGCTCCGATACCGGCGGTACGGCCGTGCGAGCAGCCGGTAAGAGTCGGCGATCCCTCGTTCGCGCAGCCGGCTCTCGATCTCACCGGTCGAGAGAAGCCCTTCGTCGTTGTAGCTGAAGAGTAGGTGTTCAGTGTCCGTCGCGTCGAGCACGGATTCGAGGGCGCCGGCCGCGCGTCCCGACCGACACCAGTCGGAACGGAGCGCTTCGTCGGGGATGAGCCCCGTCTTCCCCCTGATCTCGGGGGGCGGTTCCCAACCGGTCGCGAGCAGCTCGGGGATGTGGTAGTAGCCGGGGTACTGACGGGCGTTGTAGGGGGGATCGAGATAGAGCAGGTCGATCGTGCCGAGTTTCGTCAGGCGGTCGGCCGCGCGTCCCCGAAACGCGGTGCTCCCGGCCGCGCCGTTCGTCGGAACGGTGGGGTCGATCGGGCGGAGTTCGACATCCCGTCGGGCGTTCGGCTGGAGCGTCTTCACGAAGGACGCGTAGACGCCGGTCGTGTTCGCCACGCGGTCGGCGGCCTCGATGAGCGTCGCGACGAGCAGTCGTCCCTCGGCCGGCCCGATCTCCGCCGTCGCTTCCCAGGCAGCGATCCTGGACCGCATCGCGTCGATGCGCCGACCGTTCTCTTCGGAAAAGTACATCCGGCCGTGCGCGCGTCCCGCCTCGCCGCCGAGCGTGTAATTGTCGGACAGAAAGCCGGGCGTGCCCGTGAGGGTCGTGAGGATCTCCAGCCGCTCCACGTAATCAGGCGGTGTCTGATCGATCTCGACCCGCGCCACCTGGAGGGCGTAGGATGCGGCCATGACATCGCCCGCGTGCACCTGCCAGCCCGCCGTCTTGAGAGCGCTCGACACGCTGGCGGTCCCTGCGAACGGGTCGCACGCGACGCCGGGTTCGATCCCGAAGCGATCGATCGCCTCCAGGATGAACGGGATGAGCCTGGTCTTGTTTCCGAGGTATCGCACACCGGAGGATACGGGGCCGCCCCGAGGGCGCAAAGCGAATCCAGGGAGAGCCGAATGAGCGTCGAGATGGGTCGCCACGAGTGAGCCTCGGGGAACGACTGTCCGCGGGTGCGGCGGGGGCGGTCGCCGCCTTCGAGCCGATCGTCCGCTTCGTGCGCCCCGATGTCGGCCGGCTCATCGCCGAGCACCGGGCCGGGGAGCGCGACCTCGTGGCATGGGGGGAGGCCCGCCCGGCGGGACCCGTCATCTGGCTCCATGGCGCTTCCGCGGGCGAGCTGCTGGGCGCCGTCCCGGCGATCGAGGAGTTGCGGAGTCGAGCCGACTTCTCGCTTGTCGTCACCCACTTCTCTCCGTCAGGCGTCTCCGCCCTGGAGCGTCTCGAGCCCGATGTGTCCGCGTTCTCGCCTCTCGACCGACGGGCCGGGTGTCGACGGGTGGCTCAGGCGGTCCGCCCCGACCTTCTCGTCTTCGCCAAACTGGACATCTGGCCGGTGCTCGTGGCGGAAGCCTCGCACGCCGGGATCCCCGTGGCGCTCGTGAACGGCGTCGTGCGGGCCGGCAGCAGCCGGCTCCGCTGGCCCGGACGCTCGCTGCTTCTCGAGACCTACGCGACGCTATCGGCGGTCGGCGCGGCGAGCGAGGAGGATGCCGCGCGGCTCCGTCGTCTGGGTGTCCGGTCGGATGTGCTGCGGATCACGGGGGATGCGTCCTTCGACCTCGCTCGCGCCCGCGCAGACGACGCCCGGCAGCCTGGCGGTGCCCGCGAGGTCTTCGAGGCTGCCTTGCCGCGCCGCCCCGATGTCGGTCGGAGGCTCGTCGCGGGATCGACGTGGGAGGCGGACGAGGGCGCTCTGCTCGATGCGATCGAGGCGCTGCCCGCCACCTCGGGCGGACGGTTCGGGTGGCAACTCGTGCTCGCCCCCCACAAACCGTCCGAGCCACACGTCCGCCGCCTGTGCGGAGAGTGCCGGCGGCGCGGTCACCCCGTCGCGCGCTGGAGCGATCGGGCCGCGCTGGCCGAACTCCCCTCTCACGGAGTCGTCGTGTTCGATGAGATGGGCTCGCTCGCGGAGCTCTACACCGCGGGGGACATCGGTTACGTGGGCGGTGGGTTCGGGAGCGCCGGGTTGCACAACGTGCTGGAGCCCGCGGCCGCGGGAGTCCCGCTGCTGTTCGGACCTCGCCACGATCGCCGCGACGCCACGGGATTGCTCGAGGTCGGCGCGGCGTTCGAGTGCGAAGAGCGGGGGCTGCGGGCGTGTCTCGAACATCTTTCGGACGAGGAGGAGCGGAGGCGCGCCGGGAAGGCCGCCCGCGACTACGTGGTCGGCGGGTCGGGAGCAGCGGCCGGTACGGCGGACATGCTCGCCGCCCTCCTTCAGGCGTCGGCGTCCCCGGACGTTTGACGGGTCCGTGAGGTCCGCTCGCGCGGCGCCTTCGGGCCCAGCGCGAACCAGAAGCAGCTTCCGATGATCGGACAGATGATGACGATCCCGGTCCAGAGCCACCGGTCACGCGTCGCCGCGCGGGAGAGCCAGACCTCGCCGATCGCCCAGAGATTCAGGACGGCGAGGAGGGAGATCAGCAGCCACAGCTGATCGATAGAGCCGGCGAAGTCGAGAATCGCGGTCATGCGGCTGCCGTCGGCTGTTCGAACTGAAGGCGGTGGAGACGGGCGTACACGTCGCCGAGCTCGAGGAGCTCGCGGTGGGTCCCCGATTCGCGGATCTCGCCCTGGTGGAGCACGACGATGCGGTCTGCTCCTCGAATCGTCGAAAGCCGGTGCGCGATCACGAGGCTGGTCCGTCCTTCCATCAGATGCTCGAGGGCCTCCTGAATCTGCGCCTCGATCTCGGAGTCGACAGAGCTCGTGGCCTCGTCCAGGAGCAGGATCGGGGGATCACCCGCCAGAGCGCGCGCAAAGGAAATGAGCTGTCGCTCGCCGACCGAGAGGTTGGCCCCACGCTCGCCCAGCGGATGATCGTATCGTTTGGGCAATCGAGCGAGGTGGCGGTCTACCCCGACTCGCTCCGCCGCCCACCGTATCCTCGCGTCGTCGACCCCCTCGCGTTCCAGCGAGATGTTGTCCCCCGCGGTCCCCGTGAACAGATAAACGTCCTGCAGCACGAGCCCCATCCGCGAGCGCAGCTCGGCGATGGGGTACTCCCGAATGTCGATGCCATCCAGCGTGACTCGGCCCCGCTGCGGTTCGTAGAAGCGCATCAGCAGGTTGAACAGCGTCGTCTTGCCCGCACCGGTCGCGCCGACGACGGCGATGCGCTGACCGGGTTGGATCGTGAGGTCGATTCCGCGCAGCACCCAACCATCATCGGTCGAAGCGTCGGAGTCGAGACGCCCCTCGGCTCCCTCGAGAGCGATGCCGCCGGCGGCCGGAACGCTCTCGTCGGACGTGTAGCGGAACCACACGTTCTCGAACGCGATTCGTCCCTCGAGGCGCTCCGGCAGCGCTCGCGGCGCGGACGCCTCCTCGATTGCCGGCGGCTCGTCGAGGAGGCGGAAGATACGCTCCGACGAGGCCATCGCGCCCTGCAGGATGTTGTACTTCTCCGAGAGATCCTGGATCGGGCGGAAGAAACGCCGCGCGTACTGGAGGAACGCGGCGATGACTCCGATCGTCAGCGCACCACTGAGCGACTGCATCCCTCCGTACCAGATGATCAGCGCGAGGGCCGTGGACGAGATCACCTCGATGACGGGGAAGAACAGGGCGTAGTACGTGATCGAGCGCAGGTGGGCCTCGAGGTGCTCGTCGTTGATCTCGCGGAATCGCTCCCGCGTCGGCTGCTCCTGACGAAACAGCTGGACGACGCGGATTCCGGAGATCCGTTCCTGGAGGAAGGAATTGATCCGCGCCAGACGGATTCGGATGTCGCGATAGGCTTCGCGAACCTTGCGTCTGAAGATCCACGCCGCGATGAACACGATCGGCAGGACGGAAAACGTGACGAGGGCGAGTCGCCAGTCCATCACGATCATGGCGGCCATGATGAACCCGACGGTGAACACGTCGCCGAAGATCGTCACGACGCCCGAGGTGAACATCTCGTTGAGGACTTCGACGTCGCTCGTGATGCGGGTCATCAGTCGCCCGACCGGGTTCCGGTCGTAGTACGACAGACCCAGCCGCTGGACGTGACTGAAGATCTGGGCGCGCAGATCGAGCATCACGTTCTGCCCGATCCACGTCGTCAGAATCACGCGCCCGTACTCGAGCACCGCAGAGAGAGCCAGCGCGCCGAGGAAGAACGCGCTCAGCCTCGTGAGACGCCCGAAATCCCGGTCGGGGATCGCGCCGTCGATCGCTTCCATCGTCAGCCACGGCCCCACCAGAGCAAGCGCGGACGCGGCGACGAGCATCAGAACGGCCAGGACCACCGCCCAGCGATACGGCACGAGGTAGCGCAGGAGGCGCCGCATGAGCCGGGCGTCGTAGGCCTTACCTGCTGCTTCCTCTTCGGCGATCGGGCCGTCTGGAGTCTGCACGTCGCTCGTCGGCTGTGGTGAAAATGGGGGTGCCCTCCCCGCGAGCGGCAAAGATAGGGGCTTCTCCCGGGCCCTTCCACACGGCTGCGTGAAGCCACGTTGGCGGTGGACCCCGCCGTCGGTCATCATGGCACCATGATCGATCGAATCCGCGTGCGCGGCGCCCGGCAGCACAACCTCAAGGGCGTGGACGTAGACATCCAGCGAGGCCGGCTGACGGTCCTCACGGGCCCGTCCGGGTCGGGGAAGTCCAGCCTCGCGTTCGATACCATCTACGCCGAGGGCCAGCGCCGGTACATCGAATCGCTGTCCACGTATGCGAAGCAGTTTCTCGAGCGCATGCCGAAGCCGGCGGTCGACCTCGTCGAGGGCGTGAGCCCGTCGGTCTCGATCGACCAGCGGAACGCCATCCAGTCCAGTCGGTCGACCGTCGGCACCGTCACCGAGGTCTACGACCACCTGCGGCTCCTCTGGTCCCGAGTCGGGACGACGGTGTGCCCGGACTGCGAGGAACCCGTCGTACCCGACACGGTCCAGTCGGCGACCGACCGCGTCCTCGCATCGAGCGCCGGCTCACGCGCGATCGTCGCGTTCCCTCTGAAGCTCAGCAGCGAGATCACGCACGCGATGGCCGTCTCGAACCTGCGGTCGCAGGGGTACGTGAGGGTCCTCGCCGACGGCACGGAGGTCTACCTCCCCGATCTGCCCGAGGACGTGGAGAACGCGGAGCCCGCGCCCGAGACGGACCTGACGAGAGCCGACGACCTGCTCGTCGTCGTGGACCGCCTGGTCGCGGACGAGTCGTCGAGGGAGCGTCTCGCGGATTCGCTCGCGGCCGCCTTCGCGGAGGGGCACGGCACCGCCGTCGTCCTGGAGTTCGCCGATGGGATCGAAGAGACCGGAAGACAATCGTTCAACGAGTCCTTCCGGTGCTCGACGTGCGGACGCGGGTTTTCCGAGCCGTTTCCGAACCTCTTCAGCTTCAACAGCCCCGCGGGCGCCTGCGAGACGTGCACGGGCTTCGGCGCGGTCCTCGAATACGCCATGGAACTCATGGTGCCCGATCCGACCCGCTCGCTGCTGGAGGGGGCGCTCGATCCGTGGACCAAGCCGCGCTACAAGCGTGAACGGGCGGACGTGCTGGAGTTCGCTGAGGCGGCGCGTCTGGACGTCACCGCGCCCTGGGAGACCCTTCCCGAGGAGGCGCGCGACGTCCTGATCAACGGTGGCCGGTTCGGAGGCGCGCGTTTCACCGGGCTCATCCCGTTCATGAAGTCCCGGGAACCCAAACGATACAAGGCGTACATCCGTGTGTTTCTCCGGCAGTACCAGCTTCCGCGGCTGTGCGGGACGTGCGCCGGCACGCGGCTGAAGCCCGATGCACTGCACGTCCGCGTCGGCGGTCGCCACATCGCGGAAGTCGCGGCGCTCGGCGTCGAGCGCATGCGCGAATGGCTGAGCGGCGATCTCGGCCTGACGCCGTTTCTACGCAAAGTCGCGGGGACGGTGCTCGAGGAGATCTCCGACCGGGTCGCCTTTCTCGACGATGTCGGCCTCGGGTACCTGACCCTGGATCGGCAGGCCCGCAGCCTGTCCGGTGGCGAGATGCAGAGGATCCGGCTGGCGAGCTGCCTCGGAAGCCGGCTCGTGGACACGCTGTACGTCCTCGACGAACCGACGATCGGTCTCCACCCCCACGACACCGATCGGTTCGTGGCGGTGATCGACCGGCTGGCCGCGGCCGGAAACACCGTTCTGGTCGTGGAGCACGAGACGGCGGTCATCGAGCACGCGGACGACATCATCGAGCTCGGACCGGGCGCCGGCGAGGCCGGTGGAGAGGTCGTGTTTCAGGGAGACTGGGGCGCGCTCCTGAAGGCCGACACGAGCACCGGACGAGCGCTCGCCGGGGCAAGGCCGTCGAAGGCCGCCGGCCGCCGCGGTGGCCGGCGAGGCTCGCGTCGGCCCGGCGACGACGGTTGGCTCGAGATCCGCGGGGCCCGGCTGCACAATCTCGCGGGCGTGGACGCCAGGTTCCCACTCGGTGCGCTGACGGTCGTGACCGGCGTCTCGGGCTCCGGGAAGTCCTCGCTCGTCCGCGGCGTGCTGTTTCACGCGGTGGAGAGGGCTCTGGAGGGCGAGAGCAGCGCCCGCACACACCTCGGTGACCCCGAGGGGGCCTGCGAGGCTCTCGAGGGCGTCGGGGCACTCGATGGCGTCTCGCTGGTCGATCAGCAGCCGATCGGCCGCACGCCCCGGTCGAATCCCGCCACCTACATCGGAGCGTTCAAGGAGATCCGTGCGGTGTTCGCCGAGCTCCCCGAATCGCGCCGCCGCGGATACACCCCGGGGTACTTCTCCTTCAACCGCGCGGGCGGCCGCTGCGAGCGTTGTAAGGGCGCGGGGTACGAGGTCGTCGAGATGGTGTTCCTGGCGGACGTGGCCGTTCCCTGCGAGGCCTGCGGAGGGTCGCGGTATCGACCGGAGGTGCTCGAGGTCGACTATCGCGGATACACCATCAACGATGTGCTCGACCTCACGGTCGATCAGGCGATTCGGTTCTTCATTCGCCAGGACCGCCTCGGAGAGGCCCTGTGGAACCTTCAGAGGGTCGGGCTGGGGTATCTGCGGCTCGGTCAGCCCGCGACGACCCTGTCCGGCGGTGAAGCCCAGCGCCTGAAGATCGCGCGCGAGCTCGCGCGGAGGACCCGCCGGACGAAGGGCCGTCGCAAGGGCGGTCGGAGGCTGTACCTGCTCGACGAGCCGACGGTCGGACTGGGAGTTGGTGAGGTCGCGACTCTCGTGAGCGTTCTCCGTCAGCTCGTCGACGACGGCCACGCCGTCCTCGTCGTCGAGCACAATCTGGACGTTATCGCGGCCGCCGACTGGGTCGTGGACATGGGTCCGGGCGCGGCTGCGGAAGGGGGGCGGATCGTGGCCCAGGGGCCGCCAGCCGAAGTCGCGGCCTCTCCCGAGTCGCTCACGGGCCAGCACCTGGCGAAGCACGCCCGGAGGAGTGAGGCCGCGGCCCGGGCCCGGGCGTGACCTCACCGCCGATCCCCAGAGTCTCGATCCTGCTGCCGTGTCGCGACGCCGCGGAGTGGCTCGGCGAGTGCATCGCGAGCCTTCAGGCGCAGACCGAAGCCAGGTACGAGGTGCTCGTCATCGACGATGGGTCCGCGGACGAAACCCTGAGAAGACTCGTAGCATGGGTGGAGCGGGACCCGCGCGTGCGCCCGGTGGACTGCGATCGCCGGGGGCTCGTCCCCGCGCTGAACGCCCTGGCCGGGGCCGCACGCGCGCCGGTGCTCGCGAGGATGGACGCGGATGACGTGGCGCACCCGAACCGGTTGGCCGCACAGCTCGCGCTGCTCGACGACGACAGGGGGCTCGCGGCCTGCGGTACCGGGGTGCGTTACTTCCCGCGGTCACGCGCCGGCTCCGGGTATCGTCGCTACGAAGCGTGGATCAACGGGCTGACCTCTCCGGAGGCGATCGCCCGCGATCTGTTCGTCGAATGCCCGATCGCGCACCCGACGTTGATGATCCGGAGGCACATACTTCAGGAGGTCGGAGGCTATCGCGAGTTCGAGGGACCGGAGGACTACGACCTCATCCTGCGTCTCGCCGCCCGCGGTCACCGGATGTCGAATGTCGCCGACGTTCTCCTCGACTGGCGTCTCGGGCCGGGCCGGGCTTCCGAGCGTTCATCGAACTACTCGGCGGCAGCGTTCAGGCGACTCAAGGTCCGGCACCTGACGAAACACCTGGCCACCGATCCGGGCACGGCGGGTCGTCCGCTGATCGTCTGGGGCGCGGGCAAGGTCGGGAAGGCGTTCGTGCGAGCGTGGAGGTCCGTGGGACGGGAGCCCTTCGAGGCGCTCGTCGACCTCGATCCGCGCAAGATCGGCCAGCACATCCACGAGTCGCCGGTGATCGCGCCGGACACCCTGGAGCGGCGGTTCGCGGGCCCGGAGCGTCGACCTTTCGTGCTCATCGCGGTCGGCTCGCCGGGCGCGAGAGAGGAGATTCGGGAGGCTCTTTGCGAGATGGGCGCGCGGGAGATGACGGACTTCCGCGCGGTCGCCTGACAGCGCCGGCGCGCACGGCCCTCGACCCGCACCGGAGCCCGCCCGGGCGACCCTCGATCCGCCCTGGCCACGGCCCTCCGAAAGGTCGCGGTGGAGGCCTCGAAACGGTAGATTGTACGGTCCCTCCAAACGGGACGCGGACCACGGGAAAACGGGACGATGGGCGGCCGCGCCGAGCTTTGCTGAGCGCCCGTATTTCAAGCGAAAACGACGGTTCATAGACGGGAGTCCATGGAGACCACCGAAGGCACAGATCGCATCGAGCAGCGACTTCTCGAAGACGAGATGAGGGACTCGTTCATCGACTACTCGATGAGCGTCATCGTCCAGCGCGCGCTACCCGACGTACGGGACGGGTTGAAGCCGGTCCACCGACGCATCCTCTACGCGATGCACGAGGCCGGGCTGGGCCCGACGAGAGGGTTCAGGAAGAGCGCCACCGTCGTCGGTGATGTCATCGGTAAGTACCACCCGCACGGCGACAGCGCGGTCTACGACTCGCTCGTCCGGATGGCGCAGGACTTCTCGCTGCGGTACCCCCTGGTGCAGGGGCAGGGGAACTTCGGATCGATCGATGGCGACTCGGCGGCCGCGTACCGGTACACCGAGGCTCGTCTCGCCGCCGTGGCAGGCGAGATGCTCACCGACATCGACAAGGAGACCGTCGATACGACGGGCAACTTCGACGAGCGTCTCCAGGAACCGACAGTTCTCCCGTCGACGCTGCCCAACCTTCTGGTCAACGGGTCGTCGGGCATCGCCGTCGGGATGGCGACGAACATCCCGCCTCACAACCTCACCGAGGTCGTGGCTGCCTGCCAACTCCTGATCGAGAATCCGGACGCGACCGTCGCGGATCTCATGACGCACATCCAGGGTCCGGACTTTCCCACCGGTGCCTTCATCTACGGGCGACAGGGGATCACCGAGGCGTACATGCAGGGCCGCGGTCGGATCATCATGCGGGCGCGGGCGCACATCGAAGAAAAGAAGCGGGGCGGCGAACAGATCGTCATCACCGAAGTCCCGTTCATGGTCAACAAGACGCGGATGATCGAGCAGATCGCCCAGCTCGTGCGCGACAAGAAGGTCACCGACATCTCCGACCTTCGCGATGAGTCGGACCGCGACGGCATCCGGATGGTCGTCGAGTTGAAGCGGGACGCGATCCCGCAGATCGTCCTGAACCAGCTCTACAAACACACCCAGATGCAGTCGACGTTCGGTGTGATCATGCTCGCGCTGGTGGATGGTGTGCCGCGCGTCATGGACCTCAAGACCATGCTCGGTCATTTCCTCGAGCATCGTCACGAGGTCGTGGAACGGCGCAGCCGGTACGAGCTCGCGGCCGCGAAGGATCGAGAGCACGTCCTCGAAGGTCTGAAGATCGCGGTCGACAACATCGACGAAGTGATCCGGATCATCCGCGGTGCGAAGGACACGGAGACCGCGGGAGCCGAACTCAGGGCGGCTTTCGAGCTGACTGAGCGTCAGGCCGAGGCGATTCTTAACATGCGGCTCGCGCGGCTCACCGGGCTCGAGATCGAGAAGCTCGAGGCCGAGCTGGCCGAGGTGCGGGCGAAGGTGCAGGAGCTGGAGGAGATTCTGTCGTCCCGGGAGATCCGCATGGCGATCGTCGGGGAGGAGCTCGAGGCCGTCGCCGCGAAGTTCGGGGACGAGCGCCGCACCGAAATCGTCGACGTGGCCGCGAACTTCACGGAAGAGGACCTGATCGCCGAGGAGCAGATGGTGATCACGGTCTCGCACCAGGGCTACATCAAGCGCATCCCGCCGGAGGTGTACCGCCAGCAGCGGAGAGGCGGCCGCGGGATCGCCGGCATGGGTACGAAGGAGGAGGACTGGGTCGAGCACCTCTTCCTGGCGTCGACGCACGATTACCTGATGATCTTCACGCGACGCGGTCAGGTCTACTGGCTTAAGGTCTACCAGATTCCGCCGGCCGGCCGGACCGCGCGCGGGAAGCCGATCGTCAACCTCCTTCGGATCGACAAGGAGGAGGAGATCGCGTCGATCGTTCGGGTGCGGGAGTTCACGGACGACCGATCCCTGATGTTCGCCACGCAGGGCGGACAGGTGAAGAAGACGAGCCTCGCCGACTACGGGAACGTCCGGGCGACCGGGATCAACGCGATCAATATCCGCGAGGACGATCGGCTGATCGACGTGAAGCTCACGGATGGCACGAACGACGTCATTCTCGCGACCCGGAACGGGATGTCGATCCGCTTCCCCGAATCGGACGCTCGAGTGATGGGTCGTGCGACGCAGGGGGTCAGAGGCATCAATCTGAGCGAGAGCGACTCCGTGATCGGGATGGTCGTGGTCAGGCGCGGAGGCGCGAGCCTGCTGACCGCCACGGAGCGCGGTATGGGCAAACGCAGCAGCGTGGATGACTACCGCTCGCAGAAACGCGGCGGGAAGGGCCTGATCAACCTGAAGACGAACGAGAAGACGGGACGCGTCGTCGCGGTGAAGGAAGTCACGGACGAGGACGAGTTGATGCTCGTGACCCGGAACGGCGTCATCAACCGGCAGCCCGCGTCGCAGATCCGTGTGATCGGCCGCAACACCCAGGGAGTGCGACTGATCAGCCTGGACGATGGCGACGAGCTGATGGACGTCGCGAGGGTCGTGTCCGAGGACGCCGACCCGCTCGACGTGGCCGAGAACGGCGAGCCCGGGGCTGCGGTCGAGGCGGTGGAACTGGAGAGCGGCCCGGAGACCGAGGAACCGGAGGGCGGCCCGGAGACCGAGGCGTGATATCGCCCGCGGGACTCGTCTCGCTGAACGACATCAGGGCGGCGCGGGAGCGTATCGGAGGAGCGGTCCGTACGACGCCGCTCGTCCCGGCGCCGTGGCCCCGCGCCGGCGGACGTCCGCAGACTGATGCTCCCGACCGCATCTGGCTCAAGTGTGAGAACCTGCAATGGGTTTCGGCGTTCAAGGCTCGCGGCGCGCACCACTTCGTCGGGCGTCTGACCGACGAGGAGCGCTCGGCCGGTCTCATCACGTATTCATCGGGAAACCACGCGCAGGCAGTCGCGTTCGCCGCACGGTCGTTCGGAGCGTCCGCGCGGATTGTGATGCCGGTCGATGCCCCTGATGTGAAGCGCCGCGCGACCATGGCCCTGGGCGCCGACGTCGAGTTCGTCGGGACCACCTCCGCCGAGCGGAAGGCGCGGGCCGAGGAGATCCTCGCGACCGATGGCGGCACCATGGTTCCACCCTTCGATCATCCCGACATCATTGCCGGTCAGGGGACCGTGGGTCTGGAGCTGGTCGAGCAACTCGGGGACCGGCCGGTCGCGACGGTGCTCGCGCCGATCGGTGGAGGGGGATTGCTCGCCGGTGTGGCCGCCGCGGTGCGCGAACTGGCTCCCGGGGCCCGCATCGTCGGCGTGGAGCCCGCGGGCGCGGCCTCGATGCAGCGCTCCGTCGAGGACGGAGCGCCCGTCACCCTCGATCGTGTGGAGACCGTCGCCGACGGCCTCAAGCCCGTTCGCCCCGGCGACCTCACGTTCGAGCACGTGCGTGATCTCGTCGACGAGGTCGTGACGGTCGAGGACGATGCGATCGTGGCCGCGGTACTCTGGCTGTTCGGACGGCGGCTCGTCGTGGAGCCGAGCGGAGCGGCGACGGTGGCTGCGCTCCTGTCCGGACGCGTCGAAGCCCCGGATGCGGGCGAGACGGTGGCCGTTCTGTCGGGCGGGAACATCGAGCCGTCACTGCTGTCCGGGTGGCTCGGCGGCTGAACGGGTGGACGTCCTCGCTCTCTTCGACATCGATGGGACGCTCGTCGACGCGGCGGGGGCGGGACGCGATGCAATCGAGATCGCGCTCATCGAGGTGTTCGGGACGGCAGGGCCGATCGACGAGCTGCCCTTCGCGGGTCTAACTGACCCGTTCATCGCCCGAACGCTGATGCGGCATGCTGGATTCTCCAACCCCGAGATCGATGCCGGTCTGCCCGCCCTGTGGACCTCCTACGCGGTGCGCCTCGAGGCCATCCTCGAGGACCGTCGGGCGCAGGCGCGTGTGCATCCCGGGGTGCACGACCTCCTGTCGGCGCTCGAGAGCCTCGGAACGGCGATCGGTCTCGTGACCGGCAACATCGCCCGCGGCGCCCGCCACAAGCTCGAGGCGTGCGGGATCGAGGACCGATTCCCGTTCGGTTCCTTCGGCTCCGACGCCGAGAACCGCGATGAGCTTCCGCAGATCGCGATCCGCCGCGCGACCGAGTCGACCGGCCGAGAATACGAGGACGACCGGATCTGGATCATCGGCGACACGCCGCGCGACATCGGGTGCGCTCGGGCCGCGGGGATTCGGGTGCTGGCCGTCGCGACCGGGTCCTTCACGAGGGCCGAACTCGAGGAGGCCGGCGCCGACATTGCCCTCGAGACGCTGGCGGACACGGAGCGTGTTCTTTCGGTGCTGCGCGACGAGTCGCGCGGCGCGTCCGAACATGCGAGGTTCGCACGGTAGTTACCGCCACGCGCGAGAAGAGGCTCCGTGTCCCCTGACCATCCCCAACCGAGAGGCGCCGTCCGGCGGCGCGTCGAAGGCCAGGCCCGCGAGTTCGTCCTGGACGTTCTCGTGGACGGGAAGCCGGTCCAGCGTGCGACCCGGGTGGTCCTGGAAGAGGCGGCCCTGGTCGTCGATGGGAACGAGCTGCCGCTCGACACGGTCTTCTGGGTGTCGCGTCGCGCGGGGCTGATGCTTCTCTTTGGGCGCGAGCGGACTCTCGCCGTTCTTGGCGGCAGCGCCGACCTCGAGGAACTCGCGCGTGGTGTCGAGCGGGGAAGCGATCGTGCCGCACAGCGATCGCTCCTGCAGCCCCTCACGCGCGAGGTCGTGGTCTGCACGGCGGGGACGGCGGTCTCCGGCACGATCGGCGAGAAGAAGATCTCCGGGCTCCACCTTGCAGTGTTCACGCAGCGGGGACTCCACCTCTTCGCAGGGTCCCGCAGCCATTCTCTCGAGTGGCCCGTCGAGCGAGTGAGCGAGATCGATTCGGCGCCGGGCACGCACGGCCGGGGCGGGCTTCGGCTGACCGGGCCGGCCGTGTCGCTGACGTTGCGCTATCTCTTCCCCGAGGAGATCCAGGCGGTGGCGAAGGTCGCGGTCCTGGCCCCCGAGCCGGCCGAGGAGTCGGCGGCGGCCATCGAGATGTTCGCGAAGGGAGAGGTCGCCCCGCCACCGACAGCGGATCTTCCCGAGTTCGCACTCTCCTCGGAGGCGCTGCGTGCGGCCTGCGAGGCGGCTGCCGCACGTGTCCCTGCGAGCCACGCGCTCAAGGAGCGGCTCGGTCCGGCGTTCTTCGAACGGCACTTCCAGGACATGGGAGAAATCGCCCTGGGTCCGTTGATGCTCCGCAAGTCCGCCGCGGCGGCCACCGGGTCGTTGTCTCGCGCGGTCGAGGCGCTGGATGCGGAGCAACTCAGGGAAGACGCGGGGGCGGCGTTCCGGGCGGCGTCCGACCACCTTTTCCACGTGTTCGGGACCATCGTGCAGAGCCTGGCGGTCGAACGGAGACTCGACCGGGCGACCCTGGCGGAGGTCACCGCGACGCCTGACGAGCGCGAGCGGCTCGCGACGACGTTCGAGCGTGTCTCCGACGAGCTGGGGGCCGCACTGGAGCCCGTGCTGGCCCGACAGCATATTCTTCTGCAGCGACTTCAGGCGACGGAGCATGCCCCGCCCGAGGCCGAGGACGACAGCCTGGAGGAGGCCGCAGAAGCGTGGCGGGCCGAGATCCTCACGCTCGATCGTGCATACGGGGCGGTGTGGAGCGATGTCGTGGTCGAGATCGCGGATATCTGGACGGAACGTCTGATCCCGCGACTGAACCACATCGCGACGCTTCGTGGGCGCCGCTTGTCCGAAAACGCGAGATTGGCGATCCTCGCGTCGGTTACATTTACCGTCGTCGCAGTGCTCGCCTGGTTGATTTTCTGAAAGGACTGAAGGCTTGGCTCAGAACAAACCGCAGGCAAACGAATCGAAGGAGGGCGGAAACCGGGTTTTCTATCTGCTCGGACTGCTCATTGTCGTGGCCGGCGCCGGATGGCTGATGAGCCAGCGGGGCGGGCTCGGATCGACCGCGGCTATGCCGTCCCCCGCCGAGTTCGAGGGACTCGCAGCGACGGCGCAGCCGGACAAGAACGTCGGAATCCCGCTGGGCAACCCCGACGCCCCCATCGAGATCATGGAGTTCGCCGACTACTCCTGTCCGCACTGCGCACAGTTTTCCTCGTTTGCCGGTAAGCTCCTCCGGCAGAACTACGTCGAGGTAAGCGGTGCGCCCGTCCGCTGGATCACGTTCGATTTCGTCCTCGGCGGATTCCCGAACACGATCTCAGCCTCGATGGCCGCGCGGTGCGCGGGGGAACAGGACGCGTATTGGATCTTCCACGACATGCTCTTCGCGCGGCAGGCTCGCTGGTACACGAGCCAGAATCCGGGCGGGATCTACGACGAGATCGCGGACGACGTGGGGCTGGATCAGGGCGCCTTCCGCTCGTGCATGTCCGAGGGGCGGTACCTCGATCAGATCGCGGCCGCCCGCAAGTATGGGGAGTCGCTCGGCGTCGGATCGACGCCGACCATCTTTATCAACGGGAGAAAGCTCGATATGACCGGCGTCGAGCCCTACTCGTTCATCGAGGCCCAGATCCAGGCTGCCCTTGCTGCTGCAGAGTCCTCCGGGGAGGCTTCCGGAGGGAGTCAGTGAATCGTGCCCTGCCGCGCCGTGGGACGTAGACGACGCCGGATGCGGGATACACGAGAAAAGGGGCCGCGATCGCTCGCGGCCCCTTTCTTTTGATCCCGAGGCTGCAGATGGGTTGTCGGCGGCCTGCCGGGGGGGAGGTCTCCGTCCGCTAGGCGGACGCTCTCCAGAAGCCCTCGAGAGCCTCGCCGTCCGGCGACGCGCGGAGCTTGTCGAAGGCGCGGTTCCGGATCTGTCGGATCCGCTCACGGGTGACGCCCAGTAGCGAGCCGATCTCCTCGAGGGTCATCTCCTCGCCGTCATCGAGCCCGTAGTACAGGACGAGAATCTTCCGCTCACGCTCCGTCAGGTAACGCTCGAACATCTTCTCGAGGAATTCGCGGCGGGCCTGGCCCTCCACGTCCTCCTCTATGTCGGCGTCGTCCATGCCGGCGAACCGCTCGCCGAACGAAGCGCTGTCCCGGTCGGACTTGTCGAGCGGCGCGTCGAGGCTGAGCTCCGCGGAGGCGACGCGGCGCAGCGCCCGCACCGTCTCGACCGGCTCTTCCATCTCATCCGCGATCTCGCGATCGGTCGGCGAACGCCCGAGTTTCTGCGTGAGGGCGGTCTCCGTCCGCGACAGCTTCACCAGATTCGAGTTCTGGTTGAGCGGGATCCGGACCGAACGGGTCTGCTCGGCGAGCGCCTGCAGTACCGTCTGGCGAATCCACCACACGGCGTAGGAGATAAACTTCACGCCCTTGTCGGGATCGAACTTCTTCACGGCCTTGAGCAGGCCCTCGTTCCCGATGCACACCAGCTCCGCGAGGTTGAGCCCGCGACCCTGGTACTTCTTCACGTACGAAATAACGAAACGCAGGTTCGCCGTTACGAGTCGCTCAGCCGCCTGCCGGTCTCCCGCACGTGCTTTCCGCGCGATCTCCCGCTCGGTGGCGGGATCCTGGATCAGAGGATATCGCTCGACATCCTGCAGGTACTGATCGAAGGAATCGAGTGCGCGGGTGTCGAAGAACATCCGGCGGCGTCGAGTCGTAGCCATATATGAATCACATCCAGGTGCAGGTGCTTGAAGGGAAGCGCGTCCCGTGCGGGGGGCGGTTGATACAAACTTGACATAATAAGGGTCCCCGGTACGGTTTGCACGTTTTTCCACACGCGCTGTGAACGGGTAACACCTCGGATAGCCCTCGTGTTGCCCGCTCTCGAACGATGGGGCTCGTCCGGACCTAGCGCTCCCGGTCGACGTCCCGTTCGCGCTTCCGGAGATGCAGTAGATAGGCCAGAATCGCGACGAACGTGATTCCGTACCCCGCGACCAGGTACATGGGGTTGTTCACGGTGCCTCCTCGGGGCCTCTCATCTCGATCGCGAGTTCCTTCTGCGCGAGCCTGTAACGACGGATCATCAGGTATGTGAAAGCGACCGTGTAGGCCACGAAACTCAACAACATCACGGTTCCGAAGGCGCTCGCCATGGATCTCGGGGAGGACGGCGGCTGGTGCAGGCTCCGCCACCAGAACACGGAAAGGTACACGACGGGGACCTGCACGAAGCCGATGATTCCGATGACGCTGGCCCAGCGGGCGCGCTGATCCGGATCGTCGGACATCGACCGAACGATGAGATACCCGATGTACACGATCAACAGGATGGCCGTTGTAGTGATGCGCGGATCCCACTCCCACCACACGCCCCACGTCGGCTTCGCCCAGATCGAGCCCAGGACGAGAGTCAGCGCAGTGCAGAGGACGCCGATCTCGACGGCAGCGAGCGCCATGAGGTCCCACTTGAGCTTCCGTTGAACCACGTACAGAAGGCTCATGAGGAAGACCATGAAGAACGACAGCATGGCGACCCACGCGATAGGCACGTGGATATAGAGCAGCCGTTGCACCTCTCCCTGCAGCCGGTCGGGAGGCAGGACGAACAGGGCGAAGATCGTGCACGCCCCTACACCCACCAGCGACACCAGCCCGAGCGTCTTTTGACCCTTCACGTCAGACCTACTCCTCGAGAATCACCGGGAAGATCCAGAGACAGACGACAAACAGTATCACGTCGTACGAGGCGAGCAATTGAACCCAGCCCGCCAGGCGGCCGAGCGGATCCCCCTTGAGGATCTCGTCGGTAGCGCCGACGGCACCGAGGACCACGGGAATCAGCGCCGGGAACAGCAGGAGAGGGAGAAGGAGCTCCCGGGCTCGGGCGTGGACCGTCAGCGCGGAGAAGAACGTACCGACGATGGAGAACCCGAACGTGCCCAGGGCCGCGACGAGCAGCAGCGGTCCCAGGTGGGGCAGAAAATCGACCTGAAAGAGGATCCCCGCCGCGGGAAACAGGAGGATCTCCAGAATGCTCAAGAGGACCAGATTGCCGGCGAGCTTTCCGAGCAGGATGGCCCGAGGATCCCCGGGGTAAGCGCGCAGGAGGCGGATCCCGCCGGCCAGTTCCTCCGTCTGGAAGGCACGGCTCAGGGAGAGCGTCCCCGTGAAGATGATCGCGACCCAGATAAGCCCTCCCGCGAGCTGTCCGAGCAGTGCCGTGTTCGGACCGATCGCGAAGCTGAAGAGAAAGAGGACGAGGGCCGCGAACGAGAGCATCGCGCTGATGCCCTGCCGCGTTCGAAGCTCCGTCAGGAGGTCCTTTCGCAGGATCGCCGAAGCCCGCCGCAGGAGGTCGCTCACGGGCGGGCCTCCTCGACGATCTTCCCCTCGCGCAGTCGAACCGTCCGATCCGCGTGTCGCGTGGCCTCGGACACGAGATGGGAGGCGATGAGCACCGTGGCCCCTTCGCTCCGCCAGCGGCCGATCTCATCCTGAACGAGCTCGACGCCGGCCCCGTCGAGGCTCGTGAACGGCTCGTCGAGGAGCACGACCCGGGGCGCGATCAGACGGATGCGCGCCAGCTCGAGGCGTTTCCGCATTCCGGTGGAGTAGCTGCGGACCGGAAGGTCCGCGGACGCTTCGAGTCCTACGGCCCCGAGGAGCTCGAGAAGCCCGTCCCGGCCGGCCGGGCGGTCACACATGCGGGCGGCGAATACGAGGTTCTCCACACCAGTCAGCTCGTCGTAGGCATGACCAAGGGGAGTCATGAGGGCCGTGCTCCGCCGGATCGCATCGGGGCTCCGTGCGACATCCGCCCCGAGGACTTCGGCCGTTCCGCCCGTGGGGCGGAGCAGGGTCGCGAGCACCCGGAGAAGCGTCGTCTTGCCGGTCCCGTTCGCGCCGAGAAGCGCCACGACCGTCGAGGGGGGGGTCTGAAAGTCGACGCCACGCAACGCCCAGCGGCGTCCGAACCGCTTCGTCAGCCCCTCGACCCGTACCGCCGGGGCGACGTCGCTTACCATGCTGGCACCTCGCGAAATCGACTCATACGTTGGCGGCCATGAGACTCGAACGCATCGCCCAAATGGCCCAGCCGTCCGACCGCAAGGTCCTCCTGCTCGTGCTCGATGGTCTCGGTGGACTCCCGATGAAACCGGGCGGTGCCACGGCCCTCGAGGCGGCCGCCACGCCCAACCTCGACGAGCTCGCGCGCGGTGGAACCTGCGGCCTCCACGAGCCCGTCGGACCCGGCATGACCCCTGGAAGCGGACCCGGACACCTCGCGTTGTTCGGTTATGATCCCCTGGTCTACGAGACCGGGCGCGGGGTGCTGGAAGCGCTCGGGATCGAGTTTCCGCTCGACGCGTCGGACATCGCGATCCGGGCCAACTTCTGCACGGTCGACGACGCCGGACGAGTGACGGATCGGCGGGCGGGACGCATCGCTTCCGAAGACGCGGCGCCGCTGGCCGCGGCGCTCGACGAGATCGAGATGTCGGGCGCGCGCTGCTTCGTTCGCCACGTGAAGGAACACAGATTCATCGTCGTACTCCGGCCCGACGCCCCGACCGCCGGTGACGTGGGCGATACCGATCCCGGACGGGTCGGGGAGCTTCCCCTCGCTCCAGAGCCGCGGAATGCCGAGTCGGCCCCGGCCGCCGCGCTCATCAAGGAGTTCCTTGGACATGCCCGCGATGTCCTGGCGTCTCAGCCGACGGCGAACATGGCCCTCACGCGCGGAGCTTCGGTTCGCCCGGTCTGGCCCGCCTTTCCGGATGTCTTCGGCATGCGGGCGTCCGCGACCGCGGCCTACCCGATGTATCGAGGCGTCGCGACCCTCGTCGGCATGGATGCGAGCGCGGTCCCCGACGGCGCCGCGAATCTGGTCCCAGCATATCGTGACCTGATCGACCGCTACGACTTCTCGTTCCTGCACTTCAAGTCGCCCGACAAGGCTGGAGAGGACGGGGACTTCGATCGAAAGGTCGCAGTGATCGAGGAGGCCGACGCGATCGTGCCAGACCTCATGGCGGCGGGTCCGGGCGTCGTCATCGTCACCGGAGACCACGCCACGCCCGCACTGCTTCGCAACCACAGTTGGCACCCGGTTCCGTTCCTGATTCACGGTGGTGAGGCGGCGAACGACGCGACGGAACGGTTCGGAGAGACCGCCTGTCTCGGCGGCGTCCACGGGATCCGGCGAGGCTGCGAACTGATGCCGCTGGTGGCCGCCCGGGCCGGGCGGCTCGCGAAGTTCGGGGCGTAAGGGACGCGCCGGAAGACGATTTCCCGGGGAACGTCTCAAGCCGTCGAGCGCGCCTCGTCTCCGTACTCGATCCCCGCACCGCCCATCGCCACGCCGGTTCCGACGGTTACGATCCCGAACACGAGATCGTTGAACAGCCCCTGAGCGTTGCTCAGATACGCGTGAATGAACGGAGCGAACATCGAGTACGCTCCGATCGCGATGAGCCCCCATCCGCTCAACCGGTTGATGCCGAGGTTGAAGGAGATCGTGACCGCGATGATCGCGATGCCGATTACGGCGCTGTGCCACCAAAGGAACCCGAACGGGTAGCTCCAGATGATCGGCGCGGCCAGATACCACAGACCGAGCCCGAGTCCTACGAAACGTGACGCCATCGGCCTCTCACAGGGGTTTCGGAACGACCGGCCGTGCAGCGGTGCGCTCACGCCCGGGCAGTCGAACGCCGATATGATGCGGTGCCCGATCGGAGCCCGCAAACTCGAATCTCAAAGCCGGGTGAACCTGAGCCGGTTGGCGTTCGCGACGACCGTGATCGAGCTGAGTGCCATCGCCGCCTCGGCAACCGCCGGGTGCAGCAGTCCGAGGAAGGCGACCGGGATCGCGATCACGTTGTAGAAGTACGCCCAGAACAGGTTTTGCTTGATCTTCCGGAACGTCGCCTTCGCCAGGCGCGCGGCTCGCAGGACCGCGCCGAGGTCATCGGAGACCAGCGTGATGTCGGCGGCCTCGATCGCGATGTCCGTCCCGGTGCCGACGGCGAGCCCCACATCCGCGATCTTGAGCGCCGGCGCGTCGTTGATCCCGTCGCCGACGAACGCGACGGAGGCCCCACCCGCCTGCAACTCCCGCACGGCGTCCACCTTGTCGGACGGAAGCAACCCCGACCGGTAGTCCCGGATTCCCACGGTTTCGGCCACCACGGAGGCCGCCGCCTCGGAGTCGCCCGTAAGCATCACGGTCCGAAAACCGACCTTCCGGAGGGCGCGGACGGTCTCGAGGGCGTCCTCGCGGATCGCGTCCTCGAGCGAAATCGCTCCGAGGAGGTGTCCATCGACACCCACGAGAACCACCGTTCGGGCGCGCTCCTGCAGCGCCTCGACGAGCTTGCCCGCCCGCCCGTCATCGATCCCCGACTCCCTCAGGAGCCGTTCGTTGCCTACGACGACCGTCGCGCCCTCGACCTCCCCGCGGATTCCTCGCCCGACGATCGCCTCGACGTTCCGCGCGTGCGGCAACGTCACTCCTCGTTCCTCCGCGGCGCGTACGATCGCGCGCGAGAGCGGGTGCTCGGATGTCCGCTCGACCGCCGCGGCAAACCTGAGGAGCCCGCGTTCCGATGCGGAGTCGATCGGCATCGTTCGATCCTGGGCGTCGTCGGTGATTCCACCGACCGTGCGGACGTCGGTGACCTCGGGTTCTCCGCGTGTGAGCGTGCCGGTCTTGTCGAAGACCAGCGTGTCGGTACCGTCGAGCGCCTGGATTGCCGCTCCGTCCCGTATCAGAACCCCGCGCGTCGCCCCCAGCCCGGTGCCCACCATGAGGGCGGTGGGAGTGGCGAGCCCGAGCGCGCACGGACACGCGATGACCAGGACGGCAACGGCCGCGAACACGGCCAGGGAGCCAGCGCCCAGTTCTGGATTGACCCATGGAAGGAACCCCGCGGCCTGGTCCGCGAGCTGCGCGAGCGGAGCGGGGAAGAGGAGCCATCCGATCAGCGCGGCGGCGGCGATGAGGACGACGGTCGGAACGAAGACGGCGGTGACCCTGTCCGCGAACTCCTGGATGGGCACCTTGCTCGCCTGCGCCTCCTCGACCTGCTGGATGACCCGGGCGAGGAACGTGTCGGATCCGACGCCGGTGGCCCGCACCCGGATCACGCCGAGATGATTGACCGTGGAGCCGATCACCGAGTCCCCGACGCCCTTCTCCACCGGGATCGACTCGCCCGTCGCGAGCGACTCGTCGATCGAGCTACGCCCCTCGAGGATCTCGCCGTCCGTCGGAACGCGCTCGCCCGGGCGGACGATCATCACGTCGCCGACCCGAACCTCGCTCGTCGGGATCTCGATCTCGTTCCCGTCCCGTTCGACGCGTGCGACCGGCGCCTCGAGCGAAAGCAGCGCCTGAATCGCGGCGGACGCGCGCCCGCGCGCCCGCGTCTCGATGTACCGGCCGGTCAGATGGATCGCGAGGATCATGGCTCCGATCCCGGCGAAGTTCATGATCATCTGCGCCAGTCCGAGCACGTGCAGCGTCGCCCAGACGCCGGTGAAGATGGAAACGCCCGCGCCGAGCGCGATCAGCACGTCCATGTTGGGAACGCCGCCGCGGGCCGACCGGAACCCGGAAGCGAACGTCGGACCGCCCGGCCCCGCCGCGACCAGCAGGGCGAGGAGGGTCATTCCGGCGTCGAACACGAGCGGTGTCGGCCACCTGACCCCGAACCCCATCTCCGGGATCATCCAGAGCATGATCGGGAGCGTGAGGCCCCAGGCCAGCCACATGCGCTGTCGCGCGTTACCGAGCGCCGCGTCGGCTCGCTCGAGCCGCTCGCGCTCCGCAGCAAGGGCGTCGTCGCCGGACGCCGTCGGAGGAAGCAGGACGTACCCCATCCCTTCCACGGCAGCCCGGAGATCGTCGAAGGTCGCGGCCGAGCCGCTGATGTCGATCGACGCGGTCTCGGCCGGCAGACTGACGACCGCGGAGACCCCCTCGATCGCGTTCAGTCCCCGTTCGACCGCCGACGAACAACCGGCGCAGTGCATGCCCTCGACTCGATATACCTGTTTCATGGCACCACCAATAACGGATCAATGACTGCCGTGCGAAAGCCCTACGCCCGCCGGTCGGGCGCGTCGCTGGACGAGATGACCTTGTCCCGCCTAGAATTCTCGAATGTTCAGACGAATCAAGCGCGTCGTCGATCAGGCGCTCGACCACCTGGAGTCGAAGATCGACGACGTCACCGACGACGATGTCGACCAGCTCATTCGCCACATGCGAGACGAGCTCGTCGAGACGAAGACCCGCATCCCCGAGCTCGAGACGTTGATGACGTCCCAGCTCAAGCAGGCGGATCGGGAGAAGGCCGAGGCCGAGGCCTGCGACCGGCGGGCCGCCCAGGCCGGCAAGATCGGCGATACCGAGACTCAGGAGGTTGCCGAGCGATTCGCGGCGCAGCACCGACAGCGGCTCGAGGTCCTTGTGATGAAGGCCGAGACGACGAGGCACGAGATCCTCCAGCACCGCGATGAGGTCGTGCAAATGACCGAGCAGCTGAAGGAGGCGATGACGCGGCGAGACGCGATCGGCATTCAGCAGCGTCGCGCGAAGGCGATCGAGAACAAGACGACACGCCTCGATTCGGTCGACGCCTTCGACCGCATGGCGGAGAAGATGGAGGGCGCCTCGGACGTCGATGCGGCGGCGCGCGAGCTCGACCTCGATCTCGATCCGTTGTCCGAAGCAGCTCCGCGTCGGGACTACGCCGTGGAGAAGGAACTCCGGGAGTCGAGAGCGGAAGACATGCTCGAGGAGTTGAAGCGGCGAATGGGCGTGGACGAGTGAGTCCCCTCGTAGCGGCCGTCATAGCCTACCCGCTGGTCTTGATCGGGGTGGGCATCTGGCGCTCCCGGTCCGTGAGGAGCCACGAGGACTTCATGGTCGCCGGACGTTCCGTCCCGGTCGCGATGTTGGTCGGGACGCTGGTCTGCACGTGGATCGGATCTGGCTCGCTGTTCGGCGGGGCCGGGTTGGCCTACAACACGGGGATCGCGGAGCTCTGGTTCTCGTTCGGCGGTTGGGCGGGTCTCGTCGTCGCGTTCTTCCTGGCGCCCCGGGTCCGCAGCATCGCCGAGTACACCGTCCCCGATCTTCTCGAGAAGCGCTACAACGCGACCGCCCGCGTGCTCGGCACGATCGGGATCATCCTCGCCTACGTCACGATCGCGGCCTACCAGTTCCGCGGCGGCGGCTGGATTCTGATGATCGTCACGGACGGCGCGATCTCGGCGGAGATGGGGATGCTGATCACATGTGTGACGATCGTCCTCTTCACGGCGCTCGCCGGGATGGTGTCGATCGTCACGGTCGACATCTTCAACGGGATCATCATCACCATCGGGGTCTTGCTCGCCCTCCCGTACATGGTCTTCGCAAACGGGGGCATCGGGGCGATCACTGCTGCTCTGCCGGAACTCCATACGGCCCCGCTCGGGGGGCACAACATCCTCTGGGTCCTCGGCGTCGCGATGCCCACGTTCCTGCTGCTGCTAGGTGAGAGCGGGATGTACCAGAAGTTCTTTTCGGCGAAGAACGCTTCCGCGGCCAAGAAGGCGGTCGTCGGCATGCTCGTCGGCGTCATCGTGATCGAGGTCGCGATCGCGCTGCTGGGCGTCGTGGGGCGGGCGGTCTATCCCGAGCTCGCGACGGCCACGTTCGCGGGGGGCCGTGGGGCGGGGGAGACGATCATCCTGCACATCGCACGGAACGGGCTCCCGATGCTGGGCGGGGTGATCCTGCTATCGTCGGCGATCGCGATCGTCCTTTCGACAGGGAACACGTTTCTGCTGGTCCCGTCCACGAACGTGAGTCGCGATATCTACGAGCGTTTCGTCGACCCCGAGGCGTCCGATAGGAAGAAGCTCAACGTGCAGCGAGCGTTCGTCGTTCTGTTCGGCGCGCTCGGTCTCGTCGTGCTGACGATGTTCGACAGCGTGCTGGCCATGGCGCTCTATGCCTACTCGCTCGTCGGGGCCAGCCTGACGCCGGCGCTGCTTGCCGCGTTCCTGTGGAAGCGGGTGACCGCCCAGGGTGGTGTGGCCTGCATCGCGGGCGGGCTCGGGACCATCGTCGGGATAAAGATCCTGAACAGCCTGGGGACGAACTTCACGCTGACGCTGGGCGACACGCCGTTCGACTTCGCATCCAGCGATTACATCGTCATTCCCGGTGTGATGGCGTCGATTAGTCTGCTCATCGTGGTGAGCCTGCTGACGGCGCCGTCGCCCCCCGAGAAGTGGGCTCCGTTCTTCGCTGACGTCACGGGCGCCAACGACGCCTGATCCCGGCATCCTGACGCAGTCTTCTAGTTCGGCAACTCCCAGAGCGATCGCGACAGGCCTTCCCGGAATGTGGTCCCCGGAGCGAAGTACCCGCCCCAGAACGCCATGACGTATTGCGGCCCGCTGTCCGTCTGGTCCAGCGAGAGCTCGCCCGCACCGGCCTCGAGGTAGGTGGTGCGCAGGGTCTCGCCGTTCTTCTCGTAGACGAGCCGGTCCCCTTTCTTGATCCCTCGCGTCGCGAGAAAGGCGAGCCATTCGCGCAGACCGGCCGTGATCTCCCGGAACGCCTCCGGCTCGACCCAGCCGGCGGCGACGGCGCGACCGAGATCCTCGTCAACTCCGTCGAGGAACTGGTCGAGTCCGATGCTGCGCTTGAACTCGACGCTGGCGACGGCCCGGTCCGTCTCCAGCAGCAGGTCCACGATCGCATCCTCGAATTCGCGGTCATAGCCGCCCCGCGCCACCGCGAACCCGGCCAGCCGACTCGCGGCGGGAGGATCCACCCGCACGGTCAGCTTCAGGACGTCCACTTTCAGGATCGTCCGCTCGAGGAGCATCTCCATCGTGCCGCCGGGCGAGTCCGGAAGGTTGTCGACCGAAGGCCCGGTCTGCCCGGCGAGCGGACAGACGCAGGCGAGGAACAGAAACGATGCCGCGGTCGCGCGCTGTCTACCCACTGCGGTCCAGACGCGCGACGACGTCCCGTCCTTTGATCTGTTTCCCGGTCATGCTCTGGATGACCGTGTCCACGATCATCGAATCGATGTCGATCAGCGAGAACTTCTGCCGGATGTCGATCTTCCCGATCTGCGCCCCCGCGGCCCCGGTCTCGCCGGTGATCGCGCCCACGAAATCTCCTGGTGCGGCCCCGTCCTGCCGGCCGACATTGACCCACACCTTGCTCCACGCGGGGGCGGAGGCCCGACGAGCATCCGGGGAGGCGGTTACCCCCGGTCTCCCGCCCCCCCCCGCAGCGCCGGGAGACGTCGGGCCGGTCGTGCCGGCGGGTTCCTCGGACCCGCCCCCCCCCGATCGGGCCGCCCGCAGCAGTCCCGCGAGGGCCGCGCTCACGCGCTCGTAGCCGTGCGTCTCGACGAGGGGGGCGATCAACAAGGTGCCGGTCGCCAGGTCCTGCGACTCGATCGCGTCCTCGATGTGCGCGCGAAACGCACCGAGGTCGCCCGGGTCGGTGCGCGGCTTGCCCGGGAGGGGGCGGACCGGCCAGCCAGCCCGTTCCGCCAGGATCTCCATCTGTCGGCCGTGCCTCGGCTCGATGATCGCTGCCCGCTTCGTCGCCGGGCCCAGCGTCGCGACGAGCTCTTCGGCGGTCCACGGGAGGCCGAACGCTACGGCAGGGGCCCCGGGCCCCGCGGGTTCGTCGCCGGCCACTTCGAACGGACGTACGCGCACGCCACCGTCGCCGGTCGCGATACCCTCGACGGCGAGCGCGGCGGCCACGCCCGAGGCGGCGGCCTCATCGGCGCACCAGACCCGCACGCCAGCGAGACCCTGGTCCGTCGCCCAGTCGCGGAGCATGTCCACGAGGAGCAGAAGTCGGTCATCATGGGTACCGGCCGTCGCGTAACGGACAGGAGGCCCCTCGCGGGCGGGACGCTCGCCCGCGTCGAGGTCGAACAACTCGCGCGGCCAGCGACGCGCACGCGGGAGAAGGCGCTCGAGCAGTCCATCGAACTCGGCGTCCCGGCGGTGGGTGACGGCGATTCTCCGTACCTCCCCCTCGATGCTCTGCAGCAGGCTGTCGACCGCGACCCACTCCTCGGCCAGTGCCGCGACGTCATCCAGAACGAACAGCCGAACGTCGCCGAGAGCGACATCCCCGGCCCGCACGGCCGCGAGGAGGTTCGAGGGTGTCGACACGAGCACGCACCGGGAGGGCACGGCGGCGCCCTTCGGGCCGTTCCCCGAGCTCCAGAGCACGGTCTCCCAACCACATGCGTGTCCGAAGCGTTCTATCGAGCGGGCGAGCCGTCGCCCCCTGTCCGGCGTCGCGACCAGGATGAGCGCCCGAGCCTCTTCGTGGTCGGCGAGGTCCTGGATCGCCGCCGCGGAGTAAAGGCGGCAGAGCCTGGCTCCTTCCGCGGCGATGAGAGCGAGGTGGTGGCCGCGGTCCACCCCTGCGGCGAGCGCATCGACGCCCTCGGGTACGCGCTCCTGTGGAGATCGCGCCTCGATCAGGCGGCGGATCGCCGGGAACTCACTGCTGTCTGTCATGGGGTACTCGACTCGGAGGTTCGGGGGCTCGGGTCGCCGCTTCGAGTGCCGAAGACGGAACCCGAAGATGACGGTTAGTGCCATGGAGGGCGTCCGTCAAACGTTGACGACAGCTTCGCGTTGATCCTAACCTGACGCCCTTCGGGCACCCCGGTCCGGCCGGTGGAAGCCGGCGACCGACCCTGGACGCCATGAGCGCAACGTCGAGGAGCAGCGTGGCCGAGATCCTCACAGAAATCCAGAGCACCGTTTGGGGCCTCCCGCTCATCCTGCTGCTGCTACTCACGGGCTTCAACTACACTGTCCTGCTCCGCGGCCTGCAGTTCCGAAAGCTCGCTAGCGGTCTATGGCTGGCGTTCGTGCGCGGCCGCGAGGAGGGGGGAGAGCGCGAGGGGGACGTCTCCCACTACCAGGCGCTCATGACCTCACTGGCCGCGACCGTCGGAATCGGGAACATCGTCGGCGTCGCGACCGCGCTGGCCGCGGGCGGTCCGGGCGCCCTCTTCTGGATGTGGGTCGCCGGCCTGCTCGGGATGGCCACGAAATACGCCGAAGCCGTGCTGGGCGTCCGCTTCCGAGAGACCGACTCGCGTGGCGAGAAGGCGGGCGGACCCATGTATTACCTTGAGCACGGGCTGGGGGGCGGGCGGCTCGGAAGGGCCCTCGCGGTATCGTTCGCGGCTTTTGCGGCGGTCGCGGCCTTCGGGATCGGGAACGCGGTGCAGTCTCAGGCCGTCGCCGCCGCCATCAACGACTCGTTCGGCGTCGCGGAGTGGATCGTCGGAATCGTCGTCGCGCTGGCTGTGGGGGCGGTGATCATCGGCGGGATCCGGTCGATCGGTCGCTTCGCGGGGATCTTCGTCCCCTCGATGATCGTGCTGTACCTGCTCGGCTCGGGACTTCTTCTCATCCTGAATCGGGATCAGGTTCCCGCGGCGTTCTCGCTCATCTTCGACAACGCTTTCGGGACGCGGGCCGCCGCGGGCGGGGCGCTCGGGTATACGATGCTCCAGGCCGTCCGGTTCGGCGTGGCCCGCGGGATTTTCTCGAACCAGTCCGGGCTGGGAACCGGTGGCATCGCGGCGGCGGCGGCGAAGACGCGGGAGCCCGTGCGTCAGGCGCTCGTCGCGATGACGGGGACGTTCATCGACACGATCATCGTCTGCACGTTCACCGGGCTCGCCATTCTTTCGACGGGCGCGTTCGATTCGGGCCGGAGCGGCGCGAACATGACGCAGCTCGCGTTCGAGAACGGACTGCCGGGCGAAGTCGGCGGGTACTTCATCGCGGTCGCCATCACCCTGTTCGCGTTCAGCACGATCATAGGGTGGTCCTACTTCGGGGAGCGGTGTCTCACGTACCTCGCCGGCGAGCGGGCGGTCCCGCTCTACCGGCTCGCCTTCGTCCTGGTCGTCGGTTCGTCGTCGGTCGTGGATCTGGACGTCGTGTGGCTGGTCTCCGACATCCTCAACGCGCTGATGGCCGCGCCGAACCTCCTCGGCCTGCTGTTGTTGTCAGGGATCGTACGGAGAGAGACGCGTCGTTACTTCTCGAGGAAGAGCCCCTGGGCGAGCGCGCCCCCGGGAGAGCTGGAAGCCGACGTAGCCGTCGGGGATCAGCCGACGAATCGAGGGTAGTGCCCGAGGTCGTACGCTCGAATCGAGAGGACGCCGTTCGTCCGGATCCCGAGCTGCCCGAGCGACTGCGACTCGTCGACGACTTCCTTCTCGTCGTACTCGGTATAGAAGTCGGCCGGGTTATCCGAGGTCCGCTGCAGCAGCTCTCGGATACCCATCGCCTTCGCCTCCGACACGGACATGTCGGGAGACAGCTCGACGACATGCTCGAGCCAGCGATCCGGCATCGTCAGGCGCACCTTTATGGACTCCGAAGCCGTCATCCCGTTTCCCTCCGGACCGTTCGCGATCTCAGTGGTTTCGAAGCGTGTAGAGGAAGCGCTTGGCCAGGTCCGTGACGTCGAGCCCGACGACGCGGTCCGTCTCCGCGTGGACGTTGGTGTATCCGCCGTCACGGTCGACGGAGAAAGTCGCCAGCCCGATGGCGCCCGCAAACGTCACCGAATCCCGGGTCTCCTCCCGTACCTCGAGTGTCGAGTGCTCCTGGAAGAAACGCTTGGCTCTGGAGAGCACGTCCTCCGGTGATACCTCGGTCAGCGTGATGTAGCGCATGTGTCCTCGATGCTCCGCCCACAGTCGAATTGCGGCGGAAGATCATCGCGGCGGAAGGGTGCGTCAACCGGGCCCCATCCCGGTGGTAGCAGGAAGGCGTCCGGAGAGATACCATCTGCCGCTTGCAGCAGGGGTCCAACCGGAACCAAGCAAGGGATCGAAACGCGACCTATGAGCGACATTACGCCCTTCGGCAAGTACTTCCTCCCGGGGCCGACCGAGGTCGACCACGATGTTCTACGCGCCATGGTCCGTCCCGTAATGGGACACCGGAGCGCTGAGATCAGCGCGCTGATGCGGAGGATGCAGGCCCATCTCTCCGACCTCTTCGTCACCGAGCGGCCGGTCTACGTCGCTACGTCGTCCGCCACAGGCATGATGGAAGCGGCGATCACGAACCTCACCCGCAAGCGGGTGCTGTGTCTGTCCTGCGGTTCGTTCAGTCACCGCTTCCACGACATCGCCCAAGCCACCGGCAGAGATGCCGACCTGCTCGAGGTGCCGTGGGGTGAGCCGAGCACCCCGGGGGCGCTGCGCGAGGCCCTCGCCGCCGAGCCCGGGAAATACGACCTCGTGACGGTGGTGCATTCGGAGAGCTCCACCGGGGTCCTGAATCCGCTGGCCGAACTGGCCGCCGTCGTCCGCGAGTTCGACGACGTGCTACTCGCGGTCGACACCGTCTCATCGCTCGCGGGGGCGAGGGTCGCGACCGACGAATGGGAGATCGATTTCGTCCTCACCGGTTCACAGAAGGCTCTGGCGATTCCGCCGGGACTCGCGTTCGCCGTCGCGTCCGAGCGGGCGATGGCCCGGGCGGCCGAGGTCGAGAACCGGGGCTTCTACTTCGATCTGCTCAAGTACGACAAGAACCTGGTCGACAAGAGTCAGACGCCCACCACGCCGGCGGTGTCGCTCTTCTTCGCCCTCGAATGCCAGCTCGAGCGGATCATGGCCGAGGGGCTCGAGCCCCGGTGGGCGCGTCACGAGGCAATGGCGCAGCGCACCTACGAGTGGGTCGATGAGATCGCGGCCCGAACCGGGCAGGACTTTCGGGTCCTCGCGCCCGAGGGCTACCGATCTCCCTGTGTGACGGCCATCATGCTTCCAGACGGGCTCACGGGTCCGGAGGTCGCCGCTCGAGCGGCACGGCACGGGTATACCGTGGCGCCGGGGTACGGGAAGCTTCGAGAGCCCACGTTCCGTATCGGACACATGGGGGATCACACCGTCGCCGAGCTCGATGAGCTCCTGAACGTTCTGGACGGAGAACTGTGACTAGAGGAATCAACACGGGCGCCGCGAAGCGCCTCATCATCGCGGACCCGCTACGCCCCGAAGGGATCGAGGTCCTGGACGCGGTTCAGGGCCTGGCAGTAGAAGACCACACGGGCGACGACCGGGAGACCCTGAGCAATGCGCTCGCCGGCGCCTCCGGTCTGATCGTGCGCAGCCGAACGAAGGTGGATGCCGAGCTGATCAGCGGTTCTGATACGCTCGAGGTCATCGGGCGCGCCGGTGTGGGCGTCGACAACATCGACATCGAGGCGGCCACCCGTCGGGGCATCGCCGTGCTGAACGCCCCGGCCGCGAACACGTATTCGACCGCCGAACTCGCGTTCGCGCTGCTCCTCGCGACTGCCCGCAACATCGCCGAAGCCGACGCGAGCGTGCGGGCCGGGGAGTGGAAGCGGAAGGCGCTGGCGGGCACGCAGCTCTTCGGCAAGACGATCGGCGTCGTCGGTGCGGGACGCATCGGTGCGGAGGTCGTCAGACGCGCCCGAGCGTTCGGCATGCGGGTGCTCGCGTTCGATCCCTACGTGCCGGCGGATCGGGCCAACGATTTGGGTCTGTCGCTCGTGTCGTTCGAGAAGCTGCTCGAGAGCTCGGATGTCGTCACGCTCCACCTGCCGCTCACGGCGGAGAACCGCGGGCTGATCGGCGCGGAGGAGATCGCGCAGATGCCCGACGGGGCCATGCTGATCAACGCCGCGCGCGGTGGACTGGTCGACGAGGCCGCCCTCGCCGATGCCCTGCGGTCCGGGAAGCTCGGCGCCGCCGGTCTCGACGTGTACGAACGCGAGCCGCTGCCCGAGGACTCCCCGCTCCGGGACGCCCCGAACCTCGTCTTCACGCCGCACATCGGCGCATCGACGGCGGAAGCGCAGGCCGAAGTGTCGCGGCAGATCGCGGTGGCCGTTCGGGACGCTCTCCTCTCCGCCGACTATCAGACAGCGCTGAACGCGCCGTTCGAGGCGGGAGAGCGCGGCCGCGTGGCGCCGGTCATGGAACTGGGACGACGGCTCGGCATGCTGCTCGGGCAACTGGACGATGGACGCTGCAAGCGAGTCGAAGTACAGTACGCCGGGTCGATTCCGGGCGTTCTGAGGCCGCTCGCGGCGGCCGCCCTCGAGGGCTTTCTCGGGCGTCGTGTCGAGCCCCCGATCAACGTGGTGAACGCTCTCTCGATCGCGGGCGAGCAGGGTATCGAAGTCGCGCGGGTCCGTACGGGCGCGCTACGCGACTACACGAACCACGTGCAGCTGCGCGCGACGCACGGAGGTCCGGACGACGACTTCGTGGTGTCGGGGGCACTCCTCGGTGACGGCGAGCTGACCCGGATCGTGAGGATCGGCGAGTTCCACGTCGATACGGTGCCGGCGGGAACGCTGTTGCTCGTGCACAATCAGGACGTTCCGGGCGTGATCGGCGAGGTCGGCACGGCGCTGGGCAAGGCCGGGGTCAACATCGCCGAGTATCATCAGGCTCGCAGCGAAGAGGGTGGCCCGGCGCTCGGTGTCGTGACGATCGACGGCGAGGTGCCGGTCGACGTGCTCGATGCCATCCGGGAGATCCCCGCGGTCGATGAAGTCCGACAGGTGGTATTCGACAGCTAGCCCGAGCGGTCTCCGGGCCAGGGGGCGGCGAGCCCGGGTCCGGGAAACGGCACCCGGTCGGGATGGAGCAGTCCACCGAGGATCTCGACGCCGGTCACGAAGCGCGGTCCCGACCGGTTGAAGTAGGCCGATGCGTCGACCACGAAGGCCCGACCCCCGGCGATGGCCCGCGGGGCCACGCGATTCAGCCAGCCGGCGTTCGCGTCAGCGTCTTCGGCGGCCCCCTCCAGTCCGTACCCGCAGGGCATTACCACGAGGACGTCCGGGTCGAGTCCCGTGAGGTCTTCGGGAGCGACCTGTTTCGACGGGGCTCCGACTTCGCCGGCCAGGTTGTCGCCGCCCGCGAGCTCGATCATCTCGGGGACCCAGTGTCCCGGAGTGAACGGAGGATCGAGCCACTCGATCGCGAGTACGCGCGGACGCGGCGCGTCCGCCACCGCCGCCGCCACCGCATCGAGGCGCGCCCGGAGCCGGGATACCTCCTCCTCCGCGCGCTCCAGCACCCCGGCGGCGACCCCCACCTGTTCGATCGACTCCAGGATGTCGGCGATCGTGTGGGCATCGAGCGAGACGACCTGCGCCCCCAGGTTGCGCTTCGCCACGAGGTCGAGCACGCCGCCCGTCGGCACCGCGCATACTTCGCACACGGCCTGTGTCAGGATGATCTCCGGGTCGAGTGCCGCGATCAGGTCGCCGTCCACCGCGTACACGCTTCCGTGGTGCAGCATGGCCTCGCGCACCGCGCGGTCGATCTCTCCGCTGGTGAGACCATCGGGGTCGAACCGGGGGCGACTCGCTCGCGGGCGGTCGAGAAGCTCCCCGGGATGGTCGCATTCGTGAGAGATTCCCACGAGTCGCTCACCGAGCCCCAGCATGTCCAGGATCTCGGTGCCCGATGCGAGCAGCGAGACGATACCGCTCAATAGACCTGCATCTCGGGCGCGTACGCCTCCGCCCAGGCCAGGATGCCGCCGGCGAGGTTCACTGCTCCGTCGAATCCCATCGATCTCAGATAGGCCACCGCGTTCTGCCCGCGGGGGCCCGACCTGCAGTGGATGATCAACGGCCGTTCTTCGTCCAGTTCCTCGACGATCTGCGGCAGGGTCTGCAGCGGTACGAGGCGCGCGCCGGCGTCCTCGAGGTTGCAGATGTCCCACTCGTAGTCCTCGCGGACATCGATGAGCTGAAAGTCCTCGCCCTCATCGAGCCTCCGCTTGAGCTCGACGACGTCGATTTCGAGATCGCTCACAGATTCCTCCGATCGGGGATCGCTGTCGGCCGGCTCGTGGCCGCAGAAACGTTCGTAATCGATCAGCCCCGTTACGGTGGGGTCGGGGCCGCACACCGGACACGCCGGATCGGGCGAGATCTTCAGCGAGCGGAATTCCATCCGCAAGGCATCGATCAGCAGGAGGCGCCCCTCCAGGGTCTCTCCGATCCCGAGAAGCCACTTGATCGCCTCGGTGGCCTGGATGGTCCCGACGATCCCCGGGAGAACACCCAGAACGCCGGCTTCCGCGCAGCTCGGCACAAGTCCGGGCGGCGGTGGCTCGCTGAAGAGGCACCGGTAACAGGGGCCGTCGGGAGCACCGAAAAGAGACGCCTGCCCCTCGAAGCGCAGGATCGCCCCGTACGCGAAGGGGATCCCGAGAAGTACGCATGCGTCGTTCACGAGGTATCTCGTGGGGAAGTTGTCCGAGCCGTCCACCACGATGTCCCAGCCGCTCATGATCTCCATGGCGTTCGACGAATCGAGTCGGGCGTCGAACGTCTCGATACCGACGTGCGGGTTCGCGGCCTCGAGTCGCTCGACCGCCGACTCGAGCTTCGAGCGACCGACCGATCCCGTGTCGTGAAGGATCTGGCGTTGCAGGTTGGATATCTCGACGACGTCGTGGTCGACGATGCCGATCCGGCCGACCCCGGCCGCCGCCAGATACAACGCCGCCGGCGATCCCAGTCCTCCGGCTCCGATGAGGAGTACGCTCGATCCGGCAAGCTTCCGCTGGCCTTCGGGCCCGACCTCGGGGATGCTCAGGTGGCGACCGTAGCGCCGGTACTCGTCCGGCCCGAGCAACGGGTCCGGCCCTCGTTCTGCCTCGCTCATCAGCCGCCCGCGATGGACGGCACGATGCGTAGCTCGTCGCCGTCGGCGAGCGGGCGGCTGTCGATTCCGTCCGGGCCCACCTGGCGATCGGCCACGAAGACGTGCACGTGCGGCCGAAGCTGCCCCGGCGCGCGGAACATCAGAGGCGTGAGACCGGGGTGTCGCTGTCCCAGTTCGGAAAGGGCCTCGGCGACCGAGGCCGCCCTCACGTTGACGCAGGAGACGCCGTCGATGCGCGAGCTGAGCGCGGCCGGCAAGCGAATGCTGACGGAAGCCATTTCGGATCTACCCTGGCTCACGGTGATCGATCGGCTCAGACGGGCGCGGCGAGCGACTCGCGCAGCGCATCGAAGTTGGCGCGGATCCCCGGCTCCCAGCGGAAGACGGACGAGCCCGCGACGAAGACTGTCGCACCCGCGGCGGCCGCGATCGGCGCCGTGGCCGGCCCGATCCCCCCATCCACCTGGATCGGCACGTCGGGCAGTCCCCGGTCCGCGATCATCTGCTTGATCTTCGCGACCTTCGGCACCGCCTCGGCGATGAACCCCTGCCCGCCGAACCCCGGGTTCACCGTCATGACGAGTACCAGGTCCACGTAGCCCAGCACCTCCGACAGCGCCTCCGCGGGGGTCGCGGGGTTGATCGCGACGCCGGCGTAGCAGCCGACATCGCGGATGCGGTGAAGGTCGGAGTGCAGATGTGTGGAGGCTTCGACGTGGATCGAGATCAGATCGGCCCCGGCCTCAGCGAACGGATCGATGAAGGCCTCGGGATTCGAGATCATCAGGTGCACGTCGAGGAACGTGTCCGTCACGGCCCTCAGCGACTCCAGGACGGGTAGCCCGATGCTGATGTTCGGCACGTAGTGCCCATCCATTACATCCACCTGAAACCACTCCGCACCGGCTTCTTCAGCCTCACGGACCTCGGCCCCGAGCCGGGCATAGTCCGCCGCGAGAATCGAGGGTGCGATGACCATGCCTTCCGGCATGGGTACGGCGTCGCGGAGTTTCTTGTCGCTCACGTTCCGATCCTGTGGAGGTTGTGTGGTTCCCTGGAGGGCTACAGCAGCCTTAGATGATGCCGAGCCTGGTGCCGACCTTCCGCAACGCGGCCAGCGTCGCGTCGAGGTGCTCGCGTTCGTGTCCGGCGGAGATCTGGCAGCGAATGCGCGCTTCGCCCTTCGGCACGACGGGGTAGCCGAACCCGATCACGAACACGCCCTCGTCGAGAAGCTGCTTGCTGAGGTTGATCGCGTCCGCAGTCTCTCCGATGATGACGGGAACGATCGGAGTCCCGCCGGGAATGGGCTGGTATCCCATCTCGATGAGCCCCTCGCGGTAGTACTCGGTGTTCTCCCGGAGCTTCCCGATGAGTTCGGGGTGCGACTCAAGGTGGTCGATCGCCGCCAGCGCCCCGCAGGCGGAGTGCGGCGGGATCGCGTTGGTGAACAGCTGGGTCCGCGAGTTCTGGATCAGGTAGTCGATCACGGCGCGGGAGCTGGCCGTGAACCCGCCCGCCATCCCACCGAGTGCCTTCCCCAGCGTGGACACGACGATGTCGATCTCGCCGTGCATCCCGAAGTGCTCCGGCGTCCCGCGTCCGGTGTCGCCGAGCACGCCCGTGGCGTGAGAATCGTCGATCACCATGATCGCATCGTGCCGGTCGCAGAGTTCGCGGATGTCCGGGAGCGGCGCGATCTCTCCTTCCATCGAGAAGACGCCGTCGGTGATCACGAGCCGGTGCCGCGCGTCCCGGGACGCCTCGAGGGCCTCCTTCAGCGAGGTCATGTCGTTGTGCTCGTAGATCTTCCGGCCGGCCTTCGATAGCCGCATCCCGTCGATGATGCACGCGTGGTTGAGCCGATCCGAGATGATCACGTCGTCGGCCCCGAGCAGCGGCGCGAACAGACCCTCCGCCGCGTTCCACGCGGACGTGTAGGTGAGGGAAGCCGGAACCTCGAGGAAGTCGGCGATGCGGGACTCGAGCTCGCGGTGAATGTCGAAGGTGCCACAGATGAACCGCACAGACGATGTCCCCGCACCGTACCGATCGGTGCCGTCCTTTACGGCCTGCATGACGTCCGGGTGATCACACAGCCCGAGATAGTTGTTCGAGCACATGTTGATCGTTTCGCCGTACCCGTCGATGTCCACGATCGCGGCCTGCCGGCCCATGATGTGGAGGAGTTCCTTGTGAACGCCGCGATCGTACATGTCGCGAAGCTCGGAGCGCAGACGGGTCTCGAAGCCGCGGTTCACGGCACCCGCGGCGACATCGCTCTCATCGTACAGAGTCATGTTCTCTCTTCGTTCTCAGGGCTTCGATTCCATCGTTCGATACCAGTCGGAGGCATCGCGGTCGGTAACCCAGGCCGTGTCCAGCCGGATCCTCGGTCGCGATCCCCAGCTCCCGCACGAGGCGAATCCGCGGAGCGTTCCCCGGATGTGGACGATTCTGTCCGAGCCCGCAACCTCCTGCAGGTTCGGCGAGACGCCCGACAGCGCGAACAGCCTCTGGTTTCCGATCCATCCGGGCCCGAACAGCGTGCAGCCGGCGATCTCCCGGACGGTCCCGTCGCCGCGCGTCCGGATCGGCGAGAAGCTCCCCGAGTCGACGGCGGTGATGGTTCCGAACTCGCGATCGTCCATCGATCGGACCGAGTAGGTCCCCGCGCGCTCGATTTCGAGCGGCCGGGCCTCGTAGAAGCTGATCCTCTGATTCGCGCATACCGCCTCGAACGTGCTGCGTCGTGCGTCGAGCGTGATCACGTCCGCCTCGACCGCGATCGTCGCGGTGTCGAGGCGACCGCACGCGGTTGGCGTGATCGGCCCGGCGAACTCGAACAGGAACGTCGCGCCGACCCGCACGCTGTCGGGGAACGCCGCCCAGGCGACGATGCCGGCGCTCGGTGTCGGCTCACCCGTTCGCCAGCACCCCGCGCAGGCGAGCGCGGCCGTCGCGATCAGTACCAGCTGCCGGAGACCGGGCGCGACGGCCGTCACTGGCCGTTCAGTCGATCGACAGGACCACCTTCGCCGCCTCGCCGGCCTTCATGGCAGCGATGCCCTCGTCGAAGCGCTCGAGCGGCAGTCGGTGGGTGATCACCGGGCCGATATCCAGCAAGCCCGCAGCGAGGAAGTTCCGCATCTCGATCCACGTGTCGTACATGCGCCGGCCGACGACCCCGTAGACGTGAAGTCCCTTGAAGATGACATCCCGTGCGAGGTTGACCTCGACCGCCCCCTTCGGGAGCCCGAGCAGCTGGACGTGCCCTCCGTTTCGGCAGGCCCGAAATGCCGTCGCGATCCCGTCGGGGTGGCCGCTCATCTCGCATACGACATCGGCGCCGTAACCGCGGGACAGCTCCTCGATCGCCTCGACCACGTCGTCGGACGCGGGATCGAGACAGGCGTCAGCGCCCATCTTCTCGGCGAGTACCCGCCGGTCGTGAGCCGGCTCGACGGCGATCACCTTCGAGGCTCCCGCCGCTCGCGCGATGCCGACGGAGAAGAGGCCGATCGGCCCACACCCGATGACGGCGACGATCCGGCCGGCCACCTCACTATGGAGCACCGTGTGGAAGGCGTTCCCTAGCGGATCGAACAGCGCCGCGTGGTCATCCGAGATCGACTCGGGGATGGGGATGATGTTGGAGGCGGGGACGGCGACGAACTCCGCGAAAGCCCCGTCCCGATCCACTCCGATGATGCTGGTGTCCCGGCAGACGTGCGACATGCCCGTCCGGCACAGCTCGCAGTGGCCGCACACGAAATGCCCTTCCGCCGAGACGCGGGCGCCCGTGCGGACGTTCTCGACGAGCCCGCCGGTTTCAACGACCTCTCCCATGAACTCGTGACCGAGGACGAGCGGAGGACGAATTCTGCTCTTCGACCAGTCGTCCCAATCGTAGATGTGGAGATCGGTACCGCAGATCCCGGCGCGGCGTACGCGAATCAGCACCTGGTCCGGCCGGATCTCGGGTTCCGGCACATCCGCTACGTTCAGGCCTGGCGCGGCCTCCTGCTTGACGATGGCTCTCATCGTTGGCGGAGAGTCTCCATGATTGTCGGTGGCTCCGGGATGCGGGCGCGTAATCTGCCGGACGGAGTGAACTGGCGGCAAGCGGTACGGACGCCCGCGCGGCGGGAACCCGCGGGGGTGGAACCCCGTAGGATGGTCAGGCGGACCGACATCGGGCAGCGTGCCCGAGAGACCGGCGGAGGCGGAGGCATGACAGAGACGACGGACAGGACGACAGCGGGTGCCCGCGAGGTGCCCTCCGTTCGTCACGCCCATGAGACCCGTCGCGCGTGGTGGGTCGGGATGACGGCGTCCTTCATCGTCCACGTGCTGATCTTTCTCCTTTGGCGGGGGGTCGTGCCCCTTCCGGCGGAACCGCTCCAGGGTCCGCGAAGCCCATCGCTCGTCACAGGTGGCGGGGCGTTGCAGGCCACGAACGCCCGTCTCCCCACGGTTCGGGAGATCCCGCCGCCGGCCCGCCCGGTCCTCGCGATCGAGACGCCCGAGGTCGAGATCCGCGAATTGCAGGTGTCGCTTCCGGGACCGGACCTGGCGCCGGCTCCCACCCCCGGGCGCCTTCCGGGTGTCGGGGGTGGCGAGGGCGAAGGAGATGGCGGGTCGGGCACCGGATCGGGCGATTTCGTCTCCCCGATGCCGCGTTCGGTCCTGCCTCACTGGGATCCGCCCAGCTCGGTGCGCGGGCTCGAAGTCACCGTGCGCGTTCACGTCGACGCGTCCGGCATACCGACCGGCGAAGTCGAGCTGGATCCGCCGACGCCCGACCGGAAGTTCAACGAGGAGATCGAGGACCGCGTGCGCCGCATGGAGTACCGGCCAGCATCGCGTAACGGCGCGCCGGTCGACGGCTGGGCGGAGATCACGTTCATCTTTTGATCGTCCGATCCCCCGGACGCTTCCTCCCCGATTGAGACGCCCTTGATTCACCCGACGATCCTGAGCGGCATCGTCAGGGAGGGTACTCGTGTGGGACCTCAATCAGGCCGAACGTCGAGCGGTAGCCGTATCGGCGCTGCTCGTCGGAATCGCGGGAATCGCGCGCGTCATCGGAGCGCCGCCAGCCGGTGAGACGGAGTGGCAGACGGTCTCGAGCGCCGTCGCCACCGTATCCCCGAAGGCCGAGGTGGCCGAGGCGCTCATCCGCGAAGCGCGGGCCCAGACCCCGCTCGAGCCGAACGAACGGATCGACGTCGCACGGGCCCCCGCTGAAGACCTTCGCCGGCTCCCCGGCGTCGGCCCATCCCTGGCCGAGGCGATCATCCGTGAGCGGTCGGTTCGTCCGTTCGTATCCCTGGCGGATCTCGAGCGAGTTCCCGGGATCGGCCCCGCCACGCTCTCGAGGCTGTCCGGTCGGGTTTCGGTGTCAACGCGTGGCAGCACTGGCGGCTCGCCGACGGTCGGCGCCTGCGGCGAGTCGCGGATCGATCTCAACGCCGCCGACAGGGCGGCGCTCGACCAGCTGCCCGGCGTCGGGCCCGCCCTGGCGGCCCGAATTGTGGAGTACAGGGAAACGGCGGGACGGTTTTCCTCGGTCGAGCTCCTGACGGAAGTCTCCGGCATCGGCGAGCGATCGCTCGCGCGACTGGCGCCTCTCGTCTGCGTGACGTGAAGCGCCGGTGCGGCTCGAGCAAGGCATGCTTCTTGACTTCCAAACCCCCTAACTCAAGCGAATTGCGCGATGTACGGGCGCCGACACCGATGGGGCCGAAGCGGAGACTATGACTCCGAATACCGATACCACACAGGAACAACAGGTCCAGTTCGGAGCGGACGAGTTCACGACCGGTGAAAAAAGGGTCGTGCAGCGTCTGCTCCGCGAAAACCTCATCTCGCCAGATGATCTGGACAAAGCCCGCACCGAGCAACGTGAATCGGGGATGCGGATCGGGTATTGTCTCGTCTACCTGGACCTCATTCCCGAGAACGACCTGACTCGTATCGCCGGCCAGGAACACCGTGTGCCCGCGATCGATCTGAGCCAGGTGACCGTCGATCCGAAGATCCTGACGCTCATTCCGGCGGATTTTGCAACCAAGCACCTCGTTTTGCCGCTGAGGCGCCTCGGCCGGACGCTGACCGTAGCGATGGCGGAGCCGACGGACCTGAACATCGTCGACGACCTCAAGTTCATTACCCGGTTCGACATCGAGCCGGTCGTCGCGGGCGAGTTCACGCTTCGTCAGCAGATCGAAAAGTCGTACGAGGGCTCGAACGGCCAGCTCGGCGAACTGCTTTCGGAGCTCGAGGCCGAGGACATCGAGCTCCTCGAGGACGACGCCGAGGAGGAGTACTCCGACGCCGCACTGAGGGCGCAGGTCGAGGAAGCTCCCGTCGTGAAGCTCATCAACGGGATCCTCGGGGATGCCGTGCGGCGGGGCGCCTCGGATATTCACGTCGAGCCCTACGAGCGCGAGCTCCGGGTACGATACCGGGTGGACGGTGCGCTTCACGAGATCATGCAACCGCCGATGCGCATGACCGCCGCGCTCACGTCGCGGCTCAAGATCATCGCCGATCTGAATATCGCGGAGCGGCGCGTCCCGCAGGACGGTCGGATCAAGATGAAGGTCGGTCAGCGCGTGATCGACTTCCGCGTCTCCACGCTCCCGACGCTCTTCGGCGAGAAGATCGTGCTTCGAATCCTCGACCGCGGAAACCTCGCGCTCGATCTCGAGGCCTTCGGGATGGAGGAACGCGCCGAACGCGCCTTCCTCGACGCGATCGCCAACCCGTACGGGATGGTTTTGGTGACCGGACCGACCGGGTCCGGTAAGACGACCACGCTCTACAGCGCCATGAACCGGATCAACACCGAGGAGGTCAACATCATGACCGCCGAGGATCCGGTCGAGTACAACCTTCGCGGGATCAATCAGGTGCAGGTGCGTCCGGACATCGGTCTGACGTTCGCGTCCGCGCTCAAGTCGTTCCTGCGTCAGGATCCGAACATCATCATGGTCGGTGAGATCCGGGACCTCGAGACGGGCGGGATCGCCGTGAAAGCCTCCCTCACGGGTCACCTGGTCCTCTCCACACTGCATACGAACGACGCCGCGGCGACGATCACCCGAATGGTCGACATGGGGATCGAGCCCTTCAACGTCGCGGCCGCCGTCACCGTGATTACGGCCCAGCGGCTGGTTCGGCGAATCTGCCCCAACTGCAAGGTCGAAGCGAGCTACCTCCCCGAGATGATCCGCGCTGCCGGCATCCCGGAGGGTGAGCTGTCCGAATACACCTTCTATCGCGGAGAGGGCTGCGACTCCTGCGGTGGCTCCGGGTACGCCGGACGTCAGGGGCTCTACGAAGTCCTCCCGATGTCCCTGGAGTTGCGTCGCATGGTGCTGAGCGGGGCGTCCTCGGACGACCTCAAGCAGCAGGCCGTCGACGAAGGGATGATCACGCTGCGCCAGGACGGGATGCTGAAAGTGAAGCGCGGCATCACGACGCTCGACGAAGTGCTCAAGGAAACCGCCGACTAACCGGGACGGAAGAATACCATGGATTCGACAACGACCAACGTCTCACTGAGGGCCCTGCTCGACGAGATGATCAAGCGCGGGGCATCGGATCTCCATCTCACGGTGGGCGAGCGGCCGAAGCTCCGGGTCGACGGTCAGCTGACGGACGCGGACGTCGATACAGTCCTGAAGCCCAAGGACACGATGTCGCTCGCGTACTCGGTGCTCACAGAGCAGCAGAAGAAGCGCTTCGAGCAGGAGGACGAGCTCGACTTCAGTTTCTCGATCGAGAACGTGTCACGGTTCCGTGCGAACATGTACAAGCAGCGCGGGAGCATCGGCTGCGCGATTCGAATGATCCCCTTCGAGATCAAGAGCTTCACCGAGCTCGGAGTCCCGCCGATCGTCTCGAAGCTGGCGGACAAGCCGCGCGGCCTCGTGCTCGTGACGGGTCCGACGGGTTCCGGTAAGTCGACGACGCTCGCCTCGATGGTCGACAAGATCAACTCCGAGCGGTCCTCGCATATCATGACGATCGAGGACCCGATCGAGTTCGTTCACTTCCACAAGAAGTGCGTCGTGAACCAGCGAGAGGTCGGCAGCGACACGCGGAGCTTCCCGACCGCACTCAAGTACGTGCTCCGGCAGGATCCCGACGTCATTCTGATCGGTGAGATGCGAGACCTGGAGACGATCCAGGCCGCGCTCACCATCGCGGAAACCGGTCACCTCGCGTTCGCGACGCTGCATACGAACTCCGCGGCCGAGTCCATCAACCGTGTGATCGACGTGTTCCCCGCCCACCAGCAGGAGCAGGTGCGGGCTCAGCTGGCCTTCGTGCTTGAGGGCGTCATCACTCAGACGCTTCTCCCCAAGGCGAGTGGTCGAGGACGTGTCGCCGCATGTGAAGTGCTCGTCGCGACGCCGGCGATCCGGGCCCTGATCCGAGAGGAGAAGGTGCATCAGATCTACTCGGCGATGCAGGCAGGTAAGAAGTTCGGCATGCAGACGCTCAACGACTCGCTCTACCAGCTCTATGTGCAGCGCCAGGTGACCCTCGAGGAGTGTCTGCGGGTCACCTCCGACCAGACGGAGCTCAAGCGCATGGTGGGCGCTCCGATGGAGGCCGCCGGGTGACCGGAGGCGAACCGCGCCGGGAGTCCGGTGTTTCGCGAGTGGGTCCGTGGGGTGCGGGACAGCGACGCGAGGGGGAGCAAGAGGTCGAAAGCCCTTTGAACGCAAGGGATTCGGCGGATGTCGGAGCCTGTCCTCGGACCGGGCACCGGGCTTGCACAAATGGGACGTGCCTTCCGGGCTGGAACGCTGGAAGACGAAGCAAAACAGACGATTTGGGGGCCGGCCGCCGGCGGTCGACGGGGTGGATGATGTGGGGGCTGGCGGTCGGTCTTTTCCTTTTTCTGACAGGCAGGATCCGTAGCGCGGAGAGCAGCTGATGCCGGTTTGGACCTACAGCGCACGCACCGTCGGCGGCGAGATCCGCCGTTCGGAAGTCGACCTTCCCTCGAAGGACCACGTGATCGCATATCTGCGCAAGCAGAAGCTGATCCCGGTGACGGTCCGAGAGAAGCCGAAGGACATCTCGCTCGGCAACCGTAAGCGAGTCAAGGCGCGAGACCTGGTGATCTTCACACGGCAGTTCTCCACGATGATCAACGCGGGTCTGCCACTGGTACAGGCGCTGGACATCCTCGCGCGCCAGACCGAGCAGCCGATGCTGAAGAAGGCCGTGGGCGATGTCGTATACGACGTGGAAGCCGGGAATACGCTCGCGGACGCCCTGAAGCAGCACCCGAAGGTCTTCTCGCAGCTCTACACGAACATGGTGTCCGCAGGTGAGTCGGGCGGTCTGCTCGACACGATCCTCATGCGCCTCGCGACGTTCCTCGAGAAGTCCGAGCATCTTCAGCGGAAGGTGAAGAGCGCGATGATCTATCCCGGCGTCGTGTTGAGCGTCGCCGTGATCGCGATCGCGATCCTGCTGCTCTTCGTGATCCCGGTCTTCGAGACCGTGTTCGCGAGCTTCAACCAGATTCTCCCGCTGCCGACGCGGATCGTGATCGCGCTGTCCAACTTCCTGCAGTCCTTCTGGTGGGTGATTCTTCTCGGCATGGTGGGCGCCGGTTTCATGTTCAAGCGCTGGATAGGGACCCGAAACGGGCGCCTGCAGTTCGACCGCATCCTCTTGAGGATGCCGGTGCTCGGTCCGCTCGTCCGGAAGGCCGCGATCGCTCGCTTCACACGGACGCTGGGTACGATGCTCGCTTCCGGCGTGACGATTCTCGATGGTCTCGAGATCACGGCCCGGACGGCGGGTAACCGCGTCATCCACGACGCGGTCATGGAGAGTCGCACCGCGATCGCCGGGGGTAGGTCGATCGCAGAGCCGCTCAAGGAGTCGGAAGTGTTTCCGCCCATGGTCACGCAGATGATCCATGTCGGTGAGGAGACGGGTGACCTGGATGGAATGCTGTCCAAAATCGCCGACTTCTACGATGACGAAGTGGACGTGGCAGTCGAGAACCTGCTCAAGGTGCTCGAGCCCGCCCTCATCGTGATCCTGGGAACGATCGTTGGTGGAATGATCGTGGCGATGTACCTCCCGATCTTCGGCCTCGTGAACGCGATCCAGTAGCGTCGAACTTCCCGGGGGAGACGACTCGGAAGCCACAGACGGCGGGCCGTGCACGACGCGGCCTGCCGTTCGTTTATCGGCCTCCAGGCGAGTCCAGGCGACTGCTGCAATTTGCCACAGTCGTCAAAGACCGCTAACTCACCGATGTGACCGAGCAGCAACCTGACGCGCCCGATCTGGGGCAGGTGCTGGGTATGGGGGGTGAGGACGTGCGTTCGCGGTTGGGTTCGCCTGAGACCGACCGGGTCATCGGCCGGGATCGCTGGCTCGTCTACTCGACGGGCGAGTGGCGGTTGCGTCTCCGACTTTCTCCCGCTTCCCCGGCTACCGAGCCGGTCGTCCGCTCATGGACCTTCGAGCCCACTGCGGGGGGCTCCGACCTGACTGCGCTACTGCGTCGACTCGGTGTGGTCGCCGAGGGCGTCATTGATGGTGCCCCGGGGTCCGCCGGCCGATTGATGCGGTGCGAGTTGGCGCACGAGCGCGTTCCGGGATCGCTGACCGCCCGTCTGACCGCCGGGTCCATCTCGTCGGTGACCGCGTTCGACGAGGCCCCGGACTGGAGCGTCGGGTGACGGACGCGGCGGCGGCGAGGAGCTACGACATTCGGCGGGTCCTCTACCTGATCTACGCGGGACGGCTGGTTATCGCTCTCTCCGTATTCGGGGCGGCGCTCGTGATCGGCGAGGGCTGGCTCTACCGGCCCAGCCGGTTCACCGACGTCAGCGTCCAGGCTCTTGCCGTGGCGACACTGCTGTCTGCGGCCCTGATCACGGCCGGGGGCTACTGGTACAGCCACCAGCGCGTCGAGCTTCCCGGGGGGCCGTTCATCCTTGGCCAGGCGGTCTTCGACGTCCTGCTCGTCACCGGTGCCGTGCTCCTGACCGGCGGGAGCGAGAGCGTGTTCCCGCCGCTCCTCTACATCGCGCTCGTCACGGGGTACGCCCTGATCACTCCGCTTGCCAGAGCGACCCTGATCGCGGTCGCGTGCGCGATCGCCTACCTGACGGTCATCGGTCTCGTCCACCCGGAGCAAATGGGGCCCGGAGTGTTCTTGCAGACCGGGATCTTCTGCGCCGTCGCCGTCATCAGCGGACTGATCGGCGGCCAGCTGCGGCGGGTGGGTCGCCATCTGACGCGAGTCGAGATGGAACTCGAGCGGCTGAAGGTGCGCACTGCGGATATCCTCCGAACGATCGATGCCGCGGTGATCACGGTCGATGAGGAGGGACGCGCCGTCTACCTGAATCCTGCCGCCGCGCGGATCCTCGAGATCGACGAGGAGGAGTGGGTCGGTCGCCCGATCATCGATGTGCTCGAGACGCGGGCGCCCGGGATCGCGGAAGTGCTGTCCGAGACGCTGGAGCTGGATGAACCCGTCCGCGGACGTGAGATCGAACTGAGCGCGGACGAGCCGACCCCCATGCCGTATTCGGTGACCACTGCTCTGCTCGAACGGGAGGACGGGCCGACGCTTGCATCGGTGGTGTTGCAGGACCTCAGGCTGGCGCGGCAGCTCGAGGAGTTGAACATCAGGGCCAGCCGGCTCGGGGTCGTCGCGGAGCTCTCGGCCTCGCTCGCCCACGAGATCAAGAACCCCCTCGCGTCGATTCGGAGCGCCGTCGAGCAGATCGGGGACCCCGATTCGGACGAGGAGGACCGCGGGACGCTGTCTCGCCTCGTGATCCGGGAGGCCGACAGGCTCTCGAGACTTCTCGGAGAATTCAACGATTTCGCCAGGGTCAACGTGGCCCAGCGTAAGCCGATCGACCTCGCACAGGTCATCCGCGAAGCCGTCGAAGTAGTGGCCCAGCGACCCGAAGCGCACGACCGCGCGACGTTCGACGTACTGGTGGGTGACGGCCTTGACGATCTATGGGGAGATCCGGACCTTGTTCACCGGACGCTGACGAACCTGATGCTCAACGCGGTTCAGGTCAGCGACCCGGAATCACAGGTCACGGTGCGGATCGTCGCGGATGCGTTGAGTCCCGAGGCCGCCCCGACCGGGATCGGCATATGGTTGCCGGTCCGGATCCGGGTGATCGACGACGGGCCGGGGATTCAGCCGGAGGACATCGGGCGGATCTTCGATCCTTTCTACACGCGGCGTCAGGGTGGAAGTGGGATGGGGTTGGCGATCGCACACCGCGCGATTCAGGCTCACGGCGGAGCCCTTCTCGTCACATCCACGCCCGGAGAGGGCGCAACGTTCGTCGTCATCCTGCCCCGGCGGGAGCCGAAGCGTCGCAAGCGGTTCGCCGAGCGCGGCGGCGAGGCTCGGGCCAGGAAGTTCCAGCGAGATCCCGCGTATGCGGGGTCGCCGGACGATGCGCCGGCGCTGGATGGAAGCGCAGACAGGCTGGCGTAGGCGGGCAGCACACGTTCGCCGCGGCGCCGGTTGAAATACACGCGGTCTCGAGGCTGGGAAGGTGACGTGGGTGGCCCGTAGCGGGCCAATCGGGAGGAGTCCTGAGAGACATGAGTGACAAACCGAAGGTCCTGGTCATCGATGATGAACAGAGCATCATCGAGACGTTGAGCGTCCTCCTCAAGAAGGAGGGCTTCGAAGTTCTCTCCGCGCTGTCAGGTACCGAAGGGATCGAGCGCTTTGGGGAGCAGCAGCCGGATCTCGTCCTGACGGATGTCCGCATGCCGAAGGTGTCGGGCGTGGACGTCCTCGAGGCGATCCGCGATCGCGATCCAACGACCCCGGTCGTGCTGATGACGGCCCAGGCATCGCTTCAGTCCGCGATCCGCGCCGTGAACCTCGGCGCGACCCATTACGTGCAGAAGCCGTTCTCCAACGAGGAACTGGTGACGATTCTGCGACGATCCCTCGATATCGGGCGGGTCGAACGCGAGAACGTGAAGCTCAAGAAGGAGATCAAGCGGACACGGCGGCGCGACTTCGTGCAGCCGATCGGCGCGAGCCCAGAGTTCCGGAAGGCGCTCGACATGGCCGAGTCCGTCGCCGGGAGTGATTCGACCATCCTCGTCCGGGGCGAGAGCGGCTCGGGTAAGGAAGTGTTCGCCCGCTACATCCACGAACTCTCCACGCGGGGGCACGAGAACTTCCTGTCGCTGAACTGTGCGGCTCTGCCTGAGGGCCTGCTTGAATCGGAGCTCTTCGGGCACGTTAAGGGGTCGTTCACAGGAGCCGTCCGCGACAAGGAGGGCCTGTTCGTCGCGGCGTCCGGCGGAAGCTTCTTCCTCGACGAGGTGGGCGAGATGGTTCCGTCCACCCAGGTGAAGCTTCTCCGCGTCCTGCAGCAGAGGGAGGTCATCCCGGTGGGTTCGACCAAGCCTCTGCAGGTGGATGTCCGACTCATCGCGGCCACCAACCGGGACCTGGAGCGCGACATCGAGCAGGGGCGCTTCCGGAGCGATCTATACTACCGGTTGAACGTGATCTCCGTTGAATTGCCGCCGCTGCGGGCGCGCGTCGATGATATCCCGTTGCTCGCCGAGCACTTCCTGTCGCGGGAAGCGGAAAGGACCGGGGAGAAGATGAAGCGGATCTCCGACGACGCGATGAAGGTGCTTCAGGAGTATCAGTGGCCCGGCAACGTCCGGGAGCTCGAAAACGTGGTCGAGCGAGCGGTGGTTCTCACCAACGGGACCGCAATCCGGGAGGATGCGCTGCCGCCGAGGCTGCGCGAACAGCCGGAGCAGCCGCTGATTCAGGAGGCCCCGCCGGCCAACCCCACGCTCGAGGTCATCGAGCGCGCGTACATCGAGCACGTGCTGCGCGCCGAAGGGGGCAACAAGAGCCGAGCGGCTGAAGTCTTGGGCATCGATCCGAGCACGCTCTACCGCAAGATCAAGCGGTATCATCTCGAGATCTGACGGGGTCGGGGTGCCGGGCCGGGACGCCCCTGCGTTCTGCATCGCAGGCCCGGCACCCGCTCATGCATAGTGCAAGGACCGACCCTACTCGAAGAGTGCCGTCGGCGCCTCGAAACAGGACCTAACTCCCCGCTTTCCCACGACTTACGTGATCGCGACCTGATCGGGCATATCCGTTGCCCTTCCAGGGACCTGCGTGAGGCGGAGTCGGTTAGAGACTCCGATGCTCGGATTTCTTTCGACCCGGGTATCAAACCACAGGTAAAGCGAGGAGCAACATGCTGCGCAACACGAAGGGTTTCACTCTGATCGAGCTGCTGATCGTTGTCGTGATCATCGGTATTCTTGCCGCGATCGCGATTCCGCAGTTCGCCAGCACGAAGGAGAAGGCGTTTGACGCCGCCGCGAAGAGCGATCTTCGTAATCTGATGACTGCCGAAGAGGCGTACTTCAGCGACTTCCAGTCGTACACCGATGCGTCGGTTGCGGCCGGTGCCGCCTCTGACCTCGACGGCGACGGAAACGATGACTTCTCCGCGAGCCAGAGCGTTGCACTCGGCGCCACGGCGTACACGGATGGCTACCAGATCACGGCTCAGCACTCGAGCTCGAACAAGACCTGGTGCGTGAACTCGTCGGCCTCGAACGCTTCCGGTGCGATCGGTCAGATCGTCAACGGTACGAGCTGCTGAGTTCGACTGGGTCGAAAGACCGAAAAGGGCGCGGCCACGGCCGCGCCCTTTTTTTTTGCCCTCGCGCAACGCAACGTGTCGGCGTCGTTGGCGGGGAGGTCGTGAGGAGGAGTCTTGAGAGCACCCGAAGTTCTCGAACACCCGAAGTTCAGGGCGCTGGTCCCGGTCGTCGGGATCGTGCTGCTGGGGGCCGGCGTCCTCTGGGAACTCCTCAGCCTCGCGGGCATCCCGGTAGCTCGCGACATGCAGATGTTCTTCATCCCGCAGAAGCACATCCTGTGGGAGGCCTTGCAGGCCGGTGAGGTGCCGCTCTGGACTCGCTTCATCGGCACGGGCAGCCCGTTCCTGGCCAACGTTCAATCGGGTGTGTTCTATCCGCCCAACTGGTTGTACGCCGTCCTCCCGTTCTACGTGGCCTTCAACCTCCTCATCGTGCTCCACTTCGTTATCGGCGGTCTCTTCGCCTATCTGCTGTGTCGACGCCTGGGGATCGGGAGGGAAGGGGCCTTCGTCGGAGCCCTGTGCTGGATGATGGGGGGCTACTTCAGCTCATTGCTCAACCTTATCAACGCGCTCCAGGGGGCGGTCTGGGCGCCGGCCCTGGCGTGGGCGCTGGTGCGGATGCTGGATGACCACTCGCACCGGGGGGTCGCGATCCTGGCGCTCGTCGCGACCAGCGCGGTACTCGCCGGAGAACCCCAGTCCTTCGTTTTCTCGGGCCTCGCGGCGACGGTGGTGTTCGCGCTCGCTTTCGTCCGACGAGAGGAGCCCGTGGGCAGCCTGGCCAGGCCGGGGTCTGCGGTCGTCGTCGCGGCCGCGGTAGTGATCGGCCTGACGACGATCCAGGTCCTTCCGACGCTCGAGCTGCTGGACGTGGCCGGGAGAACCGGAGGCCTGTCGTATGGAGAAGCCGCGGCGTTCGACCTCCAGCCGATCCGCATGGTGCATTTCCTCGTGCCGCCCGATTACAGCGATCCCGACTACGCATTCGGCGTGAGATCCGTGATCGGGCGGGGTGATCCGTGGCTGTTCTCGGTGTATCTCGGCGCGCTCTGGCCCATCCTGGCTTACTTCGCGTGGCGCCGGCGGGACCGCCGCCGGGAGGTCGCGGTCTGGACCTCGCTCGCGATCGTCTCCGTCGTGGTGGCGCTGGGAGAAAACGCGCCGGTCTACCCGTGGCTGTTCGACAACGTGCCCGGGTTCGGCGCGTTCCGTTTCCCGGAGAAGTACCTCTTCGGGCTCGCCTTCGCCGCGATGCTCATCGGGGGCTGGGGGGCGGACGAGCTCTTTCACGGTAAGGCGCGGCGTGGGGACCCCGTCTTCGTCGGGGCGTATGCCGGCGTGGCCGCACTTGCCACCATTTGGTTTCGCTCCTCCAGGGACTGGCTCGAGACCTTCGCGGCCCGGTACGGCAACGACCGGATGATGTCGGATTTCGACTTCGCCTACGGCGTATGGGTCGGGAACGTGACGAAGTGGCTGGCCTTCGTGGCCGCGGCCGGGTTGCTGCTCTGGTTGTACCGGCGAAAGACCCTGACGCGACCGGTCTTCGTGCCGCTCGTCGCGCTCCTCGTCGCGGCCGACCTCGCCGTCGCCCACCGGGGGCTCAACCCGGTCGTCGAGCGCTCGTTCTACGAGACGGAGCCGCTGCTCTTCGATACCGTGCCGATCGACGAGGTGCGCACGAACTATCGGCTCAGGACGAGCAGGTTCGATTCGATCGCCGGTAGCGTACCCGTCATCCGCGGAATCCCGCTCGAGGCGCAGAAGTGGCTCTGGCAGCAGATCGTGGCGCCGAACGTCGGGCAGAAATGGGGCGTGCTCCAGCAGGACGCCTGGGACGCGATCAAGCTGCCGGGCTTCAGGACCGAACAGCAGCTCCAGAGAGCGATCCCCGACATCGGTCGGCGCTGGTCGCTTCTCAGGCTACACTCCGTGAAGTACGTCCATAGCATTCTCGACGTCGATCACGCGGGGTACGCGAGCGAGATCCCCCTCGATACGCTCTCGGCCCACCTGTACGAGATCGACCGGCCGCTTCCACGAGCATACGTGGCCTCTCGGGCCGAGCGGTTCCCGGATGATGTGTCGCTCGTGAACCGGATCCTGTCGGACGAGTTCGATCCTCACCGAACGGTGGCGCTGATCGACTCGACGTTGGCCGGGGCGTCCGCGTCGCCGGGCGTGCCGCCGGAGGATGAGGGTCCGATGGCCGAGGCCAGGCTGACCCACGTGACGGACCGGGAGGTTCGTGTCATGGTGACGGGCATCGATGCGGACGGGTCGTACCTCGTGTTGACCGACTCGAACTATCCGGGCTGGACGGCGACGGTCGACGGAGAGGTCCGGCCCATCGAGACGGCCAACCTGTTCTTTCGGGCCGTTGCGCTCGAACCGGGCGATGCGGAGGTCACGTTCGCCTACCGATCTCGGCCGTTCGAGCGCGGCCGTCTGATCGCCCTCCTGACGCTTGCGATCGCCCTCGGGCTCTTCGCCACGCTGGAGACTCGGGAACGTCGCGGGCGACCGGCGGCCTGACCAGAAAAGCCTGCAGGCACCGGAACTTCCTGCACCGCGTACCGGCCCTCGCACATTGCGAGAACGCCGCCGTTGGGCAAGGCCCGCGGGACCTCTCGGCGAGGGCTCGATTCCGTAAGAGTCCACGTACACCCGGCTTCGCGCCCGGGGCACACGTGTTGCCCATTTGACCGGTGGAGCGCAGAGAGGCCCCGAACCGAACGGAACCATGAACAAGAAGTCCAGCGGTTTCTCACTTATCGAGTTGCTCGTCGTCGTGCTGCTGATTTCCATCCTCACGGCGATCGCGATACCGCAACTGTTCGGGACAAAAGAACGGACGTACGTGGCATCGATGCGGAGCGACCTCCGAAATCTCGAGACCGCTCAGGAGGCGTACTACGTCGACCACGTCACGTACGCCGGTTCGGTTGGCGCGATGGGAACGACCTTCCTCGTGACGCCGGGCGTGTCCGTCGTAGTCGACAGCGCCTCCCAGACGGGTTGGGGAGCCTCGGCCACGCACTCTTCGACTGCCGTGACCTGCTCCATAGCGGTGACCCGCGCTCACCAGGGGATCCCCGTCTGCCCATGACTCTCCGCCTCTGACAGCAGACCTCCGCCGGCGGGCCCGCCTTTCACAGCGGGTTGATATCGACCGCCACTCTCGAGTCGGTCCCGGCCTAGTCGGATCTCCTCCGGCTCGATATCCGGGGCAGGGATCTGATCGCGGGGCCTCGTGGACCGACACACCCTCCGCCGCTCTTCGGCGGGCTACACCCTGGTAGAGTTGGTCATCGCACTCGCCATCCTCGCCGTCCTGGGCGCGGCCGCGCTGCCGGCTACATCGGCGCTCGACAGCTGGTTGCTGTCTCGCGCGGCCCGGCTGACGACCACGCAGATGATCGAGGCTCGCCTCCTGTCCGTCGCCCGACGCGACCGTATCCGGTTGCGGGTCGTCGGACAGGGCACGCTCGAGACGGTCGACGGGACGGGAGCGATCATCGATCGGCGCGTCCTGGCCGGCCCGTCTCCAGGTCTCGTCGACTCCGCGAGAATCCGCCCGAACGCCATTCGATACAACCCTCGCGGCCACGGTGCGGCCGGGAGCGTCTACCTGTACCGGAACGGCAAGGGAATCCGCGTGATCAGCAACTTCGTGGGACGTATCCGAAGGCACGGCTTTCGCTTTTGAGCTTCATGCAGGTTGGTGCTCCCGCTCGCCACAAGGTGCCCAGGGACTGCAAAAATTGCAGTGATTCGGCTGGGTCGAGGCGAGCTACAATCAAGCGAGGACTGCACTTACGGCGGGGCAGCGTTCTTGCCTCAAAGCCAAACGCATCGGCGGCGCCGGCTGGCGTCTCCGAGTCCGCGAAACCGGCGGAACGCGAACATGTGATGGACCTCGCGAGTCCGGACGAAGAGATGATGAAACGACACGATCTACAACGACGGATCAGGAGCTGCGATCACGGGTTCACCGTGGTCGAGCTGAGCATCGCGCTCAGCGCCCTGGCCGTGATCGCGGCCGTCAGCATCGGGGCCTTCAGGCAGTACGCCGAGGCAACGTCTGCTCGGAAGGCAGCGGTTCAGATCGCCGCGGACGTCGGGTTGACCCGCAGCTTCGCGATCCAGCGACGGGCCAACGTGTCCCTCGTGGTCGACGAGTCGAACCTGACCTACGTCGTGCAGGACGACGGCGGGACGGTGCTCATGCGCCGCGACTTCGGCGTCGGTTCGGAGATGCCGCTCAGCACAATGGTTCTGAACACGACCGGGGATTCGCTCACGTTCAACTCCCGCGGACTCATCGCACAGGGAGCCGTCCGATTCAATGTAGGCCGCCGCGACCACGCCCAGCAGGTGGACGTGAACGCGCTCGGCCGGACGACGTTGAACTGATGGCCACCGTCAAGCGTGCGGAAGACTCGCGAATGATGACGAGCGTCCGCGAACGGATCGCAGACACGTCCGGCCTCGGCCTGATCGAGGTCATCGTGGCGATGTTGATCCTCTCGGTCGGCATGATGGCGATCGCCGGGATCAGCCTTCAGGTGGGAACGCAAAACAAGCTCTCCACCTCGCAGACGGACCAGTCGCTCGCGGCGCAGCAGGTGATGGAGACTCTCCAGCAAGCCGGGTATGCGGCGACTACGAATGGCGCGGATACGGTGACCGTCGGCAACCGACGGTACCTGGTGAGAAGGGCCGTGACGACACCGACGAGTCGAGTGAAGCTCGTCCAGCTGACCGTCTCGGCCGTCACGGCGAACGGACTGACGACGCCACGCGTGTACACCAGCCGGATCTACGAGAGCCGGCAGCTTCCCGCGCCACCCACGCCATGAGGCCCGCCATGACACAGGAAACGAAATGGGATCGGGTCGCCGGCTTCACGCTGGTCGAGGTGATGATCACGATCGTCGTCGCCAGCGTGCTCGGTGGAGCTCTTCTGACGCTCGTGGTTGGCCAGCAGCGCTTCTACACGACCAGCGACAACGCGTTGCTCGCTCAGCAGAACGTACGAGCGGCCGTCGATCTGGTCGCCGCCGAGCTGAGGATGGCATCCCCGGATGACATCGTCCGGGCCCAGAGCGACTCCGTCGTGATCCGCTTCGACCTGATGCGCGCCGTCGTGTGCGACACGCTGGGTGCAGGGCAGGCCGACGTCTTCATCTACGACAGCGTGACGAACGCGAACCTGGTTTCGAACTTCCGGGGAACGGCGTATTCGGGGCCTTACGATTCGGCCTTCGTGTACGGCGACTCGTTTACGCCGACCGTCGCATCTACTGGCGGGACGGCCCAGACCAACTGCCGTAACAATGGCGCCGATCCGAACGGGACGGCCGCCTCGGGCGACTTCAGGCGCACCAGCGGCTGGGCGGCGGAATACGGAATCACGCCGCAGCGCGGTTCGCTCGTGCGCTGGTACGGCGTCCTTTCCTATCGATTCGGCGCTTCGACCAGCGTCTCCGGGTCGGACGCCATCTGGCGTAACAACCAGGAGCTCGTGTCGCCCTTCGAGACCGGCGCCCGGTTTCGGTACGTAATGGCGAACGGCTCGGTACAGAACTCCGTAAGCGGCCCGAATCTCGACATGATTCGCGAAATTCGCGTCGAGGTGACCGCGACCGGAAGCGGAACGGCGTTCAATGTCCGTCGACCGGTCACGTACGACATACCGCTGCGCAACTGAGGATAGGCCCCAGGAGGGGAAACTGACGAGATCAGGCGAACAGTTCTGGCACGGTCGGATGCGCTCGAACCCCATGTATCACGGGGATTTGACCCGCCTCCGGACACACCGTACCTTGAGCCGTCCCGCCATATCTCGTCCGTAAAAACTGCTTCAACGGACGAAACATCGATGCGGCCATTTGGGTTTGGGCGGAGGAAGACGACGGTTGGGCTGGATGTCGGCAGCGGTTTGATCAAGGCTGCCGTCATCGACCACAGCAAAGATGTTCCTCAGCTGGAGAAAATTGCGGTCAGTCCGCTCGAGGGCGACGCGATCGTCGACGGTGACGTCGTCGATCCGGGTCTCGTTGCGGATGCGATCTCCGCGATGTTCGAGCGCGAGAAGATCGATCAGAAAGATGTCGTGATCGGCGTGGGTGGCCGTGACGTCATCATCAAGCTGATCAAGATGGACCGCATGGAGGAAGACGAGGCCCGCGAGGTCATCCCGTGGGAGGCCGAGCAGCACGTCCCGTTCGACATGGACAACGTGCAGCTCGACTTCGAGATCACGGATCCTGATGGCGACGGGCTACAGATGACCGTTCTTCTGGTTGCCGCGAAACGCGAGCTCATCGAGACGCGCGTGTCGCTGCTTCAGCAGGCGGGTCTGAATCCGAAGGTCGTCGACGTCGAGGCCTTCGCCCTCCACAACGCACTCCAGGTCAACTATCCATCGGCGATGGACGGGATCACCGCACTGGTGAACATCGGTCACGACACCACCACGGTGAACGTGCTCGATGAAGGAGTACCGGTGCTCACTCGTGATCTCACCTTCGGCACCCGGGGTCTGATTCTCGACCTTCAGCGCGAACGATCCCTCACGGCCGAGGAGGCTGAGGCGGCTCTCCGAGGCGAGGGCGAAGATGACGCGGCGCTTCGCGATTTCCTGGTGGAACGTTCCCAGGAGGTCGCCCGAGGTGTCGAGCGCGCCGCGGCTTTCCTCGAGACCGATGAGATCGGGCTCGGCGTCGGACGGCTGTACCTGTGCGGCGGCGGAGTCGGCGTACCGTCGTTGTCCGAGGTCCTCGCGGAGAGGCTCGGCGTGGAGACGCACGTCGCGAGCGCGTTCGAGCGGATCCAGGTGAAAGCGGACGCAGTGGACTACATGGAGCTCCAGGAGATGGCACCGATGCTCATGCTTTCGGTCGGTCTGGCGCTCAGGAACGCGGCATAACTGACCGGTCACCGTATAGCGGCTGAATCTGGGACGGGACGAGGACACGGATGATCGAAGTAAATCTACTTCCGGAAGGACAGCGTCCGCGCGGCAAGGCGAAGCGGGCGGCGGGCGGCGGGCGTCGCGGTTTGGGCGATGTCCTCAAGGGGCACAACCCCTGGAATGCTGCTCTGGTGCTCGCCTGTCTGGCGGTGCCGGCGATCGGGTTCTCCAACTGGTGGGCCCAACGCGGGACGGAGGAGGCGCTGCAGACCCGGCTCGAGATCGCGTCGGCCGATTCGGCCCGGCTCGCCGAGCTGCGGCTCGTGAGCGACAGCCTCACGGAGCGACGCCAGCAGATTCGGGATCGGGTCGCGCTCGTCGAGGCGCTCGACCGCAATCGTTTCGTCTGGCCGCATCTGCTGGATGAGATCAGCAGGGCGCTCCCGCAGGTCGCCTGGCTCAGCAGTCTGAGACAGACCTCGCCGCTTCCAAACGTCGGCGTTCAGATCCAGGGCGTCGCCGCCAATCCGTTGGCGATCACCGAGTTCGTCAGGAATCTCGAGGCATCGGATTACGTGACGGACGTCCGGATTCTCGGCAGCCAGAAGGAAGTGCTCAACAACGGTGAGCTTTCCGTCCAGGCGTTCACGCTCTCGGCGCGATTCACCGAACCGGTCGGCGCGATCGACCGCACCGAACCGATCATCGAGACGACGGGATTCTGATCATGGCTTTGCTTCCAGAAGACCCAAAAGACCAGTACAAGCTGCTCGGCCTGATCGCGGTCACCGCGATCGGCGCCGTGGGCTGGCTCTACTGGCTGTCGCCGCGAGGCGAACAGCTCACGGAGCTCGAAGAAAGAGTCGAGCTGGTAGAGCGCGCGAACGAACTCGCCGAGGCCCGCATGGCGAGCCTCGATGCGGTCCGGGACGAGCTCGAGCTCGGCGAACGTCAGTTCGCGATGCTCGAACGGCTGGTGCCGGCCGAGGGCGAGGTGCCCGCGATCTATGAAGCGATCGCTGCCGAGAGCCAGTCTCTCGGTCTCGATCTCGTGAACGTGACTCCGACCGAACCGACCCCGGACAGCGCCGGCTACTTCCTGCGGCAGAACTGGGCGATGCAGGTCGAGGGCGAGTACCACGATGTAGGGGAGTTCCTGGCCCGGGTGGCGAGTTTCACCCGGATCATTCGCCCCGAAGTCGAGGAAATCCGACCGTCGCGTGAGACAAACGCGGGTCGGCAGTACGTGACTGCCCGGTTTCAGCTGGAGACCTTCGTGCTCCCGCCGGGCGGCGCTCCTGTTCGGGAGGGTGGATGATGATGAGGGGGTCTCTTTCCACGGGCTGGTTGGCCCGCAGGGCAGCCTTCGGGCTGGTCGGAGCCGCGATGGCGATTCCGGTCATGACGACGCCCGCGAGCGCGCAGACCACGACGGCGTCCACGGTATACGAGAGAGAAGCCTACTCGTACCCGTCGCTCGGCCGACGCGACCCGTTCCGGGCGCTGAACGCCGGCGAGCAAATCGGACCGCAGTTCGATGATTTGCGATTGAGCGGGGTGCTGTTCAGTCCGTCGATCGGGAGCGTTGCGACGCTCCTGGACGAGAAGTCGGGTCGCCGTTACCGCGTCCGCGAAGGCGAGAGCCTCGGTGAGACGCGCGTCGTCGCGATCCGCTCGGACGAAGTGGATTTCTTGATCACCAGCTTCGGGATCAGTCGACAAGAGACCCTACGGGTGAAGCGAAACAAGGAGAGTGAAGGATGATGGCTCGGTCCATCCTGGCCTTCGCGTTCGCGGCGTGGTTCACTGTTGCGCCGTACGACGTAAGGGAAGTCCAGATTACGCCGGCGGGCGCTGAGACACAGATCAGCGTTGTCGTCGGGAGCACGGACGTGTCGGTTCACCACTTCATGTTGGCTGAGCCGCCCCGTCTGATCCTGGACGTCGAGGGCGCGAATCACGCTCTGAGTCGTCACAGTTACGAGGCGATCGGACGCGGGGGCGTCATTCGCATGCGGTCGAGCCAGTTCCGGCCCGACGTCGTGCGTCTCGTGTTCGATCTGACCCGTGACCTCGACTACGACGTCACTCAATCCAACGGCAACGTTCAGGTTCGGTTCGAGAACCCGGGCGAAGCCTTCACGACGTGGTCGACCAACCTGTCGGGGAACGCGGCGGCTGCCGTGCCCGTGGCGGCGGCTCCGGAGTCGGAGTCGTTTGTCAGCGAGGAGTTCCCGGGGATCGTTTCGGCGCTCCAGCAGGCGCAGCCGCGAATCTCCGTGGCGTACGACAGCGCCACGATGCTGGACGTGCTGGCCGGGTTCTCCGAGTTCGCGGGCGTCTCGATCGTTCCGAACGGTGAGGTCGCCCAGGTATCCGTCCAGGGGATCGACATCAAGAACCAGCCCTGGGACGTCGCGCTCAGCGCGATTCTGTCCGCCCAGAATCTCGGGTGGCAGACGAGCGAGAGCGGGATCATCATCGTCGATCGGCTCGAGAACCTGAAGGCGCGGGATGACCTTCTGTCCGAGACGCGGGTGATGCGGATCAACTACGCCAGCGCGGACTCTGTGGCCGAGACCCTCAAGGATCTCGTCACACCCGACCGCGGCCAGGTCGTCGCCTTCGCGGGGACGAACTCCGTGATCGTCACGGACGCGCCGTCGGTCGTCGCGCGGATGGACACGCTGGTCCGGTCGCTCGACAAGAGGATGCCGCAGGTGTCGATCGAGGCGAAGATCGTCTTCGTAGATCGCACCGATGTTCGCGAGCTCGGGATCGTCTACGATCTCAAGGAGCGCGACGGCGGCTTCGTCGAGCAGGGGATCAACGACGCGATCGAGGTGCCGGATCCGAACGAGCCGCCGCAGCTCGTGGACACGGACGGTGACGGGATCCCCGATCAGGCGTTCTTCAAGCGGACGAACGAGACGCTGGTGAACATCGGCGGCGACGCGATTGCGGCGCTGGCGAATGCGAACGACCGCGTGGCGTCGCCCGCCCTGCAGATCCTGACAGCCGTGGCGTTCGGTGACTTCTCGCTCTTCGCGTTCATTGATGCGCTCGAGTCCCACCAGCTGTCGGACGTGCAGGCTGCTCCGTCGATCCAGGTGGTCGACAACGCGCGGGCACGGATCCAGGTGGGTGAACGGACGCCGATTCGAGTTCTGGATGCCGGGGCGAACAGCAGCGATGCCCAGGCGACGGTCTCGTTCGAGGACACCGGGATCATTCTCGAGGTCACGCCGCACGTGACGAACAACAACCAGATCCTGCTCGATCTGACCGCGGAGCGGTCGGGTCTGCAAGTCGGGCTGTCGGACGTCGGCTTCATCTTCGAAAAGCAGGTCGGGCAGACGCGTCTGCTGCTCGACGACGGTGAGACCGCCGTGATCGGTGGACTGACGCTCAGCGAGGTCAGCCGCAGCGAGAGCGGTGTTCCGGGCCTCATGAACATTCCGGTTCTCGGAAACCTGTTCCGCACGACGAAGGAGAACGAGGTCAAGCAGGACCTGATCATCCTCGTCACCCCGCACATCGTGCTTCCGCGGGGCGCCGAAAACATGTAGCAGCGGTCGGCCGGGCGCGCCGTTCGGCGGCGCGCTCGATGAGAAGGGTGCTTGTTCACCCTTCGGGCTTCACTCACTTTCGGGCCCGGCGCCATGCGCCGGGCCCGTTTGTCTTTCCCTCTGACCGGAGCTCCACGACCGTGCTGAAGTGCCTGGATCTGACGACTGCCGGTGAATCTCACGGCCCCGCGATCGTGGCGGTGCTCGAGGGGATCCCGGCCGGTCTCGCGCTCGATCCGTCGGAGATCTCGGTGGAGCTCGCGCGACGACAGGGCGGACACGGACGGGGCGGTCGCATGATGATCGAGGAGGATCTCGGCGAGGTGTTCGCCGGCGTTCGTCTCGGAGAGACGCTCGGCGCCCCGATCGCCGTGAGGATTCCCAACCGGGATCACCAGAACTGGCTCGAGGCCATGGCCGTCGAGGCACCGGAGACGGACGATCCCGAGACGCTTCGCCGGGTCTTCCTCCCGCGACCGGGACACGCCGACCTCGCAGGCATGATCAAGTACGACCGGACGGACGCACGGGACATCTTGGAACGAGCGAGCGCGCGCGAGACCGCTGCCCGAGTCGCTGCCGGCGCGATCGCGAAACGGCTCCTGGCGGAGTTCGGGGTGCGAGTCGAGAGCCACGTCGTCCGCATCGGTCCGGTCGCTGCCGACGTGGCGGAGTTGCCCTCCGACATCAACGCCGTCGCGGACGCGTCTCCCGTGCGCTGTCTCGACAGCCAGGCGACGGAGGCGATGGTCGACGCCATCGACGACGCGAGGCGGGCAGGCGACTCCCTCGGAGGTGTGTTCGAGGTGGTCGCGCGGGGTCTCCCGGTGGGTCTCGGAAGCCACGTCGGTTGGGACACGCGTCTCGGGGGTCGTTTGGGGGGTGCGCTCCTGTCGATCCACGCGATGAAGGGGGTCGAGATCGGCATGGGCTTCGGCGTCGCCGAGCGGCGCGGGTCGGACGTGCATGACGAGTTCGAGCGAGCCGACGACTGCGAGGCGACGGGTGGGTTCGCGCGCCGCCGAAACAATGCGGGCGGACTCGAGGGGGGAATGACGACGGGCGAGCCGCTCGTCTGCCGTGTGGCGATGAAGCCGCTCAGCTCGCTTCGCCGGCCGCTCGACAGCGTGAACACCGCCACGGGTGAGCCGGACAAGGCGATCCGTGAACGCAGCGACGTCTGCGCCGTACCGGCGGCCGGGGTCGTCGGAGAGGCGATGGTTGCCCTGGTCCTGGCAGACGCCTGGATCGAGAAGTTCGGCGGGGATGCGATGTCGGATATGCGCGCGAGCGTCCGCTCCTACATGGATCGGATTGCGGCCTCGGGGCGCGGCCACTCCTGATGGACGACCCCGGCGCCGCGAGCGACTCCCGGGCGGCGACGCCGGACAGCGTGTGGCTCGTCGGGCTGTCGGGGTCAGGGAAGAGCACCGTGGGTCCGCCTGTCGCCAGGCGGCTCGGATACGCGTTCATCGACATGGACCGCCGAATCGAGGAAGCGGAGGGAGCGACGGTCGCCGACATCTTCGCCCGCGGCGGCGAAGACGGGTTCCGACGGGCGGAGGCGAGGGCTACCGAAGAACTGCTCGGACTCACACGAATCGTGGTCGCGACCGGGGGCGGCTGGATGGATCGAAACGATCTCGTCCGGGGCCCCGCAGGTTGCGTCAGAGTCTGGTTGCGTGTAAGCCCTGTTGCGGCGCTGGAGCGTCTGGACGACGGAACCGAAGCCCGTCCTCTGCTGTACGGCGAGGACCGGGAGGCGACGTTGACGGGCCTCCTGGAGCGCCGGGAGGCCGCGTACGCGGAGGCCGAGGTACACGTGGAAACGACCGGCCGCACGCCCACCGAGGTGGCGGATCGCGTCGTCGCGGAACTGATTGGATCGAGCCGATAGGGTCGGGGAGACGGAGAGCGATTTGAAGAATCTGGTGATCGTGGAGTCGCCGGCGAAGGCGAAGACTCTCGAGGCGTACCTCGGATCGGACTACCGCGTCGAGGCATCGGTCGGGCACGTCCGGGATCTTCCCCGGAGCGGTCTCGGCGTAGACGTGGAGGCCGGGTTCGAGCCGGAGTACGTCACGATCGACGGCAAGGGTCAGGTCCTCAAGAAGCTGAAGAGCGCGGCGAAGGACGCGGAGACCGTGCTGCTCGCGACCGACCCCGACCGCGAGGGTGAGGCGATCGCGTTTCACATCGCGCACGTGCTCGGCTTCGAGAAGGCGGCCCCCGGCCGCTTCCGCAGGATCACGTTCAACGAGATCACGAAGACGGCGGTGCAGGCGGCGATCGAGCAGCCCGGCGAGCTCGACCTGCAGCGCGTGGACGCGCAGCAGGCGCGTCGTATCCTCGACCGTCTCGTCGGCTACAAGCTCTCTCCACTGCTCTGGAAGAAGATCAATCCAGGGTTGTCCGCCGGCCGGGTCCAGTCGGTTGCCGTCCGGCTCCTGGTCGAGCGAGAACGCGAACGCAGGGCCTTTCGGCGCTCGAAGTACTGGGATCTCCGAGCGCAGCTCGAGGCGGCCGGTCGTGCCTTCAACGCCGACCTCACATCGCTGGGCGACGTCCCGATCGCCTCGGGTCGCGACTTCGATGAGAAGACCGGAGCGCTCAAACCCGACAGAAACGTCGTCCACCTCGATGAAGCGGCTTCCGAGGCCCTTCGTGATCGGCTCGCGGACGAGGACTTCAGGGTGCGTTCCCTCGAGGAGCGCAGTTCCAAGCGGAGCCCGTACCCGCCGTTCACGACCGCGAGCATGCAGCAGGAGGCGAACCGGAAGCTCAACCTCGGGGCCCGCGAGACGATGCGAATCGCGCAGGGCCTCTACGAAGACGGTCTGATCACGTATATGCGCACCGACTCGCTCAGCCTGTCGGATCAGGCGATCGAGGCGATCCGTCACCGCGTCGGGACGCGCTACGGTTCGGAGTACCTGAGCCCGGAGCCGCGCCGATACAAGACGAAGGCGAAGGGGGCGCAGGAGGCGCACGAGGCCATCCGCCCCGCGGGTACTGAGATGCCGACGGCGACGGAGCTCGGCCTCACGGGCAAGCGGAAGTCGCTTTACGAGCTCATCTGGAAACGCACCGTCGCGACCCAGATGGCGGACGTACGGCAGCGTCACCTCACGGTGCAGATCGAGGCGGACGACGCGCTGTTCCGCGCTACGGGCAAGGTGATCGAGTTCGCGGGCTTCTTCCGAGCGTATGTCGAGGGCTCGGATGATCCGGACGCGGCGCTGGAGGATCAGGAGGTCGTGCTCCCGGCCCTCACGGAGGGACAGCCGCTCGACTGCAGCCAGCTCCTGAGCGTTCTGCACGAGACGAAGCCTCCCGCCAGGTACACGGACGCGACGCTCGTGAAGGAGCTCGAGAGCGACGGCATCGGGCGCCCCTCGACCTACGCCTCGATCATCTCGACGATCCTGGATCGGAAGTACGCGGAGCGTCAGAACAAGCAGCTCGTTCCCACGTTCATCGCCTTCGCCGTGACGGGCCTTCTGGAAAAGCACTTCCCGGACCTCGTGGACACCGGGTTCACCGCTGAGATGGAGGGTTCGCTCGATGCGATCGCGTCCGGTGCGGTGGACTGGCGCGAGTACCTCGACGAATTCTATTCCGGTAACGACGGGTTCGAGCAACGCCTGCTTGAGCGCGAGGAGAAGATCGATCCCCGCGAGGCGTCCACCGTGGTGCTCACGGACCTCGCGCCACGGATTCGTATCGGCAAGTACGGCCCGTTCATGGAGATGGAGCGGAACGGTGATCGCCTCACGGCGCCCCTTCCCGAGGGCGTGCCGCCGGCCGACCTCCTCGAGGAAGAGGCGATCGAGATCCTCGAGCGTCGCGCCGAGGGACCGGACGAGCTCGGCAAGGACCCCGAGACGGGCAAGTCGATCTACCTGATGACCGGACGGTTCGGACCGTACGTCCAGCGTGGCGAGATGGTGGAGGGGGGTGAGAAGCCGAAACGCTCCTCCCTGCCTGATACCGTGGAGTACGATGATGTCACGCTGGCGATCGCGCTGAAGCTCCTCTCGATGCCTGCGGAGCTCGGGAAGCACCCGGAGACGGGAGATCCCGTGAAGGTGGGGATCGGCCGGTACGGCCCCTACATCGTTCACGAGGGCGACTACCGGTCGTTGACGGCCGACGACGATCCGCTGACCGTCGAGCTGCCGAGGGCGCTCGCACTGCTGGCCGAGCCGAAACGGGGCCGCGGCCGACGTGCCCCGGCCAAGCCGCTCCGCGAGGTCGGGAAGCACCCGGATGACGACGAGCTTGTCGCCGTCTTCAACGGCCGATACGGGCCTTACGTGAAGCACGGGAAGGTAAACGCGTCCCTTCCGAAGGGCGTGGAGCCCGAAGATGTGACGATGCCGATGGCGATCGAGCTGCTGCAGAAGCGGATCGAGCGGATGGCGGCCAAGAAAAAGCCGGCGAAGAAGAAGGCGGCGAAGAAGAAGCCTGCCGCGAAGAAGAAGCCTGCCGCGAAGAAGGCGCCGAAGAAGAAGGAGTGACCGCGCGCCGTTCCCGCCCCCGCGGGAGCGACCTGCGCCGTAGATTCCCGGTATGACGAACCGGACGAAGTGGGTGGAGGACTACCTCCGCTATGCCGGCAAGGAACGCGGGCTGTCCCGAAACACGATCGACGGGTATCGACGCGATCTCGCCCAGTTCACGACGTTCCTCGACGAGTATCGGGGCGGGTCCTGGGACTGGGGGGACGTAGATCGAGTCTCGATCCGGTCGTTTCTGGGGGCACTGGAGTCTCGCGGGCTCAAGCGGTCTTCTATCCAGCGCAAGCTGGCGGCCGTCCGGGCGTACTTCGCGTTTCTGCACCGCACGGATCGGCTGCCCGCGAATCCCGCGCGTCTCGTGCGATCCCCGCGGCGCGATCGCACGCTCCCCGGGTTCCTCACGGAGGATGGGGCAGCCGCCCTGTTCGATTCGATCGGCGACGCGGCCCGGGAAGACGGCGGCTTCCTGCCGATGCGCAGGTGGGCTCTTCTCGAACTGCTGTACTCGTGCGGGTTGCGTCTGGCCGAGATCCAGACGCTCGATCGCGCCGCCCTGGACTTGCGCGGCGGTCAGGTCCGCGTGCATGGGAAGGGTGGAGTGGAGCGGGTCGTTCCCGTGGGGTCACGCGCGGGAAGCGCGCTCGCGGCCTATCTGGAGGTGCGCCCGGCGGTGGATTCCGACGCGGTGTTCGTCTCGGCCAGGGCGACCCGGCTCTCGCGGCGGCAGATCCAGCGCGACGTAACGGGGGCGCTGGACACCGTGGCGGACGGGGAGCGGCTATCGACACACTCGCTCCGCCATACATTTGCGACGCATTTGCTCGATCGGGGGGCCGACCTCGTGTCCGTGAAGGAACTGCTGGGACACGCCAGCCTCACGACGACGAGGATCTACACGCATACATCCGTGGAGCGCCTGAAGCGGGTTCACGCACAGGCGCATCCGCGCGGAGGGGACTAGATGCCGAAGATCAGAGCGACGACCATCCTTTGCGTCCGGAGGGACGGGGAGGTCGCGATGGCGGGAGACGGGCAGGTCACGATGGGCGACACGGTGGTGAAGTCGCACGCGACCAAGCTTCGTCACCTTCGCGATGGCCGCATTCTGTCGGGGTTCGCCGGCAGTGTGGCGGACGCGCTGACGCTTTTCGAGAAGTTCGAGTCACAACTCGAACGCCACCCGAGGAACCTGACACGCGCGGCGGTTGAACTGGCGAAGGAATGGAGAAGCGACCGCTATCTCAGGCGTCTCGAGGCCCTGCTGGCGGTCGCCGACGAAGAGACGAGCCTTCTGATCGCCGGAACGGGCGAAGTGATCGAACCCGATGACGGGATCCTCGCGCTCGGTTCCGGCGGCTCGTACGCTCTCGCCGCAGCGCGGGCCCTCGCGAAGGACTCTACCCTCTCGGCCGCGGAGATCGCCCGTCGCGGGCTCGAGATAGCGGCGGAGATCTGCGTGTATACCAACGACAACATCACCTTGCTCGAGCTCGAGGACTGAGCCGGGCGGCAGGGGAGGCCCACGAGCGGCTCCCCGGGAAAGAATAGACGAACAATCATGAGTACAGACATCGCTCCGGCGGGCGCTTCGTCGCCCGATCAGCGGGACAGGGGGCAGTTCACGCCCCGCCAGATCGTCGCCGAGTTGGATCGGTACATCATCGGGCAGGACGATGCGAAGAAGGCCGTCGCAATCGCTCTGAGGAACAGGTGGCGTCGCCGGAACGTCGACGAGGAGATGCAGGAGGAGATCCTCCCGAACAACATCATCCTGATCGGACCTACCGGCGTCGGGAAGACCGAGATCGCACGGCGTCTGGCGCGGCTCGCGGGCGCTCCTTTCGTGAAGGTCGAGGCGTCGAAGTTCACCGAGGTCGGGTACGTGGGTCGCGACGTCGAGTCGATGATCCGGGATCTCGTCGAGATCGCGATCGGCATCGTCCGCGAGGAGCTCGAGCTCGAGCATCGAGAGGTCGCCGAGAAGCGAGTCGAGGATCGGTTGCTCGACCTGTTGCTCCCGCCGGTCGCGCTCGACGACGAGGAATCGACGGACGGCGAGCGCACGTTCGTGGTATCGATCGCCGGCGAGGCGTCCTCCAGTGACGCGCCCCCGGACCGAAAGGCGCGTACGCGCGAGAAGCTCCGCGGTCTCCTGCGCGACGGAAAACTCGATGACCGCGAGGTCGATGTCGAGGTGTCCGAGAGTTCGATCCCGATGCTCGATTCCTCTGGCGGGATAGGCGGGCTCGACATCCAGATGGGCGAGATCCTCCAGGGGATGCTGCCAAAGAAGAAGAAGCGCCGGCAGGTCACGGTCGCCGAGGCGCGAAAGCTCCTGATCGCGGAAGAACTCGAGAGCATGGTGGACATGGACGAGGTCCACCGTGTCGCGCTCGACCGGACCGAGAACATGGGCATCGTCTTCCTGGACGAGATCGACAAGGTGGCGGGGGGCGCGCGAACGGGTGGCCCGGACGTCTCGAGGGAAGGCGTACAGCGCGATCTGCTGCCGATCGTCGAGGGCAGCACAGTGCAGACCCGCTACGGAATGGTTCGTACCGATCACGTCCTGTTCATCGCGGCCGGGGCGTTTCACGTGTCGAAGCCGTCCGATCTCATCCCCGAGCTTCAGGGACGGTTCCCGATTCGCGTCGAGCTCCATTCTCTGGACGCCGACGCGTTCGCCCGGATCCTGATGGAGCCGAGGTTCGCTCTCCTCTCGCAGTACGAGGCGCTCGTGGCCACGGAGGGCGCAACGCTCGAGTTCACGTCGGAGGCGATCCACGAGATCGCCCGAATCGCGAGCCACGTGAATGAGCGCACGGAGAATATCGGAGCCCGGCGCCTCCACACCGTGCTCAGCACGCTCTTGGAGCGCATCATGTTCGACCTGCCCGACGTGGGGACGGGGGACACGATCACGGTGGACGAGCCGTTCGTGACCGAGCGGCTCTCGAAGATCGCCGAAGACGAGGACCTGAGGCGATACATCCTCTGAACGACGACAACTCAACCTCCGACCGAGGGGCGAAGGAGCACGATTGAACAGGAACAACCACTTTCTCTCGATCGCCGACTGGTCTACCGAGCGGCTCATGGAAGCCCTCGACCTGGCGGCGACCCTGAAGGCCGACCCCGGGTGCCTCGGGCGGCCGTTGGAAGGGAAGACCCTCGCCATGGTCTTCGCGAAGAGCTCGACCCGCACGAGGGTGTCGTTCGAGGTCGGCGCGGCGCAGCTGGGAGCCCAGGCGCTGTTTCTCTCGTCCCGCGATATCCAGCTCGGTCGGGGGGAGCCGATCTCGGATACCGCGCAGGTGTTGTCCCGGTACGTCCACGGGATCATGATCCGCACGTTCGCTCAGGCCGACGTCGAGCAGTTGGCCGAGCACGGATCCGTGCCGGTGATAAACGGACTGACGGACTTCCTGCACCCGTGCCAGATCATGGCCGACCTGCAAACGGTGCGGGAAGTGTTCGGAGGCGACTTCGGCGAGATCGTCGTGGCATGGATCGGTGACGGCAACAACATGGCCAACTCCTGGCTGAACGCGGCGGGCCGGCTCGGGTTCGGGCTCCGGCTGGCATGTCCGGAGGGGTACGATCCGGATCCCGCGGTTCTCGAGTTCGCCCGGTCCGAGACGGCGGTCGAGGTTTTCCGCGATCCACGCGAGGCGGCGGTCGGGGCGCATGTCGTGACGACCGACGTATGGGCCTCGATGGGACAGGAGGAAGAGGCGGCCGAGCGGGCGCTCGCATTCGACGGATACCATGTCGACTCGGGATTGATGGGCCTTGCGGATTCCGCCGCGATCTTCCTTCACTGCCTGCCCGCGCACCGCGGGGAAGAGGTGGCGGCCGAGGTCATCGACGGTCCGACATCCCGGGTGTGGGACGAGGCCGAGAACCGCCTGCATGCACAGAAGGCGATTCTCGCCATGCTGATGAGCGACTGAGCGCACAACTCACGACGAACCGAGGACGATCTTGGACCAGGATCTGAAGAAGACTCCATTGTACGATGAGCACGTCCGGCTGGGCGGCAAGATCGTCCCGTTCGCCGGGTACGCCATGCCGGTACAATACCCCACCGGCATTCGCGCCGAGCACCAGGCGGTCCGCGAGAGCGTCGGGATGTTCGACGTCTCGCACATGGGCGAGTTCCGGATTCGCGGCGCAGATGCCACGGCGTTCGTCTCGCACGCGACGACCAACGACCCGTCGGTGCTCGAGACGGGCGACGCCCAGTACAGCGCCATGTGTCACGCATCGGGCGGTGTCGTGGACGATCTCATCGTCTATCGGTACGGAGCCGACGATATCCGGGTCGTGGTGAATGCCGCGAACATGGAAAAGGACTGGCGCCATCTCCAGTCCCTGGCCGGCGGATTCGACGTGGAGATGCATGACGAGAGCGACGAGATCGGGCTCCTGGCCATCCAGGGTCCGAACGCGCAGGAGCTCATTTCCGCCCACACCGATACCGATCTCGACGCGATCGAGTACTACCACTTCGCCGAAGGACAGGTCGCGGGCGTGCCCGGGACGATCAGCCGGACCGGGTATACCGGTGAAGACGGGTTCGAGCTCTATCTGCCGGCCGATGGAACCGCTTCGGTCTGGCGTGTGCTCGAGGCCGCTGGCGCCGTCCCGGCCGGGCTCGGGTGCCGAGACTCGCTGCGTCTCGAGATGGGATACGCGCTCTACGGCAACGACATCGACGACGAGACGACCGCGCTCGAGGCGGGCCTCGGCTGGCTCGTGAAGTTCGACAAGGGCGACTTCGTGGGTCGCGATGCGCTGCTGCGTCAGAAGGAAGCCGGTGTGCCGCGTCGGCTCCGCGGGATCAGGCTTCTCGATCGCGGGTTCCCCCGGCCCGGGTACACGGTCCGGTACGAGGGGGAGGACGCCGGCGTCGTCCGCAGCGGTACCATGAGTCCCACGATGGGGCACGGGATCGCCACCGCGTATCTCCCGTCCGCGGCCGGGTTCGGCGCGGCCGTCGAGGTCGTCATCCGCGACTCCGCGATACCGGGCGAGGTCGTGCGGCCGCCCTTCTACACGGAGGGGTCGATCCGGCGATGATGGAGATTCGGGTCGGTGTGCTGACGGTCTCGGATGGCGTCCACGCGGGGTTTCGCGAGGACGTGTCCGGCGCCCGAATCCGCGATTGGGCGGACGAGCGGGGATACGACGTGGCCGCCGCGGCCGTCGTGCCCGACGAGACGGCGTCGATCGCTCCGTGGCTGATCGCCAGATCCGATCGCGACGACGTCGAGCTTCTGCTCACCACGGGCGGGACCGGGCTGGCTGCCCGTGACGTCACCCCCGAGGCGACCCTGGCCGTGATCCAGCGTGAGGCGCCGGGCATCGCCGAGGCGATTCGGGCGCTGGGCCGCCAAGCGACGCCGATGGCCTCGCTCGCCCGCGGCGTCGCGGGGGTTCGCGGGTCCACGCTCATCATCAACCTGCCGGGGAGCCCCTCGGGCGTGGCCGACGGCCTCGCCGCGATCGATCCGATCCTCGAGCACGCCATCGCGCTGCTACGCGGGGACACGGAACACGAGGCGGGAGAGTAGCATGGCCCAGGTCTTCATCGATGACCGGGGGGTCGAGACGGCCGTGCTCGTGCGCGAGGCGATCGCGCCGGACGCACACGAGGCCGAGCTCGTCGACTCGGCCCGCCGCCTCACCGGGAGGCTGTCGGGTGCCGAGGACGTCGCCCTCGTTCTGACCGGACCGCTCGACGACCGCGTCGGCGCGGCCCTCCGCGGCGCGTTCGAGGCCGAGATCCCGCGACCGCCGGTCATCGCGTTCACGTCGGACGGGACCCCGATGGCGCGTCGCGACCTCGTAGCCGATTTCGGGATCGATGAAGCGTTGACGCTTCCCGTCGATCCCGACGAGGTGCGCGTCGTTCTCGACAAGCTCCTGGAGCGCTATCGGATCCAGAAGGCGACCGGAATCATCGGGCGCACCGAGCCCATCCGGGAGATCCTCGAGCGGATCCACATGATCGCCCCCGTGAACAGCACCGCGCTGCTCACCGGCGAGAGCGGAACCGGCAAGGAGCTCGTCGCACGCGCGATCCACCGGCTCTCCCCCCGCCGGGGCAAGCCGTTCATCGCCGTGAATTGTGCGGCGCTGCCCGAGTCGCTGCTGGAATCCGAGCTGTTCGGGCACGAAAAGGGGGCCTTCACGGGCGCGACGTCGCTGCGCCGTGGGATGTTCGAACTCGCGGACACCGGCACCCTGTTTCTCGATGAGATCGCGGAGATGCCGCTGCAGACGCAGACCCGCCTCCTGCGCATCCTCGAGAGCCGAAAGTTCATGCGGGTTGGCGGCGACCACGAGATCGAGGTCAACGTGCGGGTCGTCACGGCGACGAATCGCGATCTGCGCTCCGCCGTCGAGCACGGGCAGTTTCGGCGGGACCTGTACTACCGGCTGAACGTCCTGCATATCGATCTTCCGCCACTGCGGGAGCGGCGCGAAGATATCCCGGTGCTCGTACGACGATTCGTGAGCGAGTTCAGCCGGGCCCACGACAGGGAGTTTCTGGGCCTCGGTCCCGAGGCGATGGACATTCTCCTGAGGTACGACTGGCCCGGGAACGTCCGTGAGCTGAGGAACCTCATCGAATCGATGGTGGTGCTCGCTCCAGGATCGATCATCAGGCCGGAGGACATACCGTCCGAGATCCGGACCGGTCGTGGATCGCGCCTCTTGCCGACGACCGCGGTCATCGGTCCCTCACCGCTGACCGCGGGCGGCGAAGCCGCCCCCCAGCTCGAGTTCATCTTCCGCACGCTGGTTGCGCTCAAGGTCGATGTCGAGGACCTCAAGCACGAGTTCGAGAGCTACAAGCGGCGAGCGACTGAATTGCCGCCGGTGAGCGAATGGTCGGGCACGGCGATCGAGGTGCCCGAGCCGATCGAGACCCTGGAGACTTCAGCGGTCGTCGACGATCACGCGCATGGGCCGGAAGACGATTCCCGGGATGAAGAGCACATCACCTTCCGCGCCGGTATGACGATGGCCGACCTCGAACGAGAGGCGATCGTGGCGACCCTCAGGGAGGTCGGTGGAAACCGACGGAGGGCGGCCGAACGCCTGCAGATCGGCGAGCGTACGCTGTATCGCAAGATCAAGCAGTACGAGATCGAGCTCTGACGGTCTCCCGCGGGGGTTCTTCAGCCATCTGCTAGATGGCGAACATGAGGATCAGGTATGCGCCGTAGGTCGTGAGCAGTGCGATCCCCCAGCGCCGCCCCATCCGTCGATCGAAGAACACGCAGGCCCCGATCGCGAGGGCCGACGCCAGCATCACCGGAAAGTCGAGCCAGAAGAAGCGGGGCGGTACCTCGATGGCCTGCGGCGCGAACACCGCCGCCGCGCCCATGATCGCGAGGATATTGAGGATGTTGCTGCCGATGACGTTCCCGATCGCCACGTCGAGCTGGCGGCGCGCCGCGGCGACCACGACGGTCGCGAGTTCCGGCAGAGACGTGCCGAGGGCGACCAGGCTCAGCCCGATCACTTCCTCGGAGACGCCGTAGTGGCCGGCGATCTCTGCCGCCGCCTCGACCAGGAGGTTGGCCCCCAGCGGTAACCAGGTGGCTCCGACGCCGATCAAAAGCACGATCATCCACGAGCGGCTGGGCAGGCCCAGCACCCACTCGAGGCGCTCTCCGCTGGGCTTCTCGGGGGCGGCGTGTCGGCGCCCGACGCGGATCTGGCGCACGAGGAACAGGCCCAGCCCCACCAGGAGGATGCTGCCCGCCGTGCCTCCGATCTCTCCGTCCCAGGCGACGATCACGAGCAGGAGGCTGGCCGCGATCATCACCGACGCATCGAGCTGCTCTCTACCGGCTCCCGCCGCGAGCGGAACGAGCAGCACGAGCGTCCCGGTCACCAGCAGCGAGTTCGCCACGTTGCTGCCCACCACGTTGCCCATCGCGATCCCGGGGTGGCCCGTCAGCGCGGCCCCCACGGACACGAAGAGCTCGGGCGCGGAGGTCCCCAGGGCCACGATGGTGACGCCGACGACCATCGGGGAGAGCCGCCAGCGGCGCGACAGGGCCACCGCCCCCCTCACGAGGAGGTCGCCGCCCATGAGGAGATAGACGAACCCGCCGAAGAGATGGAGGAACGTCAGCGCCACTAGGCGTTCTCCTCAGTCGTTCGTTCGCGCGCCATGTCGGCGCGGGCGGCCTCAGCCTCGTTCGTGAGGTCGGCATCGCTGATGGAGACGTTACTGATGGTCAGCGCGTCGGCCATGCGGTTGAAGGTCCGGGCGAGAAGCCCGACTTCGTCCTGGGAGCGAATGCGGGCGCGGGCCCGCGTCTCGCCGGCCCGGATCCGGTTCGCGACCTCCACGAGCTCCTGGAGAGGTCGCGACAGCTGAAGGCCCAGGAGGATCCCGATGAGGATGGCAAAAGCCGAGAGCGAGATCGCGAGACGGACCATGCGGTCCCGGAGCTCGACGATCGGCCTCCGTTCCTCCTCTTCGTCGATCTTCACGACGATCCCCCACTCGGGCCCCGGCACGAAGCGGGTGGCAGCCCAGACGGGGTGGCCCCGATAGTCGGTGACGCCGTCCGCCAGCAGGGTATCGCGCCCGGCGGTCGCAACCGCGGCGGGGTCCAGTCCGTCGGCTCGTTCCGGGATGAACGAGCCACCCAGGAGGCCCTCGTGTCGGACCGGGTGCAGGACCCGCAGCCCGTCCTGCTCGCGCCGTACGACCATGGTCTCGCCCGTGAAGCCCAGCCCGGTGAAGTCGCGACTGATCCGAAGAAGTTCCGCGGCGCTCAGCCGCGCCAACAACCACCCGATACGGACGCCCTGCTCGGTCAGCGGCGCGAGATAGCGGACCTGCCGGCGGCCGTCGTCGACGACCTCGATACCGAGCAGTGCAGGGTCGGGCCGATCGTTCGCCATGACGAGGTCGGCGGAATCGAGACTGAGGACCCCGTCTCCCTCGTCCCTCGGATCCGACCAGCTGGCGGTGACGGCGTTGCCGAGGGTGTCGAAGACGGCGAGCAGCTCGACGGACCGGACCGAGCTGCGCGCGTCGTCGAGGATCCGCATGATCCGCTGGCGTTCCGAATCGGATCCGGAACGCACATACGCCGCCAGGCTCTGCCGCAACTGGGTCCGACTGCCGATCAGGCTGACGCGATCGGCCCAGCCCGACATGACGTTCTCCAGGTCCTGCCGCCGGCTTTCGGCGACTGCGGCGAGCTTGTCGAGCGACGACTCGCGCAGCATATCGCGGCCCTCTCGATAGCTGAACGCTCCCAGCGTCAGCATCGAGCCCAGAGAGACGCCCACGAGGGCGAAGACGAGTTTCGTGCGCAGGTCCATGGCTACTCAATACCCCGGAGAGGGCACCGAGGCATCACCCGAACGCTCAATCCGTCTCGAGCAGCTCGAGCACCGTTTCCCAGAGCGCGTCCACCCCCTCGCCGGTCCGGCCGCTCGTGGGGAGCATCTGGTCCTCGTCGATCCCGAGGTCCTTCTGGAGCTTGCGGGCGGCCTTCTCCCGTCCGCTCCGGTTGAGCTTGTCGGTCTTGGTGAGAGCGAAGAGCGCCGGGATGCCCGTATCGGCCAGATACTCGATCATGCGTTCGTCGTCGTTCGTCAGCCCATGACGCGCGTCCACGAGCAACACGATTCCGAGGAGCTCCTCCGTCCCCGAAAGGTATGACTCGATCAGGGGGCCCCACCGATCGCGGACGTTCTTCGGAGCCTTGGCGAAGCCGTAACCCGGCAGATCGACGAGCAGAAACCGGTCGTCGATCTTGAAGAAGTTGATCTCCTGAGTCCGTCCGGGACGCTTGGAGGTACGCGCCAGGCTCTTACGGCCGACGAGCTTGTTGAGGAGCGTGGACTTCCCGACGTTCGACCGCCCGGCGATCGCGATCTGCGGGAGTCGCGCGGGATGAGCCTGTCCCGGGTTCGCGATCGCGCCGATGAACTCGGCTGAGCCGACCGGACTCCGGGGTGGCATTCGGTCGGCTAGGCTTCTTTGCGCTCGGCTTCGGGCTCGAGGATCAGCAGCGGCTGATTGTTCTCCTCGACCGTCTCCTTCGTCACGACGACCTCGCGGATGTCCATCCGCCCCGGCAGATCGAACATGACTTCGAGCATGATCATCTCGAGCACCGCGCGGAGGCCGCGTGCACCCGTGCCGCGATCGATCGTCTTCCGCGCGACGGCTCGCAGGGCCTCCGGGTCGAACGTGAGCCCGACGCCCTCCAGCTCGAACATCTTCGCGTACTGCTTGATGAGCGCGTTCTTCGGCCGTTGGAGAATCTCGACCAGCGCGTCCTCATCGAGGTCGTGCAGCGACACGAGCACGGGAAGCCGGCCCACGAGTTCCGGAATGAGACCGTAACGCAGCATGTCCTCGGGCTCGACGAACGCCAGCACGTTGTCGTCGTCGCTCGTTCCGACCTCGCCTTCTTCGGCGGCGCCCTGAAACCCGATCTGACGGCGGCCCTGCCGCTCCTCGATGATCCCCTCCAGACCGTCGAACGCCCCTCCGCAGATGAAGAGGATGTTCTTGGTGTCGATCTGGATGTATTCCTGCTGCGGGTGCTTCCTGCCGCCCTGTGGCGGGACGGAAGCGACCGTGCCCTCGAGAATCTTCAGGAGGGCCTGCTGTACGCCTTCACCCGACACGTCTCGAGTGATCGACGGGTTGTCCGACTTCCGGGCGATCTTGTCGATCTCGTCGATGTAGACGATCCCGCGTTCGCACTCGGCGACGTTGTACTCGCCGGCCTGGAGAAGACGGACGAGGATGTTCTCGACATCCTCACCGACATACCCCGCCTCGGTGAGCGTGGTCGCGTCCGCGATCGTGAACGGGACCTGGAGGATTCGGGCGAGAGTCTGCGCGAGCAGCGTCTTGCCGACGCCCGTGGGGCCGAGAAGCATGATGTTCGACTTCTCGATCTCGACGTCGTCGACCAGGTTGCGGTGGTTGATCCGCTTGTAGTGGTTGTAGACGGCGACGGACAGAGTCTTCTTCGCCATCTCCTGACCGATGACGTATTCGTCGAGCGTCTCCTTGATCTCCGACGGCGTCGGGACCTCGGTAAAGCGCCCGGCGGCTTCGCGCTCCTCTTCCTCCGCGAGGATTTCATTGCAGAGCGCGATGCACTCATTGCAGATGTAGACGTTCGGTCCAGAGATGAACTTCTTGACCGCGTCCTTTGACTTTCCGCAGAAAGAGCAGCGCAGGTGCTTGTCGCTAGGCATCTTCGCCCTTCGTTCTCCCTCTCGGGGACATGACCTCGACGAATCCGTTCACAGGGTGCGAAAACCGGGCCCGGACGCCCTCGACGGACGCCCGGACCGCGCTTCGTCCCCTGATACCCTACTCCTCGGCCGAAGGTCGGCCGTTATCGTCCTCTACCTCGCTGTGCCGCTCGACGACGGAATCGATGATCCCGTAGTCCCTCGCCTCCTCCGGCGACATGAATCGGTCCCGGTCCACATCGTCCGCGATCGTCTCGATCGGCTGACCGGTGTGCCCCGCCAGCAGCAAGTTGAGTCGCTCGCGAGCGTGCAGGATCTCCTTCGCCTGGATCTCGATGTCCGCCGCCGTGCCGTACGACCCGCCGGACGGCTGGTGGATCATGATCCGGGCGTTCGGGAGGGCTCTCCGTTTCCCGGGCGATCCCGCCGCGAGAAGAAACGCTCCCATCGAGGCCGCCATGCCCATGCACGTCGTGACCACGGGGGCATTCAGAAACTGCATCGTGTCGTAGATCGCCAGCCCGGCCTGCACGCTTCCGCCCGGCGAGTTGATATAGATGTTGATATCGCGCTCAGGGTTGTCTGCCTCGAGGAAGAGCAACTGCGCGATGATGACGTTTGCGACCTCATCGTTGATGGGCGAGCCCAGGAAAACGATGCGGTCCATCAGGAGTCGCGAAAAGATGTCGTACGTCCGCTCACCGCGGCTCGATCGCTCGATCACGTACGGCGCGTAAATCGGCATGTACCCTCTCTGGTTATCCGGCTCTTCGTCCGATCCCATCCTGGCGGGCCGCCTCGGGCCACGCCTCCCCGCCCACCGTTGCCGGGGGCGGCCGGAAAATCACTTCACCTCAGACTGCTCCAACAGAATCTCGAAGACCTTGCCGACGGCCATGTCGCGGCGAAGAGCGTCGAGCCGTTTCTCCTTCGCGAGCCGCTGGCGGACCTCGCTCACGCTGAGGTCGTTCTGCCCGGCGATCTCCTGCAGCCGACCGTCGAACTCCTCGCGGGTCGGCTCCGTGCCGTGCTCCTCGATCAGACGCTCGATGACGAGGTCGCGTTTGATCTGTGTCTCCACTGCCGGCCGCACAGATTGCCGGGCCTGTTCGAGCCGCTCGGGGTCCGTGTCCGCCGGTGCATCGAGCACCCGGTCAAGATAACTCGTGACGAGACCCGGGGGCACCTCGAAGGGGTTCGCGTCCAGCACCGAATCGAGGATCTGTTCGCGCACCGCTGAGTCCGCTTCGCCCTCCCGGTGCTTCCGCAGATCCTCCCGCACGGCATCCCGGAGATCGCCGATCGTCTCGAACTCGCCGACTTCGCGCGCGAACTCGTCATCGAGGTCCGGCAGGCGTTTGGCCTTCACATCGATCACGGAGATCTCGAGCTCACGGGTCGTACCTGCCAGCTCTTCGTTTCCGAAGTCTCCCGGATACGCGACCTGAAACGCCCCGCTGTCTCCCGGATCCAGGGTGAGGATCGCCGCTTCCACGTCCGGAATCGCGTACCCCGCTCCGATCTCGAACCGATAGGGCTTGCTCTCCTCCTCGTCGTCCTCGGCATCCACGGGCCGGATGCGCACCGAAACGACGTCTCCCTCCGTCGCCCTGCGCTCGACCGGCTCCAGGACCGCGCGATCCCCCGCCATGCCTTCGATGATCTCATCGATGTCCGGCTCATCGACCGTGACGGCCGGCCGCTCGACCTTGAACCCGCCGGTACGCTCCAGTGTGATCTCGGGCATCACCTCGACATCAACGCTGAAGCTCAGCACCTCACCGGGCTCGTACTTCACGTTGTCCACCGTCGGTTCGCCAACAGTGTTCAGTTCGTGCGTCACGACGGCCTCGCGGAACCCCTCGTTCACCAGCGCCGTGATCGTCCGCTCGTCGATCTCGGGGCCATAGCGCTCCTCGATCACCCGCGGCGGGACCTTGCCCTTTCTGAAGCCCTTCAGGCGGACCTTCTTGCCGAGCTTCTTGCTCTCCTTCCGTCGTGTAGCGGCCACGTGGCCGGAATCGACGGTGATCGAAACACGACGGACGCAGGGAGCTTCGGTGGCGATCTCGACGGCGAACCGGTCGGACGGGCTCTTTTCGGTGCTGGTCTGGCTCAAGGGACGTCGCTTCTCTATTTGCAGGAGTGATACGGGAAAGGGCGCGGAAGGCGCCGATGCGAAAGGGGGGACTCGAACCCCCACGGCCAAAGGCCACCAGCTCCTAAAGCTGGCGCGTCTGCCAATTCCGCCACTTTCGCGCGCCGGTCGAATCTCTGCCGCCCGGCGGAATGCGGCAACCTCCGAAAACCCCGGGCCCGACACTGTCGAACCCGGGGTTTCTCACATCAGGCGAACCGCTCCGAGGCGATCAGCCGTCCGGCAGCAGCAGGCTGAAGATCTGGGTCTGGTGCCGCCCAGCTCCGCGGAACGGATCGAGTTCGGCGATCACGCTCGCGGCCCCGCCGGGCTCGAGCACGCGGACCGCCCGTTCGTAGTCGTCCACCGAGCGGATCGGGATCCCGTTGAGGTCGCGAATGACCGTTCCCTGCGGGACCAGACCGCCGAACAAGAGTCCGAACGGGCCGCGTGCCTCGCCACCCACGATCACGACGCCGTTCTCGATGCGCTCGGGGATGTTGTACTCGTCTCTGACCGCCCCCGAGAGCTCGCCGACCTGGATCTCGAGCGGGTTCTCGTGGTTGATCTCGACGCTCGGTCGAACCGCCCGGGTGGCCACCCTCGCAGGCGGCTCGCCCGTGCCGATGAGAGTGATCTGCGCCGTCTCTCGCTCGCGGGTCGCCCGACGAACGATCTCGAGGTCCACCGTCTCGCCGGGACCGAACGCACGAATGCGGCGCTGCAGGTCGGACACGCCACGGATGGCTCGCCCTTCCACTCCGACGATCACGTCGCCGACCGCGAGGCCCGCCTGAAACGCCGGGCTGTCGTCGGTGCTGCCGTCTTGGTCGATGTCGGAGAAGCTCCCGACCTTCGCTCCGGCGACCCTGTCGAGCCCGTAAAAGCGCGCGTCCGCAGAATTGACATCGTTGATCCCGACGCCGATCAGTGCGCGTCGCACCTCGCCGTAGTCGATGAGATCATCGAGCACCTCGCGGGCCAGCTCGATCGGCACCGCGAAGCCGTACCCCTGGTAGGTCCCGCTGGTCGAGGCGATCGCGGTGTTGATGCCGATGACCTCGCCGGCCGCGTTGACGAGCGGCCCGCCCGAGTTGCCGCGGTTGATGACCGCGTCGGTCTGGATGAAGTCCTCGATCGCGAGCGGCACCGCTCCGTTCTGGCGAAGGATGTCGATGTTGCGGCCCTTGGCCGAAACGATGCCCGCAGTGACCGTCGTCTCGAGCGGACCGTTCCCGGCGCCACCGACGCCGGGGCTGCCGATCGCCAGGACCCACTCGCCGACTCGGGTCTCCTCGCTGGAGCCGAGCGGCGACACCGGAAGGTCGTCCGCGTCGATCTTCAGGAGCGCGACGTCCGTCTGCGGGTCACGGCCGACGATCTCGACGTTCTCGAAGACCCGTTGATCGGCCAGCTCGAGGTCCACGTACGTGGCGCCCTGCACGACGTGGTTGTTCGTCAACACGTATCCGTCGGCCGAGATCACGAACCCCGACCCGCTCCAGCGATCGAGACGCTGGTCGGTCTCGGGATCGGCCTCCGGCTGCGGCTGACGACGCCGCTCCGGCTGCTCGCCCTCTTCGCCCTCGTCTTCTTCCCCCTCGGGCGGAGTGAAGCCGGGCGGCAACTCGAAGTCCGGCGGTAGCTGCGTCGCCACGCGCCGCTGCGGACGGTCGCCCTGGGCTCTCACGGTCACGACCGCGGGTCGCACGCGCTCCACCATCTCGGCGAACCCGCCGTTCATCGTCACGTCGGGAGCGTCGGGGGCACCGAGCACCAGGGCGGGAGCCGGCCATTCGTCCGCCGCGATCGTGGCGGGTGTCAGGTCGAGGGCTGAGGCCAGGCCGAGACCGAACGCGAACGCGAGCGTGGTCGCGATCAAGAGGTTGAGCCGGGCGCGGACGGATTCGCTCATGTTCATCATGCAGACCTCTATGTGAGTCCTGAGGGTCGCGTCGGCGCACTCGGAGCGCGCCACCCTTAAGTCTATTCCGACAATCTAACGGGTCGGGGTGCTACCACTAAAGACAGCTACAGGAATCTCGCCACCCGACCCGACATTGGACGGTTGCCACCCCGTCCCGGTTGCCCGGGAAGCCCCGGAGGGCAAAAGAAAACGCCCGGACCGCGATGCGGCCGGGCGTCCCCTTCAGTCCTGCCGCGGTGCAGGGAAGATCAGCTGTCTTCCTCAACGATCTCGTAGTCGGCCTCGACGACTTCCTCGTCGTCCTCGGCCTCTGCACTCGCTTCGGCTTCGTCGGTCGGTTCTCCGGCCTCGCCCATCTCGGGCTCCGCCGCTCCGGCCTCACCCATCCCGGCCGCCGCGTACATCTTCTGCGCCGCGGCGCCGACCGCGTCCTGGATCGCCTGCGTGGCGTCGTTGACCTCGGTCGTGTCGTCCTGCTTCAGGGCCTGCCGGCCGCGCTCGAGAGCCGCCTCGATCGCCGCCTTGCCCTCTTCGTCGAGGTTCTCGGCCCAGTCCTCGAGGTTCTTCTCCGTCTGGTAGACGAGAGAATCGAGCCGGTTACGAGACTCGACGACTTCGCGACGCTCCTGGTCCTCCGACGCGTGTGCCTCGGCGTCGTTGACCATGCGGTCGATCTCGGCGTCCGACAGCCCGGACGATGCCTCGATCCGGATCTTCTGCTCCTTGCCCGTCGCCTTGTCCTTCGCGCTCACGTGCAGGATTCCATTCGCGTCGATGTCGAACGTGACCTCGACCTGCGGCACGCCTCGCGGCGCCGGCGGGATCCCGGTGAGCTGGAAGCGACCGATGGTCTTGTTGTCTCCGGCCATCTTCCGCTCGCCCTGCAGCACGTGGATGTCCACCGTGCCCTGGTTGTCCTCGGCGGTCGAGAAGACCTCGCTCTTCTTCGTCGGAATCGTCGTGTTGCGCTCGATCAGAGAGGTCATCACACCGCCGAGCGTCTCGATCCCGAGCGACAGCGGCGTCACGTCGAGTAGCAGAACGTCCTTCACATCACCGCCCAGAACGCCACCCTGAATCGACGCGCCGATCCCGACCACCTCGTCCGGATTCACGCCCTTGTGCGGATCCTGCTTGAAGAAGTCCTTCACGACCTCCTGGATCTTCGGGATCCGCGTCGAACCGCCAACGAGGATCACCTCATCGATGTCGTCGACCGTGAGGCCCGCGTCCTTGAGCGCCATCTCCATCGGCGGGATCGTGCGCTGGATCAGATCATCCACCAGCTGCTCGAACTTTGCCCGCGTCAGCGTGAGGTTGAGGTGTTTGGGGCCGGACTGGTCCGCCGTGATGAACGGCAGGTTGATGTCCGTCTGCATCGTCGAGCTCAGCTCGATCTTCGCCTTCTCCGCGGCCTCCTTTAGACGCTGGAGCGCCATCGGGTCGGACGAGAGGTCGATGCCCTGGTCCTTCTTGAACTCCTCCACGAGCCAGTTGATGACCCGCTGATCGAAGTCGTCACCGCCGAGGTGGGTGTCACCGTTCGTGGCTTTCACCTCGAAGACGCCGTCGCCGAGCTCGAGAACCGAGATGTCGTACGTCCCACCACCGAGGTCGAAGACGGCGATCTTCTCGTCCGCCTTCTTGTCCAGACCGTAGGCGAGCGCCGCGGCCGTCGGCTCGTTGATGATCCGCAGGACCTCGAGCCCCGAGATCTTGCCGGCGTCCTTCGTGGCCTGACGCTGAGCGTCGTTGAAGTACGCGGGCACGGTGATGACGGCCTGGGTCACTTCCTGCCCGAGATAGTCCTCGGCCGTCTGCTTCATCTTCTGAAGCACCATCGCCGAGATCTCAGGCGGCGTGAACGTCTTGCCCGCGTGCGGGATCTTGACCTGCACCCGGTCCTGCGCGTCGCCCTCGATCTCGTAGGGGACGAGCTTCATCTCCTCCTCGACCTCGGAGCGCTTGCGCCCCATGAACCGCTTGATCGAGGCGACCGTGTTGACCGGGTTCGTGACGGCCTGACGCTTCGCGACCTGGCCGACGAGACGCTCGCCCTCCTTCGTAAACGCGACGACAGACGGCGTCGTTCGCGCGCCTTCAGAACTGGGGATCACGACGGGATCGCCACCTTCCATCACGGCGACGACCGAGTTCGTGGTGCCCAGATCGATTCCGATGATCTTGCCCATTTCGAGTCCTTTTCGAGGGCTGCGTTGGTTCGCCGGTCCCGGCTCGAGGTGGTGCGGGTGGCCGCGAATGGGCCGCGAGGGGTGCAATCGACATGCCGCCCGAAACCGCGAAAACCCACGAGTTTGGCGACAAAATGGCACCTTCCACCGTGTCTGCGGACGGCGGCCGTGTCAGATCGGCAGGTCGGCGTGTCGCTCCGGCGGGGCCGGGGTGGCGCTCGCGATGTACGCGGTGCTGTCCTCGACGGGCAGAGGCCGTGAGAACAGGAAGCCCTGCACTTCGGTCGCGCCGAGTCGGAGGAGGGTCTCGAGCTGTGCCTCGGTCTCCACTCCCTCGACGACCGTGTGGAGACGTAGAGCCCCGCACATGTCGAGCACAGACCCCGTTAGCGCGGCCGAATCGGGGTCGTCCGCGATGTCGCGGATGAAGCCGCGGTCGACCTTCACCGTGTCGATCGGCAATCCCTGGAGATAGGAGAGCGAGGAGTATCCGGTGCCGAAGTCGTCCAGGGCGATGCGGAACCCGTGGGCCCGCAATGCGGTGAGCGTCTCGATCGCCGCATCTCCCTCCTCGATCAGAGCCGACTCCGTGACCTCGAGCTCGAACGCGGACCGTTCGATCCCCACCGTCGCCTCGAGAACCTCGTCGACGAGTCCCGGCTCGAGCTGGTGCTGCGAGAGGTTGACGGAGACCGACAGCCAGCCGTGTCCCTGCTCGTGCCAGGACCGGAGCTGCTCGGCGGCCGCCTCGATGCACCAGCTACCGAGCTCGTGGATGCTCCCCGTGGCCTCCGCGATCGGAATGAACTCGCCCGGCGACACCGGGCCGAGCTCGTTGTCGGTCCAGCGGGCGAGCGCTTCCAGCCCGATGAGAGCGCCCGTGTCGGGACGCACCCGCGGCTGGTAGTGGAGCTCAAGCCGTCTGTCGGCGATCGCCCGTCGCAGCTGGTTCGCGATCCGAAGTCGGCGGCTCGCATCCTCGTGCATCGAATCGTGGAAGAACCGAACGCTTCCCGGGTCCTCGCGCTGCACACGCCCCAGCGCGGTCTCCGCATTGCGGATCAGATCCTCCGGGCTCTCCGCGTCATCGGGCCAGCAGGCGATTCCCATGGACGGAGTCAGGACGACCTCGTCGTCGGTGATCGGGAACGGACGCCGCAGCGTCGTCAGCAGGCGCTCCGAACACGCCTTCGCCATATCGGGGGCGGACATGCCGTCGAAGACGACGAGGAACCGGTCGTCGCCGAGCTTCGCCACCAGGTCGCGGTCGTGCCTGTCGTCGCGCGGCTCATCACGCACGGCCCCGAGCAGTCGTCGCGCGACGTCGACCAGCACCCGGTCGCCGCTGGCGTGCCCGAACGTGTCGATGACGCTTCGCAACTCGCCGATGGCGATGACGCCGGCCGCCAGAGCGGGCTGTCCCTGGCGCCCCTCGATGCGCTCCCGCAGTTCGTCGAGCGCCCACTCCCGGTTTCCGAGACCCGTCAGAGAATCGTGCAGCGACAGGTAGCGGATCTGCTCCTCCGCCTCGCGTCTTCGGGTCACGTCCTGGACGGAGCCCTCGACACGGTTGGACGACGCGCCACGGCGGTACCCCCGGAAGTTCACGACCCGGTCGCTTCCCGCCGTAGATCGTACCCGAACGTCGACCTGGAACGCGCGCCCGTTCCGCCGCGCCTCGCCGAATGTCGCGCGCAGCATCTCGCGATCGTCCGGGTGCACGCGGGCGAGGATGGCGTCGAGCGCGATGCCGCCCACTTCCGGCAGCCTCAGCAACCGGCGGAACTCGGACGTGCCGTCGAACACGCTGCGCTCGATGTCCAGGTACCAGTTTCCGAATCGGGCGAGTCGCTGGGCGCGCCTCACTCTCTCCTGACTCGCCGTGAGCTTCGACGCGAGATCGTTGAACGCGACGCCGAGCTCGCCGAGCTCATCGTCGCGATCGACCCGGACCCGGTGCTCGAGGTCACCCTCGCTCAACCGTTCCGTCGCCTCCCTCATCCTCAGGATCGGGCGCGTGAATACGCGAGCCAGCAGGAGGCTGGCCGCGACCGCCAGCACCAACGCGAGCAGTCCGGAGACCATGAGGTTGTAGCGAGACCGGTCGATGATGCCCTGCTCGGCCTCGTAGGTCGTCGCAACGCTGATGTCGATGCCTGGAAGCGTCCGCACCGGCGTGTGTAGAGCCCCTGCCGCGGCGGCGCTCGTCCGTATCGTCCCGCCACTCAGATCCGACCACTCGCCGAGCAGTCCCGGTTCGATCGGCTCGACCGCGAGAAGAGCCCCGTCCACGTCGTCGCCGGTGCGCAGCGGGACGAGAGCGAGAGTGTAGAGATCGCCACCGCTGCGAAACAACGTTCCTTCGCCACTCCCGCCCGGGAAGGCGCACGAAGCCCAGCGCCGCGACACCGGGGTGAGAGCGGCCGCGGACGCGGCGGCGACGCAGGCCTCATCGGCTCCCGTGCGGGTCCGGCTTCTGGAGATCGCCTCGTCGATCAGGCGGGGGTCGCCGGCGTTCGCGATCAAGTCGCCGTCGGCGTCGATGAACGCGACGAGCGTGGCCCCCTGGTCTCGCAGCAACCGGCCGGCGTAGAAGCTCAGCGTCGGAGCGTGCCGGGCCTCGAGGTTCGCACGGAGCTCGGGCGTGCGGCTGATCGCGGCGTAGCGAGTCGCGAGCGAGTGCACATGCTCGGCCATGAGTCGGTCCGCGACGGATGCGCTGGTCTCGAGTCGGGATACCGCGGCGCGCCTCAGGTCCTGGTCGAGCGCCCGGTCCTGCATGACGAGGGCGAGACCCGTCGACACGGTGGCAAGGCCGCCGAGGAGCACCGCGAGCCGTCCCGCGACGCCGAGGGGCATCCAGCCCTTCCACCGCCGCCGGGCACCCTCCGTCGGACGCGGGGCGCTCATTGTCGATCCTCGTCGCGGGCCGCGATCAGGCGACGAACGATGCCCCCATCGATCCATACCGTCTCGATCTTCCGGCTGTACCCGTCGGCGAATACGTCGCGCACCGGCCCGGAGACGATCTCCGACCAGATCTCGAGTCGATACCTGCCCGGGTCGATCGGATCGAACGCGAACGGCTCGCCCACTCCGACGACCGCCACGTGCGCCGTGCGACCCGAGTAGACGAGGAAGGTCTCGTCCGCGTGCAGGGCGCAGAAGAATCGCACCGGACCTCGCGGCGGAACCGCGATGGGAGCCGAGCGCGTCCCGGCGGGGAGGTCGATCCGATCATTGCCCATGTCCGCGGAGAACAGCCCGTGTGCGAGCGGCCCCTCGTTCGCGAAGACCACTTTCTGCCCGCCGGCCACCGCGGCGAACGCGGGCGCGAACTCGGGCGTTCGCGACGTGATCACCGCGGGTTCTCCGTCGTTGCTCGCCGATTCCTCTTCGACGGTCGGCACGAGGTACACCACGACCGGACCCAGGTCGACGTCTCCGGGGTCACCTCCGATGAAACGGATATCGCCGGCGATGGCGGAAGCCGAAGGGAGTTCGAGGGCGGCGGCGGGTTCCACGTCCAGGGTCGGCTGCTCGACGATGGCTTCCCTGGGCCGCGGCGGCAGGAACTCGGGTCTTGCGGAATGGCACGCAGAAGTCGCCGCGACGATCAGCGAGATCGCCGGGATGGCGAAACCCCCGCGGCTCCGGGCGTTTCGCCCGACCCCGTCGTGAATGATGCGTGCTGTTCCCCGCCGTTCGGGCACTCGCGCCGCCTTTCTGGGCCCTTTTCGCGCCTTGACCGTCCGCGCGGCCCGAAACCGTGCAAGTGGTGTGCCCTCAATGGGGTATGCGGTTCATCGCGGCGGGACGGAGGTACCGGCTATGTTTCAGGCCACATGTTCCCACTCCGTGACGAGAACCCGACCGAGCTCACCCCGTACGCCACGATGGCGTTCATCGCCATCAACCTCGTCGTGTGGATCGCGGTGCAGGGCATGGGATCGGGGCAGGTCTTCATCGACTCCCTCTGCGCGTACGGGTCGATTCCGGGGGAGTTGACCGGCTCCATCCCCGACGGGACGCGCATCGATCTCGGCGGAGCCGTCTGCAGCACCGGTGGACTCGGCTGGCAGACCGTCGTGACCTCGATGTTCATGCACGGCGGCTGGATACACCTGATCGGGAACCTGTGGTTCCTCTGGGTCTTCGGTAACAACATCGAGGACTCGATGGGGCACGGCCGGTTCGTCGTCTTCTACCTGCTGACCGGCGCGCTGGCGGCCGGGGCGCACGTGGTGACGGACCCGTCGAGCGCGGTTCCCGTGGTCGGCGCTTCCGGTGCGATCAGCGGGATCATGGGCGCGTACCTCGTTCTCTATCCGAAGGTCCGCGTGCATACGCTCTTCTTCCTCATCGTGTTCGTCAGGGTGATTCCGATTCGGGCGTGGGTGATGCTCGGGTACTGGTTCCTTCTCCAACTCGCGTGGGGCACGATCAGCCTCGGGACGGGTGGTGGAGGGGTCGCGTTCTGGGCCCACGTCGGCGGGTTCGTTGCGGGGCTCGCGTTGATCCGGCCATTTGAGCGACGCCGGCTCGTCGAGGCGAAGCTCGCCGGTCGGCAGCTATCTCCGGAGGAGGTGCGGGATCTTGGCTGGTTCTGAGCGCGGGTTGTCCCGTCTGGTGGGGGGTGCGGTCCTCCTGTCCACCATGCTGCTGGTCCTCGCTGTCCCCGTATCGGGGCAGGGGCTCGAGGGCGTCGGGGGCGTGATCGACGAGCCGTTACTCAGCCGACTCTTCCGAGGGGTCATCGGGTTCACGTTCCTCCTCGGGGCGGCGTGGGCGTTTTCCGCGCATCGCAAGGCGATCGACTGGGCGCTCGTGGGGAAGGGCGTGGCGCTCCAGGTGGTGTTCGCCCTGCTGGTTCTGCGAACGGGCCTGGGGCGCGGGTTCTTTTCGGCGGTGAACGACATCTTCATCGCAATCATCGGGTATACGAACGCCGGCGCGAGCTTCCTGTTCGGCGCGCTCACCGGGCCGGCCGCGCCCGTGGTGCCTCCGCCGGGAACGCCCCCCGACGGTTCGGTCGTGAACATCGGAGCGAACTTCGCGTTCAGCGTCCTCCCGACCATCATCTTCTTCTCCTCACTCATGGCCCTCGCATATCACGTGGGGCTGATGCAGCGGGTCGTGAGGGGCGTCGCCTGGCTGATGCAGCGGACGCTGCGCACGAGCGGAGCAGAGACCACCTCCGCGGCCGGGAACATCTTCGTCGGTCAGACCGAGGCACCACTCCTGATTCGGCCCTTCGTCGATCGGATGACGTCATCCGAGTTGACCACGGTCATGACGGGAGGGTTCGCGACGGTCGCCGGCGGCGCGCTGGCCGCGTACGTCGCGATGCTCGTCGGGGTCTTTCCGGACATCGCGGGTCATCTGCTCGCCGCCAGCATCATGGCGGCGCCCGCCGGGATCGTGATGAGCAAGATGCTCATGCCCGAGACCGAGCAGCCCGAGACGGCGGGGTCGCTCGAGATCGAACTGCCGGAGACCCACGTGAACGCGATCGACGCGGCGGCGGGCGGTGCGGCCGATGGGCTGAAGCTGGCGCTCACCGTCGGCGCGATGCTGCTCGCGTTCCTGGCCCTCATCGCCATGGCGAACGGGCTGCTGGGCTGGATCACCGGCCTTTTCGGGGTAGAGGGGTTCACGCTCGAAGTCGTGTTCGGTTGGGCGTTCGCTCCAGTCGCCTGGCTGATCGGGATCCCCTGGGCGGACGCGTTCGAGGTAGGAAGTCTGTTCGGCGTGAAGATGGTCGCGAACGAGTTCGTCGCGTTCAGCAATCTCGGTGCTGGGCTGGCGGGCGACCTCGAGCTGTCGAACAAGTCGCTCATCATGTGCACGTACGCCCTCACGGGGTTCGCGAACTTCAGTTCGATCGCGATCCAGATCGGCGGCATCGGCGGTATCGCTCCCGGTCGCCGGGGGGACCTGTCCCGCCTCGGGATGCGAGCCATGCTCGGTGGGACGGCGGCTACCTGGATGACCGCGACGCTGGCGGGCGTGCTCGCGTGAGCGTGGAGGAGCGGGGCGAGCGCGAGGCCGCGGTGGGGAGGGCCGCCGACGCTCTCGCGGCCCGGCTGCGGGAGCGGTTCGGCGCCGAGCACCTCGCCGCCGCGGTCACGATGGGGTCCGGGCTGGGAGGACTCGCCGACGAGTTCGGCGACCCGATGCAGGTGTCGTACGCCGACCTCCCCGGCTGGCCGTCGACATCGGTCGTCGGACACGCGGGGCACGCCGTCCTGGGAACGCTGGATGGCGCCCCGGCCATCGGACTCTCCGGTCGCGTGCATCTCTACGAGGGCGGCTCCCCCGACCGGACCGGTTTCTACGTGCGTGTCCTGGCCCGCGTCGGTTGTCCGGTCCTGTTCCTGAGCAACGCGGCGGGAGCGATCACGGACGGGTTCCACCCCGGCGAGCTGATGCTGATCACGGATCACATCAATCTGACCGGGCGCAGTCCGTTGATCGGTCCGGTGTTCGGGGGGGAGACGCGGTTCCCGGACATGACGGCCGCCTACGATCGTGAACTCGGCGCTACCGTACGCAGGGTCGCGTCCGGCCTGGGCATCGGCCTTCAAGAGGGGGTGTACGCGGCCGTCCACGGACCCTCCTACGAGACGCCCGCCGAGATCCGAATGCTCCGGTCCCTTGGGGCGGATGCCGTGGGGATGTCGACCGTGCCCGAGGTCATCGTCGCGCGCGCGGCCGGCGTCAGGTGCATCGCCGTCTCGTGCCTGACGAACTACGCCGCCGGCGTGGTGGATCAGCCGCTCGACCACCGCGAGGTGCTCGAGACGACGAAGGTGGTGCAGTTCGACTTCCAGCGGCTCGTTGCTTCGTCGGTGGCCGCGTTCGCCTGACCTCAGTCGTGCAGGGCGTCCCGGTCCGTCGCGGGCAGGTATTTGACGGCCTCTCTCATCATGACGCCCGAGCCGTTGTGGGCCCGGGTACGAAGGAACCGCACGACCCGATCGGGCGACTTCTTCGCCGCGTCCCGGAGCACCCAGCCGATGGCCTTCCGGATGAAGGACTCTCGTTCGTCCCACATCCTTCCGGCGTACCCGGCGAATCTCTCCCAGTCGCCTCCGCCTTCCCGCAGCGGCACGAGCAGGGCGAGCATCGCCGATCGGCGGATTCAGGAGTCGTCGTCGGTGCTCCATCGATCGAGCGTGTCTCCGACTTCCGGGAACCTGACCGCGAGCGACCCCACGACGTGGACCGCCAGCAGGTCGACGTGAGCCCACGTACGGGCCTCGCGGAGCATCGACTCCAGAACCGGGAGATCCGTCGCGAGCAGCCAGCCGGGGCGGGCCTCCATCAGCATCGCGCCTGCGCTTCGCAACTCGTGGATGGGCTGGCCCCAGAGCGAAGCGACCGCCGTCATGAGCGCGTCGTGGTCGCCCTCCGGAAGCGACGCCGCGAGACGGCGCGCCACGCGGCGGATCACCGGCACGGAAACGCCGAGGAACTCGAGATCGCTCTTGAGGTACTGCCTCTCCTTCGCCGCGCGCTCCGGGTTCGCGGACGCCAAGAGCTCCTCGCGGACGCACCGGGGGTCGATCGTCACGTGGTCTCCTGCCTCGAAAGCGGTGGGTCGGCTCGCACCGGCGCCTCGATGACGCGATATTCCGAAGTCCGGAACGTACAGCGACGAGAGCCTCTCCGATGTCCCACGCACCCCATGCCTCGAACGGCGCACCCGAGACTCCGACGGTCCCGAGCGACGACTCGCCGTCGGGTCGCGCGTCTTCTCACGTCGACAGGAACGCCGGCATCCCCCTCGACCTCGATCTCGTCCGGGACCTGAAGGCGAACCGCAGCGCGATCGAACGACGTGCGGCCACCCTGGGGACGCGCCGCAGCATCAAGAAGGAATGGCAGGTGGCCTGGCTGCTGCGGGCCGTGACGATGATCGATCTGACGACGCTCGCGGGCGACGACACGCCCGGTCGAGTCGCCCGGCTTGCGGCGAAGGCTCGCCGGCCGGTTCGCCCCGACATACTCGACGCGCTCGAGGCGACCGACCTCGGGGTTCGCGTGGCATCGGTCTGCGTCTACCCCACCATGGTAGAGGCTGCCGTCGGGTCGCTGGAGGGATCGGGTATACCGGTGTGCTCGGTCGCGGCGGGTTTCCCGGCCGGGCTGACACCGTTCGACACCCGGCTGGAGGAGATCCGCAGCGCCGTCGCGGCGGGTGCCCAGGAGATCGATATCGTCATCACGCGCCGTCACGCGCTGACGGGCGACTGGGAAGCCCTGTACGAGGAGGTCCGGGCGTTTCGGGAGGCCTGCGGTGACGCGCACCTCAAGACGATCATGGCGACTGGAGAGCTCGCCACGCTCCGAAACGTCGCGCGGGCCAGCTGGGTTTGCATGATGGCCGGCGCCGACTTCATCAAGACGTCGACGGGCAAGGAGAAGGTGAACGCCACCCTTCCGGCGGGGATCGTGATGGCGAGGGCCATCCGAGCGTACCACGCGCGAACCGGTCTCCGGGTCGGCATGAAGCCTGCCGGGGGCGTCGGCACCGCGAAGCAGGCGCTCGAATGGCTGATCCTCGTGAAGGAGGAGCTGGGCCGGGAGTGGCTCGATCGAGCGCTCTTCCGCTTCGGGGCCAGCTCGCTTCTCGGCGACATCGAGCGACAGCTCGAGCACCAGGCGACCGGACGGTACTCGGCGCACTATCGACACCCCATGGGATAGGGACGACGGGAACGCACGATGCCAAAGATCGTTGAGCTCTTCGAGACGATGGAGTACGGACCCGCTCCGGAGGTCGCCGATCCCGCACGGGACTGGATCGCCGCTCACGGAGAGGGATTCGGACACTACATCGGTGGGTCGTGGACAGACGCCACCGATTCGTTTCCGACACTGAATCCATCGAACGGCCAGGCGCTGACGTCGGTTGGCCAGGGGTCCGTCGAGAACGTCGACGCGGCCGTGGCGGCGGCGGTCGCGGCACAACCCGGCTGGTGGGAGCTCGGTCCGCACGGGCGCGCCAGATACCTCTATGCGATCGCACGTCACATCCAGAAGAACTCCCGGCTGTTCGCGACGCTGGAGACCCTGGACAACGGCAAGCCGATTCGGGAGTCGCGAGACATCGATATCCCACTGGTCGCCCGCCACTTCTATCACCACGCCGGCTGGGCTCAGCTGATGGAGGAGGAGCTGGCGGGATACCGACCGGTGGGCGTCGTCGGGCAGATCATCCCGTGGAACTTCCCCATGCTGATGCTGGCGTGGAAGATCGCGCCGGCGCTCGCCATGGGGAACGCGGTCGTGCTCAAGCCGGCGGAGTTCACATCGCTGACCGCCCTTCGATTCGCGGAGCTGTGCGAAGAGATCGGGCTGCCCGCAGGCGTCGTGAACGTGGTGACCGGGGATGGAGAGACCGGTGCCGCGATCGTGAATCACCCGGAGGTGGACAAGATCGCGTTCACCGGGTCGACCGAGGTCGGTCGGATCATCCGGCGGGCCACCGCCGGCAGCGGGAAGAAAGTCTCGCTCGAGCTGGGCGGAAAATCCCCGTTTCTCGTGTTCGACGATGCGGATCTGGACTCGGTCGTCGAGGGCGTCGTCGACGCGATCTGGTTCAACCAGGGCCAGGTCTGTTGCGCGGGTTCGCGGATCCTCGTCCATGAAGGGGTCGCCGACGAACTGGCGGACCGGCTGCGGGCGCGGATGGAGACGCTCCGGATGGGGGATCCGCTCGACAAGGGCATCGACATCGGGGCGATCATCGCGCCGGTTCAGCTCGACCGGATCTCTCGACTAGTGGATCAGGGGCGCGAGGAGGGAGCGACGATCTGGCAGCCGTCGGGGAGCGTGCCGCAAGAGGGCTGGTTCTATCCTCCCACGCTGTGCACGGACGTCTCGCCGTCCGCCACGATCGCACGTGAGGAGATCTTCGGACCGGTCGTGGTGCAGATGACGTTCCGCACGCCGGTCGAGGCCGTCGAGCTGGCGAACAACACCCGGTACGGGCTCGCCGCGAGCGTCTGGACCGAGAACGTGAACCTCGCGCTCGACGTCTCTTCGCGGATCGCGGCCGGCACTGTGTGGGTCAACAGCACGAACCTGTTCGACGCCGCCTCCGGCTTCGGGGGGTATCGGGAGAGCGGCTTCGGGCGCGAGGGCGGGCGCGAGGGCCTCTGGGAGTATGTGAAGTCCGTTGCAGTCGAGCCCGACGCCGGCGCGACATACGGCGGCGCCGCGACCGCACCGGAAGGGCCCGCCGAAGATGCCATGCCGGAGATCGACCGGACCGCGAAACACTACTACGGAGGGGCTCAGAAGCGGCCCGACGGCGGGTACAGCCTCGCAGTGACCGATTTTGCGGGCAACGCGGTCGATTCCGTGGCGAGCGGAAACCGCAAGGACATCCGGAACGCGGTAGAGGCCGCCCGAGCGTCCGGGTGGGCGGGGACGACGGCGCACCTGAGGGCCCAGATCCTCTACTTCTTGGGCGAGAACCTCGCCGCGCGGCAGGAGGAGTTCGAGCAACGGCTCCAGGCGCTCGCCGGTGCGTCGCCCGAGACGGCGTCGCGCGAGGTGGAGGCGTCGATCGCCCGGATCTTCGCGTACGCTGCATGGGCGGACAAGTGGGACGGAGCGGTGCACCGGACCCCGTTCAGAAACGTGACCCTCGCGATGCCCGAGCCCCTCGGCGTGATGGGGGTCGTCTGTCCCGACGAGCCGGCCCTGCTGGGGTTCGTCTCCACCGTGATCGCCCCCGTCGCTCTGGGAAATCGGGTCGTCGCCGTGCCGTCCGGCCGCTGGCCTCTCCTCGCGACCGACCTCTACCAGGTGATCGAGACGTCGGACGTCCCACCCGGCGTGATCAACATCATCACGGGCTCCCGCGACGAGCTGGCTCCGGTCCTCGCGGCGCACGACGACGTCGCCGGGATGTGGTATTTCGGATCGGCGGAGGGATCGGCCGAGGTCGAACGCCTCTCCGCCGACAACCTGAAGCGGACCTGGGTCGACAACGGGCTGCCACGGGCCTGGTTCGACAGACGCGCCGGAGAGGGCCGAGAATTCCTCAGACACGCCTCTCAGATCAAGAACATCTGGGTACCATACGGGGAGTAGGCATGTCGGGGTCGCCGCACGGTCCCGCAGGAGCCTACTCCGCGAGCCAGGATGCTCGCCGTACGTAAGCCTACGGGGAATAGTCCTGCGGACTATTCCGCGAACCAACATGGCGGCCGTACGTAGGTCTATGGGGAGTAGACTGCGGTCGGCTGAGGTACGCTTCCCGCGGGTCTACTCCGCGAACGAGGATGCTCGCCGTAAGCAGGTCTACGGGGAACAGTCCTGCGCCTCGGCCTGGTCGACCCCCAACCCCGCACCCCGATGATCCAGCGGTCCGCTCCCCGCGCCCAACCCCGGCGCAGCCGCGATCGCGCGCCGCGTGTAGCCGATTGCCGAGTCGATCGCTCCCTCCAGGTCGTTTCCCAGGGCGAGCCCCGCGGTGATCGCGGCGGACAGCGTGCACCCCGTCCCGTGAGTGTTCCGGCCGGGCAGCCGGGTGGTCTCCCAGACCCGTTCCACCCGTCCGTCCCAGAACACGTCGCGGATCCTCTCGCCGGCGAGGTGCCCGCCCTTTACCAGCGCGGCTCCACACCCCGTATCGACGAGCGCTCGCGCCGCGGCCAGCATCTCCGAAGCGTCGCGGATCTCGCGGCCGGTCAGGATCTCGGCTTCCGCGAGGTTCGGCGTGGCCAGCGTGGCCAACGGGAGAAGGTCGGACAACAATCGAGCGACGGCGTCCTCGTCCAGGAGACGGTCACCGCTCGTAGAGACCATGACGGGATCCACGACGAGCGGGGAGAGCCGGTGGCTCCGAATCGCCCTGGCGCCGGCCGCGACCAGCTCCGCGGTCGCGAGCATCCCCGTCTTCACGGCCGCGGGCTCCAGGTCTTCTGCCACCGCCGCGATCTGCGCCTCCAGCACCAGCGGCGTCACCAGGTGGACGGCGCGCACGCCCACCGTGCTCTGCGCCGTTACGGCGGTGAGGGCCGTCGTCCCGAACACGCCGTATGCCTCGAACGTCTTCAGGTCGGCCTGAATGCCGGCACCGCCGCCCGAGTCGCTGCCTGCGATCGTCAGCGCGACGGGGCGGCTCCGGGGCCGGTCGACCGGTGAATCTTCGCTCTTCACGACGTTCCTCTCGATCATCTCGCGGGGGGTGGATGCGGACGATATGCTTCGTCGATGCCGAGCCGCTCCGAACGAAAAGTCTGGCGCTCCCTGCGTCGACGGAAGGGTCGGGACGCCACTGGCTGGTTTCTGGCCGAGGGCCCCCGCCTCCTCCGGGAGTTGCTCGACGCGGGCTCGCCCGTGCACGTCGTGCTGGCCGACGCCGGCGTGGCCGATACCGATCCGGTACGGGACCTGCTCGCGAAGGCCCGGGAGGCGGGTTGGCGAGTAGAGACGGTCGAGCGCCACGTCATCGAGGAGATCGCGGATACGACGACGCCGCAGGCGGTCCTCGCCGTGGCCGAGATCCCTCGATGGGGATGGGACGATCTTCGCCCCGGGTCGCTCGTTTTGCTCGATGGGGTGCAGGATCCCGGGAACGCCGGCACGCTGATCCGGACGTCGATCGCGCTCGGCGCCTCGGGCGTGATCGCGCTCGAGGCCACCGCGGATCCCTGGGGCCCGAAGGCGGTGCGGGCGTCGGCGGGTGCTGGCTTGCGGCGTCCGGTGTTCCGGGCGGATCGCACCTCGACGGTCGTGGAACTGGGCCACCGCAAGCTGCCGCTCTGGGTCGCGGAGGCGGATGGCGATCCGTTGCCGCGCGGGGAACGTGTGCCCGCCGGGGTGGCGATCGCGTTGGGAGCGGAGACCCACGGGGTCTCGGCACAACTCGAGGAGGCGGCGGGGCGACGGGTGGCGATCCAACTGGCCGCCGGCGTCGAGTCGCTGAACGTTGCGGTGGCGGGAGCGTTGTTGCTCGATCGGATCATGGACGGCGGTGAACGGAACACGGGCGGGGGCATCGACATGACGGGACAGGCGCCGTGACGGATCCGGTTTTCCTGGCGTGGGCTGCATTTCTCGGGGCGGCGATCGGTTCGTTCCTGAACGTCTGCATCTCGCGCCTTCCGGTGGGCGAGAGCGTGGTGAAGCCGCGCAGCCGGTGTCCTAAGTGCAGCGAGCCGGTTCGCTGGCACGACAACATTCCGGTGATCTCGTGGTTGATCCTGCGCGGGCGCTGCCGTTTTTGCCGCGAATCGATCTCCTGGCAATACCCGGCCGTCGAAATCGCGACACTCGCCATCTGGGTTGGAATGGCGGTCGCCTTCGGCCCGACGGAGAGAGGTCTCATCGGCGCCGTGCTTCTGACGATCCTTCTCGCGATCGCGCTGACCGATGCCCAGCACTACATCATCCCGGACCAGCTATCGATCGGCGGGCTCGCCGCGGGTCTGGCCATGTCCTTCTTCCCGGGAGCCCCGACGCCACTGATGTCGCTCGCGGGGGCCGCCCTCGGGTTCGGCGTGCTCTTCGCGGTCGGTTGGGCGGGGGAACGCGCGTTCAAGAAGCCCGCGATGGGCGGCGGAGACATGAAGATGATGGCGATGGTCGGAGCGTTCCTCGGACCACTGGGGTCCATGCTCACGATCTTCCTGGGAGCGCTCGCCGGATCGGTGATCTTCGGCCCCATATCTCTCAAGACCGGCAAGCTGGTGCCGTTCGGTGTGTTCCTGGCGCTCGGCGCCGCCGTGACGTTCCTGTTCGGGGACTGGCTGATCGAATGGTATACGGGGTTCCTCGGAGCCCCGCCGACATCCTGAGGAGACTCAGGGGGCCTCTTGGGCCTCGGCGTCGTCCGTCGGGGCGACCATTCGTTTCAGGCGGGCCCGGGTGACCTGTGTGTCGGTCGCCTTCAGGATCTCGATCTCGACTCCGACCCGGATGACCGATTCGCCCTCATCGGGCACCCTTCCCAGCTCCTCGAGCAGATACCCGTTCAGCGTGCGGTGCTCCAGGATGGGAAACGCCGTATTGAAGAAGTGGTTTATCTCGCGCAGGTCGGCGGTGCCCTCCGCGAGCAGCTCGTTCCGATTGATTCGAACGATCGGCGTCTCCGGCTCATCCGTCTCATCGACGATCTCGCCGACGAGTTCCTCGAGCACGTCCTCGAGCGTTACCAGGCCGTCCATGCCGCCGTGCTCGTCGACAACGACTCCCAGGTGGATGCGACGGGTTCGAAACTGCTCGAGCAGGGCGACCAGCGTGGCGGACTCGGGTACGAAGAGCGGCTCGCGCGCGAGCGTGGACAGCGTCAAGTCCGGACGTCCCGTAAGCAGCGCCTGGTAGGCGTCCCGCAGGTACAGGATCCCTGTCACGTGATCGAGCGACTCGTTGTACACCGGAATCCGTGTGTACCGAACGTCCGGCAGTTCCCCCGCCACCTGCTCCAGCGTCCGCGAGTCGGGCCAGGCGAAGACCTCCACACGGGGCGTCATGATCTCCCAAGCGCGACGCCGGTCCAGCGTGAGCGCGCCCTCGATGACCTGCCGCTCGTGCTCCTCGATCTCGCCCGCCTGATGGCCGATCCGGGTCATGGCGCGGATCTCGGAGTCGGTCACCCGGGGCCCGGACGTCTGACTCGGGAGGAGCAGGTGGACGAGCCACTCGAGCGGCACTACGAGCGGCGTTAGGATCCGGCGCAGAAACGTCAGTGGGTAGGCTGCGATCAGCGAGATCTTCACCGCGTTTCGGGCCGCGAAGCTCTTCGGCGCGATCTCTCCGAAGAAGAGCACCAGCAGCGTCATCCCGCCCGTCGCGATCCCCACGCCCGCCGATCCGAACGCTTCCGTGGCAGCGTACGTCGCCACGGAGGCGGCCCCGATGTTCGCGATGTTGTTGCCGATGAGGATCGTGATCAGCAACGATTCGGAATCGGCCTTGAGCGCCCGGAGCGCCCTCGCGCCCGCCCGATCCTGTGCGACGAGCGAGCGGATCTTCGCCTCGTTGATCGAGAACATCGCGATCTCGGTGCCCGAAAAGAAGCTGGACATGAGCAGCAGCACGGCGAGCAGGGCCATCGTCCCGATCATGAGGGGGCCCGTTCGGAAGCAGATCGTTGTCGCGAGACCCTCGGAGGGTCAGGCTCGTCGTCGCGGTCGGTACTGTGCGGGTCGTCCAAGCTCGAAGCCCTCTACCAGGAACGGCTGTGTTCGATGAGCTCCGCGACGAGATCGTCCGCGTTGCGCCCCTCGGCCTCGGCCTCGAAGCCCGGCACGACCCGGTGCCGGAGGATGTCGGGTGCGACATCCCGCACGTCATCGAAGTTCGGGACAGGCCGTCCGAATAGAGCCGCACGTGCCTTGGATGCGAGCACCATGTGCTGCGACGCCCTTGGACCGGCACCCCAGCTGACCATCCGCTTCACGAAGTCGGGGGCGGCCTCGTCGGCCGGGCGAGTCGCTCGCGCCAGATGCACGGCGTACTCGACGACCGACGGGGGTGCCGGGATCCGGCGCACGAGTCCCTGGAAGTCGAGAATCTCGTCCCCGCTGACGACGGAGTCGAGCGTTGCCGCGGGGCCCGACGACGTCATGTCGGCCACGAGGATCTCCTCCTTCGCGGTCGGATAGGAGATCCGGAGCTCGAACATGAAGCGGTCGAGCTGCGCTTCGGGAAGCGGGTACGTGCCCTCCTGCTCGATCGGGTTCTGCGTCGCGAGGACGAAGAAGGGCTTCGGAAGAATGAACGTCTCCGTGGCGACGGTCACTTCGCCTTCCTGCATCGCCTGCAGAAGGGCCGCCTGCGTCTTCGGCGGCGTCCGGTTGATCTCGTCCGCGAGAATCACGTTCGCGAAGATCGGCCCGCGCACGAACTCGAACCGCCGCGTCCCGGCCTGGTGATCCTCCTGGAGGACCTCGGTCCCGGTGATGTCCGAGGGCATGAGGTCGGGGGTGAACTGGATCCGACTGAACTCCAGGTCCAGGACCTCGGCCAGTGTCGAGACGATCAGCGTCTTCGCGAGCCCGGGAACGCCGACAAGCAGAGCGTGGCTGTCCGACAGGATCGTCATCAGCAGACGCTCGATCACGCCGTGCTGGCCGACGATCCTGCGTCCGATCTCGCCCTCGATGCGGGTCCGGAGCTCTCCGAGTCGCTCGAGCAGCTCGACATCGCCGGTTTCGACCTTGCGTCCAGCTTCCACTAGTGGTCCTCGAGGTGCGTCGGGGCGAGATGGGGGAGGTGTGACAGCATGTCTCGGAGCGAGGCCCGCAGGTTGTCGGGGATCATCGGAAGGCTTCCTTTTCGTCGGGCCGCAAGCTAGGCCTTTTCTGCTTACCGTCAAGCGAAATCGCCCTTGCGTAATTTTTCACAAGCGGGCGTCGCGGGCTTGCGTAATTTTTCACAAGCGGGTATCATCGCGTTCCAAATGGCAGTAGTGGAGGACAGTCCCATGCGTGGAACGGCCGGTGGATCCGGCGACCGGGAGAACGACCCGGTGAAGGACCCGGGACGGCCGATGAGTCCCCGCGCTGCCGATCACTCCGAAATCGCCGGACTCGGCATTACGCTGGGCCTGGCGACGGCTTTGTTCGCCTGGGCAGGGAACTGGCTCGATGGCCGCCTCGGAACGTCGCCTCTCTTTGTCTTGCTGGGGGCGTTTCTCGGCTTTGGAGGGGGGTTCTGGAGCATGTACTCGCGGCTGGTGGTGCGGCCTCGCCTGGAGGCGGAGCGCGACGAGGGGCGCGAGAGCTGAAGCGGGAGTCGGCGTTGACCGGTTTCGTGACGTATCTGGCGGTGACGCTCCTGGGAGCCGTCGCCGCCGTGTTCGCGACCCGGGGGGCTCTCGATCCGGCCATGGGGATCGCGCTGGCGTGGGTTGTCCAGGCGGTCGCCTTCTGGCGGCTGGAAGTCGCGTTTGACGACGGTCGGAACGCGACGGCGGCATGGCTGGGTGGCATGGCGGCCCGGCTGGCGGCGTTGATTGCGGTCGGATCGGCCTCGTTTATCGGGGTCGTCGATACGGCGGTCGTGGTCGCCTACGGAGTGACGATGGTGGTGCTTCTTCTGTTGGAAGCCGGGTGGCTGTTCCGGCGACTCTCGTGGCCCGAGACCGTCAAGACCGGCGGGACAGGCGTTGAGAGTGGAATCGAAGGGACACACGGGACAGGATGAATCCCGAAGCACATAGAGCGCTGATAGCTCCGCTGAAGGGGCTGTGGCTCAGGATGCAGGAGCACGCCGAGGCGGTCGCTGACACCGCGCAGCATGCGGCGGATGCGGGGCATGCCGAGGAGTGGGGCACCGAGACGATGATTCATCACGTCATCGATGCCCCGGTGTGGGCGTTCGAGCCGTTCCACTTCTCGATCCCGCTCGACCAGATCCCCATGCCGGCGTTCGACATCGGCGGCGTCCACATCGATCTGTCGATCACGAAACACGTGCTCTTCCTCATGATGGCGACGTTCCTCACTGTGCTGACGATGTACTGGGCCGCGAAGCAGGCTACCCGGCTCGAGCAGGGGAAGGCGGCGCCCAGGGGGATCCTGAACACGATGGAGGTCTTCTACCTCTATCTCCGCGACGAAGTCGTGATGGCGAACATCGGAAAGGGCGGCGAGAGGTTCGCCCCCCTGGTCATCACGCTCTTCTACTTCATCCTCTACGCGAACGTCCTTGGGCTGCTTCCCTGGGGCGCCACCGCGACGAGCAACATCATGGTCACGTCGGCGCTGGCGATCGTCGCCCTCGTCGTGATCGAGACCGCGGGATTCGTGGCGCTCGGACCCGTGGGATACGCGAAGACGGTCTTCTTCCTGCCGCCGGGCCTGCCGACGGTTCTGAAGCCGATCGTGCTCATCATCATGGCGCCGGTCGAACTGATCGGGAAGTTCTCGAAGATCATCGCGCTCGCGATTCGACTCTTCGCGAACATGACGGCCGGTCACTTCGTGATCCTGGCGCTTCTCGGATTGATTATCACCTACGGGAGCTTCGAGCCCGTGGGACTCGTCGCGACGGTCGGGGCCATCGGGCTCGGGTTGTTCGTGATGTTGCTGGAGATCTTCGTGGCGTTCGTGCAGGCCTTCATCTTCTCGATGCTGGTCGCCGTCTTCATCGGCTTGATTCGTCACGCGCACTGATTCGTCGGAATCCGACGGAGGGCCCCCGTTGAACGACGGGGGAGAACAAACAACGCAAGGGAGCGAACCCCATGCTGAACATGTTGGCAGTACTGCTGCAGGCGGCCCCCAGCACGACGGGCGCCGGACTGGCAGCGATCGGCGGCGGCCTGGCCGTCCTCGGCGCGGGTCTCGGGATCGGCGCGATCGGCGGACGCATGACCGAGGCGATGGCTCGTCAGCCGGAAGCCGGCGCGAACATCCAGACGGCCGCGATCATTCTCGCGGTGTTCATTGAAGGAGCCGCCCTGTTCGGGCTCGTGATCGCCGGCTTCATCATCGGGAAGTAGCCATGCGCTCACGAACAACGGCTTCGTTGACGCTCGGTCTCGCGGCACTCGCGTCGTCTCCCGTCGTCCTCTGGGCGCAGGAGCACGCGGAGACCGCCGAGAATCCGATCTTCACGGTCAACGTGGGTCTGATGGTCTGGACGTGGGTGTTGTTCCTCCTGACGCTCGGGATTCTCGCCTGGAAAGTGTTTCCGGCGATCTCGAGCGGTCTCGAGGCGCGTCACCAGGCCATCCAGGCGTCGATCGACGAGGCACACCAGGCCCGCGAGGATGCGAAGACGGCCCTCGCGGAGCAGCGCGCGGCACTCGATGAGGCCAGGCGCGAGGCGCAGGCGATGATCGAGCAGGCGCGAGCGGCGGCGGACGGGTCGAAGAAGGAGATTCTCGCGGAGGCGAAAACCCAGCAGGAGGCACTGCTGGCCGACGCGAGAGCCGAGATCGCCCAGGAGCGCGATCGGCTGCGCGAGGATCTGCGACGCGAGACCGTGGAAGTAGCGCTTGCCGCGGCCGAGCGCCTGATCCGGGCGAAGCTCGATGCCGAGGAGAACCGGCGGCTCGTAGAAGAGCTCGTCGGGGAGATCTAGGCGCCGATGAGCACCTCTGCGGTCACTCGCAATTACGCCGCGACGCTCTTCGAGCTCGCGCAACGCGACGGAAGTGAGGAACGGTACGGCGATCTGATCGCCGGGATCGGGGCCCTGTACGACTCGGAAACCACGTTCAACCGGTTCCTGAATGCGCCGAGTATCGCGCTGGCGGACAAGAAGTCGGCGGTAGCCGCGGCCCTCGGAGATGACGCGCCCGAGCTCTTCGTGCGGTTTCTCATGGTGGTTCTCGAGCGACGGCGTCAGTCGGCGCTTCCGGGGATCGCCGAGGACTACAGGGCGGTGCTCGACATCGAAGCCGGTCGCGTGCGCCCGACCGTGACGTTGCCGTACGAACCCGATGAGGAGCTGAAGGCAGCCATTACGTCGGCGCTGGAAGCTCGGTTCGAACGCACGATCATCCCCGAGTTCCGAACCGACCGGGAGATTCTGGGCGGCATCATCGTCCGGGCCGGGGACAAATTGTTGGATGCTTCGGTTCGCCGGGGCCTCAAGGACCTGAAGCGCGAGCTTACCTGAGTCCGGGGCCACCGGAGCGAACCGTGAAAATAAAGGGCCTTACGAGGGCCGAAACGGGACAACGATGACGACTGACAGCTCCCTTCGCGCGAGCGAGATCAAGAAAGCCCTTCTCGAGCAGATCGATCGCTACGAGGAGCAACTGCAGGTCGAGGAAGTCGGCGAGGTTCTCGAGGTGAAGGACGGCGTGGCCCGCATCTGGGGTCTGTCCTCCTGCGTCGCGAACGAGATGCTCGAGATCACCTCGACCGGCGGTGACAAGATCGTCGCGCTCGCGTCGAACCTCGAAGAGGACAACATCGGGGCGGTGATTCTCGGCGACTACCTCAAGTTGAAGGAGGGGGACGCGGTCGCTCGAACCGGACGCGTTCTGGCGGTGCCGACCGGACCTGACATGCTCGGGCGCGTGGTCGATACGCTTGGCCAGCCCAAGGACGGACGCGGGCCGATCGAGGCGAAGAAGTACATGAAGGTCGACCGAAAGGCCCCCGGTATCGTCTATCGGCAGCCTGTAGATCAGCCGATGCAGACGGGCGTGAAGGCGATCGACTCGATGATCCCGATCGGCCGTGGGCAGCGTGAGCTGATCATCGGCGACCGTGGCACCGGGAAGACGGCCGTCGCGATCGACGCGATCATCAACCAGAAGGGCAAGGACGTCATCTGCGTCTACAACGCGATCGGTCAGAAGGGCTCGACCGTCGCGAGCATCGCCGCGAAGCTCCGCGAAGAAGGGGCGATGGAATACACGGTGATCGTGGCCGCGAACGCGTCCGAGCCGGCGCCCATGCAGTTCATGTCGCCGTACGGGGCGACCGCGATCGGCGAGTACTTCATGTACGAGGAGGGCAAGGACGTCCTCGTCATTTACGATGACCTCTCCAAGCAGGCGGACGCGTACCGCGAGGCCTCTCTGATTCTGCGCCGCCCGCCGGGCCGCGAGGCGTACCCGGGCGACGTGTTCTACCTGCACAGCCGACTGCTCGAGCGTGCCGCGAAGATCAGCGAGGATCCCGAGGTCGTTGCGTCGAACCCGGACATCAAGGTGGCGGGTGGGTCGCTCACGGCGCTCCCGATCATTCAGACGGCGGCCGGCGACGTGTCGGCCTACATCCCGACGAACGTCATCTCGATCACGGACGGACAGATCTTCCTCGAAACCGACCTCTTCTACTCCGGGGTTCGTCCGGCGGTGAACGTGGGTCTGTCGGTCTCTCGAGTGGGCGGCAACGCGCAGATCAAGGCGATGAAGAAGGTCGCCGGACGGTTGCGTCTCGACCTGGCGCGGTTCCGCGCGCTGGAGGCGTTCGCGCAGTTCGGCACCGAGCTCGATGCGGCTACACAGGCGCAGCTCGATCGGGGCGAGCGGATCGTCGAGATCCTCAAGCAGGGCCAGTTTGCGCCGGTCGACGTGGAGAACCAGGTCATGGTGATTTTCGCCGCGACGCAGGGTTACCTCGACGGTCTCGAGGTCTCCGCGATCCGTGGCTGGGAGAAGGGCTTTATCGACTACATGGCCGCGCAGGAGCCGGAAGTCGGGGCCGCGATCGCGTCGGAGGGCGTGATCTCCGAGCAGACCGAAGCTGCCCTGCGGAAGGCGCTCGAGTTCTACGCAGGTGTGTTCGGAGCCGGAACCCCCGCGAGTGCGGGCGAATCCCCGGCCTCGACCGAGGCCGAAGCGGCGTCCGCGTGACGGTCGCGAACGCCCAGGCACGGATCTGACCGATGGCGAAGTCGAGAGACATCTACCGGCGGATGAAGTCCGTCGACAACACGAAGAAGATCACTCGCACGATGGAGATGGTCTCGACCGCGAAGCTGCGCCAGGCGCAGAAGCGCGTGATCGAGGCGCGTCCCTACTCCGCGCAGCTGAACGATGTCATCGCGCGACTGGCGACCCCCGGTCTCGCGGATGTCCAGCCGCTGCTGCGGCAGCCGGCGAAGATCGGGAGGGCCGCGGTCGTCCTGCTGACCAGCAACCGCGGTCTCTGCGGCGCGTTCAACGCGAACCTCATCCGGACCGCTCAGGGCCTCGTTTCGGACCTCGAGGCCGATGGGACCCGGGTCGAGTTCCACGTCTACGGCAACAAGGGGATCTCGTACTTCCGTTTCCGGGGCGTCGAGATGGGTCGGTCGCGCAACGATATCTCCGATCGACCGGACGTAGATGATGCGAAGTCGGTGATCGATGAGCTCGCAGCGAGGTTCGTCGCGGGCGAGATCGATGCCGCGTATGTGGTGCACGCCGAGTTCAAGAACATGGTCAGCACGCCGCCGGCGGTCCGACAGGTGTTGCCCGTTGCGGTGGAGGACGAGACCGGCCCGCAGCCGTTCTACATCCTCGACCCGTCGGCGGAGGAGATTCTCGAGAAGCTGCTTCCGCTATACGTGACGAACACCACGTTCAGCGCGATGCTCGAGACGGCGGCGGCGGAGCAGGCCGCGCGACGGACGGCGATGAAGAGCGCGACGGACAACGCCGAAGAGTTCCTGAACAACCTGCGCCGCACGTACAACCGTGCCCGGCAGGCGGAGATTACGAACCAGATCGCCGAGATCATCGGCGGAGCCGACGCGCTCGACGGATAGTCGGCGCGGTCCGGGCGGAACGATCCGACCGGGGCGGCAAGCATAGAAGCCAACGAGGACACACATGTCGGAGTCGAACGGAAACGTCGGGAAAGTCGTTCAGGTGATCGGACCGGTCATCGATGCCGAATTCGCGCCGGACGGATTGCCCGAGATCTACAATGCGCTTGCGCTCACCTGGTCGGACGATGATGGAGATCATCGCCTGATCTGCGAGGTCGCGCAGCACATCGGTCGCAATCAGGTCCGCGCGGTCGCCATGGACGCGACGGACGGCGTGACCCGGGGCATGGATGTCGTCGATACCGGGCAGGCGATCACCGTCCCGGTGGGGGACGCGGCGCTCGGCCGGATCCTCAATGTGCTGGGCGAGCCGGTGGACGAGGGCGGACCGGTCAACGCGAAGGAGCGGTGGCCGATCCACCGGCACGCGCCGACCTTCGAGCAACTCGAGCCCAAGACCGAGATCTTCGAGACGGGGATCAAGGTCATTGACCTGATCGCGCCGTACGTGAAGGGCGGCAAGACGGGGCTGTTCGGCGGGGCCGGGGTCGGAAAGACCGTCATCATCATGGAACTCATCAACAACATCGCGCAGGAGCACGGCGGAAAGTCCGTCTTCTGCGGGGTGGGTGAGCGGACGCGTGAGGGCAACGACCTCTGGCTCGAGATGAAGGAGTCGGGCGTCATCGATTCGACGGCGCTGATCTACGGCCAGATGAACGAGCCTCCCGGTGCCCGCCTGCGGGTCGGTCTGTCCGGCCTCACGGTCGCGGAGTATTTCCGCGACGTCGAGGGCCAGGACGTTCTGATGTTCGTCGACAACATCTTCCGTTTCAGTCAGGCGGGCTCAGAGGTATCGGCACTTCTCGGACGCATGCCCAGCGCCGTGGGGTATCAGCCCACGCTGGCGACGGAGATGGGCAACCTGCAGGAACGGATCACGTCCACGAGCAAGGGCTCGATCACGTCGGTGCAGGCGATCTACGTCCCCGCCGACGACCTGACGGACCCCGCGCCGGCGGCGGCCTTCACCCATCTCGACGCGAGCACGGTGCTCTCCCGGCAGATCTCGGAGCTCGGGATCTACCCGGCCGTCGATCCGCTCGACTCCACGAGTCGCATCCTGGATGCGCAGTATCTCGGCGAGCGGCACTACAACGTGGCGACCCGGGTGCAGGAGACGCTTCAGCGGTACAAGGACCTGCAGGACATTATCGCGATTCTCGGGATGGACGAGCTGTCCGAAGACGACAAGGTCATCGTGAACCGGGCACGCCGAATCCAGCAGTTCCTGTCGCAGCCCTTCCACGTCGCCGAGCAGTTCACCGGGATTCCCGGTCGGTACGTGTCGCTCGAGACGACGATCGAGTCCTTCGAGCGCGTCGTGGACGGCGAGTTCGACCACCTGCCCGAGCAGGCGTTCTACATGGTCGGCGGGATCGACGAAGTGATCGAGGCGGCCAAGAAGCTCGAAGAGGAGGCCGCGTAGCCCGGCTTCGGGTAGCGCGGAGGACGACGAATGGCTGATCAACCGAAACCGATCGACCGGGACGGCCCCTGGGACGACATGCCGTCCGCGGGTGCCCTGAGCCGGGAACGCCGTCTCCAGGTGAGCGTGATCTCCCCTTCCGGGGCCGCGTTCACCGGTGCGGCTTCGTCGCTGGTCGCTCCGGCGCACGATGGCGAGGTCGGGATCCTCTACGGCCACGCACCGATGGTCGTTCTCCTGGGCTCGGGCGAGTTGCGGATCCAGTCGCTGGACGGCGAGACGCGTTTTCACGTATCGCGCGGGTTCATGCAGGTCGTCGATAACGAGGTTTCGGTTCTGGCAGAGGAAGTCGACGGAGTCTGAGCACCGCCTGCCCTTCCTCTCGGCGGGGTCGGCCGGTATGCTCACGAGAGTCGTGCACAACATTGGAGGTGGGGTGATGAAGAAGGGTTTGTTGCTCACTGCGCTCGCGATAAGCGGTCTGGCGTTCGGTCCGGGACAGGCAGCGGCTCAGGTCGGGGTCGGCGCCGAGGCGATGTTCGGCTCGAAGACCGATTTCGGGCTCGGCGGTCGAGTTCTCGCAGGCATGGGGACCACCGCGCCGCTCGATTTCCAGGGCGGGTTCGCGATCTACTTCCCGGACGGTCCGGCGGAGTTCTGGGAGGCGAACGCGAACATCTGGTATCGCATCGACGCATCCCTGCCGAACGGCGATCCGTACGTCGGAGGCGGTCTGAACATCGGGCGCGCCAGCGGGGAAGGCGCCTCGTCGACGGAGCTGGGCGTGAACCTCGGCGGAGGATTCCGCTGGAACTTCACGAACACCGCTCCCTTCGTCGAGGCGAGATTCGTGGTCGGCGGTCACGACCAGTTCGTCATTGGCGGCGGCGTCGCGTTCGGCGGTTTCTGAACGCCTGAAGCGGGTCCCGGACCCCTCGGGGACCGGGTGTTGTCCGGCCGAATCGAGGTGGGCGAAAAGTGTTGACGAAACGCTTCTCGCCCACTACGTTATGCGGCCTTCCCACCGAACGGATTGCACACGCGTTCGGTGGGCGCTTTTTGACAATCAGGTAGCGAACGAGAAGTAGGACGCCGAGCGCGTCTGAGGTTCTTGATGCCGTCTATAAAGATGGATCAAGCGAGTAAGGGCACAGGGTGGATGCCTAGGCATGGACCGGCGATGAAGGACGTGGCAAGCTGCGATAAGCCAGGGGTAGCTGCAAGCAAGCGTTGATCCCTGGATTTCCGAATGGGGAAACCCGGCTGGGGTGATGCCCAGTCATTCCTTGGCTGAATACATAGGCCTTGGAAAGCGAACCGAGGGAACTGAAACATCTAAGTACCTCGAGGAAGAGAAAACAACCGTGATTCCCTTAGTAGCGGCGAGCGAAAGGGGAACAGCCCAAACCGTACAGGTGCCAAGGCGGCAGCCGTTGCCTGTGCGGGGTTGTAGGGCAGTTCGTGAGAGTCTGCCGGCTCTCGGTGTGAGTGTGTCGGTGAGTCGAATCCGTCTGGAAAGTCAAGCCATAGAGGGTGACAGCCCCGTAGGCGAAGTCGATCACACGAACTCGGAACTGTTCCTGAGTATGTCGGGACACGAGAAATCCCGATTGAACCCGGCAGGACCACCTGCCAAGGCTAAATACGAGTCCATGACCGATAGTGAACTAGTACCGTGAGGGAAAGGTGAAAAGCACGCCGGGAGGCGGGTGAAATAGATCCTGAAACCATGTGCCTACAAGCGGTGGGAGCCTGACTCTTCCTTCGGGAAGAAGTTCGGGTGACCGCGTGCCTTTTGCATTATGATCCGGCGAGTTAGTCCTCAGTAGCGAGGTTAAGCCGTTCAGCGGCGGAGCCGAAGCGAAAGCGAGTCTTAACTGGGCGTGTAGTTGCTGGGGCTAGACCCGAATGCCTCGTGGAGGACCGAACCGTTGTAGGTTGAAAACTGCTCGGATGAGCTGTGGATAGGGGTGAAAGGCCAATCAAACCTGGAGATAGCTGGTTCTCCCCGAAAGATATTTAGGTATCGCCTCTGAGTAGACTGCGGGAGGTAGAGCACTGGAAGGGCTAGGGTCCTCAAAAGGATACCAACCCCTACCAAACTCCGAATGCCCGTCAGTCGGTCTCAGGGAGGCAGTGCACGTGCGATAATGTTCGTGCGCGAAAGGGAAAGAGCCCAGACCTTCAGCTAAGGTCCCTAAGTGCTAGCTAAGTGACAAAGGATGTGGATTTGCGGAGACAACTGGGAGGTTGGCTTAGAAGCAGCCATCCTTGAAAGAGTGCGTAATAGCTCACCAGTCAAGCGGGTCTGCGCCGATAATGGTCGGGACTCAAGCTAGCCACCGAAGCTAAGGCTGCGAGTCACTCTACGGAGTGGCCGCGGGGTAGGGGAGCGTTGTCTGAGCATCGAAGCGGGGCCGGAAGGCTTCCCGTGGAGCGCAGACAAGTGAGAATGCCGGAATGAGTACGCGAGAAACAGGGTGAGAACCCCTGTCGCCGTAAGCCCAAGGTTTCCTGAGCCATGTCGATCAGCTCAGGGTTAGTCGGCCCCTAAGGTGAGGCCGAAAGGCGTAGCCGATGGAAAACGGGTCAACATTCCCGTACCGCACGTTGTGCGTTTGAGTCCGCGGAGGGACGCAGAAGTGAAAGGTCCGTCAGCTGATGGATGCTGATGCAAGGAGGTAGGCGTTTCCGGGTAGGCAAATCCGCCTGGTGAAGCCGAGATCCGATGCCGAAGAGAGATTCGTCTCTCGTCAAGGGACCGTAATCAGACTGCCAAGAAAATCTTCGCGAACGAGTACTGCGTGCGACCGTACCGCAAACCGACACAGGTGGGCGAGGCGAGTAGCCTCAGGCGCTCGAGTGAGTCTTGGTTAAGGAACTCGGCAAAATGTCCCCGTAACTTCGGGAGAAGGGGAGCCGGTTCTAGGTGAAATCCCTCGCGGATGGAGCCGACGCCGGCCGCAGAGAATCGGCCCAAGCGACTGTTTAGTAAAAACATAGGTGTGGCGAAGCTCTGAAATGAAGCCCCGGTAAACGGCGGCCGTAACTATAACGGTCCTAAGGTAGCGAAATTCCTTGTCGGGTAAGTTCCGACCTGCACGAATGGCGTAACGACTTGGGCACTGTCTCAACCAAGAGCTCGGCGAAATTGGAGTCTCGGTGAGGATACCGAGTACCCGCAGCAGGACAAAAAGACCCCGTGCACCTTTACTATAACCTGATATTGGGTTCGGGCTTCGTCTGTGTAGAATAGGTGGGAGACTTTGAAGCGAGGTCGCTAGATCTCGTGGAGTCATTAGTGAAATACCACCCTTGCGATGTCTGGATTCTAACCTTGGACCGTATATCCGGTTCGGGAACAGTGTCAGGCGGGTAGTTTGACTGGGGCGGTCGCCTCCCAAAAGGTAACGGAGGCGCGCAAAGGTTCCCTCAGCGCGGTCGGCAATCGCGCGTAGAGTGCAAAGGCATAAGGGAGCTTGACTGCGAGACGGACACGTCGAGCAGGTGCGAAAGCAGGCCTTAGTGATCCGGCGGTTCTGTGTGGAAAGGCCGTCGCTCAACGGATAAAAGGTACGCCGGGGATAACAGGCTTATCGCCCCCGAGAGTTCACATCGACGGGGCGGTTTGGCACCTCGATGTCGGCTTATCGCATCCTGGGGC
>JBDHIO010000040.1:60507-62248 GCA_039587355.1 Gemmatimonadota bacterium | reverse complement strand
AGCAGATCATCTCTAGCAGCCAGACTGACAGCCGAGTTCGCTGTGGTGGTCCTCGGGGTCATCGTGGCACTGGGTGTTGACGAGTGGAGACAGTCGAGGGCCGAACGGGCTGAGGAAGCCTCGTACTATGTCCGACTCGCCGACGATATCGAGGCGGACATCGAGGCGTGGGAACGGCTGCTCTCGTTTCTCGACCGCAAGGAGGCGGCGCTAGATCGTATCCAGATCTGGCTCCGCGCACCGACACTGTCTGACGATTCGGTCCTTCGTCGTCTGGCCGAAGACCTCGCGATGGGCGCGGTCTTCTCAGGGAGTGTTCCTCCGCCTCGTCAATCCACATATGCGGAACTTCTGTCGACAGGCCGCTTCGACCTGCGACGAGACGCCGCCTTCCGCGCGAGTCTCATCGACTACCACTTCGAGTTCGAGAATCTGCAGCAGCGTCTGACATCTCGAATCACCGGGTACGAGCGGCTCGCCTACTCCCTGGTGCCTCGGGAGGTCCAATTTGGGGGTGACAACATAGCCCGCACGGATCTCTCTTCCTTGGAATTGCGGTCGGTCGCGGATGCGGTGTTGGGAGAAGACCTGAGGACAGTTCTCGTCGCGGAACGTAATCGAACCCTCTTCCTTCGAGCGCACTTCACGGACATGGTCGACCAGGCTCACGCATTACTCTCGCGAGCCGTAGCTCGATCGGACTGACACGCCGTAGCCGCGAGGTCGTCGGCTCCATTCCTACCAGCCCTTGAGACTCAAGGGCTTTCGCGTTCTGCGCCGTTGGGGCGTGAGCCAAGCTCTACATGTTGAGTCTACATGTTTGGCTGTCCGATTCGGGCGCATGACGGCTGCCGAGGGTGAAGCAGCGGAAGACGAACGGGCGGCCCAAGTGGTCGGCTGGCGGGTCACGCTGGCGAGTTTGGTGCAGCTCAGTCACCTTCGATCTTCGTCAGCGCGAAGCCGCTATCGCGTGACTGATCCCCACTGCGCCAGGAGACGTACGCTTGGAGTCCTTCGAGTATGTGATGGTGCTGGTCTCGATCGTTATCGGGCTTGCGCTTACTCATGTTCTCTCCGCGCTCGGCGCGGCAGTTCACAGGTTTCGGGGCCACGGTAGCCCCATTCATCTCGAAGCGGTCTACCTGCTGTGGGTGGGCTTCACCCTTCTCTGGGTGGTCTCGTTCTGGTGGTGGGAATTCAAGTTCCAGGACGTCGCATTGGAATGGTCCTACGGCCTGTATCTCTTCGTTATCTGCTATGCGATCTCCCTGTTCCTGCTTTGCGTGATTCTGGTTCCACACCGGATGAGCGGGGTGGTCGACTCCTACGAGTACTTCATGGCGGGGCGGCGCTGGTTCTTCGGGTTCTTGATCTCCGTCCAAGCGCTCGACTTCGTGGACACGTTCCTAAAAGGGGCTGACTGGGGGCTCCGCCCGGTCTACCTGGTTCAGGCCGGGGTATACCTTGCTGCCTGCGTAATCGGCATCCTCTCAGAGCGACGGAGCGTTCAGCTGGCCGGAGCGGCCGCAGCGTTCGTCGTGAACTTCGTATACGCGTTCATTGAGCTAGGAATCCTCGGCTCCTTTTAAGTCGTCTTCGCGCGGCGTCGTTGGTTCGATCCCGGTCGGCTCCATTCCTCCCGCCCTTGAGTCTCAAGGGCTTTCGCCTGTCTTGGTCTTCAGCGGCTAGGGAGGCTGTGCATGTTTGCTCTACATGTTTGGTGCGTTCCCTATCTTGCCTA
>JBDHIO010000040.1:0-60494 GCA_039587355.1 Gemmatimonadota bacterium | reverse complement strand
AAGCCTAGCCGCCTGGCCACCGACCGTTGCCCGCCTCAGTCGGGCCATCCTAAGGTGTCGTCTCGGGCCCAGGTAGCGCTTGGGGGCGCCTCATGACGGCTCTCCGCGCAACTCAATTGGTAGCTAGAACGCTCCAATCGTCGCTGTGAGGTGAGATGACCGCACGAAAAGGCAGTGGTCGACCGTGGCTCGAGGGGTTCGTCATCGTCTTGAGTATCCTGCTGGCGTTCGGGATCGAAGCGAGCTGGTCCGAACTGGGCGACAGGCGGGAGGCACGGCGGCTACGCGAGCTGATCCGAGTGGATGTCGTTGCGACTCAAAGCATGGTCGAACAAATGCGGGTCGGTAGTGAACGGCTCGCGAACAGCGGCCGCGACTTGCTAGCCGTTCTTGCTGACCCGGCGAGTGAGGAAGCCACCGCGGACGCACTCCTTACTCTTGGAAGCATCTTTGTCCTCTGGAGGTGGGCTCCCACCAACCACGCCTACGTCGAGGCGTTAAGCTCCGGCCGACTGCGGTTCATTGAGGACGAGCAGCTGCGGCTCACGCTCACGAGGTATCAGGCACAGCTGGAGTCTATCGAAGCCCTGGTCGAGTCGATTGAGACTCAGTACTACGGGCAGCTCGAACCGTTCATGGTCGCGAATACAGTGTATTCGGAGATCGCGATGGTCTTGTGGAGGGACTCGCTGGTCGATGCCCCGTTCAGTACTGATTTCCAAAGGCTTGCGCAAAGCCGAGAACTCTGGAACCTCTTGACGTTCCGCCTCGAGATGGAGTTGGGGCTCCAGCTATCGCTGGATAGACTGGACAGGGTCACCCAGCAGGTCCTGGACTTGCTCCCATCCGTGGACTGATTGGCGAGCGTGCACGCCGGTTACGATCATTCCGTCAAAGCCGGCCGCTTCGACCAGGCTGGCGACGACTAGACTGAAGACGAGGAGCAGGTGCCTCTTTCCGAATCTCTGGACGCGTTCTACCCCATGTTGAGTCCACATTTGGACTTGGCCGGGATGGTTCTTATATGGCGAAGTTCACATGTTTGGTGCGTGAGCCCGGACGGTCGCCGATCCTGTTTAACGGGCAGAGACGAGGAGCGATGGGTCGTCTCCGAGCGAGAACCGGCCCCACCGAAAAGAGAGGCAGGACATGCGTAACCCCTTCGAAGCGCGCACTCACGACGGTTCGGGTCGTCTGGCCCCGGCAGCCGTGTTCGGAGCGACACTCGCTCTTCTGTTCGTCGGTGCTGCCTGCACCGGTTCGAACGACGCGGCCGAAGGCGACGATGCCGCCACCCCTTCGAGTACCATCGCCGAGTCCGCGGATCTCGCCGAGGCGCGACTCGGCGAAGTCGACTTCGCCGCCGGCTGCGGAGCTGCCGCCGACGTGGACTTCGATCGTGCCATCGGCTTGCTGCACCACATGCAGTACGAAGAGGCGCGCGGCGCGTTTTCCGAAATCGCGGAGGCCTCGCCGGAGTGCGGCATGGCACAGTGGGGCATCGCGATGACACGCTTCCAGCCCCTCTGGCCTTCACGACCGGATGCGGCCGCGCTCGAGCAGGGCCGACGCGAACTCGCGATGGCTCGCGAGACCGGGGTGACAGGAACGCGTAACGAGCACCTCGTGAGGGCCGCTGAGGGATTCTACGCGGATCAGGACACCGAGTGGTGGACCCGCATCCAGCGCTGGAACGACGCGTTGGCCGAGGCACGAGCCGCGAACCCCGAAGATGTCGAGACAGCCGCGTTCTACGCCCTGTCCGAGCTCGCGGCCGCGCAGGTCGCCGAGGATCGGATGTCGCGAAACGCGAGCGCGGCCCGGACGCTCCTCGAGATCTACGAGGGGAACCCCGCGCATCCCGGCGCGATTCACTACACGATCCACGCGAACGATGTCGACAGTCGAGCCGAGCAGTCGCTCGACGTCGTCCGCAGTTACAGCGCGATCGCACCGGCCGTCCCGCACGCCCTCCACATGCCGACACACATCTTCGTGCGTCTGGGCGAATGGGAAGACGTGATCGAGTGGAACCAGCGATCGGCTGCCGCGGCGCTTGAGCACCCGGCCGGCGATCGAATCTCGCACCATTACGTGCACGCGATCGACTACCTGATATACGCGCGTCTGCAGCGAGCCGAATACGACGCTGCCGCGGGGCTGATTGAAACTCTCGAGTCGGAGACCGGACACTTCCAGCCGACGTTCATCAGCGCCTTTCACCTGGCGGCGGCGCCGGCCAGGTACGCCGTCGAGCGGCGTGCGTGGGACGAAGCCGTCAGCCTCGCCGCGCGGGATCCGGCGTACCTCCCGTGGGATGGCTTCTGGTGGGCCGAGGCGATGACGTGGTTCGCTCGGGGTCTGGGCGGCGTCAACGTGGGGGATCTAGAGTTGGCCGTGACGTCCGAGTCGAGAATGAGCGATCTCCGCGACGCGGCGCGCGACGCCGGCGAAAATGGCATGGCTGGCTACATCGAGATCGATCGCCTCGTACTCTCGGCCTGGCTCGCACGAGCGCAGGGCGACGCCAGTGAGGCAGTTACCCTCGCCCGTGCCGCCGCCGAGCTGGAGGCGGTCACGCAGAAACACCCCGTTACCCCGGGGGCGATCTATCCGGCGCACGAGGCACTGGGCGACCTTTTTCTGGCCGAGGGGCGTTACGAAGAGGCGCTGGAGGCGTTCGAGGCTTCCCTCGGCCTTTGGCCCTCGCGGCTCAACAGCTTGCAGGGGGCGCTCGCGGCGGCACGTGACGTCGGCGACGAGGAGAAGGCGGCCGAGTTCCGGGACGCGCTCGATGCGCTGACGGGCGGGACCGCAGAACCGGATCGCGTGATCTCGACCGAGTAACTACCTGTGCTCTACTGGTCTCGATTCGGTGGCGATCCAGGGAAACTCGTTCGCACCGTCTTCCGGCTGTTGCCCGCCTGTTCGAGCCGTACCTACCGTGTCTCCGTGAGATTGGGCTATCCGTGGGGCTGGTTACTATTCTCCCATGGGCGACTCAATCATTAGTGGAACGCAACGGCGACCTACAGCGAGGGACCATGGGCCGCGCTCCCGGCGATTCTGCGAACAGACGCGACAGCGGCGAACTCAGGCGCCGAGGCGGACGGAGCCGGCGTGCTCTCTGCCTCACGGGGTTCATGGCCGCGGTGTCGTTGAACGGGGCGCTCGACACTGCAGCCCAGTCACTTCCTTCAGATCCGTTGGAAGAGGCGAAACGGCGGACCGCGTCCGAGCTGAACCGAGAGGACGCCGTATTTCTCCTCATCGCCGAAGCCTCGACTGTGAAGGTGATGCCGGACCGGGCAGCCTTTCAAGGGAGGCCCGGGGAGCCGGTAGAGATTTCGGTGGCGGGAGGGGAGACGGAGGCTGGACAGATCATCGTCGCCCCGATCAACGCGCGGTTAAAAGACGTCACGTTCGACGTTTCGGATTTCGAGGGTCCCGACGGCGCGACGTTAGAAGGAGCCGTGAGCGTCCACGTCGTTGGATACGTGAGAACGGACCCGGCCTTCGAACCCATCTATGAGGTGGATCGGTCGGGTTGGTTCCCGGACCCGATTCTCCCAGCGGTCAGTCAATTCGATGTCGAGCGCGACCGGGTACAGAGCCTCTGGCTGAGTGTACGGATCGATCCAGGCCAGATCCCCGGAATTTATCGTGGGAGCGTGCGCGTCGCCCCGGCGAATGCACCTCCGGAAACAATCGCAGTAAGGGTCAGGGTGTTCGATTTCACCGTCCCCCGCGAACCGAGCTATCCAGTGACGGTCACTGTCTTCGACGATCGCTTGAAGAGCTTGCACCGCGACCGGTGGAGCGAAGACCTGTACTGGACGTATGTCGATTTTCTTCGTGAGCACCGTCTTGACTTCGACAATTCCTTCCGTGACCACGGCCCACCTCCGACGGTTGAGCAAATCGAACGGCTGGTTGCAGGGGGGCAGCAGGGCTGGGGCCTAGGCTTCATACGGCAGCCTGGCGAGGGCTTCAGCGACGTTGGTGTAGACGCTTCGGAGTTCGCCGCATATCTCGACCAGGCGATTGAGGACGCGAAAGTAGCGTTAGGGGTGCTTGAGGCGGCCGGGGCAAGGGAGCTTGCGTACATCTATCTCTTCGACGAGGTCCGGGAGCGTCATTTCGAAACGCTTCTGACTACCGCTCGTCGAATCAGAGAAGAGCTTCCTGGTGTTCCCATCTGGACGAGCGCCCAGGATCAGGACTTCGGGGCGACGTCAGGCCTTGATGAGGTGATCGACAACTGGGCAGTGAGCATCGCGGCTTTTGACGACCCCGAACGTCTGGCCACGATTGAGCGCGCCCGCGCGAGCGGTGCCGAAGTCACGTGGTACACGGCTATCTGGCCCTTCAGGCCTTTTCCGAACTTCTTCATCGAGTACGATGCGATAGAGGCACGCCTCCTCATGGGCGCGATGGCTCAGAAGATCGGGCCTGATGGTTTCGGCTTCTGGTCGCTGAACTGGTGGGCGAATCAGGACGCCCCGCTGGCAAGTAATCATCTCTACACCGATTGGGACGTTTCGGGTACGCCTGCAGGGAACGGAGATGGGTCCTGGATCATGGCTGGGGCTGACGGCCCCATTACAACGATTCGTTTCGAAAACATTCGCGACGGCCTCGAAGACTACGAGTACTACCAACTACTGTCGGACGCCGTAGATCGGGGAGAAGAGAGCGGAGTCGATCCGGAGGTGTTGGATAGAGCCCGCAGACTGCTGCGAGTGCCGGATGATATCGTACGTGGGCTGACGGATTTCACTCGTGACCCGCGCGTGCTCGAACTCCACCGGCTCGAGGTTGCCGAAACCATCGAACGGTTGTCGGGGAGAGGTGGCCAGTGATCGCGAGTCGGCCGAAAGGGACCGTGCGCGGCTATTCACTCTACATGTAGGCTCCCCCGATCGGCTCCATTCCGGTTGCCGGCCTCTCGTCTACTCATCTAACGTGCGGGCCAGTTGGTTAGGCTGTCTGGGAGAGCACCACCCCGGCCACCTACTGGTTAGTTAGATAGCCCCATGAGCGAGTGGTCTGGGAGCACCGTCAGAGGCCATGCGCGGTAGCCATTTTCCGGTCGAAAGGGCGCAACTGACTAGCCGTTTCGGTGAGGTTCGTGACTGCCCGGGTCTCTGAGTGTTCATTCTACATGTGCGGTTTCGCAGGCACTGGAGCCGGTTGATCAACTTCGTTCGGTTAGCGCAGGGAAGCTGAGAATCTGCGCAGACGGCGGAACCACCTATGGCGGGCGGTATGCGGGACGGGCATACTGGGTTGGTCAAGCCACAAGGAGGTCCCGATGCGCAGACTCATCCCCGTCCAGCTGCTCCTGCTCGCCCTTGTCCCTCTTTCCGCAGTAGCTCAGCAGAGCGTGATCGACAACGCACGCCGAGCCGGACCGGCGTCGATTGCGAACGAAGCGACGGTCATGAACTGGAGCCTCGAAGTTGTTCACGAGGGTTCAAACGGGTGGACCTGCCTGCCCGACCGGCCGGACACGGAGGGTGACGACCCCTGGTGCGTGAATGGGGCGTGGCTCGATTTCCTCAAGGCCTACGTGGCTCAAACCGAGCCTACGTACAATACGATCGGCATCGCCTACATGATGGTGGGCGACAGTCCGGTAAGTAACTCCGATCCCTACGCGACGTCGCCGACCACTCCGGACGACTGGGTCACGGATCTGCATGCGCACCTGATGGTGCTCGTCCCCGACCTATCGCTGCTCGAAGGGATCTCGACGGATCATCTCAACGGCGGCCACTGGGTCATGTGGCCCGGAACCCCTTATGCACACCTGATGATTCCGATCGACAGCCGCTAATCGATCTGACGGGCCGGGCTGGGTTCGGACGCAGGTCCCGCCGGGGAGTGAGGTTGTGGACATGTCAAATCGATGGGAGTTCAAGAGCCACACGTACGACAACTGCAATTGTTCCGTCAGCTGCGGGTGTCAGTTCAACGAGCCTACCACCCACGGAAGTTGCAAGTTCGCCTACGTCGGCACCGTCGTTGATGGCCACTTCAACGAAACGCCGCTTACCGGTCTGAGATGGGCGCTGCTCTGCATTTTTCCCGGAGAGATCGCTGAGGGAAACGGCAGGCGTCAGATCGTGATCGACGAACGCGCGGACGAGTCGCAGCGGCTTGGTTTGGAGACGATCATCTCGGGTGGTGCCTGTGAGCCGCTCAGCAACCACTTCTCTGTCTTCGGATCCCTGTGCCTGGAGTTCTCCGAAACGCTCTTCCTGCCGATCGATCTCGAAGTGGACCTGAAGCTGAGAACGGCAAGAGTACATATTCCGGGTGTCATCGAGAGCGTTGGTCAACCGATCATCAACGAGTTCAGCGGCGAGCCCCTTCACATCGCGATCGTTCGCCCTAGCGGAAGCTTCGAGTTCACCTATGGCGAGATCGGAAGGGGGACCTCGTCCGTCACAGGGGACCTCGAAATGGCATTCGAAGATTCGTGGGCACTGTTCTGTGTACACCACTACGACCAGGACGGCTTGATCCGAGGCGAATGACCGTCGTCCATTGATTTGTTAGGTGATGTTCTCCAGCCGGGATCGGTATCATGAAGCGCTCCCTCCTTGTATTGGCGGTCACCCTCCCCGCTGCGTGCTCGCCCCCGCGCAGCGCAGAAGACGACCGGTTCGCTCTGTCAGCCCAACTCGATTCCATCGAGGCACTGTTCGCCCCGGGCGAGGCGATTGACGACGTGTTCGCTCGATATGTCAGCTTCTTCGCCGAGGACGCGGTACTACTCCCACCGGAGGCGGACCCAGTCGTGGGGCGCGAGCGGATTCTCGCCTTCTACGTTGCGGCGTTCGAGGGCCTCGAACCGATCTCCCTCGAGTATGGATCGCCCCAGGTCATTGTAGACGGTGACCTGGCGGTCAGGCGCTACCAAGGCGCTGCAGTCGCTATCATCGGACCTGACACTCTGAACTTCGCCACCCGGTACGTTGACGCGCTTCAGCGGTCTCCGGAGGGTTGGCGCATCCTCTGGCACACGTGGAGCTCGATCAACTGAGGAACTCGGAACGCGATGGGGCCACCAGAGAACTTCCCGCGCAGACTGTTCACCGTCGTGTGGGCGGCGTCGGCGACGGTCGGTCGCCATAGCATGAGGGCCGAGTGACAGATGTCACTCGGCCCTCCCTGTACGTCTTAACGACTCACCTGACTGCTACCCTGCGCGGAACTACCCGGCGTAGAACCTCAGCTCAAGGAGTTTCAGGCCGTTGTTGTCGTAGTTCCAGAAGTAGTCCTCGAAGCAGCGATCGAAGAGGAAGACATCGTAGTCGCCCTCCCCATAATCCACGCCTGTGGTTCCGTTGATGCAGTTCTGGAGCTCGTCGTCTGACTCGGGCACAGTGATGCCCATGTAGAGAAGAGAGTCCGAAATGTCGGTCGCTTTGTTGCCGCCCTTCTTGCCGTAGAGCGTGATCCCGTTGTCGCCGCACCAGGTGTCCTGAGTCCCGTCGTATGCCTGATCTTCGGTGGCACACGTCGTGAGAGTGGCGCTCCCGTTTGGACCGTGAGCCCGCGCGAAGATCGCGTAGGTCGGCGTACAAGCGGTCGTGCTGTCCGCGTCCGCACATGGATCTGGCACCGCGAGAAGCGCCCCGTCCCCGTCCGTCGCGTTGGCGTCGATCACGCCGAAGTCGCCGGGGTTCCCGTACGCGGCGCACCTGGCATCCTTCGAATCTCCCTCATCGTTCGTGCTGTTGCAGAGGTAGATGTGGTTCTGATCGTCACCGCCGCCCTTCGCGAGATGATTGTTCTTCCCGCCGGGGTTCGTGACCACGTTATCGGACTCGAGCTGGACGAAGATCCGGCGGCCATTGTTGTTGTCCATGGTGGCCGTCTTGTCCTTCGGGACACCGATCAGGTTCAGGCGGAAATCGTGCCCGCCGGCCAGGAATCCATTGCCGGTCTCGTGCTGGCTCGCTGCCGCGTCTGACTCGAGGGCCATCGGGGCCTGGTCACATGCGGCAATGCCGAACAGTACTCCGACAACGGTGACCATTTGAGAAAGCTTGCGCATGCTGTGTCTCCCATTGCGTGTCATGCGATTCGAGGCCCGCGAAGTATGGCCCGGTCGAGGGAGCCATCCTCGGATCGCGAGGTGAGGGAGAGGACGCTGGCCCCTCGAAAACGGTCGTGTCAATCGGTTCGGGCCCGCTTGATCCGGGAGGATTGGCGGAAGCGGAACGGACCTCGCGAGTTACGGGATTGTCACCGATTCTACGAACCTGGCTTCTGGCCCCGTTCAGGACGGATTCCTTCTCTCGGGCATCGGCGGCAACGCCTGTGGTTTGTGTACAGCCGGGTGCCGCATCAGAATTCCGAGACGCCGGGCTGCCTTTCCACCCCCATTGTTTAGGGAACCCCCGATGACGGAACGGTACAAGAGAGTTCAGCAGGGAGTCGCAGCGACTGGCGTGATCGTTTCTATGCTCTTCGTCGGCTTCGAGATCCGGCAGAACACGAGGGCGGTGGTGGGGGCAACGGTCCAGGCGATTGCGGACCAGGGCATCTCGAGTGTGTTGGACGGGGCCGGGGACGCCGACTGGGTTCGGATTCTGACCGCTCTGGCCGAAGGTGCTCAGCTTGCGGACCTGAGTGCCGAGGATCAGCTACGTTACGTAATGAGGGCTTCGGTCTTCGTGCGCCAGATGCAGAACAGGTTTCTCCAGACCAGACTCGGCATCCTGGACGAATCTGGTCTCGGCGTGGGCACGGGAGTGCACAACCCCTTCTACCGGACAGAGCACTTCCTGGCTGCATGGCAGGACAAGCAGATTCGGTCCGAATACAGTTCGGAGTTTGTCGATTTCATGGAGACGACGGTCATGGGCATTCGTTAAGGACTCAAGCATGCGGTTCTGCATACGGAGATCGTTCGCGACCTGCTGTTGTCTCTTCGCGCTGGTTGGCGTCGGGTGCGCTCGAGCCGTCGACGAGGCCGGGGTGGGGGAGCAGGTGCTGACGATCCATGTGCCTGACACAGACGAGCGCGAGCTCGGGCCATCTTCCAGGGACTACAACTGGTTCTTCGTGTTTCTGGGGTTGGCTGTTGGCTCTCAGGATTCGGAAGACCCCGAGCCACGCCTTCTGGAGCGATGGGAGCACACCCCCGACTACACCGAATGGACTCTCCACGTGCGCGACGGCATTCGGTGGGGCGACGGCGTTCCGGTCACGGCCGAGGACGTCAAGTTCAGCCTCGACCTGTGGACACGACCCGACGTTTGGTACGAGTACCGATGGTACGACACGGCTGCGATTGTTGATGCCCACACCTTGCAGATCACCTTCCCGGACCCGCCCCCCGCCGTGATCTCCACATTCAACTGGTTGCCCATTCTGCCAAAGCACTCACTGGACAGTCTCGACGTCGACCAACTGTTCAGCTGGCCATTCTGGGCACAGCCCGTCGGGAACGGCCCTTTTCGGTACAAGCGCCATGTTCCGCAGGTCATGACGCAGCTTGAATTGAACCCTGACTACTATGGCCCGACGCCGAAGGTCCCGGGCATCGTGCTCCAATACGGAGGCAACGGCCTGACCGAGTTGTTGGGCGGAAACGTGGATATCGCGACTCTCATCGAACCTGTGGAAACGATGCGACTGTCTGCGGATCCGAGATTCAGGCTCTATCACAGGGCGGAGTATCAACAACAGGTCGCGATCGCCTGGAACCATCGCCTCCCCCTGTTTCGAGACGCGGCCGTACGACGGGCGCTCACCATGTCGATCGATCGCCGCGAACTGCACCAGGTTCTGAACTACCCTGGCGACCTCGCCATCTTGGACGTCCCGGTGACCGACCGTCATCATGCGCTGGGTATGGTGCCCGATCCCCTGCCGTTCGATCGAGATCGAGCTTCTCGACTCTTCGCCAATTCGGGGTGGGTCGACGGCGACGGCGATGGAATCCTCGACAGGGATGGTGAGGACTTTGAGTTCACGCTCCTCACCACCGAGGAAACGGCGGTGCAGGCACTGTATATCCAGGAGCAGCTCCGTCGCGTCGGGGTGCGGATGAACATTGGATCGCACGAGTTCAACGTATTGAGGGAGAGGATCCGCGAACGCGATTTCGAGGCGGCGATCGATCGATACAACTACATCGAACAGTTTGGCGAGTTCCCGATCACGGGCTATGTGAACCCCGATGTCAGCCGCCTCCGGGATGCGGCCTGGTTTACGATCGACCATGACACGGCGGACGGCTACGTGCGGGAGCTCTGGAGGATCGTCGGGGCCGACGTGCCGATCACTTTCCTACACCCCCGGGTTCGTTACCTGGCAGCACATCGGCGGGTGAGGGGACTGCAGAATACGAACGGGCGATTACCGACGGATACGCCCCTCGCCTTGCTGCTCGAACAGGTGTGGATCGAGTCAGGGCCAGACACCCTAGGTGGCCGATGATGAAGAGACTCCTCGCAGCGCTCTCGCTACTGTCGATCCCGGCCGTCGTCTCCGCGCAAAGCTCCGTCGCCCGAGTTCCGACTCGACACCTGTCCGTTCGAGATGTCGGCGTCGGATTCCGCCCGGTTGCGGTCCGGTACCTCGCCGTTAGCGAGATGCGGCGTACTCCGTCGTGCGACTGAAGTGACAGCCGCTTTCCTCGGTGTGGCCCTCGCATTTAGCCGAACCTCTCCGGGAGGCCAATGAGCACAGGTCAAGGAAGGCGAGGGTGGACGCGATTGGGTGCGGAGTTCTTCGTCATCGTCGTGGGCGTGCTGGTGGCGCTCGGCGTGGACGACTTTCGTGCCCGTCGGGCGGATATCGCCATGGAGCATTTCCTCCTGACGCAGCTGCGTGAGGACCTCGAAGCCGACCGCCGTGAGCTCGACGTGATCATCGAGGACACGCGGGAGAGACAGGCGGGGTCCATCGTCCTGCGAGGTGGTCCTCCTGGCGTTGGCGTGGCTTCGCGATTTGGCGAGAACTCGGGGAGCGGCATCTTGATCGAACCTGGCCGGAGCCTCGGATTTCCTGTATCCGGTTCTGGTTTCCTCAGCATTGGAGCGTGACATGACGTCTTCCAACGACTCGTCGTCCGTGGAGCGACTGAGAGCAGCCTGCGACCGGATGGTAGAGGCCGAGCGGACGAGGAATCTCCCGGCTGTCATGGATCTGATCTGGCCGGATGCCGTGTGGCTCGCGCCGAACCTGCCTCCTGTGATCGGCGGGGACGCCATCCGAGAGCTCTTCGCCGAGTTCTTCGAGCTGCCGTTCACCGACCTGACCGTGGGCGAGATGAACATTCGTGCGAGCAATTTGGGCGATCTGGCGACCGTCTGGGGAACGTTCGGGCTTACGCTCGAGTCGCCCGACGGTGAGGCGACGGAGACGATGAACTTCCTCATGTCCTGGGAGCAGCGAGACGGAGCCTGGAAGGCCACGGCCAACATGTTCTGCAGCAACACGCCTCTACCCGAGGGCTAGCCACCCACGGAGGGGCGAAGAGCGATTGCTGCTGAAGCCCAGGCAATAGTCTCGCGTGCGCTGCGCGCCCTGCCTAAGATGCGCGCTGCACAAACGCAGACCCGCCGGGTCGACCATGAGATCGGGGGCGTCAGGGTCAAGGATGTCCGACTTCGAATTGATCGCGATATCGCTCTCCTTCATCCTCGGGCTCGGCGTCGCCCAGATGCTGACGGCGGTGATGGAGTTGATCCGCGAGCACCGGACGGTGCAGTTCGATTGGGTACCGCTGATCTGGTTTTGTTGCATCCTCGCGTGGCACTTCCAGATCTGGTTCGGCGCTCTGCATGTGGATCAACTCACAGAGTGGAATTCGAGCTGGTACCTGGGATTCGTTGCCGCATCGGGCTTCTTGTTTCTTAGCGGCGGGCTGGTCCTCCCGCGCCCCAGCGGAATGGTGGACGCTGACCTGTGTGAGTATTTCGAAGCGCGCGGACGCATGGCACTCTTCCCGCTAGCCGGTTTCCTCGTCGTGTCGCTCGTGCTCAACTCGAACATGGGTCTCGGCTACTTCGCGGCGCCGAATCTCCCTCTGTGGGTGATGCTCCCGCTCCTCGTGGCCGTGCTGGTCACGAAGCGCCGGTCGGTCAGCGCCGTCGGCAGCATGCTCTTTCTCGGCCTCGTGATCTATGGCTTCTTGTTCCAGTGGTCCGTACCGGGTGAACTCGTGCGAACCGCTGGCTAAGAGCGATTACTGCGGACGGCTCAACCGGCCCCACTCCCACCGCATGGCGACGCCAGATGGGCTGGCCCGGCGTCAGCTTCGACGATGCTATGATCATTAACTTGAGCAGGCGGGGTGGGCGGACCTCCGGGTCGGCGGACCGGGTACCGTCTTCGAGTGCCGCGCCGACTCCACCGTCGAGTCGGCGCATGGTCCGGTTCGAACGGAGGTAGTATGCGAGCTGTCTCGGCCAGGTGGGCGTCCATCGGAATCTCGTGGGGGCTGCTCCTGCTGCTCGGCGCCTCAGCCAATTCGGCTGCCGCTCAAGCCGAGTGGGACATCCGCATCGAGCAGCTCCGTGGCAGCGTTCACGTCGTAACAGCGACTCGCGGGGCAGACCGGGTGAACCTGGTCGCTTCGGTCGGGCCGGACGGCGTCCTGCTCTCGGACGCGGGGGTAGCAGCCTACGCGACTGCCCTTTCGGCTGAGCTGCGGGAGTTGACGGGGGACTCCCGCAGCGTCCGTCACATTATCAACACGCACTACCACGGCGACCACACCGGCGGTAACAAGGCACTGGGGGCGGCGGCGACGGTCTACGCCCATCCAGCGACGTACTCCAGCTTGCGCGACGGGAGCGAGTTCGGCCCCTCGGCCGAGGACGCCCGAGTTCCTGATGTGCTGGTAGGGGACTCTCTCGAGTTTAGGTTCAACGACGAACTCGTCCGCGTGTTGCACGTTCCGGCGGCCCATACCGAGGGGGACCTGGTGGTGCACTTCATGGATTCCGACGTGCTTCACGTCGGCGATCTGGTGCTGGCGCCGCGGACGCTCCCGTACAGCCGTCATCCCCACTCGCATGCGCGTGGCCTGGAGAGACTGTCGAGGCGAGCTACGGCCGAAACGCTCGTGGTGACGGGGCATGGCGGGGTCGTGGACCGCGCCGGCCTGCGTGATCTCGCGGCAGTGATGCATGAGACGATCAATGCGGCCCGCGGCGCGGTTCACTCCGGGACAAGCCTGGAGGCGCTGCTCGAGGATCACCCGGCCGAATGGCACGCGTGGGAGAGTCGATTCTTGTCGGTCGACGAATGGCTGACGACGCTTTACCGGGATGCGGACTCAGCCGCTGTGGCCGGACGAGAACGGACGATCGAAGGTGTCCACGAGATCGACCTGGTCGCCCCCGGTGTCTACGTCGCCGTCCCCAGATTCGGGAGCGCGAACGCAACCATCATCATCAACGACGATCACGTGGTACTCGTCGATCCGCATAGCACACCCGCCGGCGCGCGCGCGTTGGCGGAAGAGGTGGCGATGCTCACTCCACTTCCTGTTCGATACATCGTCAACACGCACTGGCACTCCGATCATCACGGGGGCAACGCCTGGTTCGCGGAGTCGTTTCCGGATCGGATCACGTTCGTTTCCCATCCTTCCACCGTGACTCATATCGCCTCGAACGCATCCGCCGAGCTGCGGCAGATGGCATCTTTCTATTCGACGTTCGCCGACGCGGCCGACAGGGTGCTGGCGACCGGTTCCTACCCGGACGGGACCGTGCTGGGCGAGCGGGCTCGAATACAGGTCGAGACCTACGTGCGAGACATGCGCGCGTTCGTCGAAGAGGCCGCCTCGTTCCGATACCACCTGCCAGACACATCAGTGCGAGACCGCCTCGTGCTTGACGAGGGGGGCCGGCGACTGGTCGTCACGCACCCGGGCCCGGCTCACACGGACGGCGACCTTCTGGTTCATCTCCCAGACGACGGAGTGCTCATAACGGGCGATATGGTGACCGCTCCCTACGTCGTGCCTCGAAGCGCCGACATCTCGGGCTATATCCGCGCTCTACGTGCCCTCCCCGGCCTGGGGGCGGACTCGTTCGTGCTAGGGCACGGAGGACCGGTCAAGCGGGACCTCGAGTTCGCGGGCCTCATGGCGGAATTTCTCGAAGCCTGTCTGGCGGTCGCAGAGCTCAGCATCCAGCGCGGGCTCGGCAGCGAGGCGGCTGTGACCGCGGCAGAAGACGACCCGGCCCTGGCGAGCTTCGAGTCCCGCATCGACTGGGATGAGCCCGGCCTTCGGTTCCTGGACTTCGCCGGGCTCGTGCGGATGACCGTGGCGCGCGCCTACCAGAATCTGGAGTCCGGCCGATGACTCCGACGCTCGGGTTCGATCCGCTGGTGGTCACGCGGCTCGAGGTGCCCCAATCTGCGAATGAGTGTCGATGAACGCTCGTTCGATGCCTCGGGTCACGCCTTTCGTCTCGGAGCCCGCGGTGATCGTCGTTGGGGTGCTCGACACGCTTTCTGAAGATTCAATCCTCGGGTACGTGAGTCAGCTGGAAGCGGACCAGGAGGAGTCTCGCCGGGTGGTCAGCTTCCACAAGGATGCCATTGAGCGACTGCGTACCCGTGGCGAGCTGTGGAATGGCCCTCGCCGAGCTCCTTGTGGGCCGTGGCGAGGATATGAAGAATCTCTTTATAAAGAGAGTCTTTATGTCAGGCAACGAGGTAGGCACGGCCCTCCTCCGGAGAGGCGGAGAGTCGGTAGGCGGCCGGCGAAGCCTGCAGAACCGTTAGAACGCTATCAATCAGTTGACACTCTCAGGGCCTCAACTGGCGGCCAAGCTGTAGGCTCGCGCGCTCCGCGCGCCCGATCTACGATGTCCGCACCAGAATCGCAGAACCGATCGAGCGCGCCCACGGTTGTCCGGAGCCATCGACTTTATGAGTCCAGAATCGCTGGCATTCGCCAGAGTCGTTCACGTGATTGGCGTCGTGCTTTGGATTGGCGGTGTCGCGTTCGTCACGACCGTCGTGATCCCGACGCTGCGTCGGGTGCCCGGTGGCGGCGAGCGCCTGAGGCTCTTCGAAGCGATCGAGAGCCGATTCTCGGGCCAGGCCCGTGCAGTAAGCCTTGTGACCGGCACGGCCGGATTCTTCATGATGCAAGGATTGAACGCCTGGGGTCGTTACCAGGATCTGTCGTTCTGGTGGATCCACCTCATGACTCTGGTTTGGCTGGTCTTCACGCTCGTGCTATTCATCTTCGAGCCGCTTTTCCTCCACCAGTGGTTCCGGGACTTCGCGGAACGTGACTCAGATCGAGCCTTCCGCTTACTCCATCGATTCCATGTCGTGTTGCTGACCTTGAGCCTGATAGCTGTCGCCGGGGCTGTAGCAGGCGTTCGCGGATACCTGAGACTGGGATAGCGGCGGTCGCGCTCTAACAAGGGTCACATCCGGTACCCCACCGCTCCGGGTCGGTCGGGTGTCGTCCCGGGATGAGCTTTAGGAAACAAATGGTTCTTGAACAGTGGGCCCAGATTGCCGAGATCGTTGGCGCCGTCGCGGTGGTCATCTCGCTCGTCTACCTGGCGACGCAGATAAGGCAGGCGAACGTCGTGGCCCGGACACAGGCGCGACAGTCCTGGATGCATTGGCGCAGAGCGAACTGCACCACGTGATGGACCACCCATCCGTCTTTCACGCCTTTACCGCGGACGAGATCTCCGACGACGACAAGGTCCGCATGTTCGTGTGGCTGATCGCGAGCCTCCGCGCGCGGGAATTCGAGTGGTTTCAATACCAGGATGGCGTGATCGACGAGGCGCATTTTCGGGCCTACGCCGTCGCCATCTCCATCAACCTCGGAACCGAGCGGACCCGGAGGTTTTGGGAGCACACTCGATTCCACTTCGATCCGGGCTTCGCGGCCTTCGTAGACGACATGCTGGCCGATGCGCCGCTCACCACCAACTTCGACCTCGATGCCTGGTAGCGCCTTGCGGTCGAGGGACATCCCATGGCTCCGCGTCATCGTGGAGGGGACAGTCATCGTCGGGTCCATCCTCCTCGCGTTCGCCCTCGACGCGTGGTGGGACGACCGAAACCGCGAGGCGGAGCTGCGCGATCAGCTATCGGTGGTTGCCGGCGAGATGCAGTCGGCGAGCGAGGCCCTCCAACGGGCACTGAACGCGCACGACATGAACGCGGATCTGGCTGAGCACCTCACATCTGCCCTCGGCCAGGTTGCCGACGGTTCAGAAGTGGTCGTCTCGGACACTCTCATCGGACCCCTGCTCCCGCAGGTCACCGCGGACGTGACCACGGGATCGCTCGATGCGTTCATCGCGGCGGGGGGGCTCGAACTGGTCGAGGATGCAGACATCCGACGCCAGTTGCTGGACTGGCCGACACGGGTCCAGGACCTCCTGGACGACGAGACGTACCTCCGGAATTTCGCGGCCGCGGACCTCGCCTCTTACCTGCGAGCCAATGCTGCGGTCGCGAACGCCGAGCTACGGAGCATTCCCTATTTGATGAGCAGGTTCGCGGGAGGCCCTCAGGTGGATCCGGACCTGCTTGGGACGGTCACGCTGCGCCGCGAGCAGCAGCTCATGAATCTTCTGGCGGCTCGTGAATCGGGTGAGCGCGGCATGCGGTACGGTCTTGCTGAAATGCTGGATCAGGCGGCCCGGATCGTTGCCGCGTTGGAGGACTTGAATTAACAGACCGGCGGCAGATCACCGCCCTCTCGGGCGCGGCGGGTTCTTGCTCCATCGACGCGCCCGGGGCTACTTCTCGCGCGGTGCCCCTCGCGGGGGACAGGCGACGGGGACGACACTCGGCATTTACGAGGAGGTGACATGCAGGACCAGGACATCCGAACGCTCGATGGTGGGACGACGACGGTCACGGGCAGTGAGCTCAGCACGCTGGCCAGCGTGCTCGACGGTTCGCTCGTTACGCCGGAGTCACCCTCGTATGACGAGGTGCGCGAGATCTGGAACGCCATGATCGACCGGCGTCCCGGCGCGATCGTCGAGTGTGCGAGCGCGACGGACGTCAAGCGTGCGATCGACTTCGCGCGCGAGCGTGGTCTCCTCGTTACGGTCCGCGGTGGCGGACACAATATCGCGGGGAATGCGACGGCCGACGGCGTCCTCCTCATCTCGCTGAGCGGGATGAAGTCTGTCGAGGTCGACGCCGCGACCGGCCGGGTTCGCGTTGGGCCGGGCGCATCGCTGGGCGACCTCGATGCGGCGACCCAACGTCACGGCCTGGCGGTTCCCGTGGGCATCAACTCGACGACCGGAGTCGCCGGGCTCACGCTGGGCGGTGGGTTCGGGTGGCTGAGTCGGAAGCACGGGTTGACGATCGACAGCCTCGTGTCGGCCGATGTCGTGACCGCCGCGGGCGACGCCGTCACCGCGAGCATGACAGAGAACCCGGATCTGTTCTGGGGACTGCGAGGCGGTGGAGGCAACTTTGGGGTCGTTACGTCCTTCGAATTCCAGTCGCACCCGGTCGGCCCCGAGGTGTTGTCCGGGCTAATCGTCCACCCCGCGGCCGACGCCCGGCACGTGTTCGAGGACTACCGGAGGCTCACGGCGTCCGCTCCGGACGAGCTTTCCGTGTGGATCGTGCTGCGCCAGGCGCCTCCGCTCCCGTTCCTGCCGGAGGATGTGCACTTTCAGCCGGTGCTGGTTCTCGCGGCCCTGTATGCCGGTGACATGGCCTCCGGCGAGGAGGCGCTCGCGCCGTTTCGGGCGGTCGGGACTCCGATCGCCGACGCTATCTCGCCGCACCTCTTCACAGAGTTCCAGGCGGCGTTCGATCCACTGCTGACTCCCGGAGCGCGCAACTACTGGAAGTCCCATGACTTCGCGGATCTGAGTGACGGGCTCATCGACGCCATGGTGGCGCAGCTCGATCGACTCCCGGGGTTCGGGTACGAGATCTTCCTTGCTCAGATGGGAGGCGAGACGAACCGCATGCCCGCCGATGCGACCGCGTATCCGCATCGCGACGTCGAGTTCATCATGAACGTGCACGGGCGCTGGGAGGATGCCGCCGAGGACGACGCGGGGATCGCATGGTGCCGCGACGTCTTCGATGCCACGGCGCCGTTCGCTACGGGGGGCGTGTACACGAACTTCATGACGGCCGAAGAGACGGAGCGTGTGCCCGACGCCTACGGCGAGTGCTGGGGGCGGCTGGTCGAACTCAAGAGAAGATACGACCCCGACAACTTCTTCCGGTTCAACCAGAACATCCCGCCAGCGGCTGGATGACGAGCCCCTCGCCCTGAGCCCGTGAGAGAGTACGCCCGGCGCGGTTAGCCCTGATTGGAGCCAGGCTCGCAAAGGGCGATCCTCCATCGCGGGTCCGGAGCGCTCAGACCATGTTGATCAGCAACAATCGCGAAGCTGGTCGAAAGTCGAGGAAGCCCTTTGGGGGAGCGTCCCTTGGACACACAGGTGCGTGGAGGCTGGAGGCGGGCCTCGGTTGAGGTGCTGGTGGTATTCCTCGGCATCCTCCTGGCCCTCTTTGCCGACGCACAATGGGCGGATCGCCAGGCGCGCGTCAGAGAAGCCGGGTATCTCGCCAGCCTGTCGGAAGACTTCATTGAAACCGAGGAACGGCTGACCACGGCGATCAGTATCGCGGATACCGTGATAGCGGCAGCGTCGGAGTTGTTGCGCCTGGGACCGGCGACGGCGGTCGGGACCGACTCGCTCACGCTCCTGCTCTCGCGGCTAAGGGAGCTGCCCACGCTCGAGCCGGTGACGAAGACCTACGACAACGTCCAGGGTGCCGGCGACATCCTCACCATCCGAGACCCCGAGCTCCGGGCGGAACTCGCAGACTTTCACAGCCGCTTGATTCTGATGAACGTCGTCCAGGAGACGCAGGAGCGGCAATTCGTCGGGTTCTTCCAGCCCTATGTCCTCCAGAACCTCGACTACGCGTCGCTCCTGGGATTCTGGCTGCCGAAATACGGTAACATCGAGGCTCCGGCATCGGTCCCCGATCATGCTGAAACGATTCGCTCTGTCTTGGGCAGCCGCGAGTTCCGAAACTGGGTAGCGGTACGCCTGGATTGGGCAGATGACCTGCAGCGTCAACACCTCGGGGTGTTGAGCCGCGTCAGAGCGATCCGGGAGATACTCGAGGCGACACGATGAAGCGAGGCTCAATCCCGGAAGCTCTTGCGGCGTTTCTCATTCACCAGGGAGTGCTGCCGTGATCATGCAGATCGTCCACCTCAAGAGCCCGCTGTCCGAAGACGAACTCCGCGCGCGAGCGCATGAACGCGCCCCGCAGTTTCGGGCGATTCCCGGCCTGCTCCAGAAGTACTACGTGAACCGCCCTGGTGAGGGCGAGTATGCCGGGGTCTACATCTGGGATTCCCTGGAATCCCTCGCCGCCTTCCGCGAGTCCGAGCTCGCGAAATCAATCCCGTCGGCGTACGAGGTGAGCGAACCCCCGGTGATCGAGGTCGGTGAGATCATGTTCCCACTACGGGACATGTGACTCGCACGTGCGAGGAAGCACCCGGCGTCTTGCGTCTCTCTCGCGCGTCCGTCCATCGTTGCTGACCGGGAGGTTTACCATGATGCACCGATACCTGCAGGGGACTCTGCTCCCCGAGTTGGCTGGCTGAGGCTACCGCCACCGGCATGTGTAACGGCGGATAAGGGGCGACAGCGGTCCCACAATCGTCAGGTTCCGGCACGCAATTGGCCGCGGAGCTCACGAAGACCCATCGGCATGTAGCCGAAGCACATCAACACGGCCCCAACCGCCGTGATGATCTCGATATCCCCGACGAATAGCGTCGCCATTCCCGCAACGATCAACCCGGCCTGCCCCTTCCCGATCACTCCGGCCCTGGCGAGGCCGAGTGCCTGGACGATGAACCCGACAGGCAGGAGCGCCAGAAGGTATACGATCCAGAGCCAGCCCCCGCGGTCGAGCATCACCTGCAGCACAGGGTAGCTGGCCTCGAACGCTGCGTCGGGCAGAGCGTCGAACGCGGTGAGAACAAGCGTCAGGGCCCCCTTGTCGACAGCGAGGATGAACGCTCCGAAGACGCCCATGACGCCACCCCAGAAGATCATCCGGGCTCCCTCCCCGGTGGCGAACCGCATGCATCGAGTTCCCACAATGATCGCTAGAGGCGCGACGAACATGACGAGCACGTGACCGAAGTGGAACAGGAAGTTGCCGCGGAACTCGGCCGCCCACTCCTCGGCTTCCGTAACCATTTCGAGGCTTGTGATGTCGGGATGCAGCAAGAAACCCACGAGCAGCATCGGAGGGAACACCATGAGCGCGATTGCGGTGCCGACCCGTCTTGCGCGGTGAATGCCAGAGTCGTCTTGCATGCGTCCTCCCGTCGGGTCGGTTCAACTGGTTGACCGAGACGCGTCGTCTCATCGCAAACTTCACTCTTCGATGGAGGCTCACCATACCGGACGCGTCCGAGCGGCCTTCATCGACCCCCTCTGGCCAGGTGTCTCGATAGGAGCGAGGCTACGAAAGCACCCCCGAACCCGACACGAGCGAGGAACGAGATGAATCACTCCGGCACGCAGGGCACGACGCGTCGCGATGCGATCAAGCTGGGACTCCTGGCCGGGGCCGGGTTGGCCGTCAGCGGCCGGACACCCCTGTTCGGCGAGGCGCCGTCCCTCGCGCAGGAGTTCATAACACGCGCGATCCCGAGGACCGGCGAGCGGATCCCCGTCGTCGGAGTCGGTACGAACCAGTGGGGGGCTCAGACCGAGGAGCAGATCGCGCCGCTTCGCGAGATCGTCCGGTTGATGACCGAGACAGGCGCCAGCTTCATCGACACGGCGCGGATCTACGGCCGGGGGCGGGCCGAGGAGGTCATCGGGCAGATTCTCCGTGAGCTGGACGTCCGGGACGACGTGTTCATCGCGACGAAGATTCCGACCCCGGACACGAGCGAAGAGGCGGTCACTCTGCTCGAGGGGTGTATGACCGCGCTGGGGGTGGAGACTGTCGCGGCCATGCGCGTCCACTTCCTAGACGGCGTGGATCTCATCCTGCCAATCCTTCGCGAGTGGAAGGCGGCCGGCCGGATCCGATACCTCGGCGTCACGACGATGAGCGCCGATGACTATCCTCGACTGGAGCGGCTGATCCGGGAGGAGAACCTCGACATGATCGAGATCGACTACTCGGTGCTGGATCGGGCCGCCGCCGACAGGATCCTCCCGCTGGCGGCGGATCACGGCGTGGCGGTGGTCGTGGCGAGGCCGTTCGCGGGTCGCCGAGGCGGCGTCTTCTCGCTCGTGGGCGACCGGCCGCTGCCCGACTTCGCGAGCGAGATCGGTGCCACGAGCTGGGCGCAGCTGACCCTGAAGTACGGCCTCGCGAACCCGGCCGTGACGGTTGTGATCCCGGGCACGGACGACCCCGAGCACATGGTCGACAACATGGGCGCCGGGATGGGCGAGCTTCCCGACGCCGACATGCGTCGCCGGATCGAACAACTGTTCGACGAGCTCGGGGGATAGGCGGCACAGATTGAGTGCTCCGCGCCCGAACCTGAGAATGCCGCGCCTCCTGGCCGAGGGCGTCGTCGTGATCCTCAGCATCCTGATCGCGTTCTTCCTCGATGCATCCTGGGACAATGCCGAGTTGGCTCGAGAGCTGGGCCAGGACCTGCTGAGTGTCGAGGAGGAGCTCCGGGCGAATATCGATAGCGCTCGCGACCACGTCGAGCTGGTAGAACGGATCGTCGGTGGGTCCGAGGGGGTTCTCGCGGCTATGACGGCCGATCGAACTGCCTCTCTGGTCTCGGTGCCCGATACGGCGGCCTGGTTTCAGGCGATGACGCCGACCTTCGAGGCATCACTCGGAGCCGTGGATGCGCTCGTGGCCTCCGGGCGGATGTCGGCCGTCGACGACCGGGAGGTTCAGCGTCGATTGGCGGGACTCCGCTCGGCCATCGATGATGCAGTCGAGGAGCAGTGGGAGGCGCAGCGGTTCTTCGAAGCGACGCAGGCCCCCGAACTGTTCGCGGTACTGGACCTGACCGAACTCTCGTACCTGTCGGATCAGTTCTCGTCAGGCCTCGAGGTCGAGTCGAGGCGAGCCGTCGACTACCCCAACACGACCAGCATGAGGAGTGCGGTCGAGTATCGTCGATACCTTTACATGGACACCGTCCGATCCCTGAACCGGGTGATCCGTGGTCTCGAGGAGACGGTGGAAATGCTCGCGCAGTTGCCGCGATAGCCGTCGGTCACCTACGTATGGACGTGCGTTCCCGGCACGAAGATCAACGCGAAACCTCGTGGTGAGCCTGGCGATGTCGAACACGATCGGACGAAACGACCCCTGTGTCTGCGGAAGCGGAAAGAAGTACAAGCGCTGTTGTCACCAGGAGGGCCGCACCGCGACGGGAATCGCGGCTTCGAAGACGACCATGATGGTCGTCGGAGCGGTCCTGCTCCTCGGACTGGTCTTCATGGCGTTCTCGATGATCGGCGGGGGCGGGGGCTGTCCGGAAGGCCAGACCTTTTCCGCCGCGCACGGACACTGTCACTGACCTCGAGCGCAGCGCGTTTGGACGGCCTGCCCCGTCGGCGGTAGCGGGTCAGCCGCCGCCGGAGAGCAGGCGATCGGTGACTTCGGCCAACCGGGCGCGCACGTCAGAGTCGTACGCCTGGGCGCGGGCCCGCGCCTCCGTCTGACCATCGAAGAAGCGCCCGGTGCCGACCTCCGGGTCGCTGATCAGCCAGATCACGGCGTCGGCTCCCTCGTCGATCGTCGATCGAGGTCGCATACCCCCTTCGCGCACCAGGTCGGTGTCCATTCGAGTCGCCGGGTGGATCGCGTTCACGGAGATGCCCGATTCCCGCAGCTCTTCGGCGATATCGAACGTGAACATGATCTGGGCGAGCTTGCTCTGACCGTACGCCCGGCTCGTCGAGTATCCCCTCTCGAGCATGATGTCATTGAAGTCGAGAGGTGCCGATGACCGGGACGCCACGTTGATGATCCGGGCCGGCCGGCTGGACTGTAGCAGCGGAAGCAGCTCGCGGGTCAGGAGGACGCCGGCGAGATAGTTCACCTGGAAGTGGAGCTCGTGGCCGTCCTCGCTGACCGGGCGCCGGTTGCCACTGATCAGGATCCCGGCGTTGTTGACCAGGACGTCGAGCCGGTCGTAGTCGCGCCGAATCCGGGCCGCCAGCTCGCGGACGTTCGCGAGAGACCCGAAGTCCGATCGATAGAAGCGGGCACTTCCGGGGCCCGACGACTCGATCTCGCGCACGAGGGCCTCACCGCGCTGGACGTCGCGGCCGTGCACGATGACCCGGTCGCCCCTCGCGCCCAACCGGCGTGCGACCTCACGGCCCAGGCCGTCCGTGGACCCCGTCACCAGCACCACGCGCGTAGTCGCCTCCGTCCGTGGACCCCGTCACCAGCACCACGCGCGTAGTCGCCTGTTGCTCGTCCCGACGTTGTTCAGCGGAGGGGCCCGGCTCGGACCGTGCCTCGGTGCAGCCCCACCAGGCAGCGGCGATCAGTGCGATACGTCCGAGACGGTAGGTCACAGCGGCACGCTCGCGGTCAGAGCAATGGTGTATGGTGGGTTCAGGCCGGTCGCGTGGACGGAGAGGCCCGCCGTCCACGAGCACTTCCTCAGCTGCCTGACCTCTCCAGGCGATAGCGCTCCGCACCCGGGTGGAGGTCGATTGCCATCCCGTCCTCCAGTCGTTGGGAACGGTCAGGGTCGATGTCGCCTGCGCGGGGGTGGTGGGCGATCAGATCGGCGACGCTGCTGAAGATCACCTCGGTGATCCGCTCCACGAGAGCGGCGTCGAGAGACGTCGACGCGACCAGGGTGGCCTTCACGGCCACCGACGAGATCGGTTCCATCTGGTTGGGATAGGTGAGCGCCGGGATCGTCACCGGGGTGAGAAACGGCTGGCTCGATCGGAGTCCTTCGATCAGCTCCTGCTCGATCGGCACCAACTCGAAGTCACCAGTGACGAAGAAGTCCCGCACGAACGGAGAGGGGAGGGCGCGCCACCACCAGGTCGCGTCCACGTCGCCCGCCATCAGCGGACCGGAGATTTCCGTGACGGGCAGGAAGCTGGGGGCGACGTCGTCCAGGGCGATGCCGAAGCTCTCCAGTACCAGTTCAGTAGTGAAGCGAGTCCCGCTTTGCGGAAGGTCCACGTTGAGGCGCTTGCCCGGAAGGCCTCGCACACCGCCGACCTCCGCATCCTTGCGGGCGATGATCTGCGCGACTTCTTCGAAGAGCACGGCGATGCCCCCGATGTTGGCGCTCCGGTACCCGAGCAGGCGGTCAGTGCGGACGGCGTTGAACACCACGTCGTTCTGCACCAGAGAGAGTTCCGCCTCACCTTGCTCCATCAACCGAACGTTCTCAAACGACCCCTCGGTGACGAGGACATCGACCTGGAGGCCCTCGATCTCCCGCTCCAGCACCCTCGCGATGCCCTGCCCGAGCGGGTAGTAGACGCCGTCCGGGGAGCCCGTCGCGAGGCGCAACACCTGCGCTTCGGCCGCCGCTGATCCCGGCCATGCGCGAAAACCGAGGAACCCCAGTGCTGCGACCAGGACCGCCACCAACGCCCAGGCCACGCGCTCTCGGCCTCCACGGCCTCCGGCGGGCCTCGCCTGAGCGTGACCACCTGCCGGCCCGGCCGCCGCGACGCCCACGGGCGGAAGGTTGCCCGATTCGATCTCTCGTTGCAGGTCCTGAAGGTCGTTCCGCAGATCCTTGGCGGACTGAAAGCGCCGCTCGGGGTCCTTTTCGAGGCAGCGTCTCACGATCCTCGCGAGGTCCCGCGGCAATGCGTGATTCAGCTCGGTGACCGGCGGCGGGTTGTCCCGTGTGATGGCCGCGATCACTGAACCCGGGGTCTTTCCCTTGAAGGGCAGGTCTCCGACGGCCATCTGATACAGCATGATCCCCAGCGCGAAGACGTCCGAGCGCGCGTCGATCTCTCCGCCCTCGATTTGTTCGGGGGACATGTAGGAGACGGTGCCGAGCATCGTCCCCTCACCGGTGAGATGTTGCGAGCTCTTTCCCATCTCTGAATCGAGACCCGCCGGCTTCGCGGCGAACTTGGCCAGGCCGAAATCGAGAATCATGGGGCGGCCATCACGACCCACCATGACGTTGGACGGTTTCAGATCCCGGTGCATGACCCCGCGGTGGTGGGCCGCGGCGACACCGTCAGCCAGGCCGACGGCGAGGTCGAGGAGCCGGGGCAGCGGTAATCCGCCGTCCGGAATCCGCTCGTCCAGCGATTCTCCGTCGACCAGTTGCATGGCGATCAGGTGGACGCCATCGATCTCCTCGATGGCATAGACCGTGACGATGTTGGGGTGCTCCAACAGCGCGATGGCCTTGGCCTCGCGTTCGAAGCGAGCCAGACTCTCGGGGTCGGCGGACACGTCCTCCGGAAGGATCTTGATCGCCACCTTCCGGCCCAGACGAGTATCGGTGGCCAGCCAGACTTCTCCCATTCCTCCTGCTCCGAGGAGTTCAAGGACCTCGTACTGGCCTAGCTTCGTACCTGATTCCAAGCGCCGCTCCACTGGGTGACGGGTCGCGAGAACGCTACGCCGCGGGGTGACCCCGGGCAACGGAAGCGCACCGCTCCAGAGCCCCGTGGGCGGGTCATCCCCCCCCGAATTTGACCTGCGACACCATGATTGCGCCCGGGATCCAGTCGATCATCGCGTGGAGGAGGACCACCCCGACCAGGTTACGACCGCTCTTCACGTAGACCCAACCGAGAAGCAGCCCGCCCGGAACGCCGTTCACCGCCGCCAGCTGAGCCGCGTGCGCGAGATTGCCGGCGGATGGCCAGTTCGGATTGAGATAGGCGTACGGTACGTGATAGATGATGAACGCCGCCGTGGCGATCCCGATCCCGGCCCAATCCGACTTCAAGGCGTCCGAGAACCGGCCCTGAATGATCCCGCGAAAGAAGACTTCCTCGGTTGGTCCCACGGTAACCATCAGTAGGGGGAGAGCGACGACGGGAACGACCCACCCCCAGCTCGAGCCAAGGATCTCGCTGAGCGCCGCCCTGTTCGAACTGTTCATCAGCTGCACGATCTGGAGTCCCAGACCAACGAGGATCGGCCACTTCAAGCCATGAAGGAGTCGTCCGCGCTCAAGACCGATGGAAGCGAGCAGAAGTCGAAGTGGCGGTCGCCCCCTGACGATCCAGAGGCCGACGAGTGGGATGACGATGAGCGACACCCAATGATGAAGTTCGCTCTCCTGATGGATGAACAGATAGCCGAAGTAAGCCGCGAAATACGTGGCGATGAAGATGATCTCCGCACGCGACGTACGGTAATCCGATTCGTTGCTCACGACCGGGCAGCTCCCGTAGGGGTTCAGGGACGGTATCCAATACGGCGAGGATACTACCCGGGTGTCGCAGACCGACTTCAGATGCCGAGCTACGAAGCCGGCTAGATCCCACGCTCCAGCAGTCCAGATGCCTCGGCTCTGCCGGCTGCGATCGCGAAGGCGAGCGAAGCGAGGACCGCCGCGGCACAGAGCCACGCGTTGGCCACGACGGCCGACGCGAGAGATACGCCCGCGAGAGGTCCAACGACGACGATCGCGAAACCCAGCGCCGCGCCCAGCGCGTGACTTGTCACCTGCAACGTTGCCACCATCCGAACCCAGCTCTCCAACGTCGCGTCGTCGGGATCGTGCACGGCGACGATGGCCGGCACCACCAGACTCGCGAAGGGGAGCCAGAAGACCATCGCGACCCCAAAGACCAGGCTTGCGGCGCTCTTTAACGCGATAAGTGACGCCAGAATGGCGGTGCACTCCGAAAGGTCGTCACGTTCGACCGCCCGACGAACACGTGTGAGCGGCCAGATGCGATCCAACGCACTCAGCTTCTGACGATGAGAGATCTGGCCGAGACGCAACAAGTAGCGGTGCCCAACGAATCGCGCGCCGACGTGGAGCATGATCAGCGAGGCAGCCTGGGTGAGAAGGAACGCGGCTGCGAAGTACCGGAGTGCATCGCTCATTCCTGTGCCGCTACCGTTGTCTGGTAACGTTCGACCAGGCCCGGGAACTCGCGCTCGAAGAACTCGTAGCAATCCCGCATCTCGCGGAGACGCCCGGCCTGGGCCGTTCGCGGCCCCATCTCCTCGAGTCCGATCTCCGCGAGGTTCTTCAACTCCGATACGAGGCGCATTCGCGCTTCGAGTACCCGTGAGAAGGCGCCCGGGCGGACCTGGTACCAGAGTCTTCGTCCACCCGGCTCCCCGCGCCGTTCAACCAATCCCGACGACACGAGCAACCGAAGCATCGTACTCACCGAGCCAGCTGAGGCGGAGACGGCTTCTGCGAGTTGGGAGGCGCTTTGCTCGGGTGGGTCGCAGGTCAGAAGGTGTCCGAATAGTCGTCCCGCAATTCGCGGCTGACCCATCCGATCGAAGAAGTCTCCCATCTTTTCGAAGAACGGCAAGTTCATCGGCTCTCTCGAGGAACAGATATACGATATATTCAGAAACTACTAAATATAAGATGGAGGGCAATCAAGCAGGGGGGCGCATCATCTCAGCGAGTGAGCGTATCACGATCGCGAGGGTCAGGAAGTAGAGGCCGAACGCCGCGAGCTTTGCGGCGATCCCTGCGCTCTCGAGGCGCAGATGCCAGAGGGCGATCATGGCGCCGGTCGCGAAGACCGCCAGAAGCCCGACAAGGAAACGGCTGAAGTAGAAGGCCTCTTCCATGCGAGTCTCCTAGTCCGCAGAGCGCGTGAACATGATCCAGAGCGCGAGTACGGCAAGAGTGCCTGCCAGGCGCACCAGGTAGGCCGACGAACCGTCGGTCACCCGCCAGACAGAGGCCCAGAGCAACTGGGCGACGAACGCCCCGGCGACCAGCCAGCCCACGACCCATTTGAGTTCCTGGGGTACTCGCATGCGCTCACGGTGGGTCCGCCGATCGCGACGGTGTGCTTCTGGGAGTTGCGGTGCCGGTGAACGCCGGTCGGGGCTGCGGTCTGCCGGGTCGCGCTGCGAGAACTCCGAGCGGATCATGCGCTCCACATCGGGGCGCAGGTCAGGCCAACTCGCGCTTCCACGTTTCCTGACCATTACTGTTCGCTCGGCGAGGAGGATCGCTTCGACCGCGGGGAGCGTGAACAGCCGTCTTGCGAGGGGCATATCTTCAGCGGCGCTGGCATCGAAGAAGGCCTGCCCCCGCTCACCCGCGATCTGCCGATCGAGGTGGAAGCGTCCGATGTCGCCATCCGAGACTTCGTCGAATCTGATTGAGACATCTGTCGTGTGGCTCATCAACAGCCTCCTGTCGGGGTCTTCCGACTCCGACGCATCAGAATTCTCCCAAAATCACCGAAGAAAGCGCGCCCGACCTCCCGTGCGGGGCTGTCCTCCCGCAAAGCGCCGCGAACCAGCCCGTTAGGGCATCGAACCGCGGCTCCCAGCTCGCCCGGCCGTGAGTCAACTCGTCCCATCGAGTCGCGAAATCTCCCTATCCCAGGTTCCGGGCCACGTGCACGGTCAGGTCACCGAGGAGGTTCGTGTAAGAGCCGTACTCGTTGTCGTACCATCCGAAGATCTTCGCATGCGTCACGGGAACCTCGATCTCCGGCGACGGCAGGCGATCCAGGACTTCCTGCAATCCGGGGATCGATCCGAGGTCGACCCGGACGAACCCCGTTCGGGTGTGAGTCTCGACGCCTTCGATCACCGCGGCCGCCCTCATTCCCTTCACATCCGCCGGCACGTTCTGCTCTTCGCTGTAGACCAGCAGCCCGGACTGAGGCCCGGCGGCGGCGTTTCGATAGATCTCGTTGAGCACCTCGCGGGAGATCGTGGCCCGGCCATCCTCCTGAATCCTGGACTGGAACGTCATGTTGAGGATGATGAGCGACTCCGTCGGGATCGGAACGCGAACCGAGTCGGCCATGAAGCCGATCTCACGGATCTCAGGAATGACGGTTTCCAGGGCTTTCGCGGCGCCGGTCGAAGTCAGGATGATGTTGTTAAACGCGCTACGGGTCTTTCGCAGGTCGGCCCCGCCGGCGCGCGGCACCTGGTCGAGTACGCTCTGGCTGTTCGTCGCCGCGTGGACCGTGCTCATCGAGGCGGTCATGATGGACGAGACGCCCAGCGTGTCCAGCAGCGGCTTGACCATGTGGGCGAGGCCGGTCGTCGTGCACGAGGCGGCGGCCACGATCTGATGCTGCACCGGGTCGAAGGCGTCGTGGTTGATCCCGTAGATCAGGGTGACCGTATCGTCCGGGAGTCCGGCGCCCGGGTCCTTGAGCTTGAAGGGCGCGCTTAGAAGCACCTTTTCCGCCCCGGCGCTCAGGTGCCCGCGCAGTGCCCCATCACGATGCTCGGGCGGCCGGGACGGGTCGCCGAAGGCTCCGGTGGTGTCGACGACGATCCGCGCGCCGTTCGCTCGCCACGCGATCTCCGCCGGGTTTCGAGCCTCTGTCAGGATCGTCACGGGCATCCCGGCAATCTCGAGCAGCGAGGCGTCACGATCCATGATCCGCACACAGGGTTCGGCGTCCACGCCGAACAGGAAGCGGTGCATCGACCCGTAGGTGGAGTCTCTTTCGATTGCCCCGCACACGGCTTCGAGTCCGGTCCCCACCTCGCGCCCGAGGTTCACGACGAGACCGGAGAAGTACTTCCGCGCGACGTGATGCCACAGTGTGAGCTTGCCGATGCGGCCGAGTCCGTTGATGCCGAGAACGTCTGTGCGCGAATTCATGCTCCAGCCTCCCGAACGCGGCCACGCTCGCCGCTCAATGAGTTCGTCCGCGGACCCGGACAGTGATCGTGGCGTGCTCCCCAGCGTAGAGCGATCCGTCGAGCCCGTTCATGGAAATCAACTCGCCGCGCTCCAGGCGCTGTCCGGCGAGCTCCGAGTATCCTTCACGCTCGTGCACGACGAGTGCAGGACAACCGACCACGCAGACCTTCCCGAGGTGCCGGGCGACCACGGCCGCGTGACTCGTTGCTCCTCCACGGGCCGTGAGCAGCCCGTCGCTGCGGAGTACGAGAGCGATGTCTTCGGGCACGGTGTCCGGTCGAACCAGGATGACGCGGTCGCCGGGAAAGCGGGACGCGAGCCAGTCGATGTCCGACGCACTGTGGGCCACTCGCCCGCTCAGAGCGCCGCCGCTCGCTCCGATACCCATCCCCATGGCCGACTCGTCGAGCACGGGGCCCGGCTCGAAGGCCTCGATCGTCGAGGTCCTCGACAGAACGGCGTCACGAGTCTGCAGGATGCTGAGGTCTTCGGGTCGTTCCGACTCGAAGGTGAACTCGATCTCCTGGTCACGAAGCTCGTGCTCGAGGACGAGAGACCTGGCGATCCTCGCGAGCCGGGTGTGCACCAGCGGAAAGGAGGCTTCGAGAGAGACAGGGACACCACCGGGGCGGGCCGCCCGCTGCTCTTCCGTGATCGGGTACGTCTCCACCAGGCCGCTCACGACATCGTCTCCCTGGCCCTGGACGACGAAATCCCCCCTCATCCGGATGCCCTCGCTTCCGAGTCGGCGGCGGGCCACGAGCACGCCGGTTCCCGAGTGCTGGCTCAGGTTCCCGAACACCATGGACTGGACCGTCACGCCGGTGCCCCACGCGTTGGAGATCTTCATTTCGTCGCGATAGAGGCTCGCGTTCCGGGAATCCCAGGAGCGAAGGACCAGTCGGATGCACTCGAAGAGCTGGCCGGTCGGGTCATCGACGAATGGCACGCCGCTGTCCTCGAGCAGCGCCCGATACCGCCTCGCGAGCGCGCGCATCTGCTCGGCGCTCAGCATCGATTTCTTAGGTACCCCGTGGGCACGTTTGACGTCGCCGATCAACGCGTCGAACACGTCGCGCGAGAGACCGTAGCTCATCCCCCAGAACTGGATGAACCGTCGGTACGCATCCCAGGCGGCCCAGGGGTGGCCGCGGAGGCGCGCCACGGCCTCGGCGATCTCTTCGTTGATGCCGACGTTTAGAAAGCTGTCGAGCATGCCCGGCATGCTGAGCGGCCCGCCCCCGCGCACCGAGAGCAGCAGTGGTCGGCGGGGATCGCCGAGTCGATACCCGGTCGATCGCTCCAGTCGGGAGACTTCGTCCAGGACGTGGGCGGCCAGATCGGTCCGCAAAGGTTCCGAGTCGAATGCCGCGCGCGCCCTGAAAACATCGGTCGTCAGGATGAAGCCGTCGGGCACGGGCAGGCCGAACCCGCGCATCTTTCCGAGGAGGGTCCCCTTGTTGCCGAGCAGGACCACGCCGCCTGTCGATTCGTCGCCGTCGTCGATCCGCCGCACCCAGTCGACTCCCGCGCGCTCCCGGGCCGGGGTCCTCGCCCGTCCTGGAGCGAGCGACCGATCCTCGGCCGTTTCCGCCTTCTCTCGCACCGCGTGTAGCAGCCGACTGGCGAACACGTCCAATCGCTGAAGTCCCAGGTTGTCGGCGATCAAGCCCCTCAGGAAACGCTCGGAGAACCGGAGCACGCCCTCTTCGTGGCTCGCCCCCTGAATCTCCGGGAGCTCCCCGCGTTCCAGGAGCCGGGTGGAAATGCGCTCTACCGGCTCCCGGTATGGTTCGACGACGCGAGCTTCGACGATTGCCTCGATCTCCCGACAGAGGAGCCGGAGAACGTCGCCGTACTGGGGCCAGCCGATGGCGTCGTGCTCGATGGCTTCCCGCAGCATTCGGAGTAGCGCGGTGAGCGACCGAACGTCGTATCCATCGATCCGAACCGCGCGTACCAGCAACTCCATCCACTCGAGGGCCAGCCGGAGCGCCTCCTCATCGAGCGGGACGACGCGGTCGGGCTGAACCACCCGGTCGAGCAGCGACCCCGCGAGCGACTCGAGCCTGAAGGTGAGACCCATTGCTTCGAATCGGGGCTCCCGGTACGAGCCGTAGAGCGACGGGATACCGACTGCGATGTGACGCTTTCGATAGATGTTCTCCGATGGCGCGGTCTCGAGATCCCCGAGGACGAAGTCCTGAAGGCCCTCGAGAATGCCGAGTGCCGCCTCGAGGGCCCCGCGGTGGTCTCCGCTGGCCAATCGTTCTGACAGGTTCCGCACGGCTCCGGGGTCCGCGCGGGAAAAACGCTCGAGCCGATCGATCACGTCATCGTGGTCGAGCGCGTATTTCCTGGCGATCTCCCGCCGCACCCCAGACAGCAACTCGACCTTCTCGGCGGCGACGGGGTCGAGGGCATCGCGAGCGAGTCGATCCCGAAGCTCTTCGGGCGAGAGAGAAAAGAGACGACCGACGGCCTCGCCCGGCTCGAGGGCAGTGGCCAGTGCACGCCGCAGGGCATGGCCGGGTTCCAGCGGATCCAGATCCTCGAGCAGCGACGCCGGCACGTAGGAGGCGAGCGCGTCGCGGTCTCCAGTGGCCCAGAAGAGGGCGACGTCCTCGCAGAACCCGATGAGGCGAGGGTTGCACTCCACATGACTCTGCTTCCGGAGGAAATGACAGAGCGGGTCGCGGCGCCCGTCGATCTCATCGAGCCGTGTTGAGAACTCGCGCAGGTCGCCCTCCGCCCCGATGTCGCTGAAGTAGACTGGGAGCATTCGAAGGAGCTGCTTCGCGAGATCGTACGCGGGCGTGATATCGGCCGCGAGCAGGGCGGACACGTCCCGCTGGAACAGATCCGTGTCTGCCAGAAACGCGCCCCCGACCTTCATGTGCACGACGAGAGCGGCGAGCACCGGTCGGGCGGCAAGGGGGTCGGCCTTCACGATTTCCAGGTAGGCGCGGACGTTTTGCAGGTGGGCGGGGTCGACGATCGGCTGCCACTCGGACGTGAACCCCTCGAAGGCCGGGTAGCGGAAGTCCCGCTCCAGTAACTCGTCGATGACGACCCCTATCAGCCCTTCGTGGCTCCTTGCGAGCACGGCGCTGCCCACACGACGGATCAGTTCCAATGCGCTCGCCGTGCCCGATGCGGGTCGGGCCCCCAGACGAGAGAACAGCCCGCGAAGAAATGCCTCGGCCCGCGGATCTTCGGGATCGCCGATGGCCCGGGCGGAGCACCGGCCGATCGCCTGCAGCGCTCGTTCGTGAACCGAGCTGAGTCGGTCCATCTCGAGGATGCGGAACAACCAGGTCAGCCGCGCATCCAGTTCTTCCCGGTCCGAGGCGCTTCCCGAATCCAGGCCCTCCGCGGCCAGCAGGTAGCTCTCCGAGATCTGGCGGTTGTCGGGAAGGTTCGACAGTCGCTCCCACGTGCCGGCCGTGGTCTCCGAGTGACGGATCTCCCCGACTCGATCGAGGGAGGCACGAAGGTGCGCGTGCGATGCGGCCCGCACTGCCTCGGGAAGCGGACCGCCTGAGACGGTCGCGAGCTCCGCGAACCACTCCGCGGGGTCCTCTTCTTCGAGCCAGTCGTGATAGACCCGGGCAAGCGCGTCGCAGTAAAGCTCGATCACGTCTCGGGCGAGTCGCTCGTCGACGTCGCCCCGGGCCGACACGGACGACGCGAGACGCCTCAACCACGGGGACGCCGACACGGCTCGCCGCGGGTCGACGTCGAGTGCCCGACGGAGTCGACCCAGCGCCGGGTCGAGCGCAACCGCCGCCGAATCGGTCAGTGTCGGAAACTCCCGGACGACCTTATCCAGGTAGTAGATCCAGAGCCTCAGGCCATGTTCCCTAACGGAAGGGGGATCGGCCTCGGATACGACCTTCGCGTACAACTCGCTGAATACGGCGACTCCCTCGGCCCCGCGCGGGTGGTGCGCGTAGTGATAGAGATCGCCCGTGGCGCTTCTGTGCAGGTCGGACAGAGCCTGCGGCCACCCCACATACGTGTGGTGGATCTCGCGCAGCAGAGCCCTGGTGGCCCGATGAACACCGAACAACGGTCGGGTGATGTCGAGCAGCGGCCGATGCTCGTCGGGAATCACCACCTCCGTGGCGGTGCGCTCGAGGTTCAGCTGAAGTGCTCGCGTCTCCATCCTGTCCCCACCTGTCGTATCCCCGACGGCGGACCGCCTTCATGAGGTCGTGCGAGCAAGAAGCGTACGGTTCGGGGTTCGGCGCCAGAACGTCCGGCGGGTCAAGGCGTTGGAGGGGGAGGGGCGCTGATCGGTGGCCTGAGCGACGCCGACAACCGAGGAAAGGTGTCCCGATCAGCCGGAGGGGTGTCCCACATCGTCCCGGCAAGGTGTGCGAGTCGTCGCCTGTATAGGGCGCAGCCATCCAACGTTACGTCGGCCAATCAGCCGAGGCTGTCGATTTCGTCGGAGTCGTCGCGTCGCTCGTGTTCATCGGATTGGAGACTGGCCGGAACACCGCCGCCTGGACCACGGGGGCTTCCGTACCTCGCGACTCCGGCGTTGTCAGAAGAGGTAACGAAACGTTACTCGTTGTAGGTCGAAAGCGTTACGCCGCGACCCGAGACGAGCCTGGGATGCGTGATAAACCGTGCCATTCAGGCCGGGCCCGAGGCTTGCCCCACTCGCAGGGTCGGGGTCGCGCTGCCGCGATCCACTTGCGCGGGTTCCGGAGCCCATGGCCAGACGCATCCTGCTCGTAGACGATGACCCTGCCGTCCTCGGCTCGCTGGGCGAGGCGCTGGGGGACCTCGGCCTCGAGGTCGAGACCGCGCCGAGCGCCGAGGCCGCGCTCGGCCGATTAAGCGCCTTCTCGCCCGACGTCCTCCTCTCCGACATCCGCATGCCCGGACTCGACGGGATCGAGCTGCTCCAGCTCGTCCGGGAGCGTGCGCCGTCGATCGATGTCGTGCTCATGACCGCGTACGATGACATGCCGACGGTTGTACGGGCGATGCGCGAGGGTGCCTTCGATTTCCTGGTGAAGCCGATTCGGCTTGAGGAACTCGAGTCCGTGGTTCGGCGAGCCGTGACGGACCATGTCACGCGCGAGCGGGTGCAACGCGCCGTCGAGGACGAGGTCCGCAGTTACGAGTTGGGCGAGCTCGTGGGCCGCGATCCCCGGATGATCGATGTGTTCAAGCTGGTCGGCCAGCTCGCCTCGAGCGGGGTGAGCGTCCTGATTCGGGGCGAGTCCGGAACGGGTAAGGAACTCGTGGCTCGCGCCATCCATTACAACTCCTCCGACGCCGGCGAGCCGTTCATCCCGGTCAACTGCACGGCGCTGCCCGAACCGCTGCTCGAGTCGGAGCTGTTCGGGCACATGAGGGGCGCGTTCACGGGGGCGGTCGCGGACCGGCGCGGTCGATTCGTCCTGGCCGGGTCCGGGACGGTCTTTCTCGATGAGATCGGCGACACCGGCCCCGAGTTCCAGGCGAAGATTCTGCGCGTGCTCGAAGACCACGAAGTCTATCCGGTCGGGAGCGAGTCTCCTGAGCGCACGGATGCGCGCGTGGTCGCGGCCACCCATCGTGATCTCGAGCGCATGCTCGAGGACGGGACGTTTCGGGAAGATCTCTACTACCGGCTGAAAGTCGTGGAGGTCGCGTTGCCGCCACTTCGCGAACGCGTGGGAGACGTCCCGCCGCTCGCCGATCACCTGCTTCGAAAGGCCAGTCAGCGGCTCCATAAGGAGGTGCCCGCGCTCTCATCGGAGGCGCTTGCCGTGCTGCAGCGCCACGATTGGCCGGGGAACGTCCGCGAACTGGAGAACTGCCTGACGCGGGCGATCGCGGTGGCGACGGGCGGAGTAATCCGACCCGAGCATCTGGGGCTCGGGGCGCCCCGGGGCACCGGGTCGGAGACGTTCCGCACGATCGACGACGTCGAGGAACAACACGTGCGTCGGGTCCTGGCCGGTGTCGACGGAAACAAGGCCCGAGCCGCCCGCGTGCTCGGCGTTTCGAAGCCGCGACTCTACCGCATGCTGGACAAGTACGGCATCGCCGGGAGGGGGAGTGGCTCGAGCACGAATGGCGGTGATCGGGACGCCGGCGACTCCGAGGCGGGAGACCCGGAGGGGGATGGCGAGCGCGTGGGTGAAGACACATGAACACCCTGCGCCGACTGACCCTCCGCGGTCGGTTCATGGGACTGGTCCTGTTCGGGGTCTTGCTCCCGCTCGGGCTCGTCGGGTTCTGGCTGATCCGGTCCTCGCAGAACTCGGGCGTGGAGCTCGTACGCGCGCGCCTGGTCGAGAGCCTGGCGCAGATCGTAGACGACTTCGGGCGTGAGTGGTCGGCCAACCACTCTCTCCTCTTGAACCTGGCGGAGTCCGGGGCGGTAACGAACGCGCTACGTGGCAGCGTGATGTGGCCGCCACCGCAGCCATCGTCGTCGTATGAAGAGCTTTCGCGGCGCTGGGGCGATGTCGCCGACTTCGCATGGCTGATCGAGATCAACGACCATGACGGGCGCCCGCTGGCGAGACTTCCGGACGACATCGGAGAGCGTCGAGCGCCCATTTCCCCACCTTTCGGGTTTCTCAACTACGAGATCCCCGTGCGAGCGCGCATGTCCGGCGAGGACATCGGTGCGCTGGTCATTCGGTTCCGGACAGACGCGCTCCTGCGGACCGCCGTCTCCACGGGTGGCATGGGCGGGTCGATGCTCTCGATTCGGGATCGGCGATCGGGAAGCTGGCTGATGCCTCTCCCGATCGATCCCGACAGTCTGAGCAAGGAACGCTTCATGTTCCGAGACCAGCCGTGGTTGTCGGCGACCCGCGATGTCGTGGACCCTCCGCTTAGCTTCACGCTGGCCGCGCCGCTCGAACCGATCACCGAACCACTGAACGATGCTGCCCGTCGCGGGACGCTGGCGCTTCTGCTCGCGGTGATCGCCGCCTTCACCCTCGCCACGCTCTTCGCCCACCGTCTGACGAGCTCGCTCGGAGGGCTCTCGGGAGCAGCGCGGGCGGTCGCATCCGGCGATCTGGAGGCGAGAGCACCTGAAGCCGGCTCGCCCGAGGTGCGGGCGACGGCCCGTGCTTTCAACGCGATGAGCCAGACGCTTCGGGACACGCTCGACCGCCTGAGCCAGCGCGAGGCTCTCGCCGCGGTGGGCGAATTCGCTGCCTCGCTGGCGCACGAGGTACGCAACCCGCTCACCTCCATCCGGATGGACCTCGAGCGGTGCCAGCGTCGGCTCGAGAGCGACCCCGACGGTGCTAGAGCTCTGACCGAACGCGCTCTCGGCGAGATCGACCGACTCAACGCGTCGGTCACGGACTTCCTGCGCGTGGCGCGGAGCGGCCACGTGACGCTCCGTCCCATCGACTTGCGCGCGCCCCTCGAAGCCGCCGTCCGCGCGGCTGCCCCCCGTTTTGCCGAGAAAGCCGGCGAGCTCGTCTACGAGGGGCCGGCGGCGCCGCTCCTCGTGGAGGGCGAAGAAGGATCGCTCGAACAGCTGGTCCTCAACCTTCTCCTGAACGCCGCCGACGCCATCCCCGATGGCGGTCGAGCCGCAATCGTCCTCGATGTCCGCACCCGTGAGGTCGTCGTGAGCGTCCAGGATGAGGGCCGGGGGGTCCCGCCCTCGGAGCGGGAACGGGTGTTCGAGCCATTCTTCACGACGCGGGAGCAAGGGACCGGCCTCGGGCTGGCGATCGCGCGGCGCATCGCGCGCGCACACGGCTCGGAGCTCGAACTCGAAGGCGCCGACCCCGAGGGTGCGACGTTTCGGTTTCGTCTGCGACTGTGCCCCGGCGAGGCGGCTCGGATCATTACCGATGGCTCGGGGCCGGGTCACGAACCGGTACCTCCCGCACCGTTCGCGGGCACCGATAAAGCGCGCTAAGTACCATGGTGCCAACGGTTTGCGAGACTGTTCCGTGACGGGAACGACGGTTGCCTATCGAGCGCTCGGAAGGTCGATCGCAAGTCCGCGAGAAGGGAACCGCGGAGCGATGGCCCCGAACGAGGAGGCCCTCATGAAATCGAATGCGTTTCGTTCCGCTGGAGCGCCCCGGCGGTCTCTCCTGATTCTCGCCGCGGCGGTCGCATGTGCCGCCGCCGGCCCGCTTGCTGCCCAGGACGATCTCGCCTTCCGGCGGATCTGGACATCCACTGACGAGGGGCCGGGTCTCGACGGCAGCGGTCTACCCATCGACGGCCGATACATGCCCACGATCGACTGGGGGACCGGCGATCTCGTTCTCTTCGATCTCCAACGCGGGAGCGTGGAGCCGGTCACCGACAAGGGCGACTGGACCGAATCGCGGGACTTCGCGATCGGTGGAGGGGTGCTGTCCCCGGACCGGCGATGGATCGCATACCCGTGGGCTCACTTCGCTAGTGCCGAGAATCAGCTTCGAGTGATCGGTCGAGACGGGACCGGCGAGCGCGTCCTCGCCTCCCAACCGATGCAATCGTGGATCGAGCCAAGAGCGTGGACTCCGGACGGAGCGAGCATCGTCGTGTTGTTGGGGAGGTCGCCCGAGCACCGAGATGGTCTCCCTCCCTCCGAGTTGCGGCTCGTCTCGACTGATGACGGCAGCGCGCGGGTGCTTCAGTCTCTGGACTTCGGGTCCATCGGGAATCTGTTCGTGTCCCCCGACGGGGCTTATGCGGCATACACCCTGGTCGCGGAAGACGGGGATGGGGACGTTTACGCGATCGCGCTCGACCGCGGCTCGCCGCGGGCCCTGATCGAGGGCAACGGAGACGATCGCCTGATGGGCTGGCACCCGGATGGATCCGCGGTCTTCTTCTATAGCGATCGCGAGCTCACGCGAGGTATCTGGAAGCTTCCCGTCTCCAACGGCAGGGCGACCGGGGAGCCCGAGCTGGTGCGTGCCGACGTGTGGGATATGCAGCCACTCGGGTTCGTCGGAGACCGGTTCTACTATGGTGTCGTGCGCGCCTCCGCACAGGTGCGAACCGTAACGCTGGACAGCCCCGGTGGGGAGGTCGTGAGCGGCCCGACGATGATCCGGGAGCCGTCGGAGGGCTGGAGCCGCAACCCAGCGTGGTCCTCGGACGGCCAGTACCTGGCTTTTGTCGACTACCCGGCGGGCAACGCCGTGCGTTTGGAAGTAGCCGAGGCGAAACTGGGCATCCGCGCCGTGCACACGGGCGACACCCAGTACCTCGCGTTCCCGTTCCGGCCGTTCGCGCGGCCGTACTGGGGATCCGATCGCGGGACAATGCTCGTGGTGGGCCGGCACGGGAACGAACAGGGGATCCATCGGCTCGATCTCATGAGCGGCGAAGTCACGTTCCTGCGGGAGAGCCCGGAGCAGAGCCCGCAGGGGAGCATCGCCCTCTCGCCGGATGGTAAGACGTACTACTTTCACCGCGACCGCAGAGAGGTCTGGGCCGGAGACGTGGCCACGGGACGCGAGACGCTGCTCGGTAGCGTCGACGGCGTCCAACGCCGGATCGCGGTATCGCCCGACGGGCAGACGCTGATCATGCGGGCGGGCGAGTTCGACGGTGAGACCCGGCTCTACACGATGCCTGCCAGCGGTGGGGCGGCCAGCGAGATCTACCGTGGGCCCGTTCTCCGCAACGGGTCCTCCTGGCTCGAGATGACGCCGGATGGCCGTTACGTGCTGGCGGGCTCGTTCGCGACGCCCCCCGGTGTGTGGCGCTTCCCGGTCGACGGCGGCGAGCCCGTCAAGATTCTCGAGGGCGAGGCGCCCAGGGGATTCCGCATGAGCCCCGACGGCCGGCGGCTAGCCTATTGGGAGTGGCCCGACCCGGAAGGAGCCCAAGAGCTCTGGGTGATCGAAGGGCTGACCGAAGCCGGCGGGGACCGGTAGGCCGCCCCGAGGGTCGACCGGACGCGCGAGGACGACCGTGCTTCCGAAACCGCTGGTCGAGGTTCTCCAGATCGCCGAGGCACCCGCCCGCGCTCTTCTGGCGGGTGCCTCGGCACTCATGCTGGCGTTCATGTGGGGCGAGATGGACCGAGTCGCGTTCAACCGCATCCGTTCCGGGTGAGCCCAGGGGCACCTTCTTCCTGTATTCCGAGCTGAGTGGCATTGAGCCTTTCATACGGAGTGCAGATCGTGACATCAGAGCTGGTGGCCCGCACGCACCTCTTACGTCCGGTTCTTCTCTTCTCGGGCGGCTGACGATTCTGCAGATGGGCGGCGAGGATCGTCGCCCGACTCGATCGCCGGCGTGAACTGGCGCTCGTTCCGCTCGATCACGCGGAAGCAGCGGTCCTGCTGGCGGCTGTTCCCGAGGAGCGGCGTACCGATTGCTGGTGGATCGTGCTCCGAGACGGAACGCTGATCGAAGGCGACCATGGCGGTGGCGTCCACCTGCTGTCGGCGTTGAGGCTCACGCGTGCGATCGGTCGCACGCTCGGATGGCTCCGTCTTTCAGCCGTGGTCGATCTCGTCGACATCGTCGTCGCTCGGAACCGCAAGCACCTCAGCCGGCTGGTCCCGGATGGGCCCGCGCCGTTACGGTTTCCCTAGCCCGCGCCCGTGTTGAACTAGCCGCCCGGATCGGGGAACGTCGTCGAGGTCGTGCTGTAAACGAAGACCTCGACGACGCTGCCGTCGGATCGGATCGCCTCCGCGAGTTCGACGCCCGCGTCCTTCCGGCACGCTCTAGTCGTTCCCGCCCTCCGACTCCTCGGCCCGCAGCTCACGTTGCTCTCGGACCAGGTACGCCTGGATTGCGGCGACATCGGACTCGTCGAGCACGTCGGCGAAGCTCGCCATGCCCCCGAACGCGTATGCCCCGTCCAATACGATCTGGTTGAAGATCCCGTGCGTTTCCGGGGTCAATCGATGCAGGTCGGGGTAGGCGCCGAGCACCTCCTCGCCGCGGTTGAAGTGACAGTTGAAGCACCACTGGTAGTACAGGTCCTCGCCGCGGTCCGCCTCTGCCTGGACGACGACGAAGTCGGCCGGCGGTTCGGGCGTCGGGGTCAACACGCGCCGAGGCGGAAGCGGGGTCTCCCCGCCACCGAGCCGGAACGCGAGGATGCGCCCGTAGTTCTCGTAGTCGCGCCGTGCGACGCTGTCGCTCGCCCAGGCGAGCGCTCCGGCCATCACGGCGACGTACTGCTCGCCGTCGAGCTCGTAGCTGATCGGCGCCGCCATGATTCCGGTGCCGACGTGGATCGCATGCAGGCGGGCGCCGGTTTCGGCATCGTACGCGACGAGTTCACCCGCCTTGTTGCCCTGGAAGACCAGACCGCCCGATGTCGTGAGCGTTCCTCCCCCCGCGGCGTAGTTCGCCCCGGTCCGTACCCGCCACGCTTCGCGTTGCTCGACGGGATCCCAGGCGACCAGGTAATCGCCCATGCGGGTCGAGGGCAGGTCGGGCCGCGCGGCGACCTCCTCCGCGAAGTCGGAGCGCGTGTCCTCCGGGAGGCGCTGGAGCAGCTGGTCGTCGTGGACCGCGAGGGTGCCGACGTTGTACTGGCCCGGCTTCCACTCGTAGGCCTCCTCGTTGTCGATCAACATCCCGCCCTCGCGCGCCGGGATGTACGTCAGCCCGGTCTCCGGGTTGAACGACATCGGGTGCCAGTTGTGCGCCCCCACCATCGAGGGGAACACGATCGCCGATTCTTCACGGTAGACGGCGTCCGGGTTGATGATCGGCCGGCCGGTTTCGTCGATCCCGAGGGCCCAGTTCTGGTATGCGAACGGCTCCGCCGAGATGAACTCCCCCGTCTCCCGGTCGAGCACGTAGTAGAACCCGTTCTTCGGCGCCTGCATGATCACTTTTCGCAGTTGCCCGTCGATCTCCAGGTCGGCGAGGATCATGTTCGCAGTCGCCGTATAGTCCCAGATCTCCCACGGCACCTGCTGGTAGTGCCAGGCGAGGCTTCCGTCGTCCGGGTCGATCGCGACGATCGACACGAGGAAGAGATTGTCGCCGCCGGACGGATCCCGGTTCCACCCGGAGTACGGCGTGCTGTTGCCGGTGCCGACGTAGAGCAGGTCGAGCTCCGGGTCGTAGTTCATCTCGCCCCAGACCGTGCCGCCGAGCCCGGCGTCCCAGTCCGTGTCCGGCCCCCACGTCTCCAGCGCCAGCTCCATCGCCGCGTCTTCGGGTGGGGCGACGTCGGGGTCGCCCGGGACGATGTAGAACCGCCACCGTTCCTCGCCGGTCAGAAGGTCGTACGCGGTGATGTACCCGCGGACGCCGAACTCGCCGCCGCTGTTCCCGATCACGACCACGTCTCCGGCTACCTGCGGCGGGCTCGTGATCGTGTACGACCGGGTGTCGCGGTCTACGAACGTGTCGACCTTCCAGATCTCCGCCCCGGTTGCCGCGTCGAGCGCGACGAGGAACCCGTCGAGCGTCCCCACGTAGGCGCGGCCGTCCCAGATCTGGAGCCCCCGGTTCACGACATCGCAGCAGGCGCGCCGGTTGTAGCTCCCGTCCACTTCCGGATCGTATCGCCAGCGCTCCTCGCCCGTCCGGGCATCGACGGCGAACACGCTGCCCCACGGTCCGGAGGCGTAGAGGACCCCGTCGACCATGAGCGGGGTCGCTTCCTGGCCGTGCTCGACCCGCCCGCGGCGCGAACGCGCCTCGTATTCCCAGGCGAAGCCGAGTTCCTCGACGTTGTCGGCGCTCACCTGATCGAGCGGGGAGAACCGCTGGCCGTGGTACGTACGGCCGAGAGCCATCCATTGATCCGGCTCGGCGTCGGCGTTGAAGAGCCGTTCGGCGTTCACGGCGCCGTCGGGCGGCGCGGCACAGCCGGCAAGAAGGAAAGCGATCACTAACGGGACGTGGCGAGGCATTGGGCACCTCCTGTGTAGGAGCCAGGCGTCACGAGGAAGCTAGTCGCGTTGATCCCGGCTGGTCTAGACGCGCGCGCCGCACCCCGCCTAGGCTGTCCCTGCCACCAGATGAGGAGGGTCTCTTAGGTCACGCACCCCGGCGGTCCCGTGCAGCATCCCGCTGGCCGTCGTGTTCATGCTCGGTTGCTCGGGTACCCCCGAGGCCGAACCCGACGCCCTCGAGTTCTTCAACGCCGACGCTGGATCGATCAACGTCGATTCCGATGGGGTCGCGGCAGGCGGGTACGATCTCGTTTCCTATCACGCGGCCGGGCAGGCGGAGCAGGGGTCCGACAGTTTTGCGGCGGACTTCGAGGGACACCGGTACCTCTTCGCGAGTGAGGAGAATCGAGACACGTTTCTGTCGGATCCCCCTCGGTACCTGCCCGAGTTCGGCGGATTCTGCGCTTTCGGAGTGGGCATGACGCGAGGGAGCGGGCTGGGCGACAATCCGCCCGGCAAGTACCCGGTGGACCCGCAGTCGTTCAAGGTCATCGATGAGAAGCTCTATCTCTTCTACGACGGTCCGCAGTTCGATGCGCTCGAGGAGTGGAATCAGGATGAGGAAGCGCTCCTCGAGCGGGCCAACGCGACGTGGGAGCGGATCGGAGACATCGGAAGCTGAGGCGACGACGCTGAAGCGACGATGGGGAGGCGACAGCGTGAGCCCCCGCGCCTGGATCTTCGCCCTGATCGAGAGGAGCGCCGGCGACTGCTGGAGCGGGGCGCTGCCGAGGCCCCTGAGGTGGTGCGTCTCGAACGGGAGGGGGCGCAGGACGTGGCCGAATGGGATTTCTCGGACTTCCCCCCCTCGGCGCAGCTCGCGGTCGTGGTGGCCGACTCGCAGGACTTCGGGAACCTGGGCAGTCAGGAAGCTCACCGTCGGTTGTGGGCCGAAAGATCCCGGGAATGGCTTCATCTCTCCGTGGACGCGCGCTTGACCGTGGCCGAAGGAAGTGGCCACATGGTCCACCGGGATCGACCAGACACCGTGGCGAGCCACGTGCTGGCGTTGATCGCAGCCTCACGGTAGTGCACGGATCCGAGAATGGAGTGATTCCGGGGACATGGACAGCGCCAGGAACAAGGCTGCGAAGCGTCGCTACTTCGAGGCATTCAACGAGCAGGATCTTGACGCGCTCGACTCGCTCTTCTCCGCGGACTACCTGCTTCACATGCCCGATGGCACCGACTTCCACGGAGTCGAGAGCCTGAAGCAGATGGTCTCGATGACGTGGTCGGGGCTGACGAACCCGCGACTTCGGGTCGAGGACATGGTCGCTGAGGGCGACAGGGTCGCGACCCGATGGACGATGACCGCGGTCCATTCCGGCGAGTTCATGGGCGTCGCCGGCTCGGGCAAGTCGCTCCAAATGAGCGGCGTCATCGTAGATCGTTTCGTCGAGGGACGGGTCGTGGAGGCCTGGGACTACTTCGATATGCATGGCCTGCTGGGCCAACTCGATGCCGGCTCCGAGTCCTGACGACGCCGGGTTATCGCCAACCACAGGAGGGCTCGTGCCATCGGGTAGACCCAATCTGCAACAGCTGCTCGCCACGTTGGGCGTGATCGCGTCTCTGGTGTTCGTCGGCTTCGAAATTCGCCAGAACACGCAGGTGGCAAGGGCGGCCTCCGTGCAGGCGATCTCCGCACAGATCACCGAATGGCAGGCGAGTGCTCATGGAAACCCCGATTTCATGCGCGTGCTCACCTTCCTGCGCGAAGGGGGGACGTTCGCCGACCTGGAGCCGCAGGATCGCTACCTCTACGGCTTCGTGGTCAACGGTTCGGTCCGCAGTATGGAGAACCGATTCCGTCAGGTGCAGCTCGGGATCATCGATGACGCCGACACCAAGATGGGTGGAGGTACCTCCAATCTCTACTGGTGGCGGAGCGACCATTTGCTCGACTACTGGAGATCAATCGACCAGACGCAGATGTGGCCCGCGGATTTCGTCGAGTACATGGAGACGACCGTTTTGGGGATTCGCTGAGCCCGGTTACGAGGCCGGCGGACTCTGGACGGACGCCAATCTTCGCACAGCTGCGTGGGCGATGACGGCCGCGGTCGCGGTGAGCGTCGCGCCCCACAAGAGATCCACGACGACCACGATGGCCGGGAATCCCTCGAACATGGCGTAGCTCGTCAGGTCGAACGTGGCGTAGGCGAAGAACCCCAGAAACGCACCGCGGCCTGCTGTAAACCGCAGCGACCCACGTTCGAGACCGGGAGAGACCGCGAACACGACGACGCCTGCGATGTACACGAGGTAGAACAGGGCCGCGCCGCCGATCAGGGGGTCCTCTCTGAGCAGGTGCCCGATGTTCGTTCGATAGAACGGCTCGGCGAGTCGCGTAAGCCAGACGTAGTCGACCGCCAGAAACGTGACGGCCGTGATCAGATAGAGCCTGAACCACTTTGTCAGCATGCTCGACTCACAGGAGGAATCATGTCGCCAGGTCCGAATCTGTATGGTTGGAAATACATTGAGTTCGCGCTCCTGGTAGGCGCGGGAGGCCTCGGTATGACGGTCGGATCAATCGTCCCGGAGTAGACGGCGCACCGCCGCTCCGAGGGCCGGGGGCGCGAAGAGGCCGACGACCTGGTGACGGATCATGCCTTGTCGGTCGACGATGATGGTCGTCGGTAATCGGTCGATCCCCCCGAACGCGGCGCGAATCTCGGGTGAGGCGGGAGCCACGGGGAACGTGATCTCCCGCTCCGCCATGAACGTCTCGACCGCCGCCCGGTCGTGGGTATCGGTCCCGAGCCCCAGGACGACCAGGCCGTCGTCGGCGTATCGCTCGTGCAACTTCTGCAGCGCGGGCATCTCCACCCGGCAGGGCAGGCACCAGGTGGCCCAGAAGCTCAGGACAACCACCTGTCCGTCGAGGTCGGTCTCGTCGATTGTGGTCCCGTCGATCGTCGTGACCGTGATGGTTGGGGCGGCGAGGTCGTTCGCACCGAGACCGGTCCACGCCGACGCCTGCGGGGCGATGCGAACGGCGACCCATACGATCACAGCGGTCCAGAAGAGGCGCTCTATCCAGCGAAACACCGGGTGCAGGCGGCGCTGGTCTTCGTTCATCGAGGCGAGCCTCCAGCGGCACTCAGTTCCCGAATCACCGCCTCGGTCTCGGAGGTGAAACGAACGAGCGAGCTGTCCTCGGGTCGCTCCATGTATACGGACACGTACTCCAGGAAGAGGTCTACAGGCGGTCGCGCGAGCAGCTCGCGCAAGACCTCCAGCCCGCGGTGCCGCTCGATCGTGCGTGCGACTCGGTATCCCAGGTAGTAGAACGGGCTGTCCCACGCTCCGGAGAATCCGAGGTTGTAGACCGACGCGAAGTCGAACTCGGGGTCCGAATGGGCGCGCAGGACCATGAGGTCGAACAGGGCGAAGATGTCCGTGACTCGCCGCTGGTTTCGCTCGAGTTTCCTCTGAAGGACTCCTTCCACGTAGACGCCGCCGCGCGGACCATCCTCCGGCCACCAGAGGAGGGATGCGGTGCCTTCGCTCACGGTGCTGGACAGGAGCATCTCCACGTTCTCCAACGTAGACGGCCCTTCACGGATGCCTGAGTTCGGCATGAAAGTGGTCTGGGCTACATGAAACAGCTCGTGGGCCATCAGCAGTTCGAGGCCGTCCATGTCCCCGCGGAAGTAGTGAAGCGCGACGTGGAAGGCGCCGTCTCTCGCCCAACCGTCAGATGTGCCTCCGACCACCAGGAACACGGGTACGCGCAGGATATCTTCGCCCGGCGAGTAGCGCCCGATACGATCTGCGAGGTCCGCCGCGAGCTTCTCGTGGTTGGCTTCCAGCCATCGTATGGCGGGGCGGATCTCCTCCAGTCGATCCCGGACGCCCGTGAAGTTGAAGGGGTCGGGGGACGGAGTATCGCCACGTACGACGGCCCGAAGCGTCGTCTTGAATGCGGCCTCCGTGGCCGCGTCGTCGAAACGGCGCGTCTGTCGCACGAGGGCCTGGACCCCCGGAAGCTCGAAGACGCGATCCAGGTCCTCGTCCGAAACCGAGTCCCGCTCCAGGAGTGCCGAGACGGCGGAAGCGCTCTCGAAATCCAGCTCGAGCGTAACGGGGAGCGGTGTAGTCTGCGCCTGCGCCGCTGACACGGCCACGACGAGTGCCAGGCCCGGCAACGCCGCACGCATGTACCTCCGTGACATGATTCGGTTCTCCGATCGCATGGCTCGTCCCGGTCGCCGAGATCCGCCTGGTATCAGTTCAACTCGTCCACCGCCCGAAAGGGCGGCCTTCGCGCGCGACCGAATGTGGTGGTGCAGCCTACCGGTGTCGGAACGTGCGTGGACCGGAATCCCATGACAACGCCCGACGAGGCCGCCGGGCAGGATCTACAGCCGGCCCGAGAGGTAGAGCAGCGCGAGTACGATCAGCGTGACCACTGCGAGCCACGCTTCCCTGCGACCGGGGGCATACATCGCTCCTCCTTAGTCTGAGCTCCTGACAACCCCTACTCGCGAAACGCACTCGTATTCACGCGGCCATGTCCCGGCGCTCGGTTCGGCATTGTGGCCCCAAAGCCTCGAGGAGGATCGCTCGGGTCGAAGATGCTAACACACAGAAGAACGAGCACGCCGCTTGCGCTTACCTGATGTAGAACAACAGGGGAGGTGTGGGGTGAAGAATCTAGATAGGCGCATGTTGTTGAAGGCACTGGGGGTTGCAGTCATCGCAGTGGGTCTCGCGCGCGGCGGCGCAGAGGCGCAGGAGCGGGGAAACCGCGGCAAACCAGGGCCATCCGTCGAGGTGTCGGTCTCTCTCGGTGCCGACGTAACGAGCAGCATCCGTGAGTTCTATGCGGATCGACCCGCCTCCGGAGCCAAACCGATCCCGCCGGGTATCCGACGGAATCTGGCTCGCGGGAAACCGTTGCCCCCCGGAATCGCAAAGACCCGGGCGCCTGCCTCCCTTGTCTCGGTGCTCTCGATTCCGAGCGGTTTCGAGATCGTCGAGGTCGGTCTGGATGTGTTGCTGGTGGAGACGGCGACCGCGGTGATCCACGACGTGTTGATGGACGTGATCCGCTAGGCCGACACTGGAGTTCCGAAACCAGCCTCCGACAGAGAGCCGTAGTGTCAGGCGATGCTCAACCGCCACCCGGTTCCAGTCAGGAGATCTCCATGTCGGAGGCTCGGTATCCAGCGTCACATGGACGCACCGCCCCGCGATTCACACACCTTGCCGCTCCATTCGCCGCCGCGGCGCTCGCCGTGACCGCCTGCGGGGGCTCGGACAGCGTCGCGGAGTTCGTGAGCGTGCCCCCGGTGCCTGTCGAGTTCGTCTCGGCTGCCGGAGACACCGTTCAGGCGGAACGGGGCGAGATCCTCGTGCCGGAGAATCGGGCGAATCCCGACAGTCGCTCAATCTCGCTGGCTTATGTTCGTTTTCCGTCCACGAACGCGAACCCGCGCCCTCCGATTGTTTACCTGGCCGGGGGGCCGGGCGGATCGGGCATCGGCACGGCTCGAGGAAGGCGTTTCCCCCTCTTCATGGCGCTGCGCGAGATCGGTGACGTCATCGCGTTCGATCAGCGGGGGACGGGCGACTCCAACCACATCCCGCGATGCGATACGAGCGAGGGGCTTCCGCTGGACCGGGCTCCGACCATCGACCATGTCGCCGATCTGTTTCGGGCGGCTGCCGCGGAGTGCACCGCGTTCTGGGAAGGAGCGGGTGTCGATCTGGCGGGCTACACGACTCGGGAGAGTGCTCGCGATCTCGAGGCACTCCGTCGAGCGCTGGGGGCCGATCAGGTGACCCTCTGGGGCATCAGCTACGGGACGCACCTGGCCATGGCCGCAGTGAAGGAGATGGGCAACCGCATCGACCGGATGATCCTGACCGGCGCGGAAGGGCTCGACCAGACGGTCAAGCAGCCGGCCCGCACGGACGAGTATTTCGATCGACTTCAGGTCGCGATCGACACGGATCCGGTCCTGTCCGCCGCCCTCCCCGATGCAAAGGGCATGGTGCGGCGCCTGGTGACGCGCCTCAACGAGTCATCACGGTCCCGGGCGAAGAGGGTGCGGAGTCCGTGGAGTTCGTGATGGGAGGGCTCGAACTGCAGTTGCTGCTCGGGTTCAGCATCGCCGACCCGTTCGGTGCCGTGCGCACGCTCATGCTGCTCGCGGGTGCCGAGGAGGATGAGGGGGCCCTGAACGCCCTCGGACAGCTCGTGTACGAGAACTTCCGCCGTGACCCCGTCTCGATGGGCGGCATGTCGGAGGCGATGGACGTGGCTTCGGGGATCTCCCCTGAAGCTCACGCCCGGTTCGAGGAACAGGCCCGGACATCGCTCCTCGGCGGCGTGCTCAACTTCCCCATGCCCTACGTGCGGGATGCCTTCGGAGACCTCGATCTCGGACCCGAGTTCCGGGAGGCACCTCGATCCGACATACCGACGCTGCTGCTGACCGGCACGCTAGACGGCCGCACCTATCCGGATTCTCAGCGTGAGGCGATGGCGGGCTTCTCGAATCTGACGCAGGTCATGGTCGAGAACGCCGGGCACAACCTGTTCATGGTCATGCCCGAGGTTACGGAGACGATCCTGGCATTCATGCGGGGCGAGCAGGTCCCCGATCGACTCGTGTTCGAATTGCCGCCGTACGGGAGGTAACGGCGCGCGAACGGCTGCACCGGGCCGCTCACGAGCTCACTCCCCGTCGATGTCGTGGTTGATCTCGAGGAATGACGCGGAGGCGGCGGCGGGACAGCTGAGCTGGACGCCCCGATCCGTCCAGCCGGAGGCCGAGACACGGAGTACGAGGTCACTCACATCGCCCCGGCGCGTCTGCCCTTCCCGGATGACGAGGATCACGGTCTCCCGAGTGACATCGAACACCACGCCGCAATCGCTCCGAGAAAACGGCTGGATGTGGACCGTCGCCAGCGATCCCGGAGGAAGCGGACCAGGAGACGGATGGACTGCGACGATCTCGCCGGATACCAGGGGCGGGCCCGCAGGGGGCGCGAGGGGGTCGGAACCACACCCGAAGAGGGCTGCCGCGAACAGGACTGCTGCACATAGCGGTCGCATCTCTCCTCCGTCCTTCCAGCGCCACGCGATAGGCATCATCCAGACAACGCATTGCGCGACCCGCACGTGACCGCGGATTCTCAACCGCGAACGTGAGCTGATCGAATCCGAACGTCCCGAGGTGAGCGATGTCCCGAATCAGGTCCCTGGCCGTGACGGCACTCCTTGTTTTACTGGCGGTGTCCATCGCCGCTCCTCCGGTGGCGGCGCAGGACGTTGTCGCTGAAGACCCGCAGGTTCAGGCACAGATCCGGCTCTTCTCGGCCTGGCTGGACGGTCAGATCGCGTCTCGCGAGCTGCCGGGGGTCGTGGTCGGGGTCGTGGCGGGAGACGAACTCGTCTGGGCGAAGGGGTTCGGGCTCGCGGACATCGCCGGGGACGAGCCGATGACGCCATCCACGAGGTTTCGGATGGCCTCGCACAGCAAGCTCTTCACGGCGACGGCCATCATGCAGCTCCGCGAGCAGGGGAAGCTGCGGCTGGATGATCCCGTATCGGATTACCTGTCGTGGTTCGAGTTCGAGCAGGCCGATCCGGCGGATCCACCGATCACGATCGAGCACCTCCTCACGCATAGTTCCGGGCTTCCGCGCGAGTTCTCCGATCACTGGACGAGTCACGATTTTCCGACGAGGGAAGAGATCCAGGACCTGATGCGCGGGCGGGAGGCACCCTTCTCTCCGGAGGTTCGATGGAAGTACTCGAACCTCGCGTACACGGTCGCCGGGATGGTGGTCGAGGCCGTGAGCGGTCAGTCGTGGGCAGATTACCTGCAGGCAAACATCTTCGACCCGTTGGGAATGTCGTCCTCCAGCGTCGATGTCGAGGATGATCGTCTCGCAACCGGGTATACCAGCCGGCAGCTCGATGGCACCCGGGACGTGTACGATTTCGTGGACGCCCGGGGCATGGCGGCGGCGACCGGGCTGACGTCCACGGTCGAGGACATGGCACGGTTCGTCTCGGCCCAGTTCCGCGAGGGGGCGCGAGGAGACGATCGCATCCTGAGTACGGCCTCACTCAGGGAGATGCACCGCGTCCGCATGCTCGAATCGACCTGGACGAGGGGGCAGGGAATCGGCTTCGGGGTCAGCCGCGTTGATGGCGAGATCTTCGTCGGACACGGAGGGGGATACCCGGGCTACACGACCCAGACGCAGATACAGCTCGACGAGAAGGTCGGCGTGATCGCGCTCACGAACACGAACGACTCGAACCCCGGTCAGATCGCGCGCCAACTGTATACGACGGTCGGCGAGGCCGTGGCAAAGGCGACGAAGACCGAGCCCGGGGTCGTGGCATGGGATTCGGCCTGGGAGCGTTTCGCCGGCATCTACGCGGGCTTTGGCGGCGCGAGACAGCAGATCGTGTTGCTGGACGAAGAGATCGTCCTCATCAACCCTCACGGGGCCAACGTGGACAACCCTCTCGAACTCGCCCCGGTCGGTGACGGGACGTTCCGCTACACCGCGCCCACCGGAGGCGGCCCGGTCGGTGAGCTCGTGCGCTTCGTAGAGGAGAACGGCGGGATCGTCGGCATGTGGGTGGGCGATTACTACTACGAGCGCATCGGAAATTGACGTCGGTCGGCCCGGAGACGTCGTGATCCGATCGAGAGGGGGTGGGGCGACCCGACTTGTCGGTGAGTTCCTGCTGATCGTGGCCGGCGTGACGGTGGCGCTGGCCGGCGAGTCGCTCTGGTCCGCCCGGCAGGACCGCGCGCGCGAGGCCGAGTACCTCGAGCAACTTCGCGTCGATCTCGCCGAGAATCGCGTTCGGCTCGAGGCCGCGATCGGGGACGAAGAGACGATCGGGGCGGCGGCGCGCACGACCCTGAACGCGCTGCGGAGGGGCGAACGGATTTCCGCCGATTCCGCCCGGTCGTGGCTCATCGAGCAACGAGCGGTCTACTACTCGGACCCCCGTCTGCTGACCGGCACGTTCTCCGGTCTCGTCGAGTCCGGCGACCTCCGGCTGGTGCGCGACCCCGAGATCCGAAAGGCCATCCTCTCCTATCTCCCGCAGGTCGAGGCCGATCGCGCGGAGTTCGATCGCTGGGTCGACAGATACATTGCGGGGATTGCCCCCTATCGCGTAGCGGTTCAGAGCCTGCCCGGTCCTCCGCCGTCAATGGCCGAAGCGCAGGTGGCGGTGTTCTCGGCGTCTCCCGTAGATCCGCTGGCGATCGGCGTTCTGGATTCTGCCATGTGGACGAACGAAGTCCGCCTCATCTATTTGCGGCGGATGCTGGAGGCCACGGACGCGACGGCCGAATTCCTGTCGCCGGACTAACCAGGAAGAGGAGCGAGGGATGAACGCGTGCGCTTCCATGTGGTCGGGCAAGCGTGATCGTCGTTTCGGGCGATCGATCGTTGCGGGCATAGGGATACTGATAGCCCTGGCGCCTGTTGCGGCGTGGCCGGCCAGCGCCCAGGAGCCGCCGCTCGAGCTGAAGTATTTCGGTGCGGCCGGCTGGGAGATCACCGACGGGAACGTCGTGGTGCTGATCGACCCCTGGCTCTCCCGCCTGAAGTACGCGGGGCCGGGACACCCGGACGACGACCGGCCGAACTACGAGCGCACCGACATCGCGGTCGCCGACACGGCGCTGATCGATGATCACATCACCCGGGCCGATTTCATCCTCGTCCACCACGGCCATTTCGATCACCTCGGCGATGTCCCGTACATCGCGCTCAAGACGGGCGCGAAGGTGATCGGTACCGAGACCACGATAATGATTCTTCGCGCCTACGGTGTGCCGAACGATCAGCTCTACGCGGTGGCGGGCGGCGAGGATTATCAGTTCGACGGGTTCTCGGTCCGCGTGCTTCCGGGGATCCATTCGGCCCTGGGTGAGAAGCACTACCACGATTCGCGACGGTACGACCGCGATACCCGACTCGAGGCTCCGCTGCGGATCGAGCAGTTCATCGAAGGCGGATCGCTCCAGTTCCTCGCCCGGTTCGACCGTCACGAGGTGCTGACGATGGGCTCGATGAACTTCGTCGAGCGCGAGCTGGAGGGGATCACACCGGACATCCTGCTCGCCGGGATCAACGGATCCAGGCTCGGGCTCTACAAGTACGACGAGCGTCTACTCCGAGTCACGAACAACCCGCCGGTGATCATTCCGACGCACTGGGACAATTTCATGCTCCCGTACGGGTTCTCTCAGCAGGCCAACTTCGACCGGAACCTCGCTCCGTTCATCGAGACCGTGGCCGAGCTCTCGCCGGGCACACGCGTGATCCCACCGATGCACCTCGAGACGATCCGGATCCCGTAGGATCGGAGGGCAACCCGTGAGCCGACGGCGAACAGTCACCGCTATCGTGACGACCGGGCTGGTCACCATTGTGAGCGTGATCCCCGCAATCGGTGCGAAGGCGGGGCCTCTCGAATCCGTCCGGAAGTTCGTTATCACGGAGCACGACCTCTACCCGGAGAGCATCGCCCACGACCCGGTGTCGGGTGACTACTTCCTGGGCAGCATGAGTGGGCCCAGGATCCTGCGGATCAATCCTGATGGCTCCTACCGGGACTTCCTGGCCGAGAACGTCGACGGACTCGAGGGCCTTATCGGCCTCAAGGCGGACCCCGAACGCCGCGTGTTGTGGGCCTGCGGCGGTCGATTCACGGTCTTCGCCGGGTCAACGGACGCGGACGCCCGCACCGGGGTCTTCCAGTTCGACCTCGACTCCGGGGCCCTCATTGCCTCTCACACTGAGTCCCAGGAAAGCCCGTTCCACATCTGCAACGATCTGGCGCTGGCTCCGGCGGGCTATGCGTACGTCACTACCACCCTGATTGGCCGACTGTACCACGCAGCGCCCGACCTGAGCGAGGTCCTGACGCTCGACCAGCTCGACGATGGCAGCAACAACAACGGCATCACCCTGGGAGGCCCTGGGGGGGACCGACTGTTCGTGACGGTAGACCGCGCGATCTGGCGCTACGATCTCGGGACCGACCGGGTCGTTGAGATCGAGGTGCCCGAGGACGCGGGCCTCGTGGGGCCGGACGGGATCTACTATGTGAGCGGATCACTCGTCGTCGTACAGCCACGAGCGAACGGGGTGATCCGTCTGGACCTCGACGACGACGAGACCCGCGTGATTCGCTCGACCGTCCTGGCCGAGGGCCATCCGGACTTCGCCTATCCCACGACCGGGGTCATGGTCGGCGACACCCTGGTCTTCGTCGCCTCGAGTTACGCGGACCGGCCACGTCAGCCCGGTGTGACCGAGCAGCACGGAGACGTCTTCATCCACGCCGTGCCCGTCCGCTGATCGATCGCCTGGGCCTCACCGGCCCCTAGTTGAAGGGGCGCCTCCGGATCGTCTTCAGGCAGTCCGTGTCAGGCGAGCCGGTCGGATTATCGAGGAACTCTCGCTGGATCGAGAGGACGCACGCCCCGGCATTCTCGAGGGCGCCCCAGCTGTGATGGCCGAACGGAACGATGACGTGGATGGACCTCGAGAGCCCTGTAGCAGCTTCCTCGCCCCAGCGGGGGGGCGTCACCGGGTCGTGTGAACCGCTCAGAATGAGTACCGGCACATCCGAGATCACGTTGTCGTGGAAGTCCTCAGGTACCTCGCCGCGAGGCCAAACGCGGCACGAGTCGTGGTGTGCCCGAGCCCGCGCATCCGCCAGGAACGTCCCGGCCCCCTGTTCGTATTCCCCATGCTCGTTCGCGAACGGGACGTCCTCGGCGCAGGTCACGGACAGGTACATACCGTTCGCCGCGATCCGTGATATCCCGTAGTTCCGTGCCGCGCCGAACGTCGCGAAGCCGTCGTAGTTGCCGGTCGTGGCCGCGACGTGGAGAAGCCTCGGGACGTCACGTGTCTGTCCCGCCGAGTACAGCATGGCTCGGAGCGCTTCGGAGAATCCCGCGGGCTGCATCGTCGCCTGGACCGTGTCCCCCGTACGTGGGTCGGGAACCGTGACCGCCACCGGTTCGCGCGCGCCCGCGACCGCCGCCGCGTAGTCGTCTGCCAGGTTCGGGTACTTCTCGGCGCAATCGGGCATGCTCATGCAGTCTTCGATTACCCCGCGAATCGACGCCTCCGCGTCGCGGGCCATGCCGTCTGGCATCACCTGGCTCATGGACATCGAGGCATTGAGAACCGCGGTCCGCACGTGCTCTTCATGCCTGCGGATGTATACCTGCGCTGCTCGCGTACCGTACGAGCCGCCCCAGAGATTGATCTGGTCGTGCCCGAGCGCCGCGCGGAGATCGTCGAGGTCGTCGAGAGAATACGGCGACTGGTACTTTGTCAGATCGGCGTGTGTCTCCAGCTCCGGGATGCACTCGCGGAGGCGATCCGGGACGAACAATGCGCCAAGGTACGCGTCGACCGGCGCCTCGTCCGGGTGCAGGCAGAGCAGCCGATTGGACTCACCCGTGCCCCGCTGGTCCATGAGCACGATGTCGCGATCGGCCCGGAACGGGTTCCGGATCCAGCCCACCGCCGACGAAGCTGCTCCCTGTCCGGGGCCACCCATCAGCACGTAGATGGGATCCGGCTTCCTCTCATCCCCCGTCGCCTCGAGAACCACGACGTTCAGGTCGAGCTTCCGGCCGGACTCGGCGTCACGATCCTCCCAGACCGTCAGCGTGCCGCAAAGGGCTCCGGGGATCTCCCGGACGCACGGCTTCGACTCGTAGGACGGGACGTCCTGGGCGAGAACCGGCGTTGCGGCGAGCAGGGTTCCGATGGCGGCGCGGGCGATAGCTGAAGCGGTCATTCTCGATCTTTCCGGTTGTAGGAACAGGGCACTCCAGATGGTACGGACCGCCCCGGTCATCTGCTTCACGGAGCGTCGCCCGGGCCGATCAGGATCTCATCGACGAAGAGCCAGGCGGGCTCGCCGCTCCCGGGGTGCCATTCGGGCAGTACTCCGAAGCGGCGCACGCGGACGCGCAGCCAACGCGCCTGGACCGGGTCGAACGACTCTCTCAACAGGGACCGAGAGGCTGCCCGGTCGCCTCCGGGATCGTCGTAGGCGCCCGAGGCGACGGGCCGGTATGTCGCGCCGTCGCCGGATACGGAGATGTCGATCGCCGCCGGAGGGAAGATCCACGAGGCCGTGTTCTCCAGGATGCTCACCGCGACCTCGCCGACGGTCTCGGCCGTCCCGAGATCGATCGTCGCCACGAGGTCGTTCTGTCTGTACCCCAGCCAGGCGGGACTCCGAAACACGTTGCTACCGAGAACCCCGTCGCGCAGCGTGATCTCGCCCTGGCCGGGGTACTCGGGATTCGGGGGGGCGCTCAGCCGGATGGCGACAGGTGCGAACCCGCGGCGCAGGGCCACGGCCTCCCCGACCGGGCTCGTCACCCAGCCCTCCTTGATGGCGATCGCCCGCACCCGGGCCGAGGCCGTGATCGCGAACGGCTCGGTGAACAGGCGCGAGGCCGGCGTCGGTGCCGAGCCGTCGAGCGTGTACCGGATCTCGGCGCCGGGGATCGAGCCTCCGAGCGAGACGGTCGCGCGGCTCGTGAAGAGGGCGCTGTCGAGCGAGACGGTCGGGGCGGGCAGCGGAGTGGCGGCGAACCTCGACGGATCCACCCCCGTATCGAGCCGGGCACGCAGCTCCGGTGGCAGTTCGGATCCGCCGGACACGCCGCTGTTCCAGGCGTACACTCGCTCCAGGTGTTCGAGGTCGATCAGTTCCTCGACCCCGGCGTCGGTCACGGCCGTTCCGTGGATCCTGAGGGACGCGAGGAACGGAAGCCCCGCTACGGACCGCATCGCCGCGTCGGTAACGGCGGTGTTGTGGAGGGCGAGCCGTTGCAGGTGCTCGAAATCGGTCAGCTGCTCGGCCGCTTCGTCATCGAAGGCCGAATCACCCAGGTCGAGCTCGATGACGCGGTCCCGGACCGATTTCAGCACATCGAGTGCTTGATCCTCTCCGGGGCCGGGGCGCAGGCGGGCCCGGAGAAGCGGGCTTTCCTCGGCGATGCGCTCGACGTCGTACGCGCCCCGGTTGGCCCGGGCGATCGCCCGATCGCTCGCTGGTCTTAGCCCCAGAGACGCGACCGGATCAGGTTTACCGAACCGCTCCCTCAGCACTCGGAGACGTCGATCGTCGGGGGCGAGCGCATTGACCGTCGCTTCTCGCGGAGCCCCCTCGTCGAGCCACCAACCGATCAGTTCGACATCTGGTGGCACGAGCCGCGAACGACCCGACGGGGGCATCGCGTCTTCGTGATCCGGAGGCAGGATCAAGCGTCTGAAGAGTTCGCTCGCGAGGGCGCCGTCCTCCGACACGGCGAGCCCCAGCTCGCCGCCGGTGAATAGCCCGTCCGCAGTCGTGAGATCCAGGTCGCTCTTTCGCTTGATCGGGTTGTGACACTCCGTGCACGAAGCCTCGAGCACCGGGATGATGAGGTCCTCGAGCACCACGGCGCCGCCGATGTCCTCCACGACCAGGGACCCGTCGCCCGTGCCGGCCTCTGCCCCGAACAATGCGCGCACCGGAGCGGGGGCGTGCGCGACCAAATATCCGCTGCCGTGCGTGAGCGTGCCGCCGAGATGCCCTACCCAGAACAGAAGGGCCGTGGCAGCCGTGAACAGGGGCAGATAGGCCCGGGGCTGAACAGGGCGGCGGACCATCCATGCGAGCACGATCGAGAGCGCCGCCAGGGTGATGCCGGACCACCGGTGCAGCCCCACGACGGTCGCGTCGTATCCCCCCTCCAGCGCCAGCAGGTAACCGAGAATCGCGGAAAGCACGGTCCCAAGGGCGCCCAGCTGTACCATGATCGCCGCGGCGCCCTCGTAGCGCGCGAGGCCGGGCCTTCGCGCCAGGAGAGTGAGGAGGTACGCCCCGGCGAGAAGCCCGATCGGGAAGTGCAGTACGAGCGGGTGGAACCGCCCCAGAAAGATCGCCCAGTCGGTCATCAGAGCACCGCGATCGCGTCGACGAAGAGCCAGGCGCGGGACCCCGGAGCGGCGTGCCACTCCGGCATCGGTCCACGCCCGCGAACAAGCACCCGGACGTACCGAACCGGCCGGGGGGAGTCCGCGCGCGGGATATCCACCCGCACGAACCGCTGCCCCTCTGTCTCGGGTTCGCCCGGTGCCTGAAGTTCGCTGGCGACCGCCGGGTCGTAGCGGACGCCATCGACCGACGTTTCCACGCTCACGGCCGCCGGCAGGAAGATCCAGGACGGGTTGATCGCGAGCGTGCTGACGACGACGGAGTCGAACGTTATGGGTTCTCCCAGATCGAGCACGGCCAGGAGATCATCCTCCTGGTACCCGAGCCAGGTCCCGTCGCCGAACGACGTCGAACCGCCTCGCAGGTCGAGCAGCGTCTCCGCACCGCGTCCCGAGTAGGCCTCTCCAGGCGAGGTGAGAAGTTCGATGCTCCGCACCGGTGTCCTGATGCGATAGAACTGACGCGTCACTGTTTCGCTCGGCGCCCAGTCCGGGTGGAATGCCCGAGCCCGAACGGTCGCCGCCCCGGTCAGCACGAGGGGTCCATCGTACCGGGGATCGGCGGGCGTCGGATCGGCGCCGTCGAGGGTGGTGTGGATCGAGACGCCCGGGAGCCCGAGCTCGAAACCGACCTCGTGGCGGCGCTCGAAGAGCAGCCGATCCGTGCGAACGAGCGGCGACGCCAGCTCGAAACGGGTCTCCTGACGACTCGCGCGTCCCATCTACGCGATCCGCTCGAGCTTGATCGGGTAGATGCCGTCCGAGTTCCACTGTGCCACGTAAAGGTTCTCGTCGTCGTCGACACATACGTCGTGAGGGTGTCGAAACACCTTCACGACCTGGTGCATCGGCGCGAGGTCGCCATCCGTGTAGTCGGGCACACTTCCGCCGGGGTTGGACACGACCCTGTCGTCGCGATCCAGGATGGTGACGAACCCCGACCGCGAGTCCCAGGGCATCCGGCTGACGAGCACGGCGGCGTAGATGTTCTGACCGTGGATGACGGGACGGCACACGTAGGCGCCGGGCAGTTCGATCGTCTCGAGATACCGGCCGTCGAGCGAGAACCGCTTGAACGCGTTCTGCTCGCGCGCCGTGACGAGGAGAGTCGGGCGATCCGGGTCCCGGTCGTCGAGACAGACACCGTGAGCGTTGGCGAGACTGTCGGGGCCGTCGCCTCGCCCGCCGAAACACCGGATGTACTCGCCGGTCGCCGAATACTGGATCACGTACTGGGATCCGTATCCATCCGCGACGTAGATGTCCCCGTTCGGGCCGATCGCGACCTCGGTCGGGATGTACTGCTCTGGCGAGGTGTATGCGGGACAGTCCTCCGGATACGGCATCGTCAGGATGACCCGACCGTCGATGGTCGTCTTGATCACCTCGTGGCGCTGGTTGTCCGCGATGAAGAGGAAATCCTCTCCCCCCTCCACGGACAGCGTCAGGCCGTGCGCCCCCGGGTACTCCGTTCCCCACGTCTCGAGAAGCCGGCCGCCCCGGTCGTATACGATGACGTTGTTGTCGGTGTGATTCGTGAGCAGGACGATTCGGCCGCGCGAATCCTGCACCATCTCGTGACAGTCCCGAACAGGAACGCGCGTCGGGTCCAGCCGGCCCCAGTCGTAGTCGAGCCGGTACTGGAAATCGCCATGGCCCAGAATGACGTCGTCGTGAAGCGCCCGTCCGTCCCGTCCCCACACGTCGATCGGAGCCAGGGCGGCGCCCGCCGCGGCGCAGGAGGCGGCCTGAACGAAGGTGCGTCGTTTCATGGTGTCGTCACGAGTTCGAGCGGGCCGTCAGGCGATCAGGTCGGGGATGACCCGTCCGTGGACGTCCGTCAGACGGAATCGGCGGCCCTGGGTCCTGTAGGTCAGTCGCTCGTGGTCGATTCCGAGCAGGTGCAGGAGCGTCGCCTGGAAGTCGTGCACGTGGACGGGGTTCTCGGCGATGTTGTATCCGAGCGGTCCCGTTTCCCCGTAGACGCCGGGTCGTATGCCTCCGCCCGCCATCCAGATCGTGAAGCAGCGCGGGTGGTGGTCGCGTCCGTAGGTGGTCGCGGTGAGCTCGCCCTGCGAGTAGTTCGTGCGCCCGAACTCTCCGCCCCAGATGACGAGGGTGTCGTCGAGCAGGCCCCGTTGCTTGAGGTCCATGACGAGCGCGGCCGACGCCTGATCGACGTCCTTCGCCTGTTTCGCGATGTGGTCCGGAAGCGTTTCGTGCTGATCCCAGCCCATGTGGTACAGCTGTACGAACCGTACGTCGCGCTCGATCAGCCTGCGGGCCAGCAGACAGTTGGCCGCGTAGGTCCCGGGCTTCGCGGATTCGGGTCCGTACATGCGATAGACCCAGTCCGGCTCGTCCGAGATGTCCATGGTCTCGGGCACCGACGTCTGCATCCGGTAAGCCATCTCGTACTGTCCGATACGTCCCATGATCTCCGGGTCCTGCGTCTCCTGCAGGCGCCGGTGATTGAGGGCGCTCACCCGGTCGAGCCACCGGCGCCGACTCGCGCGGTCGCCCCCCGGCGGATCGTTCAGATAGAGGACCGGGTCACGGCCGGACCGGAACTGCACGCCCTGATGCAGCGAGTGGAGGAATCCGTTCCCCCACAACCGGGAGTACAGGGGCTGTCCGTTGACGCGTCCGGTGCCACGGGACAACAGGACGCAGAACGCGGGGAGGTCCTGGTTCTCGCTCCCGAGCCCGTAGCTGAGCCACGATCCGATGCTGGGACGACCGGGCTGCTCCGAGCCCGTCTGGAA
>JBDHIO010000039.1:0-26236 GCA_039587355.1 Gemmatimonadota bacterium | reverse complement strand
GAGCCCGAGATCGACCTCAACGAGGTCGTTCAGACCGTCTGCGTGCGGTGCCACAACGAGAACCGACCGCGCGGCAACCTGTCCCTTGAGAAGTTCGACGCGGACGACGCCTCCGCGCAGGCGGATGTCGCGGAGAAGATGATCCGCAAGTTGCGGGCGGGGGTGATGCCTCCGCCCGGAACGCGAGCCCCCGGCGCCGATACCCTCCAGACTCTCGTCGAGGGGCTCGAGACCATCCTCGATGAGGCGGCGGTCGTCGCGCCCAACCCCGGTCGCAGAACCTTCCAGCGGTTGAACCGACCAGAGTACGAGCGGGCGGTTCGCGACCTTCTGGGGCTGAACGTGGATGCGGGCGACTGGCTGCCGCTCGACCAGATGAGCGCGAACTTCGACAACATCGCGGACGTTCAGGCGCTGTCGCCGACGCTGATCGACGCCTACCTGAACGCCGCGGCCGAGATCAGCAGGATGGCCGTAGGAGACATCTCGGCTCCGCCGATCAACAAGACGTACAAGAACTCGCAGTACGTATCGCAGCACCCGTGGGATCACGTCGAGGGCGCCCCCTACGGCACGCGGGGCGGCATCGTCGTGGACCACGTATTCCCGGCCGACGGAGAGTACGAGTTCCACCTCGTCTTCGGCCTCGGCGCCAATTCGCGGCTGGAAGATGTCGACGTGTCGATCGATGGTGAGCGGGTCGCGCTCGTTCCGTTCACGCGTACGGGGCAGGGGGCGGACAACCGCGGCGCGGCGCCCGTCGGGACCGGGCGAATCTTCGTTCGGGCCGGACAGCGAAAGGTCTCGGCGGCGTTCATCAAGCGGATGGACGGGCCGTACGAAGACCTCATTCGTCCGCACGACTGGTCGAACGCCGGCGGCGGATCCGGTGGAGCCGGCGTCACCACGCTTCCGCACGTGGAGAGCTTCGTGATCGGCGGGCCATACGGAGCGACCGGTGTCTCCGAGACGCCCACGAGACAGCGCATCTTCAAGTGTCGGCCCACGTCGGCGGACGAGGAGCGCCCCTGCGCCCGCGCGATCCTGGCAGGCCTCGCGGAGACCGCGTACCGACGTCCGGTGACGGATCGTGACGTCGAGGGGCTCCTCTCGTTCTACGACATCGGCGCGGCCGAGGCCGGGTTCGAGACGGGCGTTCGAATGGGCCTGGAGGCGATTCTGGTGAGCCCGTACTTCGTCCTGCGCCTCGAGAGCGAGCCGGAGGGCGTCGTGCCGGGTGAGCCCTACCGTCTGACGGACGAGGACCTCGCGACACGGTTGTCGTTCTTCCTCTGGGGGCTGCCGCCCGACGAAGGTCTACGCGAGGCCGCCCGGGATGGCACCCTCTCCGATCCGGACGTGCTCGCAACGCAGGCGCGTCGAATGCTCGGTGATCCGCGAGCGGAGGCACTCGGGACGCGATTCGTCGCCCAGTGGCTCAGGCTGCAGGATCTCTACAAGGTGCGCCCCGATCCGAACTTCTACCCCGACTTCGACGAGAACGTGGCGGACGCGATGCGTCGCGAGACCGAGGTGTTCTTCCACCACCTGGTCAGCGAAGACCGCAGCGCGCTCGAGCTGTTCACCGCCGACTACACCTTCGTGAACGAGCGTCTGGCGACCCACTACGGGATCCCGGGAATCGCCGGCACCGCCTTCCGGAAGGTCGACTACCCCGACGATTCGCGTCGCGGCGTGCTCGGACACGGAAGCGTGCTGGTTCTAACGTCACTGGCGAACCGCACCTCCCCCGTACTGCGCGGGAAGTGGGTGATGGAGGTGCTGCTCGGTACGCCTCCTCCCCCGCCGCCGCCGGGCGTGCCGGACCTCGAGGAGACCGAGGGTGCCGAGGATGGGCGGATGCTCACGACGCGGGAGCGGATGGAGAAGCACCGGGCGAACCCGCAGTGCCGGTCGTGTCACAGGTTCATGGATCCGATCGGGTTGGCGCTCGACAACTTCGACGTGACCGGGAAGTGGCGGCAGCGAGAGAACGGGATGTCCCTCGATACCAGAGGCGACTTCTACGACGGGACGCCGGTATCGACGCCGGCTGAGTTGACGGCGGTGTTGATGAAGCGCCCGCTGCCGCTCATGCGCACGTTCACCGAGAACCTGATGGCGTATGCGCTCGGACGCCGGGTCGAGTACTACGACCAGCCGACCGTGCGGGCGATCGTGAACGACGCAGCGGATAACGAGTACCGGATGTCGTCGCTGATACTCGGTGTGGTCGGGAGCGACGCCTTCCGCATGAAACTGGGTGGCCCGAGAGATGCGCCGGCCGCGACCCAGGGAGAATCGATGGGGACGGAGCGCCCGTAGGCGCGACGCAACGTCAGTCGAACAACAGGGGTGAGGAGACCCGAAGCCATGCGATACATCACCGGAAAGCACATGCCGCGACGGACCTTTCTGCGAGGGATGGGGGCGACGGTCGCCCTGCCTTTTCTCGACGCGATGGTTCCCGCGGGACGTCTCTGGGGTCGCGAGCTCGCGAAGAACACCCAGACCCGGCTGATCTGCATCGAGGAAGTGCACGGGCTCGCCGGGTGCAACGATTGGGGAGCGACACAGCACCTCTTCGCACCGGAGACGGTCGGACGCGACTTCGAGATCCTGGATAGCAGCGCGCTCGCTTCGTTGCGACCGTACCAGGACCAGCTCACGATCGTCAGCAACACCGACGTCCGCATGGCGGAGGCCTTCACACCACCCGAAATCGGTGGTGACCACTTCCGGTCGAGCGCGGTGTTCCTGACCCAGGCGCATCCGAAGCAGACGCAGGGTTCCGACATCTATTGCGGAACTTCCATGGATCAGCTCTACGCGCAGCGGTTCGGTCAGGACACGCCCATGCCTTCGATGCAGTTCTGCATCGAGAACCTCGATCAAGCGGGCGGGTGCACGTACAACTACTCGTGCGCCTACACGGACTCGCTTAGCTGGGCGTCGCCGACCGAGCCCCTGCCGATGATCCGTGATCCGCGTGTGGCGTTCGACATGCTGTTCGGCGCGGGCGGGTCGCCCGAGGAGAGGGAGGCCCGGCGTCGGACGCGGAAGAGCCTGCTCGACTGGATCGCCGGCGAGGTGGCGACGATCAAGCGCGAGCTCGGCGTGGACGACTCGCGCCGGATGGACCAGTACCTCGACAATGTTCGCGAGCTCGAGCGGCGCATCGAGATGATCGAGAACCGCAACAGCAGCGGTGACGAGCGGGCACTGCCCGAGGCGCCGGCGGGTGTTCCGGATTCGTTCAGCGAGCACATGCAGCTCATGTTCGACATCCAGGTGCTCGCCCTCGAGACCGACATGACGAGGGTCATCTCCTTCAAGACCGGCCGAGACGCGCAGAACCGGTCGTTCCCGGAGAGCGGCTCGGACCGGGGCTTCCACCCCGCGTCGCACCACGGCGGTCGCGAGGAGGCCATTCTCGAGTTCAACAAGATCTGCCAGTTCCGGGTGGGTCAGCTGCCGTACCTGATCGAGAAGCTCCAGAACACGATGGAAGGCGGCTCGCCGCTCCTCGACAAAACCGTGGTGATGTGGGGATCCCCGATGGCGGACGCGAACCTGCACAACCACCGTCGCGCACCGCTGATCATGCTCGGCAAGGGCAACGGGATGCTCGAGGGCAACATGCACATCAAGGCCCCCGACGAGACGCCGATGGCGAACGCCATGCTGAGCGTGCTGCACGGCCTGGGGCACGACCTCGAGCAGTTCGGCGACAGCACCGGGGAGCTTTCGTTGACGTCGCCCTCCGCGGTCTCTCAGGGCGGCTGATGCGGAAGATGCTCCGTCGCTCGGTCGCGGTATTCGGACTCGCGGTGCTCATCGCCGCCAGCGCCGCCCCGGAGTCTCCGGTGGCGGATGCCGCCATGAAGGGCGACCGCGAGGGCGTTCGGCAATTGCTGCGCGACGGAGCGGATGTGAACGCGGCCCAGGGAGACGGCATGACCGCTCTGCACTGGGCGGCCGAGCGGGGCGATGCGGCGTTGGCCGAGATGCTGGTCTACGCCGGGGCGAACGTCGAGGCGGAGACGCGGATCGGGCATTACACGCCGCTACATATCGCGAGCCGGGTCGGCGATGCAGATATCACCAGGATGCTGCTCGAGGCGGGCGGGAGCGCTACCACCGCGACCTCCACAACCGGGGCGACGCCGCTTCACCTCGCGTCGGCGTCGGGGAACGCCGAGGTCGTCGGTCTCCTGATGGATCACGGGGCCGATCCGAACGCGCGCGAGAGCGAGTGGGAGCAGACGCCCTTGATCTTCGCGGCCGCGCGGAATCGTCCGGGGGCGATCGCAGTGCTGATGGAGCGCGGCGCCGATCCATCCCTGACGTCCCGGGTGGTCGACCTGGATCGGATGAACGAGCTCCAGCGCGAGTCCAGCCGGCGGGTGGGCGAGGTCATCAAGGCGTTTCGCGGGGGCGACGACCGGGAGCTAACGTCGGCCGAGCTCCAGGCCGCCGTTCGCGCTGGTCGCGACATCTACCTGAACCCGCCCGAGGAGGAGGAAGACGAGGAGCCGTCGGAGCAGGATGACTTCCAGGCGCTCTTCACCCCTCCGATCCAGAGCATGGGCGGGTTCACGCCGCTGCTGCACGCCGTGAGACAGGGGCATGTCGAGGCCACCGTCGCGCTGCTCGACGGCGGGGCGGCGATCGATCAGGCGAGCGGGTCCGATGGCACGTCCCCGCTGCTGATGGCGACGATCAATGGTCAATTCGACCTGGCGAAGCTGCTCGTCGATCGCGGTGCGGATCCCAACGTGGCATCGAACCTGAACGGCGTGACTCCGCTCTGGGCCGCGGTGAACTCCGAGTGGCAGCCGCGCACCCGCTTCCCGCAGCCGCAGCAGCGGAGCCTGCAGCAAGTCGGGTATCTCGACTTGATGCGGGCCCTTCTCGAAGCGGGGGCCGATCCGGACGCGCGCCTGACCAGGCACCCCTGGTACATGGTGTACACCGGGTGCGGCAACCGGAACTGCGGGCTCGTCGACACGAACGGCTCGACGGCCTTCTGGCGGGCCGCGTACGCGACCGATGTCGCCGCGATGAAGCTTCTCGTCGAGTTCGAAGCGGATCCGGGACTGGCGACAGTGGCGCCGCCGCGGCGGCAGCGACTGTCCACCGACGAGTTCCTGCGGCGACAGGCCCGCAACCGGCTCACGGAGGCGAACTTCGAGGAGACCCCCGACTCGACCAAGGTGAAGCTCATCGTGAGCCTTCGTGATGAGCTGCCCGACTCGGTACAGGTCGCGTACCCCGACATGTATCTCGCCGCCGATCCGGACGCTGCCCGCGACGAAGTGTTGCGGGTGTATGACGTGGCGGACTCGATTCGGGCTGCGAGACCCGACCCGTCCGGCCTACCTGCGGTGCCGGCCGGAGGGCCCGCGGTAGCACCGATCCACGCGGCGTCCGGCGTCGGGTATGGCGAGGGTTTCGCAGGTAACGCCCACCGACACGCGCCCGAGGCCTGGATGCTGGCCGTGCGGTACCTCATCGAGGAGTTGGGCGCCGACGTGAACGCGCGGGATCACAACGGCTACACGCCGATGCACCACGCCGCGGCGCGTGGTGACAACGAGATGATCGAGTATCTCGTCTCGATGGGCGGCGACGTGACGGTCGTCAGCCGGCGCGGCCAGACGACCGCCGACATGGCGAACGGTCCGGTGCAACGTGTTTCGCCCTACCCCGAGACCGTCGCACTGCTCGAGAAGCTCGGGTCGAAGAACAACCACAACTGCATGTCCTGCTGAGCCGCGTGATCGGCGCGGCGATTGCCGGACGATGAGCGTCTCGGACGCTCTACACGGGCCTCGACAGAAAGTGTTGGTCGAGGCCTGTGTCGCATCGGTCGCCGATTCGATCGCGGCGGCGGAAGGCGGGGCGAGGAGACTCGAGTTGAACCGGGCCCTCGACCGGGACGGTCTCACACCGCCGCCCGCCCTGCTCGATGACGTGCTCGCCGCCACGACCCTTCCGGTCATCGTGATGGTCCGCCCCCACGACCGGGGGTTTGTGTACACGGAGGAGGAGGTCGCCGGGATGCTCGACAGTACTCGGGAGCTCGTGGAGCGTGGAGCTGCCGGGGTCGCCGTGGGCCCGCTCACTGCGGCGGGGCGCGTGAACCGGACTCAACTCCGCGCGCTTCTCGCAGCCGCCGACGGGGCCGAAGTGGTGTTTCACCGGGCCTTCGACATCGTCGCGTCCATGTTCGAGAGTCTCGAGCTCCTTATCGATTGCGGAGTCATGCGGGTGCTCACGTCGGGGCAGGCGCCCACGGCTCTGGAGGGCATCGACGCCATTCGTCGTCTTCATGCGCGTGCGGCGGGTCGAATCGAGATCCTGCCCGGAGCGGGGGTCGGCCCGGCGAACGCAGCTGCGATCGTCGAGCAGACGGGCTGCCACCAGCTGCACGGGACGTTTCGAGATCCGGATCGCCCGGGCGGGGGTACCGACCGACGGACCGTGGCGGGCGTCTGCGCCGCCGCCGAGGCGGCCTGGTCGGCGCGTACGGAGGAGTCGCGATGAGGCGGCTCCCGGCGCGACGAAGAACTATCCATATTCATCAGCCGACGAACCCGAGGATCGACCGGAGGAGGGGAATCGCCATGAGGTGGAGGCATTCGTGCCGCGCGTTGTTTGCCGCGGTCGTCGTCCTGGCCGGGGTCGCCGCTCCGGTCCGGGGTCAGGCGGGCCTCAGCGAGGTCGAGACCCGGCTCGTCCAGACCATCGACGGCGAAGCCGAGCAGGCGATCGCCCTGCTCGAGCGACTCGTGAACATCAACAGTGGGACCATGAACCTCGAGGGAGTCCGCGAGGTGGGCAGGGTCCTGTCGGCCGAGTTCGAGGCCATCGGGTTCGAAACGGAGTGGGTGGACGGCGCCGCGTTCGACCGCGCCGGGCACCTCGTCGCCCGCCACGGGACGCGAGGCCCCCACCTCCTGTTGATCGGTCACCTCGACACGGTGTTCGAGCCGGAGAGCCCGTTTCAGTCGTTCGAGCGTGACGGAGATCGGGCGGCGGGCCCGGGCGTGGTCGACATGAAGGGTGGCGACGTCGTCATCCTGTACGCTCTCCGCGCACTGCGTGCGGCGGGAGCGCTCGACGATGTCACGATCACGGTCGTGATGACCGGTGACGAAGAGAGAAGCGGGCGGCCGCTCGTGCTGTCGAAGGCCGCGATCGTGGACGCCGCCGATGCGGCGGACATCGCGCTCGCCTTCGAGAACGGCGACAGCAATCCCTCCACGGCGGTGGTGGCGCGACGCGGTTCGACCGGCTGGCGACTCGACGTGCGAGGGAGGCCCGCCCATTCCTCGCAGCTCTTTCAGCCGGAGGTCGGCGCCGGGGCGATCTACGAGGCCTCGCGGATTCTGACGGGGTTCTACTCCCGGCTCGCGGGAGAGCCGCTGCTCACGTTCAATCCGGGCGCGATGATCGCCGGCACCGACGTCTCCTACGACGCGCCGAGCGCCGGAGGCACCGCGTTCGGAAAGAGCAACGTGGTGGCCGAGCACGCGACCGTGACCGGCGATCTGCGGACCATCACGCTCGAACAACTCGAAGAGGCGCGGTCCGTGATGCGCTTCGTCGCGGGGCAGAGCCTCCCCGGAACGAGCGCGGAAATCACGTTCGACGATGGGTATCCACCGCTCGCCCCCTCGGAGGGGAACCGGAGGCTCCTCGCGATGTTCGACCAGGTCAGCCGCGACCTCGGGGCCGGTCCCGTGACGGCCGTGGACCCGCGGAACGCCGGGGCCGCCGACGTCGCTTTCACCACAGGACTGGTCGAGATGGCGATCGACGGGTTGGGGCCCGGAGGGGGGAACGACCACACCGTGGATGAGTGGATCGACCTGCCGACCCTCGCACTCCAGACGCGGCGAGCGGCGGTCCTCATCGCCCGGCTCGCCCGCCGCCCGATCTCCTGATGGCGATCCCGATCATCGACCTTGGTCGGTTCGAAGATGATGAGACCGCCCGCGAGCGCGTCGTGGCCGAAGTGGGTGCCGCTTGTCGGGACTGGGGGTTCTTCCAGGTGGTCGGCCATGGCATGCCCGACCAACTGCTCGACCGCGTTTGGGCCGAAGCCCGGGCGTTCTTCGAGCTGTCGAGGGCGTCGAAGCTCGAGATCTCCCGAACGGCGGACAACCCGAGAGGCTATTACGATCGCGAGCTCACCAAGAATGCCCGCGATCAGAAGGAGGTGTTCGACTTCGGGTACGTGTTGCGCCCGGATCTCCCCGATGATGCTCCCGCGAACCGGGCTCCGGTCGATGGCTACAATCAATGGCCGGCCGACGCCCCGGCTCTGCGGGCGACGATGACGGAGTACTTCGCGGCCTGCGAGCGTCTCGGTGCCCGGATATTCCAGGCCTTCTGTCTCGGACTCGGACTCGAGGCGGATCATCTGGAGGACTATTTCCGGCCGCACACCAGCTTCGTGCGGCTCAACTACTACCCCCTGCACGACCCGCTCGACTCGGGCGAGGCCGCCGAAGCGACCGGGCTGGGTGACATGGCGCTCGGACATCACACGGATTCGGGGGCGCTGACGATACTCCTGCAGGACGATGTCGGGGGTCTCCAGGTGCACGACGGCGACGGCTGGATCGACGTGCCTCCGACGGAAGGGGCCTTCGTCATCAACATCGGAGACATGACGCAGGTGTGGTCGAACGATCGCTATCGTGCGGCACTCCACCGCGTCCGTCCGATGAAGCGTGCGGCTCGCTACAGCATCCCCTTCTTCTACAACCCTTCCTACGAAACGGACTGCGAGCCGCTACCGACCTCGCACGGCGGCAGGGCCCGGTACCGGCCGATCAACTGGGGCGAGTTCAGGGCCGCTCGCACGGCGGGGGACTACGCGGACTACGGAGAAGAGATCCAGATCGAGCACTTCCGCGTTTCCTAGGAGCCCGCTGGCGGGGGTCAGTGCGGCCCCGCCGACCCCCGGGACCGGGCCGTGCCTCGAACGATGTCGACGCGAAGCTCGGACCACCCGCCGATCTGGAAGTACTGGACGCGAATGTCGTGTTCCCCGGCCGTGAGCGGCGCGTAGTCCACCTCGGATCCGTGCGGGTCGAAGCGGTCGATCACCAGGCGACCATCGATCCAGACTCTGATCCCATCGTCGCTGATCGTTCTCAGGGAGTACTCGCCCGGCTCGAGCGACACGACGGCGCGTGCCTCGAGTCCCCATCGCTCCTGCGGCAGCTCCTCGATCGTGGGTCGATACCACATGTAGTCGAGGTCCGGCTGGTTCGAGGTCAGGATCGGCGAGGTATCGAAGACGCCGCCGTCCGATGCCGGGCTCGGATCGCGCGCGGGCTCCGTCCAGGCGAAGAAGGTGACGTCCCAGCGATCCACCGGGTCGAAACGAGAGAAGGAGAACGGTACGGCCTCTCCCGGGTCGTGCTCCACACCTCGCGGGCCGGTCGTTGCCCCCCCTACGTACTCCAGGACGAGGCGCCAGTCGCCGACGCTGGACGGGCGGACGACGACCGTGTCGCCGGTGCGGCCCGACCGAGCCGAGAGGTCCGCGACGCCGTGAGTTTCGCGGACGGCCCAGGTGCCCGCCGGCCCCAGCACGCGCAGGGGGACGACCGCGGTCGTCGTATCCGTCGGCCAGAGCTTCGGCGACCGCCAGTCGTACGGGCCCCACTCATCGACCACCATGGCGGACCGATCGAGACCCGCGAGATCGCTGCGCGGAATCTCGCGACGTACTCCCGGGACATCGGCCGCGACGGAGTCGAAGTCGTCGAGCAGAGCGCGCGGGTCGCATGCCGCGTCCGGGTCAGTCTCGATGCGGTTCAACCCGATCTCGACCCCGGACGTGTTGTCGAGCCGCCAGATTCGGTCGTGTCCGCCGAAGCGGTTGCCCGAGATCCTGTTGCCTCGACTCCGCGTGTCGCGGTGCACCGGGTATCCCCAGTCGGCCGGCTCGGACGCGTTCGCCCACAGCTGAATCGCCGTCTGATCGTCCGAGAACCAGTTGCCCTCGATCACGTTGTCCTGCCCGTGCTCGATCGCGACACCGGTCTCGTTCGCTCCGAAGCAGTTCCCTCTGATCTCGGACTCCCAGCTGTACCCGCCCCAGATCCCGTATCGGCTCCCCTGGAGGAAGTTGCCGATCACGCGATTCCTCGAAAACGTGATCTCGACGCTGTTCGTCGGCGCGAAGTTGAAGTCGTTGTAGAAGAGCAGGTTGTCGTTCGCGCCCCCCAGGCCCGTGTCCATCGTCGACTGGCCTGCCCAAAGGAAGAACCCGTCCCCCCCGTGCGTCGCGGAGTTGTACGCGATGACGTTGTTCGAGCTCTGCTCGTAGAGGAGCAGGCCGGCCGAGTCCTGGCCGCGGTTGTAGAAGCCGTGGCTGTATCCGCGGACGTTGAAGTCGAGCCGATTACGTACGATCACGTTGTGACTCGAACGGTAGAGCCCGATCCCGAGGGCGGAGTTGAACGCGAGCTCGTTGTCCTCGATGTGGACCGAATCGGTTCGGACCATCAGCAGCCCGTTCATGCCCTGAACCGCGCGGTTCTGCCGGATCTGCCCGCCGGTGACGTCCTCGAGGTAGATTGCCGAACCGAACCGCATCCACTCGCGGTCTTCGTTCTGGTGGAACGACATCCAGTCGACGAGGCTCTCGTGGGCGACCAGGCTGAAGAGTCTCGGTTTCCAGTTGTAGCTGACGTCGTTCCCGACCAGCGACAGCTCTCGGGTTCCTCGCGCCAGTATCCCGACACGGTAGCCCCGGATCGTGGCTCCGCGGATGGTGACGTCGTCGCCGCCCTCGATCCGCAGGGCGACGCCGGTGGCCAGGTCCGGGTCGCCTCCGGCTGGTGCCCCGATTAGCTCGACGCCGGTCATGTCTACGGTTAGGTCGTCGCCCCGCACGGTGATCAGTGCCGAATCCGGCGAAGTGGCTGCGGGAGCGGTATACGTGCCCGGCTCGATGCGAACCGAGCGCGTGATGACCATGCCCCGCGTGAACTCGACCGTCTCCTGGCCGGCGACCGGAGTCGCGAGGAGCATCAGGCAGACGGCGAGCGGTGCGATCGCTTGACCGGGATGGATCGAACGGTGTGTCATCATGGCTCGCCGGGTGGTTGGAGTGGTTGCGATGCAAGCTGTTCGGACGCTTCGTGGGCGCGCAAGCGAAGCGTATACTAGTCGAGACAGATGGTTGATCTCGGTTGATCCCTGCGTTCTGTCTGACGGGGTACAAGGATGAAAGACGTACATGCTCAGGGTCGCTCATGGGCTGTCGCGGGGGTTCTCGCGACAACGCTCACGGCGGCGGCCGGGTGTGCGGCGCAGGACACGGTGGCGCGGTCCGACCACGCGGCGACGGGCCGGGGAGCAGGGCTCGCGGCCGTTGCCGGGATCAAGGTCGGCCACCACACACTCAGCGAACGCCCGACGGGGTGTACCGTCGTTCTCGTCGAGGGTGGCGCGGTCGCGGGCGTGGACGTCCGCGGAGGTGCGCCCGGCACCCGCGAGACGGCGCTGCTCGATCCCGTGAACACCGTGCAGGAGGTCCACGGGATCGCGCTGTCCGGCGGGAGCGCCTTCGGCCTCGATGTCGCGTCCGGGGTGATGCGGTACCTCGACGAGCGTGACGTGGGATACAGGGTGGGCCGCAACGTCGTCCCGATCGTCCCTGCCGCCATCCTCTTCGACCTCTCGGTCGGGGACGGCTCGATCCGGCCGGGTGCCGATTGCGGGTACCGCGCAGCCGAGACCGCGACGGCCGTGGACTCGCGGTCCGGGAGCGTGGGTGCCGGGGCCGGCGCCACCGTCGGCAAGCTCCGCGGGATGGGCCGGGCCATGAAGGGCGGTATCGGGTCCGCCGCGATCGAGCTCGAGAACGGTCTGATCGTCTCGGCGATCGTGGCTGTGAACGCCGTCGGTGACGTCGTCGATCCGGCGACGGGTCGTGTGGTCGCCGGCGTGCGGACCGAGGACGGGACAGGGCTGGCCGACGCCCGCCGGTTGGTGCGTGGCGAGCCGGAGGCTTCGGTCGGTGGGTCCAACACCACGATCGGCGTCGTGGCGACGAACGCGGTGCTGAGTCAGGCCGAGGCGACGAAGGTCGCGCAGATGGCGCAGGATGGGCTCGCCCGCGCGATCTACCCGTCTCACACGCCAAGCGACGGTGACACGATGTTCGCGCTGGCCGTCGGAGACCTCGAGGGCGCCTCCGTCGCCACGGTCGGGGCACTGGCCGCCGACGTGGTCGTCGAGGCGATCCTGGACGCGGTCCGGTCGGCAGCGGGGCTGCCCGATCTGCCGTCTGTCAGCGACCTGGAGGGGGGGCGCTGATCGGGGACCGGGTTCCCGGGTGACCGGCGAACTCGCGGCGCTGCTTCTCTACTCGATCGGGCTGATCGCGCTCGGAGTGGCGATCGGGCGCCGGGTCGACAGCTCGGGCGGCTTCTTCGTGGCCGATCGACGCCTCGGAGCCGTGCTTCTGTTCTCGACGGTTCTCGCGGCGAACATCGGAGCGGGGTCGACGGTCGGAGCCTCAGGTCTTGGTTACCGTGACGGCCTGAGCGCCTGGTGGTGGGTCGGGTCCGCCGGGATCGGGACCATCGTGCTCGCGTTGTGGGTCGGTCCCCGGATCTGGCGGGTCGCGCGCGACAACGACCTCCTCACCGTCGGGGACTTTCTCGAGCACCGGTACGGACCGTCGGTCCGGGCGGTCATCGCCGTGCTGCTCTGGGTCGGCACGCTGGCGATCCTGGCAGGGCAGCTGATCGCCATGGCCGAGATCCTTCAGGTGGTCGCGGGGGCGCCGCGTTGGGTCGGCGCGCTCGCGGGTGGGCTCGTGATGACGGCGTACTTCGCGGCGGGCGGTCTGATCGCGTCGGCCTGGGTCAACATGGTCCAGCTCATCGTGCTCATCCTCGGGTTCGCCATCGCCGTACCGTGGGCGCTCGCGAGTGCCGGAGGCTGGGATCAGGTCGTCGCGGCCGCGCCGACGGGCGCCGGGTATCTCGACTTCATGGAGGGTGGGGGGTCCGGCTGGATCTATCTGGCCCTTCTGGGACCGGCCTTCATCGTCTCGCCGGGCCTCCTGCAGAAGACGTACGGCGCCGTGAACGAGCGTGCGATTCGTCGCGGGCTCCTCGCCGCCGGGCTCGCGCTGATGGTCTTCGCCTTCGCCCCGGTCGTGCTCGGGATGATCGCCCGATCGATCGATCCGGCTCTCGCCCGTCCCGAGCAGGCGCTGCCGCTCGTCCTCGTGGATGGTGTCCCCCCGGCTCTCGGTCTCCTCGGACTGGCGGCCGTCTTCTCTGCCGAGATCAGCTCGGCCGACGCGATCCTCTTCATGTTGTCGACATCCCTGTCACGCGACCTCTACAAGCGCTTCGTTCGCCCCGATGCCTCGGATCGAAGGGTCCTCAGGGTCGCTCGATTGGCAGCGGTCGCCGGCGGCGTGTTCGGCGTGGGGCTCGCGATCGTGCTCCCCTCTGTCATCGGTTCGCTGACGATCTTCTATTCGCTGCTGAGCGTCAGTTTGTTCGTCCCGGTCGTTGCGGGTCTGTACTCCCGGCGGGTCGGTGTGCCCGAGGCGCTCGCCGCGATCGCGGCCGGGGTTACGGGTCTCCTCTTCGTCCGCCTCGCGGCTCTGTCGGACACTTGGCGGCTGCTGGACCCGACGCTCGTCGGAATCGTCGTGTCGGGTCTCGCGTTGTTGGTGGTGGGTCTGATACGGCGGGGATCGGTACGAGCGGGATCCATTAGCCGGTGAGCACACGTAATCCGAGTACGGAGGTGTGATGGAATTCGAGACAATGACGCTCGAGCGAGACGGCAAGGTCGCGCGCCTTACGCTCGACCGTCCCGACCTGTTGAACGCCATGAACTTCCAGGCGACGCTCGATCTGAACGCCGCGGTCGAGGCGGTTCGCGACGATGCCGACGCGAGACTGCTCGTGATCCGGGGCGCCGGGCGGGCCTTCTGCACGGGCATCGATCTCAAGCAGCTGTCGGCCGGGGAGACCCCTCAGGCCTACTTCGAGAAATGGGACCGCGCGCTCCGCACGATCGAGACGATGGAGCGGTTCGTCCTCTGCGGCATGCACGGGTACGCGCTGGGAGGAGGACTGCAACTCGGGTTGGCGTCGGACATCCGCATCGCCACGACCGACTGCATGATCGGGCTGCCCGCGATCAGCGAGAGCATCGTTCCGGGTCTCTCCACGTTCAGGCTACCCCGCTACGTGGGGTGGGGGCGGGCCAAGTGGTTCATTCTCTCGGGTGAGAACGTCGACGGCCGTGCGGCCCACGGGATGGGGCTCGTTGACTACGTCGTCGAGCCGGACGCACTCGACGATGAGGTGGAGCGTCTGATTCCACGCTACCTGGCCACGTGCTCGGAGGGGGCACGGCAGTCGAAGGTGCTTCTGGCACTTCACGCCGACCTGTCCCAGCCACAGTTCTTCGAGGAGTATCTGCGGCGGCAGCGGATCTGCACCTCTTCGCCGGATCATGCGGAGGCCCGATCCGCGTACGGCGAGGGCCGGGCGCCGCGATGGGGCTGACCCCGCGATGACGTGGAAGGCCGGTGCGGTCGGCGCGCCGCTGGCGTGCGTCATCTGCGTGTGCCTGGGCTGCGGAGGCGACGGGCCGATCCCGGCGGCCGGCGTCGAAGATGCCCGGACGGCCGCCGCGCAGGTCGAGTTTCCGTCCGCGCGGCTCTCGGTGGGGAGCACGAGCGCGCTCGAGCGCGTATTCGTCGACGAACCCCACGGCTTCACCGGACGTCTCGAGGGGCCGATCGAGATCGGGCTCGTCCGAAACGAGACCGAGGGGATCCAGGTCGTGCTCTTCCCGACGGAGGACATGCTCGGGGTGACCGTCGGCGTTTCGGATCTGACTACCCCGACGGGAGCGGCCCTTGATGGCGTCGAGGTCCGGACCGTCGGCCACGTCAACCTCCTGACGCCGCGATTCGCGGACAGCAGGACGGGATGGTATCCGGATCCGTTGCTCCCCGATCAGGCGGTAGACTTGAGCGCTGGGGTCCCTCAGTCCGTCCTCGTCTCGGTGCGGACGGAGGCGACGACGGAGCCGGGAACATACTCCGGCGTGGTATCGGTGACGGCTCGCGACACCGTGATTCGCCGCGAGCTGCACGTCGATGTTTGGGATGTCACCCTGCCTCGTGTCCCTCGCTTCAAGTCCGCCAACCTCGCGGACTGGGGTCTGCCCGAGCGGATGTGGCCGCTGGCGGAGGGGGGGGCATCGCCGACGGATGACGCACGGCTCGAGGACATGTTGCGGTTGGCCGATATCGGATTCGCCTACAGGCAACCGCCGACGGGGTTTCTGGCGAACGGTCTCGTGAGCTGGAACCAGGGGGGCAGAGGAAACACGACGTACGGGTTTCCGACGCACGATCCATCGGGGGACGGCACGGGCGACTTCGATCCCGAACGAACGGACATGTTGCTCGACTACATGCTCGAGCGGGGAGTGAACCACTTCTTCATCGCGGTGACGGGCAATGTCTGGCGTCCTCCCGGGGCCAGCGAGCGGCGCCGCGAGCGTCTCGTCGCGTACCTGCGCGACTACCGCGAACACCTCGCGTCACGGGGTCTTCTCGATATGGCTTACGTGTACAACATCGACGAGCCCTGGGGCGAGGAGGTCGGGCACGCGAAGCGGACGTTCGTGCTGATTCGGGAACAGGTGGGAACCGACGTCCGCGTGATGCAGAACACGAACCAGAACAACGCGCGCATCATTCCGGAGTTGTTGGGGTTCTTCGACGTTCTCGATATCAACCTCGGGTTCCATGACGTTACCGAAGCCGCTCGATTTCGGGACACGAACCCGGAGTCGTTCACCGAGTTCTGGTGGAACGTGAACCTCTGGCCCGACAGCCGGCCCAACCTGTTTCTCGAGCACCCGCTCATCGACGCGCGGATGATCGGGCCGCTCAGCTATGCGTTCGGTGTGGATGGGTTCGAGTACTGGGGCATGCTCTGGCCGCCCGGGATCGGCAACTATCATCCCGTCCGGGGGGACGAGCTGCGGGTGGATTGGGACGTGGACGACCGGTCGCTGGACGGCAGCCTGATCTACCCTGCGGCCGATCGGAGCATCTATCCGTCGCTACGGTTGACCGGCCTAAGGGACGGCATGGAAGACGTGGAACTGCTCTACCTGCTGGCGGACGCGAGCCCCGGGCACCCCCTGCTCGAGGTGCCCGTCGCGCGGGGTCTCACGGATTTCGACGACGATCCGGCGACCTACCTGCGGTTCAGGCGGGACGTCGTGGCCGCGATCGTGGAGGCGAACCGCGTCAGGCCGTGAGGGCCAGGACCGCTAGCAGCCGGGCCTCGGTTCGCGACACCATCCACCCATCGAAGTTGTGCGTGCGCAGGGCCTCGTAGTCGCTGGCGACTCGCCGTCGCATATAGTCGCGCACGTCGTCCTCCGGCTCCGCCTCCGCGAGGACCTTCGCCACGAGCCACTCCGCATCCGCGGGCTCCGGACTCGCGTCGAGGTAATCCTCCGCCAGCCGGCGGATCGCATCCCCGTCTACCGCCCGCCGGAAGCGCTCCAGGGCGGATACTCGATCGGGGACACCCGTCACCTCCCAGGCAGCGACGTCGCTGACCGTCATGCCGCGAAGCGGCGTCGAGAGCGCTCCGCCCGTCGCGGCGGCGAGAAGCGCGAGGCCGCGGCGTCGTGTGATCGAGCGTGTGTCGGTTTCCGGTTCGATAACCATCGCATGCTGAATCATGCAGCCAACTCCTCTCGGAGGTGGTATCGTCTCCCATCCCGTCATTCGCACTACCCGTGTGCCCACCCTTCGATCCGGGCCCGAAGGCGACCGGGCCCAACGGAACCGCGAGCGACGCGCTCCCGTATCTATTCTTACGGGTGGTGAGCGGTAAAAGATCCGAGGATGGGGAGACATCGTTGGCGCTGGTTCTGTGTCGAGAGTGTGGTGTGCAGGTGAGCTCGGAGGCTCCGACCTGTCCTCGCTGCGGTGTGCCGCAGCCGGTCGGCGTGTCCGGTCCGGTCGCGATCCCCGGTCTCGACCCGGACACGCACATGTGGCTCTACTCCCAGCTCCTGGGCGGGGTGCCCCGGCAGCCGCTCACCCGCCAGTTGTCGGAGTCCTATGGAGTCTCGCGTTCCGCCGCGGGTGACCTCGTCCGAATGGTCGAAGGGCAGGCAGTCCGGGCGGTCGCCGGCCCCGCGGCGGTGCCGGCCAGGCGACACTCCGGCAACCTCGCCCCGGCGCTTCTCTCGCTGTGGATCCCCGGCCTCGGGCAGCTTACGCAGGGCCGACCCGGCAGGGGGTTGGCCATGTTCGGCGCGTCCGCCGTACTGTGGATCATCCTGTTGGGTTGGGTCATGCACATCACCGCCGCCGTGGATGCGGCGAAGTGGGACCCGATCGACTGATGCCTCAGCGGCTCGCGGACCGTCGACTCGCGGGCCAGGGAGCAGACGAATGCCGTGGTCCCGCCGTTCCTTCGTCTCGACGTCGGCCGCCGCCCTGACCGCGTCCCCCATGGTCCTGGCGAGCCGGTCGCGGGGCGTCCGTGGCGAGTCGCCCTCGTCGTCCGCGTTCGAGCCCTCCATCGAAGTCGACGACGACGCCCTGGCCTCCAACGCCCGCGAAGCCGCTCGGCTCGCAGATGGGCGGCCGATCATCGCGGTGGTGAAGAACAATGCGTACGGCCTCGGGACGAGCCTCGTCGGCGAGGTGCTGCAGGCCGTCGATGAGATCACCGCCTGCGCCGTGGTGACCCCGGGCGCGGCCCACGAACTGCGCGACGCGGGGTTCTCGAAGCCGGTGCTGCTGATGGCGCGTGTCGAGGATGACGAAGGTGAGGCCCTGGTCCGCCGCGGCGTTCGGCTGACGACGGCCGACGCGGCGTCGGCGGAGCAGCTTGCCCGCATCGCCCGTCGTGTCGGGTCCCCGATCCGCGTCCACGCGTATATCGACACGGGGATGAGTCGCCTGGGGGTACCATTCCGGGAGGCTGCGGGGTTCCTGTCCGAACTCGGCGCCGGGGATGCCGTCTCGGTCGAAGGGGTCTTCATGGGGTTCGCCGAGGACGACGAGTTCGATGCCGTGCAACTCGACCGACTTCGCGAGATCCGTCGGGCCGTGTCAGAGGCGCGCCTTCCGACCGGAGCATGGCATGCCGCGTCCTCGCACGGGTTGTTCTTCAGACCGGAAGCCCACCTGGATATGGTCCGTCCGGGGCTTGCCATCTTCGGAGCCTATCCCGCGGGCGCGAGAGAGGAGGGGACGGCCGCTCTGGTCCCGGCCTTCCGGCTCCGTGCCCGGGTCGCCCGCGTGACGCGACTCGAGGCGGGCGATGGCGTGAGCTACGGGCAGGGCTACATCGCGGAGCGTCCGACCTGGGTCGCGACGTTACCCCTGGGGCACGCGGACGGCTATCCACGCCGGGCCGTCGATGGGTGCGAGGTCCTGATCGGTGATGAGACGTATCCTGTCATCGGTGCCGTCTCGGCGAGCCACACGATCCTGGAGATCGGTGATGAGCGACGGGTCGCCGTGGGCGATGAGGCCGTGCTCGTGGGCCCCGACGATCCGGCGGTACACCCGAACGAGGTCGCCCGCCGCGCCGGGATGTCGGTCTACGACGTGCTGATGCACCTGAGCGCGAGGCTGCCCCGGACGGTCGTCTGACCCGTCCGGGGCTTGCGAGCCCGCGTCATCAGCCGCCGGCGCTCCAGGGCGGCACTACCTCGTTCGACCGCGCGTACGCGATCGCCTGTCCCAGGTGCTCGTGCATGTCGACGAGTAGCAGGTAGATCGCCTCGTCGATCGTCCGCTCCTGTCCGAAGAACGGAATCACCGCCTCCAGCCGATCCTCCGGCAGCCCTTCCAGCGCCGCCGCCGCGTACGCCAGGGAAGCCGCGAGGTGTTCCGCGACCTCGGCCTTGTCGGTGACGGCCGAGAGATCGGCGAAGATCTGGTTGTTGATCTCCATGCCTTCGGGCGGGGCCCCATCCCAGAAGCTCGGGAGGTAGTACGCCTCCGCAACGATGAGCATGTAGACCTCGCTCACCGATCGGACGCCGTCCATGGGACGCCACCCGTAGGTGCTCGAGGGCATCGCTTCCGCCAGGGCCGTGAACTTGCCACTCATCGCGCCGAAATCCTCGACGTACGTGGCTTTCTGGGCGGCGGTCGGAGCCGCCACCATCGCCACCACCGCCAGCGCGAGGATGGAGGGGCGGGCGGTCGAAGGCAGGGCATTTCGAATCATCGGAGTCATCCCGTCGTTGGGTTTCGTGGTCGTCATCTGGTTATGACGAACGCACGCCGTGGTTTTCGAGGTCGCTCCGTACGCGCGCTGGAATAGGAGCGTTTCGTGCGGGTATTCCCACTGCCCGATGCGATGGAAGGCGGAGCACTCCTCCATGAGCGAGCCCGGGCCACTGGCCCCAGGAGAAAGAACAGCATGAAGAACCGAATCTCTGCGTCCATTCCTGCCGCGCTGTGGACCTTGCTGCTCGTCGGATGCGGCGGACAACCCGGCGACGCCTCCCGCATGGTGGAGTGGGCGGGAACCGTGGCGGACTCGGCCGGAGTGACCCTCGTCGCGAACCCGGACGAGGGGATCTGGGGAGAGGACGACCGATGGACCGTCACGGAGGAGATCCGGATCGGGACGACCGGCGGCGACCCCGAGTACCAGTTCAGTCAGATCAGCGGCATCGCGGGACTCGAGGACGGCCGCATCGCCATCTTCGACCAGCAGGGGCAGCACTTCCGGATCTTCGGCCCGGATGGGACGCACCTGAGGACGGTGGGACGGCCGGGCTCGGGACCGGGAGAGTTCGCGGTCGGTGGGGGTCCGCTGCTCGTCATTCCGGGGGACACGATCATCGTTCCGGACGTGACCAACCAGCGGGTGAACCGGTATGACTCGCAGGGCACGCCGATCGACAGCTACCCGCTCGACTTCAGCACGGGCCTGCCGATGGCCTGGGCCGTGCGCGACGACGGGCTGATCGCGAACCAGCTTCGGCCCCTCAATCTCCCGGGAACGGAGGAGGCGGACCCGAACGACAGGATCGTGATTCGCACGTCCGATGGGACCGTCGTCGATACGGTGCTCGTCCTCGGCTCCGGTGGCTCGTTTCAGATCACGGCCCAGGGGGTACCGCAGAGGACGGTGTTCGCCGCGGAGCCGCTATGGACGCTGTCCGGCGATCGGGTCGTATACGGCGTCACAAACGACTACCGCGTGTTTCAGTACGGGCCGGATGGTGTCCTGCGTCTCGTGTTCATGAAGCCCTTCGAGAACCGCCTGGTGTCGGAGGGTGATCAGCAGATGCTGCGTGACGCGATCGATGGATTCCTGGAGGAGTTCGGGCTCTCGCCGCAGCAGCGGGAGGCGTCGCAGCAGGCGCTCGGTTTCGCCGAGACGTACCCGGCCTTCGGTCTCGTGCGTGGCGGTCCCGAGGGCACGATCTGGGTGCAGCACATCCGGACGCCCGACCAGATGACCGAAGAGGAGCTGGAGAGCTTCAACCTGCAGCTCGGGTTCGGGTCCACGGTCTGGGATGTCTTCGATGCCGAGGGGCGGTTTCTCGGCCCGCTGGATATGCCGGCCGGGTTCCAGCCGCTGAGCTTCGAGGGCGATCGGATCCTCGGGATCTGGCGCGACGAGCTGGACGTGCAGTTCGGGATGGTGCTGCGGATCGACCGACCCTAGCCGGCAGGCCCGCCGGGGAGTCGGCCCCGGCGGGTCGTCATTCGCCTCTCGCTTCGGCGGCCGCCTTCCGCATCGCCTTCTTCCGCTCACTCGGATCCAGCAGCCGTTTTCGCAGTCGAATCGCGTCGGGGGTGACCTCGATCAGCTCATCGTCGTTGATGAACTCGAGGGCCAGTTCCAGCGTAAGCTCGCGCGGGGGCTCGAGCCGGACGTTCTCGTCCGCCGAAGCAGCGCGCATGTTCGTGAGTTTCTTCTCCTTCGAGACGTTGACCTCGAGGTCGCCCGGGCGCACGTGCTCGCCGACGATCATGCCGCTGTAAACCTCGATGCCAGGTGCGACGAACATCGTCGCGCGCTCCTGCAGGTTCTGGATCGCGAACGCGACCGACTTTCCCTCCCGGTCCGCCACCATCACGCCCCGCTTCCGACTCTGCAGGTGACCCGCGCGTGGACCATACTCGAGGAAGCGGTGGTGCAGCTGTCCTTCTCCACGAGTATCGGTCATGAACTCCGACCGATACCCGAAGAGACCCCTCGCCGGAATCTTGAAGCTGAGTCGAACCGGTCCCTCGTCCGTGGGGCGCATCTCCACCATCTCGGCACGTCGGGATCCCATCTTCTCCATCACCACTCCGACGAACTCCTGCGGCACCTCGATCACGGCTTCCTCATAGGGTTCGAGGACGTCCCCGTCCGGTCCCTCGCGCAGGATGACACGCGGTCGCGAGACCGAAAACTCGTAGCCTTCCCGCCGCATCGTCTCCATCAGAATCGTAAGGTGCAGTTCCCCGCGTCCCGACACGGCAAACGTGTCCGGTGATTCCGTGTCCTCGACGCGGAGGGCGACGTTGCGCTCGAGCTCGCGGTGCAGGCGTTCGCGAAGCTGGCGGGTGGTCACGTACTTCCCGGCCTTCCCGGAGAACGGCGAGTCGTTGACCCGGAAGTCCACGGACAGCGTCGGCCGCTCCACCGCGATGCCGCGCAGACGGTCCCGGTGATCTGGGTCGGTGATCGTCTGTCCGATGTCCACGCCCTCGAGACCCGCGAGCGCGACGATCTCGCCCGCCGCCGCCGACTCGATCTCGACACGATCGAGGCCCTCGAAGCCGTAGAGCTTCGTCACCTTCGCGGGTCGTGCCTCATCCGCGGACACCTCGCCGGGCTCACCGATCGGCAGCACCGTGACCTGGTCGGCTTCGGCGATCCGACCGCGTTCGACGCGCCCGATGGCGATGCGACCCACGTAACTCGAGTGGTCGAGCGTCGAGCAGAGCATCTGAAAGGGCCCCTCCGGGTCGCCGAGCGGCGCGGGTACCGAGTCGAGGATCGTCTCGAACAGCGGTTCCAGGCTCTCCCGTGCGTCGCCCTCCTCGCGAATGGCCCATCCGTCGCGGCCGCTGGCATACAGGAAGCGGGCATCGAGCTGCGACTCGTTGGCGTCCAGCTCCAGAAAGAGCTCGAGGACCTCGTCGTGGACCGCGTAGGCGCGCGAATCGATCCGGTCGATCTTGTTCACCACGACGACCGGCGTCAGCCCGAGCGCGAGCGCCTTTCGAGTGACGAACCGCGTCTGGGGCATGGGGCCCTCGGCCGCATCGACGAGCAGCAGCACGCCATCGACCATGCGCAGGATGCGTTCGACCTCGCCTCCGAAGTCCGCGTGCCCCGGCGTGTCCACGATGTTGATCTTCGCGTCGCGCCAGCGGACCGCCGTGTTCTTGGACAGGATGGTGATGCCGCGCTCTCGTTCGAGCGGGTTCGAGTCCATGACGCGTTCGCGAACCTCTTCGTGAGCTCCGAAGACGCCCGCCTGACGTAGCATCTGATCGACCAGGGTGGTCTTGCCGTGATCGACGTGCGCGATGATCGCGATGTTGCGGAGTTCCAAGAGGGGATGCATCCCGTTCGGGTGGTGTCCGACATATGCGCGGCGACCAGGGGCGTGTGCCCTCGACGCTCACGAAGTGCACGATGCTACGGTCGCGCCTCCGGATTTGCGACCCGCACCACCGCCGGACATCGTCATGCATGCAAGGAAACGCGCCCGCCGCATCCGGCGGTGGAGCCGAATAGGGGGGACGCCACGACTCGCAGACACTGGTTTGGCGCCGCCGGGCTGTTCATCGCCCTGACCTGGATCACGATCCTGACCCGCACGGCCGAACCTGCTCCAGCGGAGCCCGTGGAGCGGCCCGATCTCCACGTGTGGGACCTGCCCGGCTGTTATCAGCTGGTCTCTCAGCCCACGGAAGACGAGATCGATGTGGTCCTCCCGGAGCACCTGTTTCTCGCCGCGGACTCCGTGGACCAGTGGGGACGGACTCAGGACACGTACCGGGCCGAGCCCCTCGACGCGGACTCGGCAGCCGCGCCCTATCGTTGGTTCGTGCGAGCCGACACGCTCTGGGTCGTCTGGTCCGAGGGCGCGCTACGGGGGGGGCTGGCCCTGCGGGCAAGCGGTGACGGCCTGCTGGGTCGCGCGCGCGTCGCGGGTTCGGGAGACGGCGACGCCACGGCGCGCGTCCAGGCCTGGAAGGTCAACTGCTCGACGCGGGCGATCGAGTCGGCCGCCCGCGTCAGGCGTTGATCCGCGGCGAGCCCGGCCCGCCGCCGCTCAGTTGATCAGAGTGGACAGCGGCAGAAGCAGCTCATCGCCGAAGTAGAGCGCGAGATCGACGGTCACCCACAGATGCCACATGTCGTCCAGGGCGCCACCGTCGAGCGGCGTGCTGTCGGGCCGCGAGAACGTCGGATCGATCGCGTTTCCCGAGATCGTGACGGCGAGTTGTCCGTCGTACGTGACGGTTCCGGAGACATCGAACCCGTCATCGAGGATGTCGAGCGTGACGGTGTGGCCGCCGGACTCGATGGTGGTCACGATTCGGACGTGCCCCTGGTCGCTCTCGGAGGACGAGACGTATCCGCTCGCGCTGTACACGACGCTCACTCCCTCGCTCGAGTCGAGGTCACGCTCGAACGCGAAATCGGCCCGCGTGAACCCGTCGCTGAAGGCCACGTGGTCGCGCATCGAGAACGTCAGTGGTCCGAGATCGCCAGACGAAGTGAACGTGCTCGCGGAGGTGCTCCCATTCTCGACCCGATCCCGCGCCATGGTCATGTTGGCGAGGACATCGCCGTTCCTGTTCCGCGCATCGACATCGAGTCCGGCGTTCGGAATCGGCTCCCGGAGGTCCAGGTGGCCCGCCAGGGAGGGGGGAATCAGCTTCGGACGTCCGGTGACCGGGTCCAGTTCGTACATGTGGAAGCGTGCCCCATCGACCGGTCCGCCCGCGTCTTCGTCGATTCCGTATCCACCCGCCGTGCTGCCGAGCACGAACGTCTTCCCGAGTACGCCATCCGGAAGTATCCCATCGCGGCCAGCGACCGAGAACGTGGGGCCGAGTGCCCGCCTCATCTTGCCGAGGAGCGGAGTCTCGTCGCTCCCGCCGAACGACTCCAGGCGCCCATCGAGTCCCGGGATCAGGCTCACCGCAGGTGCATTCTTCACCGCCTGGACCACGAGTCCCACGTGGCCCGTGGAGAGGCTGCCGTATTCGGGGCGCACGGCGATCTCGACGAGATCGGCAGCCACTCGGGCCTCGAAGCGGTCGCCGAGACCGGTGATCGAGCTCTCGCTGCACCCCGCCATGGCCAGCGCGAAAAGCGCTCCGGTCGTCCCAAGAATGGATCGTCGCACCTGTACCCCCCGTAACCCGTGGATTCCCAGGGTGGGGAAGGAGCAACGACCGTGCGCGGCAGCGCTGGTTGAGCCTGAGCGCCAACCGCATGCGGCTCAACGCCTTACGGTGGGACTCGACAGGGGGCGGGATGTGAACCGGGGTGCGTGGCACCTGAATCCGCCCGATTGAACCGCAGAATGCGGGCGGCGGCGCATCGGAAAGCCGGGCGTGCGCTTACAGATACGAGGGGTCGAAACCCTCTGGTTCCTCGCGCACGAGAGTCAGAATCGCCCCCTGCGGGACGACGAGATACGTCTGGCCCTCGAAGGTGATCTCGACGGCCGCCTTGCGGAAGAAGAGAGCGTAGTCGCCATTCTGCGACTGCATCGGCATGTAGCGGGCTTCGGTGGAACCGATCTTCCACGGCTCGTCCCCGAGCTCGGCCGGGGGCCCGACCGGGGTCCCCGGTCCGACGGCCACGACCGTCCCCCCCTGGACCGCCTGCTTGTCGATCGCCGTGGGCGGCAGGTACAGGCCGACCTTCGAACGGTCCTCTCCCTCCTCGGGTTCGATGAGGACCCTGTCCCCGACGACGATGAGTCTCTTCTTCGGCATTGCATCCTCCGGATCAAGCGGACGGGCAGGATATGCAGGTGCGTCGGGGCCCGACAGACCGTCAGCTGTCGTCGGCGTCCGCCGTTCTCGCCTTTTCCTCTTCGATGAACTCGTCGAAGCTCTGCGGCACGAAGAGATTGTCGGCGATCCCGGCGATCTCCTCGGCCTGCTGCCACATGGCCTCGAGAGCCTTGAGCTCGCCCTCGAGGGCCTCCCTCTCGCTCTGCTCCTGCGTCGCCATCTCGACTGCGAGACGCACGTCGTCCGGTAGCCCCGCGAGCGACCCCGGAAGCGGCTTGTTCAGCCGCTTGAGCTTCTTCGCGGACATGCCGTGCGGCTTGTCGGATCCCAGGTAGTCGCTCTCCGCGAGTCGGGCGGCGATCGGCAGAAACGCGTCGGGGTTCGACCGCGGATCGGATGACGTTCTTCTTGCCGCCCCTCCGGTTCGCCTGAGCCATCAGCTTGCTCGCGAGCCGGAGCGCCTCGTCGCCCTCGACGATCAGCTTCTTCTGATGCGGGTCGTGCAGGGTACGGATCGATGCCGTATCGGCCGGGTTCCTCCTCCGTCGACCCCGTTCCTTTCCCCAGCCATCCACGTGGTATGCGTGGAGCGCCCACTGCCCGTCGGGGCCGGGAACGATCCGCGACGTATAGAGGTGCCGGCGCTGGACCTGGATGGGCTGGCCGTGCTCGTTCCACAGCCGGTGCACAGGGCGATTGAGGCGCCATTGCTGATAGGCGTTGACGAGCGCAGGCGTGATTCCCATCGAAACGCCGGCCATGGTACCCCCGACGACGAGGGCACCGACGGCCGTCCCACCGACCGCCGAGTACAGCAGAGCCCGCTTGCGTCGTCTCCCGAACTGATCGCCGTACCGCCAGGCAGCGAACTCGTCCCGGAGCGGAGTGCCCACCCTGACGAGCTCAAGGCCCTCGGGGAGCCGCGCGAGCCCGATATTGTCCGACGACGTTCTGAGACGCGTGTCGTGGAACCGCCGCTCGCACGCCTCGATCGCCTCCCAGCGCGTATCCAACGGCGAGAGGTTCCACCGTTCGCAGCGCCGGCAGACGACCCACAGACGGCCGCGCGTGGAGTCGAACGCGAGACGTCGGCCGACCGGAAACTCCTCGATCGCCTCGTTCGATCCCAGGTCGTTGTGGCAGTAGATGCAGGTCGTGTACACG
>JBDHIO010000084.1:0-5722 GCA_039587355.1 Gemmatimonadota bacterium | reverse complement strand
CAACGCGATTCCGTACAACGTGATGGGGAACCGCCAGGACGGGCCCTCCCTGCACGGCCCCTCCAACACTCGCACCGCCGGGTTCTGGTCCAACGGGATCATCACGCGTGGCGAATGGCGGGACGTGGGTGGCGGCGAAAGCGGGTTTGCCACGCCCGACCCGACAGATCCCAACATCGTGTGGTCCAGCGCCTCGGGCTCGGGAGCGCGCGGCGGGATCGTCGTCCGCTACGACGTCAGGACCGGGCAGTATCGAGACGTCGAGGTGTGGCCGATGTCGACCGGCGGGTGGCCGGCCGAGGACCTCCGATACCGGTTCCAGTGGACGTTCCCGCTGCTGATCTCGCCTCACGACAACGAGACGCTCTACGTCACGAGTCAGCACGTCCACCGGACCCGCAACCGCGGTCAGAGCTGGGAGGAGATCAGCCCCGACCTGACCACGAACGACAAGTCGAAGCAGACGATCTCGGGCGGTCTCACACCGGACAACATCGGGGTCGAGTACTGCTGCGTCATCTATGCGTTCGATGAATCGCCCGTCCAAGAGGGCGTTCTCTGGGCCGGCACCAACGACGGGCTCATGCACGTGAGCCGCGACGGCGGCGATACCTGGACCGACGTGACGGCAAACATCCCGAACCTGCCTCCCGATGGCGTGGTCCGGAGTATCGACGCGTCGAAGTGGGACGTGGCGAAGGCGTACATCACGATCGAGCACCACCAGGTCGGCGACTTCGCGCCCCGCGCCTACAGGACGGAGGACTTCGGCGAGTCCTGGACGCTGATCACCGCGGGGGTCGACAACGACCCGGTCGACTACACGCGGTATCTGCTGGAGGACCCCGTACGGCCGGGTCTCCTGTACCTGGGCACGGAATCGATGCTGTACGTCAGTTGGAACGATGGGGCCAGCTGGCAGCCGCTGATGAACAACTTCCCGCACACGCCGGTATACGGCCTGGTCGTGCAGGAACACTTCAACGATCTCGTCATCGGAACGTACGGCCGCGGATTCTGGATCCTCGACGACCTCGGTCCGATCCAGCAAATCACCGACGAGATCGCGGCATCTCCGGCGCACCTGTTCGAGCCGCGTGACGCGTACCGCCTGCGGCCGGTGACCGAGCCCATGGCGATGTTCGAGGACTGGGCCGCCGGTGAGAATCCGCCGCGGGGCGGTTCGATCAACTACTGGCTCGGCGGCGAGGGCGGCGGCCGGGTCCAGCTCCGGATCGAGAACTCCGCCGGAGAGACGGTTCGGACGTTGAACGGGACCAGCGAAGCGGGCGTCAACCGCGTGTGGTGGGATTTCACGGGCGAGGGCGTGCAGCAGATCAAACTGCGCACGAAGCCCCTGTTCGCCGACTGGTATCCCATGCCCGAGGACTTCCGACCCGGTGGTGGCGGCGGGTTCTTCGGCGGCGGCGGACCATTGCAGCCCCCGGGCACGTATACCGTCACGCTGGTCGTCGACGGGGAAGACGTGGGCAGCGAGTCGCTCACGGTACTGAAGGATCCGAACTCGGAGGGTTCGCTCGCGGACATCCGCGCCCAGACCGCGCTGGTCTCCGAGATCATGACGGATCGAAACCGCGCTGCGGGCCTCGTGAACCGGATCGAGCTGCTGCGGAGGCAGATCTACGACCTGCGTCCCGTCCTCGAAGAGGCGGGCGATGCGGAGGACGTGATCAGCGCCGGTGCAGAGCTCGATGCGCGCCTGATCGAGGTCGAAGATCGCCTGATCACGCTGCGAAACACCGGCGGAGGCGACGGTGTACGGTGGCCGGCGATGATCGTCAGCCAGCTGTCTTCGCTGCAGAACGGCGTCGCGACGGCCGACTTTCCGCCCACCGACCAGCAGGGAGAGGTGCACACGATCCTTCGCCAGCGGTTGAACGAGGTCGAGGCAGACTTCGACGCGGTGGTTGCGGATGAGTTGGCCGAATTCAACCGCGTCCTGCAGCAGAGGCTGGGTCGGGTCATCACGACGGATCAGTAGACCGGAGAGATAGATGGCGGGGGTGATGAAGAAGGGCCTCCCGGCGACGGGGGGCCTCGCACGGGCGTTGAGGCTCGGTGGCTTCATCGCCATCGTCGCGTACCCGATCGGTCCGGTCGCGGCTCAGGCGCCGGCGGAGCTGTCACGCTGGGAGAACCTTGCCGGGCAGGTGACGATCCATCGAGACGCGTGGGGCGTTCCGCACATCTTCGGCCCCACGGACGAAAGCGTGATGTTCGGTGCCGCGTTCGCCCGTGCGGAAGATCAACTGCTCGAGGACGAACGGTACTTCCTGGCCGCGCTCGGGCGCGCGGCCGAGTTGGGCGGGGAGTCCGCGCTGGCTGCTGATCGCCTACGGCGAGCGTTCAGACCCGAGGCCCGGGCCCGGCGGGAGCTCGCGGAGTCGCCACCCGGCATCAGGCGCATGGCCGAGGCGTACGCCGACGGGGTGAACTACTACCTGCACCTGAACCCGGACGTTCGCTGGGAGATCCTCGAGCGCTTCGAGCCCTGGTGGGTGTTCGCCTTTCACCGACTCGACCCCGACCTGCAGCTCGCGGGATTGGCCGAGGCGATGCCCTTCACCACGCCTCCCGCCGGGCCAGCGCGCGGGTCGAACGGCTGGGCTGTCGGCCCCGCGAAGACGGCGGACGGGACGACCCTGCTGTTCGCGAATCCTCACATGGCGTTCGACGTCCCCTACGAATTCCACCTGAGGAGCGACGAGGGCCTCGAGGTCTCGGGGATCACCGCGTACATGATCGTCGGCTTGCCGACCATCGGGCGCAACGCGCGGCTCGGGTGGACCCACACCGTGAACTATGCCGATGTGCTGGACGTTTTTCGGCTCACGTTCGATGACCCGGACGCGCCGCTGGCCTATCGGTACGGGGACGGGTACCGGCAGGCGGAGGAGTGGACGGAGACGTTCCGCGTCCGAACGGACGGCGGGCTGGAATCGCGGGAGCTGACCCTTCGGACGAGCCACTACGGCCCGGTCGTGGAGCGGGGAGGGCAGCACTTCGCGCTGGCGCGCGCGAATCACGACGTGGGCAGCATGTTTCCGCAGTATTACGCGATGGCGAAGGCCCGCGATCTGGGTGAGTTCAGGGCCGCGCTCGACATGCGCCGTCTCCCGTACCACAACGTGGTCTACGCCGATGCGGACGGGAACATCATGTACGTGTACGGTGGCGCGCACCCGCGTCGCACGTCGGACGCCAACCGCGAGGTTCCGCTGGACGGTAGCGATCCGTCGCTCGACTGGCAGGGCTACCACTCGATGGACGAAGTGCCCGTCGTGGTGAACCCGCCGAGCGGCTGGATCCAGAATGCCAACTCGAGCCCGTTCTTCGCGACCGCGGATGGCGAGAACCCCGACCCGTCCGCCTTTCCGGACTACATGGTGCGAGAGGCGCGCGTGCTCGGCGCTCTCTCACCGCTGGTCGACTCGGACGGCAACGGTCTGCGCGCCCGACAGAGCCGCCGGCTGCTCGCGGCGGAGAACGACATCACGTTCGAACGCTGGGCGGAGCTCGCGATGGATCGACATTTCCTCGCGGCCGACGAGGAGCTACCCGGCCTGTTCTCGGACTGGGAGTCGCTCGAAGACGTCGATCGTCGGGCGGCGCTCGAGGCTCCGATCGCCACGCTGCGGGAATGGGATCGCAGGGGGGGCGCCGCGTCGGCGGCGACGACGCTCTTCGTGTTGTGGCGGGAGGCGATGTTCGCACCGCCCGCTCCGGCGACGGAGCGCCTCGCCCGTCTCGAGCGCGTGATCGGACAACTCGTCGACGAACACGGCACCTGGCGGGTCGCCTGGGGGGAGATCAATCGCCATCAACGGCCTTTCACGCGCGACGGCGCGTCGTTCGACGACGATCGTCCGAGCCTGCCGCTGGGCGGCGCGAACGCGAACATTGTTGGGTCGATCTTCACCGCGACGTCGGCGAAGCCGGAAGGGCAGCGCCATCGATACGGTTCCTTCGGGAACACGTACGTGGCGGTCTGGGAATTCGGGGGCGAATCGCGTTCACGCAGCGTTGTTCCTTATGGCCAGAGCGCCGACCCCCGGTCTCCGCACTTCTTCGATCAGGCGCAGCTGTTCGTCGACGGCGGTTTCAAGCCAGCGTGGTTCACGCCGGCGGACGTCGAGAACAACGCGGCGCGCACCTACCATCCCGGCCGCTAGGTGACGCCGAGGGGGATGCAGGGATGAACCCGATCGGCCGGCTCCTCGAGGAGCAGCGCGTCATGATCCTCGACGGCGGGCTTGCCACCGAGCTCGAGACGCTCGGGTGTGACCTCGACGATCCACTCTGGTCGGCCCGCGTCCTTCTGGAGGCACCCGACCGGCTGCGCGAGGTGGCGCGTCGCTATCTGGAGGCCGGAGCCGACTGCGTGGCGACGGCCACGTACCAGGCGAGCTTCCCGGGTCTTCGGGCGCGCGGGTTGTCCGATGCCGAGATCGAATCGCTCATGGAAGACGCGGTACGAATCGTCGCCGAAGAGCGGGACCGGTTCGCCTCGACCGTAACAGGCACACGTCAACGGCCCCTCGTCGCCGCCAGCATCGGTCCCTACGGGGCCTGGCTCGCGGACGGGTCTGAGTATCGTGGTGACTACGGTGTCGAGACGGCCGATCTGTACGATTTCCACGCGCCCCGATGGGCCGTGCTCGCCGAGACGCCCGCGGACGTCATGGCATGCGAGACGACCCCCTGTCTTGAGGAGACCCTCGCGTACTGCCGACTCGCCGCCGTCTCCGGTCGGCCGACATGGGTGAGCTTCCAGTGCCGTGACGGACGCACGATCGCGGACGGAACGCCGCTGGCCGACGTCGTCGCGATCTGCGCGGACGAGCCCAACGTGGTCGCGGTCGGGATCAACTGCACGGATCCGCGCTTCGTCACGAATCTCATCGGAATCGCCCGGGAGACGACGGATCTGCCGATCTTCGTCTATCCGAACTCGGGCGAGGAGTGGGATGCCGCCACGAAGACCTGGACCGGCACGCCGACCCCCACCGACTGGACGGCGCGCGCCCGCGAGTGGGCCGACGCGGGCGCCTCGGGAGTCGGCGGGTGTTGCCGGGTAACCCCGTCCGACATTGCCACGATCCGGGGCGCCCTGCTCTGAGCCGAGAAGCACTGTGCCCTCAGGGCCCGCGCGGTTATCCGCGTTCCGGAGCGCCGGCTCTCGGGCCCGGGCGGGGACCCGAGACGGCGTATCCCCTGCGGGAACCGTCAGGCGCCGAGCATGCCGATCAGGTCGGACCGGGTGAGGATCGAGAGCGTGCCGTCGCCCTGCCGGACCAGCACGGCGGGGCGCTCGCCGCTCAGCCCCGAAGCGAAGGTCTGAACCGAGCTCGTGTCCGAGACGACGGGGAAGGGTGGGCCCATTAGATCGCGGACCAGTCGAGCCCGTGCGTCGGGATCGCCGATCAGGAAGTTCAGAATGTCCTGCTCGATGAGGCTGCCCACGACGTCGTCGCCGTCGGTGACGGGAACCTGCGAGATTGCGTGCTCGCGCATCACCTCGATGGCGTCGTCGAGAGTGGTGTCCACGGGCACGGACACGAGAGGCTTGTTGGATGCTCGCGCGCCCGCGATGGCTCCGGCGGTGAGCACACGGCCGTCCTCGAGAAAGCCGTGCTCCTGCATCCAGACATCGTTGTAGACCTTGCCCAGGGAACGGTATCCGCCGTCGGGCATGATGATC
>JBDHIO010000083.1:0-5744 GCA_039587355.1 Gemmatimonadota bacterium | reverse complement strand
CGGCCGGATTCAGGTCGAGCTGGTACCCCCACTCGCGCGCTATGAGCAGGCCGAAAGGAAGCAAGGCGAGCACGAGCATCCACGTTCGCCAGTCCTTCAGGACGACGAGGTCGGCCTTCCACCCCATCAGGTCGCCTACGTCCCGACCGGAGTCGCGAACGGGAGCGCTCCTCCCGCCGCCGCAGGACGCGTCGCGACGCGCGCGAGCTCGGTGGCGAAGCACTGCTCGATCGACCCGAAGTCGAACGCCCCGAAGAGTCGCTCGAGCCGTGGCATCATCCGACCGAGCCCCGTGTAATGCCGAAGCCTCGTCAGCGGCGGCACGCGCAGCCGTGGCTGATCGGGATCGACCTCCCACGGATGCGTGTAGAACACCCCGGACTCACCGCGGGCCTCGTGGGCCGCGGCGGTGCCAAGCGTTAGACCGAACGGGAGGATCCGCAGGTAGGCGCCTCCGGCGCCCGGGATCCTCATCCCTGCGAACTCCCTGGTGGCCATGGGAATCTCGAGAATCACCCCGCCGGACCGAACGACATCGTGCGGCCGGGGGTCCGCGTCCGGGTTTCCGTAGCCCCGTCGCCGGATCGGAAAGACGCTCGAGTCGTACACGTACCCTTCCTCGAGCAGAACGTCGTAGGCCCACTCCACCGACGGCAGTAGCGAGAAGCTCGGTGCGCGGTACCCCACTACCGGCTTGCCCGTGAGGTCCTCGAGCACGGCCTTCGAGTCACGGACCTCCGCGCGGAATTCGTCAGGGTCCAACGCAAGCACCCTGCGGTGCCACCAGCCGTGAGAGGCGATCTCGTGACCCGCCGCAGCGATCTCGCGGGGGATCGACGGATGCCTGTCGGCGACCCAGCCAAGGATGAAGAACGTGGCCTTCGCGTCGTGACGGTCCAGTAGGCCAAGCAGAGCGTCCACGTTTCGGACGACCCGGCTCGGCATTCGGTCCCAATCCTCTCGCGGGACCGAGTCGCCGAACGCGTTCACCTGGAAATAGTCCTCGACATCGACAGTGAACGCCTGCATTACTCGAGTCACGTTCAACGATCCTCGTCCGAATCGCGAAGACGATATCTCCGCCCGCGGGATACGTGCAGGTGTACGATCATCTCGCCGATCAGCCCGAGGGCGATCGCCTGCGCGCCCAGCGTGAACGCGATCAGGGCCACCAGCAGAATCGGTCGATCCGCGAGGGCCTGTCCGGCGAACAACCGCTGAAACGCCAGAACCACCAGCATCACGCCGCCGATGAATGCGAGGGTCCCTCCGAGGAGACCGAAGAACCTCAGTGGCTTTTCGGTGAAACGCACGAGGAAGAACAGGCCGAGCACATCGATCAGCCGCCGCACGTACGTGCCCGGTCGGTGGACCCGGGTGGACGGATCGCGGGTGTGCTGTCGGGCGTCGACCTCGGTGACCGAGAAGCCCTCTCGCAACGCCAGAACCGGCAGGAAGCGGAAGAAGTCCCCGTAGAGCGGCACCTGCTCGAGGACCTGGCGCTTCATCGCCTGGACGCCGCTGCCGATGTCCGACGTCGAGTGCCCGACCAGTCGTCGCAGAATCCTGTTGAACGCCCGCGTCCTCAGCCGCGCCAGCCAGTTGTCCGCCCTCGGCCACCGCCGCGCCACGACCATGTCCGCGCCCTCGCGTACTGCCGTGACGAGCTTGGGCAGCTCGGCCGGATCGACGCGGTGATAGCTCGGCATGGTCAGGATCACGTCGGCCTTCGCGAGCGCGGTCGCCTCGAGCAACATGTTCGCCTCGCCGACGCCTCTGACAGTCTCGACGATCCGGATCGGCTCCCCCGCGTCCGCCAGTTCGCGGAGGGCACCCGACAGGCTCCGGGCCCATGGCTCCACGGCGAAGATAAACTCGGCATCGGGCTCAGCAGCCAGCAGTGCCGGCGAGCACTCCCGGTAGATCTCGTCCGGCGGGATCGGTCGCTCCGTGACGCGGACGATCACCGACAGCCCGGGGGCCGTCTCCCCGACCGAAGACCCGGAGCGGCGCTGCGCGTCGGAGACGCCTGCCGCCGTGCCGGCATCCACGACCTGCGTGTCCGTCTGCGTCATCCGTCACCTCCCCCACCCCCGCGGACCGCCCATTCGTGGATCGCTACCTGGGCGATCAGGCCGATCATGAACAGGTACAACGAAAGACCCGCGAAGAGAACCGCCGCTCCCGTGTGAACGACCCCGGCCATCCCTTCGGCGACCGTGACCATCTGGGCGAGCAGGAAGCCCACCGCCACGAAGAACGCCGCGATCGAGCCGAAACCGAACAGCCTGAGCGGGCGCTCTCCGAACCACCGCAGCATCGAGACGGTCATGAGATCGGCGAGCACCTTCCAGATTCTCGACAGGCCGTACTTGCTGGTCCCATAGCGTCGAGGGTGGTGACGCACGGGGATCTGCGCGATCTGGGCGCCGGTGGAACCGACGGCGAGCGCCGGGATGAACCTGTGCATGTCGGAATAGAGATGCAGTCGGCGGAGCAGGTCCCGGCGGTAGGCCTTGAGCGAACAGCCGTTGTCGATGATCGGCACTCCCGTCACCGTCCTGATCAGGAGATTCGCGAGCCTGGACGGGAGTTTCCGCGTGATCAGTCGGTCTTGGCGAGCCTCCCGATACCCCACGACGAGATCGAAGCCCTCCTCGAGCTTCGCCATGAGCAGAGGGATGTCCCGCGGATCGTTCTGCAGATCCCCATCGAGAGTCGTCACGATGCGGCCGCGCGCCCGATCGAACCCCGCCTGCGTCGCGGTCGACTGCCCGTAGTTGCGGGCGAGTCGGAAGAGGTGAACGCGCCGATCATCGTCCGAGAGGACCACCTCCGCCGTTCGGTCGGAGCTGCCGTCATCGACGAGGATCAGCTCCCACCGGATCTCGTCGCCCAACGCGACCCGGATCGCGTCGATCAGGTGCCCCGCACTCTCTTCCTCGTTGTAGAGGGGGCAGACGACGCTGAGGTCGAGGGCGGTGGAATCGTTCATGTGCCCGGTCCCCCGGCCTCGATCCCCCGTGCGAGAACATCGCAGCAGGCGTCGATGCGGTCGTAGATGCGCTCGAAGAAGGCGCGATCCCGATCGATGGGATCGATCACGGTCCTCGTATCGATCGGACCCGGATCGAAGTCTCCGAGCCGCTCCACGAGCGTTGCCGCCGGGGCCATGGCCGCGATCCGAGCGGCTTGCCGACCGTCCATCACGATGACGAGATCGGCCCGGGCCAGCGCCTCGGGCGTGACCTGCGTCGAGCTGTGGACGGACAGGTTTACGCCGTGCACAGCCCCGACCGAGACGGCCTCGCGTGGCGCGGGGCGCCCCGATTCAAGAAACCCGGCGGAGCGTACCTCGCGATCCGGCAAGAGACGCTCGAGCACGCCACCCGCGAACGGGCTGCGGCAAATATTCCCCAGGCACATGACGAGCAGGTTCTTCGGCCGGGCCGTCCGTACCCGCCGCAGGGCGTTTCGCCGGCGGGTCGGGTGCAGGAGTCGATCCGGCGTGTGCTTCACGGCCCTCGCGAAGCGCCGGAACCTCGGGACCTCCGTCATGTCGGCAGATGCGACGCGAGCGCTTTCACGAGCTCCGGCACGGTGCCCGCGGCCAGCACGTCGACGTCGGACAGGGTGTCGTTGGGGTTCAGGGGAAACACCACGCGCACCAGGGCCTCGTCGGTGCGACGGTCCAGAACCGCGTCGCGCAGGAGGTCGGTCTTCACGCGATACTCGTTCGCGGCGACGCGGCCACGCCCCTGGTACCAGTAGTAGACGAGCGCCCGCGCCCCGGTCCCGTGCTCGATCAACGTTCGGTTGATACTCGCGGGGCCGTACACGGTGGTCGCCGTGACGCGGTCCGATTCGACCTGTTCCCACCCCGATCCGGGGAGGCAGTTCGTGGGCGAATGAATGCTGTTCCCGCCGCCCTGACGTCCGTAAAACGCCACGTAGACGCTCGCCGTGCGCCCGGTCGTGCTCCGGTACTCGCGGTGAAACAGCTCGTCCGCCTGCAGCGCCTGACGCTCCGGCTCGGGGACGCTCAGCTCGCGAGCCATGGTGAGCGAACCCACCTGCCCCGGGAGCTCCGAGAGCGGCGCGCTGAGCGCGAGCCGTTGCTGGGGCTCGACCGCGAGTCGACCAACCAGCCCCAACACGAGGACCGCCGCAGGGGCGCAACCGGCCAGGACGCGCCGCCGCGTGGAGTTCATCGCTCGTGCCTCGCGATCAACCACGCCGTGCCTCCGACCACCGCCAGCGGAAGAGTGAACGCGCCGGCGGCCATCGCGTGGTGCGAGAGTCCGCGAGCCAATTCGGGGCCGAAGTAGTACGCACCGAAGCCCGTCGCGAAGACCCGAAGCACGTTCGCGCCGATCGCCAGCGGCACGGCCATCGAGATCAACAACAGGCGTCCGGGCGTGGATCTCACGCAGGTGCCGGCGATGAGAAGCGTCAGCCCGAACAGCGCCGACACGGATCGGAGACCGCTGCAGGCCGCCGCCACGAAGAGTTCCTGGCCCGGGAGGAAGATGACGTTCCCGGCCTGCCCCACCGGGATGTGCCGCGCATCGAGCAACCATACAGCCGCGCCGGACGCGAAGAGCTGGAGCGGCAGTGTGACCGTATCCAGTACCACATCGGGAAGGGGGATCGAACTCGCAAGGAGAGCGAACGGGAGCCACCAGGCCCGGAACTGAGCCCAACCCGCGTAGTAGGCGGTCAGACCACACAGCACTCCCAGCATGCCCAGACGCTGTGTGAAGGGCTCCCCGGCAAGTGTCCCGAGCAGGAAGAGCGTTACCGAGAGCACGACCCCCGCCATCCCTCCCTTGTGCTCGGGCTCGACGGATTCGACGCGCCGGGACCATGCGAGGAACACCGCTATGGGCACCAGCAGGAAGCCGTGACCATACTCGCCGCTCGTCGCCCAATCCCGCGTCAGGGAGATCAGAGCCGGGCCGAACAGGAGGAAGAAACTCGCGGTCACGACGAGGCCCGTGAACGGGACGCGGAACGCACGCGCAGGCATCAGTGCTCGCGCCCCCGCGGTCATGGCGCCGCCTCCGCGCCCCGCGACCTCCGGACGATCACCGCGATCACGAACCAGGCGAGAGGATACAGAACCGCCTGCACGCCGTGCCGCACCGCGGCCCGCCGAACCGCCCCCTCCGCTTCAGGAGGCGTCTGCGCGATGATCGCCGGTGCCGACGTGAAGATCAAAAAGGCGAGAAAGACCCCCAACAACCCGCAGATCACGAAAATCGCACTGACGAAGGTCACCCCGTGCCTTGTCGGTTGAGGCGCCCGCAACACGCCGTACGCCAGGAACAGGAGCCCGAGCATGGGCATCGGGAGCGAATCCAGTGTCCGTCCGACCGTGGCGTACTCCCACGTCACACTTCCGGGGTTCGGTGGGAACCAGAGGAGGAAGATGTCCGCCAGTCCGACGAGCGCGAAGGCGGAACCCGCGACCAGCAACATGCCCGCGACCGCACCACGCGTACGAAGGGGGCCTCCCCCATCACCATCGACCATCACCGGATTCGAGGGGCTCATCGGGATGCCGCCACGCGCACGCCGCCACCGGCTTCCCGAGCTCTGTCGAGCGCTCGCCTCGCGGCGGCCACGCGTTCGAGGACCCTGACCCGCGCCGGTCCAGGCTCCCCGCCCTCTCCTCGCGCGTGTGCCCCTCGTCTGAGAGCGACAATCCCGGCGCTAAGGCCCCGGTCGGCATCGGGCTCGTT